>NZ_JBEXHV010000020.1:0-113795 GCF_040608275.1 Micromonospora sp. NPDC005205
CGGATCTTGGGCGCGGGGCGCGGGGCGCGGGGCGCGGGGCGCGGGGCGCGGGGCGCGGGGCGCGGGGCGCGGGGCGCGGGGCGCGGGGGTGTCCAGACAGAAAGAGCTGACCGGAGGCACCCTCGGGGTGCCTCCGGTCAGCTATGTCGGTTTGCGGATTTAGTTCGCCATCAGATCGGCGCCACGCCAGCTGAAATCGGGCTCCGTTGCGAACCGCTCGGTGATCTTCACGAGATCCTCCGCGTACTTGTTCGCGTGGTGCCCGCAGAACACCAACTCGCTCCCACCCGCCAGAGTGATCCGGAGCTTCCCGGCAGCATTGCAGCGGTCGCACCGTTCATCGGCGGCTGGGGGAGCCGCCGTGACGGGCGGCGGCGTGAGGGTCGGGGTCATCGCCTTCCTCCTCTGGTCGTCACCGATGAACAATCTCTTCGGTCGTTGCTCACCTATCGTGCAACACCCTTACTAGGCACTGCCTTCCCTGTGTGCCCGCGGGGGACCGAGGTCACACCTGGAAGGGACAGTGTGCCGTGCACCCAGGGTGCCACGTCAACGATCACATTCGTGCATCCGGACGATCACCATCTGGTGTTGCACACCAGGTGGTCAAAACGACACGTTCGGTTGACGAAACCTGCTCAGTCCAGGTAATCCCGGAGGACCTGCGACCGGGACGGATGACGCAGCTTGGACATCGTCTTGGACTCGATCTGCCGGATCCGCTCCCGGGTCACCCCGTAGACCTGGCCGATCTCGTCGAGCGTCCGCGGCTGGCCGTCGGTCAGGCCGAAGCGCAGACGTACCACGCCCGCCTCACGCTCGGAGAGCGTCTGCAGCACCTGCTGGAGCTGGTCCTGCAGGAGCGAGAACGAGACGGCGTCGACGGCGACGACGGCCTCGGAATCCTCGATGAAGTCGCCGAGCTGGCTGTCGCCCTCGTCACCGATGGTCTGGTCCAGTGAGATGGGCTCCCGAGCGTACTGCTGGATCTCCAGCACCTTCTCGGGTGTGATGTCCATCTCCTTGGCCAGCTCCTCCGGGGTGGGCTCGCGGCCCAGGTCCTGGAGCAGCTCACGCTGTATGCGGCCGAGCTTGTTGATGACCTCGACCATGTGCACGGGGATGCGGATGGTGCGGGCCTGGTCGGCCATGGCGCGGGTGATGGCCTGTCGGATCCACCAGGTGGCGTATGTGGAGAACTTGTAGCCCTTGGTGTAGTCGAACTTCTCAACGGCCCGGATCAGACCGAGGTTGCCCTCCTGGATCAGGTCGAGGAAGGCCATGCCACGGCCCGTGTAGCGCTTGGCCAGCGACACCACCAGTCGGAGGTTCGCCTCCAGGAGGTGGTTCTTGGCCCGCTCGCCGTCGCGGGAGATCCAGCCCAGGTCACGGACCATCTCCCGGACGAGCTTCTCTTCGCCCTCGTCGGCGGCCCGCAGCCGCTCGGCGGCGTAGAGCCCGGCCTCGATCCGCTTGGCCAGCTCCACCTCCTGCTCGGCGTTGAGCAGCGGAACCTTGCCGATCTGCTTCAGGTACGCCCGGACGGAGTCGGCGGAGGCGGTCAGCTCGGCGTCGCGTCGCGCCTGCTTGAGGGCCTCGGACTCCTCGTCGTCCCACTCGAAGTCGTTGTCGGTCGCCGAGGCGGCGGCGTCGGTCTCGGCTGCCTGGGCCAGCTCGGCCGGCTCCTCGACCACCACGTCCTCGATCGCGGCGGCCAGCTCCTCCGGGTCGATCTCGCCCTCGGCGCCCTCGCCCTTGGCCTTGCCGCCAGCCTTGGTCGGCTTGGCCCCGGCAGCCGCTGCCACCGTCGCCTTGGTGGCTCGGGTCGACTTGGTCGCCTTCGTCGGCGTCGCCATTGCGGCCTCGGCGCCGGTCGCCTTGCGAGCGGCCACCTTGCGCGGGGCCGACGTCGCCGGGGCGTCGTCGCCGGCGGGTGCCTGCTTCGGAGCCGGCGCGGCGGCCTTCTTGGTGGTCTTGGCGGTGGTGGCCCGGGACGCGGGCGTGGTCGAGCGGGCCGCGGCGACGCGGCGGCGGGTGCTCGCCGAGCCGTCCACCACGACGGTCACTCCCGCCTCGGAGAGCGCCCGCAGGATCTTCTTGGCCTGGGCCGGAGTCACCTCGGCGGACTCGACGGTGCGCGCGAGCTGAGCCGACGTGAGCTGACCACCGGCGCTCTGGGCGTGGGCGATCAGGGTGTCGGTGAGCGAGCGAACGTCGGCGCCGGGCTGGCGGGGTTCTGTCACGAATGACCTTCCGGAGGCGAAGAGCGGGCACGGCGGGTTCGTCCAGCGCAGCGAGGGTTACCGTGCCGGGCGATGTGGTTGAGGGACCCTCGTGTCACGGTCCGGCCGGTGGTCGGCGGTCCGTGCCGCGTGGGCAGGGGTGAATTGTAACGCCGTCTGCGGCGATCATCCTGCTCCGCACCGCGTACCGCCGGTGGGGACCGTCGGTGGGGTGGAGATATGGGCTTCGCGGTAATGATAGCCGCGCCTCCGGCGAAGGGCTTCCGTCGTTGCGCCGGGTGGCGCGCAGAACGTGTCCGAACTGCCGTTTGAGCAGGCAGTACGTGGTCGACGTGGCGGTTGCGAGGGTGCGCGTGTGGATCACCGGGGTCGTTGTCGGCCTGGCCGGTGGCGTCCCCACCGGGTCGCGGTTGGGCAACGGTTGTGAGCCGAGCGTGGACGGGGCGGTAAGCACTTAAGCGACATTACCAACCGAAAGGGGCATATTGGCGGAGGTCGGCCGCTCAAGCTTCGAGGGCGGTGCGGTGCGCCCACGTCGCAGCGGATCCCGGCGCCGAAGATCCTGCTCTGGTGCCGTCGTACGGCGTCGGGAACGATGATCTTCCGAGGCTGGGTCGGTAGTTTCACCCACCCACATGCACTCGGAGTGCGGAAAGAGGCGAATCATGACCAACTCGGCTACGACACCGTCGGAGCTGTTGACCATCGCGGTGAAGGTGGCTCGGGACGCGGCGGACACCGCGTACCGGATGCGTGCCGAGGGGGTCGTCGTCGCCGCCACCAAGAGCACCGTCACCGACGTGGTCACCGCCGCCGACCGCGCGGTCGAGCGGCAGATCCTCGCCGCTTTGGCCGCGCTACGCCCCGACGACTCGGTGCTGGGCGAGGAGTACGGCGAGGAAGCCGCCGGTGCGGCGCACAGCGGAGTGCGCTGGATCGTCGACCCGATCGACGGCACTGTGAACTACCTCTACGGGCTGCCGTACTCCGCTGTCTCGTTGGCCGCCGAGGTGAACGGGGTGGTGGTTGCCGGCGTCGTGCGCAACGTGAGTACCGGCGAGGAATGGACCGCCACGGCCGGCGGCGGGGCCTGGCGCGACGGTGCACGCCTGCGCTGCTCCGGCGAGGTGGACCTGGGGCAGGCGCTGGTGGGCACCGGCTTCGGGTACGACGCCGGCCGTCGGGCGCACCAGGCGCAGGTGGTGGCCGGGCTGATCGCACACGTACGGGACATCCGCCGGCTCGGCGCCGCGGCGCTGGACCTCTGCCTGGTCGCCGAGGGGCGGCTCGACGCGTACTTCGAGAAGGGTCTTGCGGCTTGGGACCTGGCGGCTGGCGGGCTGGTGGCCGCCGAGGCGGGGGTCCGGGTCGCTGGCCTGGCCGGTCGGCCGCCGGGGCCGGACCTGGTGGTCGCGGCACCGCCCGCGCTCTTCGCGCCGCTGCACGACCGGTTGGCCGCGCTGGACGCCTCCGGCGGCCCCTGACCGGCGGACCAGGTCGGCCGGCTCTGAGCGGCCGGCTCCGGCCTTCCGGCACCCGGCTCCGGCCGGTGGGCCGGGTTCCCGCCGGTGGGCCGGGTCGCTACCGGTCGCCGGCCTGGCGCCGCGGGGGACCGGTTACGCCGTCACTTGGCGGGTGGGGACGGGCAGGCGCCCTTGGGTGCCTCCGGGGGGCCCGAGTCGCCGAGCGACTGGTTGACCTCGGTAGTGGTGGCGAGCTGCTGGAAGCGGTTGCCCAGCACCACGTCCACGGTGTCGTCGGCGCGCTTCGGGTCGTAGCCCGGCACGGCGTTGTTGAGGAAGTACGCCTGGAGCAGGTGCGCGGAACCGACGCCCTTCGGGCCGTACCGCAGCACCGCGACGCTGTCGACCTTCTTCTCGTTCCCGGTCTTCTTGACCTGGAACTGTCGATTGCTGAACTCGTCGGCGACGGTGTGGGCGAGGCCGGGCTGATCCGTGGCGTTGAAAACGTTGATCTTGACGTCCTTGCGCTCGCGCAGGGTCAGATCCGCCAGCGGCCAGCCCTCGGGGCAACCCGCCGCGGTGCCCACGTTGCCCTGGCTGTCGCGGACCACGGCCACGACGACGAAGACCAGGGCGATGATCGCCAGCAGGCCGACGACGACGAGTGCTCGCACGCGCGCAAAACTCATCAGGGCGCTCCCCGGAACCTCAGTGGGTGATGGCGGCCGGGAACGATCGCTCAGGCCGCCGGCCGTCGAATACGCCGCTGAGGTTAACGGTTGTCCGGCCGTCGCGTGGAAACAGCCCGACATGCCGGCGCGCCGACCGCGAACCGGGTACTACTACCCCTATCTTCGTGTCGCCTGAGTCACATTGGGAACAATCTCGCGTGCGGGGGCGTACATCTCAGCCGCAAGGGCGGTATACATGCCTCGCCCAAGGGGGGGTAAGGTTCCGCGCTCGCAGGGGAGTCTCCCCAGCGAGCTCGACCCGTTCGGTCCTCGGGTCGGGTGCCCGACACAAGTGATGGCCGGCCAGCGGAACCGAAACAGCGTCGTCCGGCGTTACAACCGGAAGCGACAACATCGATATGGGAGAGTGAAACCGATGGCCACCGACTACGACGCCCCGCGTCGCGACGAGGTCGACCTCGGCGAGGACAGCCTGGAAGAGCTCAAGGCACGGCGCGTCGACTCACAGTCGGGCGCGGTGGACGTCGACGAGGCCGAGGTCGCCGAGAGCTTTGAGCTGCCCGGTGCCGATCTGGCCGACGAGGAGCTCACGGTCAAGGTGCTTCCGATGCAGCAGGACGAGTTCCGGTGCGCCCGCTGCTTCCTGGTCCACCACCGTAGCCAGCTGGCAGTCGAGCGTAACGGCGAGCTGATCTGCCGCGAGTGCGTCTGACAAGCACGACAACACCGGCGGCGGCCTCCTGAACGGGGTCGCCGCTGCCGGTGTAGGCATGCGGCTGCGGTGGGTACCTGCTTGACTCGTAGCGGGTAGCCACAGCACCGGGAGGTCCGATGAGCGATCGAGGCGGCACCACCGAAGGCGGCACGGACGGCCTGGGTGCCACCCGTGGCACGGACGACCTCGGTGCCACCCGTGGCACGGACGACCTCGGTGCCACCGTCGCGGCGTTGACCGCGGACGACATCGCGCCGGCCCGACGCCGCCAACTACTGACCCGGATGGTCGGGCAGGCCCGTGCGCGGGGCATCTCCGACCTGTTCAAGCCCCGTGCCGCCGTGCGGTGGATGGTCGACGCCGTGGCCGAGATCGCCCCGCACGTGCCGGTACGGGACCTGGACACGTTGCGCCAGCACTTCCCCGGCCTGGACGACACCGCCCTGGCCGACCGGCTCATCCGTAACGCGTCGAGGACCACCGCCGCCATCGGCGCGGCCGGTGGGGGCGTCGCGGCCGTCGAGTGGACGGTGGCCCCGACCCTGCTCTCCGCGCCGGTGCTGCTCGCCGCCGAGACCGTGGCCGTGGTGGCGGTGGAGCTGAAACTCGTCGGCGAGCTGCACGAGATCCACGGCGTGGCGCTACCGGCCGCTGGCAGCCAACGGGCGGTCGCGCTGGTGCACTCCTGGGCCACTCAACGCGGCGTCAACCCGATGGTGCCCGGCGTGGGAGTTGGAGCGGTGCTCGGCACCGCCGCCCGCAAAGAGTTGCGGGACATGCTGCTGCGGCGCTTCGGTCGCAACCTCACCACGCTCGGGCCGTTCCTGACCGGGGCGGCGGTGGCCAGCTTCCTCAACCGTCGGGCCACCCAGCAGATGGCCGAGCAACTCCAGATGGACCTGCGCCGGCGGGGCATCGCCCGGCCCGCGCCACCGGCGGCCCTCCCAGGCCCGCCGACCGGCACCTGAGCGGGCCCTTCGGCGTCAGACCGGCAATTGAGCGGCTCTTCGCCGTCGGACCGGCACCTGAGCGGCCCTCGGCGTCGGGTCAGCCCGGCTCGCCCGCCGTCGGGTGGGAGACCGACAGGGCGTCCCGTGCGGTCAGCACCGCTTCGGCCAGTTCGACCGGGTGGCGGGTGCTCACCACCCAGAACGGGGTCGGGTCCGCGGGATCGTCGAGGATCACCTGCACGGCGCCGCCGATCCACGGTCGCTGCACCACGAAGGCGAGCGGGTCCGCGCCGACGCCGAGCACCTCACGTCGGCCGGCCACGTCCAGCGGCACCACGTCGGCCACGAAACGGACCGGCAGGCGGGCGTCGTCCACCCGCAGCTCGGCGTCGGCAACTGCGACCCGGATCCGGCCCAGCCACCACAGCCCCACCGCGGTGAGCGGCACCAGCACGGCGAACGGCAGCCAGGAGCGGACGCCGGGGGCGCCCATCCAGATCTCGACGGCCAGCAACGCGGCGGCCACCAGCCCGGCCAGCCACAGCCACCAGGGCAGATTCAACCGCTCGGTGTACGCCGAGCGGGCGGCGACCGGCGGCTGATCGGCGGACGGGGAGGGCGACATGCTCACTCCTGCGAGGGTACGGCGCACGGCGGCTCGACGAACCGGCAGGATGGCAGGGTCACCCCGCGAACCGGACGGAAGAGGGGACCCGTGACCGACGTCGTACCCGTGCCTGTGCAGTTGCTCGACCCGGAGCTGCCGTTGCCCACGTACGCGCATCCCGGCGATGCCGGGGCCGACCTGGTGGCGGCCGCGGACGTGGAGCTGCCACCTGGCGGCCGTGCCCTGGTGCCCACCGGCGTGGCCATCGCGCTGCCGGAGGGGTACGTGGGCCTGGTCCATCCCCGCTCCGGTCTGGCGGCCAGGCTCGGCGTGACGGTGCTCAACGCGCCCGGTACGGTCGACGCCGGCTACCGGGGTGAGATCCTGGTCAACCTGATCAATCATGATCGGGATGTGCCGGCGAAGATCTCCCGCGGCGATCGGATCGCTCAGCTCGTGGTCCAGCAGGTCGCGCGGGCGCGGTTCGAGCCGGTGGTCGAGCTGCCCGCGTCCCGGCGCGGGGCTGGTGGGCACGGGTCCACTGGTGGGCACGCCGGGCTGGTGCCGTCGCCGACGGGCCAGGACCGGGTCGAGCGGCGGCCGAGCGAGCCGGGCCGCGGGCAGACGGAAGAGGTGGCAGGGTGAGTGTGAACAGCGGAGGGCAGGCGCAGTGATCTTCTCCCGAAAGCGGGCCGACGCGGAGCGGCAGACCCGCGACGAGCGAGCCACCCAGGTCCCGGACCAGGGCGATGCGACGCCGACGTTGGAGCGCGGCCCGTACGACATCTCCGAGAGCTACGACGACGTGCAGCGACTCGACCTGGGCAGCCTGCACATCCCGGCGATCGCCGACGTCGAGGTGCGGGTGCAGGCCGACCCCCAGGGTGTGGTCCAGCAGGTGGTGCTGGTGCACGGCGACAACGCGCTCCAGTTGGGCGTCTTCGCCGCCCCCCGATCCGAGGGCATCTGGGACGAGGTGCGCGAGGAGATCCGGCAGTCGCTGCTCCGCGACGGCGCGAGCGCGCAGGAGGTCGCCGGCGAGTACGGCCCGGAGCTGCACGCACAGGTGAATACCCCGGACGGCGCGACGAACCTGCGGTTCGTCGGAATCGACGGGCCGCGTTGGATGGTCCGGGGCGTCTTCCAGGGCCCGGTGGCCACCGACCCGGCCATGGCCGGTCCGCTCGTCGAGTGCCTGGACGGCCTGGTGGTCGACCGTGGGCAGGAGGCGAAGCCGGTCCGCGAACCGCTGCCGCTGCGGCTGCCCCGGGAGATCGCCGACCAGGCCGAGGCCGAGGCCGAGGCGGGCGACGCCGCCGCCGCGCCGCGTCAGGTCTGACCCGCGCGCACCGGCCCGCCGGAACCAGCCCCGTCGGCGTACGCTGGCGGCACGGTTCCGGCGCCGCCGGGGCCGGCCGGGGACGGCGAGCGTGGAGAGGGTGACGCGGAGGTCATGACGACCGACGAGGGCCGGGTGTCGCTGCGGCGCATCCTGCAGAGGTTCACCGCCAGCGAGGCCGAGATCGACGCGCAGGAGCTGCGTCGGGAGAGCGCCCAGTGCGGTGGGATCCCCGCCCAGCAGTGTTCCCGGGGTCAGCTGGTCTCGGTCGCCGGTCGGCTGCGCACGGTGGTCTACACGCCGCGCACCAATCTGCCGACCCTTGAGGCCGACCTGTACGACGGCAGTGACGTGGTCACCCTGGTCTGGCTGGGGCGACGGCACATCGCCGGGATCGAGCCGGGACGGCATCTGACCGCCCGTGGCCGGGTGGCCGTGCGGGACGATCGCAAGGTCATCTACAACCCCTACTACGAGCTGGACTCGCCCAAGTGACGGCACTGCGGACGGAAGGCCGGCGATGACGACGGGACAGGACCGGGCGGCACAGCCGGATACCGACCCTCAGGACGAGGAGCCGCTGCCGACGATCGCCGAGCAGATGGCCGACCAGCTCGGCGGCTGGCGCGGGCTGGTCGAGTCCAGCATCCCGGTCGTGGTGTTCGTCGTCGCCAACGTCATCGGCGAGCTGCGGCCGGCGGTGATCGCGTCGATCGCGGTCGCCGTGTTGATCGCGGGGCTGCGGCTGGCCCAGCGTCGACCGATCCGACACGCCGTCAACGGGCTCTTCGGCGTCGGTGTCGGCGCGGCCATCGCGTGGCGCACCGGCGACGAGCGTGACTTCTACCTTCCCGGCATCCTCTACGGCATCGGCTACGGCATCGCCCTGCTGGTCTCGGCCGCGATCCGGCAGCCGTTGGTGGGCTGGATCTGGTCGGTGTTGGTGGCCAAGGGCCGTTCGGAGTGGCGGTCCGACCCGAAGCTGGTGCGGACGTTCACCCAGCTGACGGTGCTCTGGGGCGTGGTCTGGCTTGCCAAGGTTGGCGTGCAGGCCGGGCTCTACCTGGCCCACCAGGACACCGCGCTGGGCGTGGCCCGGCTGGCGTTGGGCTACCCGCCGTACGCGCTGCTGTTGCTGATCACGGTCTGGACGGTGCGCCGGGTCACCCGGGAGGCGCCGCCGGCCCCGCTGCCCAGCGCCTGAGCGACGTCGGGCGGCCGGCCCGCTCAGCCCCGTGCGGGTCAGCGTGAGCCGCGGGTCCGTTCGACGCTGTCCGGCCCGAGGATCACCGCGCGGACGGCGTCCTCCACCTCGGCGGTGCAGACGAAGATCAGCTCGTCGCCGGCCTCGATCGGGTCGTCCGGGCTGGGCACCAGGACCCGCTTGCCGCGCAGGATCGCCACCAGGGCGGCGTCTCGGGGCAGCGGCACGGCGTGGATCGGTTGACCGACGTATGGGGCGGTCGGCGGCAGGGTGATCTCGACGAGGTTCGCCTCGCCCTGTCGGAAGGTCATCAGCCGGACCAGGTCGCCGACGGTGACCGCCTCCTCGACGAGCGCGGCCATCACCCGCGGCTTGCTCACCGCGACGTCCACGCCCCACTGTTCGGTGAACAGCCACTCGTTCTCGGCCCGGTTGACCCGGGCGACCACCCGGGGCACCGCGAACTCGGTCTTGGCCAGCAGCGACAGCACCAGGTTGGTCTTGTCGTCGCCGGTCGCCGCGACCACCACGTCGCAGCCGGCGACGTCGGCCTCCTCCAGGCTGCTCACCTCGCACGCGTCGGCCAGCACCCACTCGGCGGCCGGCACCCGGTCCGGGCGAAGCATCTTGGGTTGACGCTCGATCAGCATCACCTGGTGGCCGTTGTCGATCAGCTCCTGGGCGATCGAGCGGCCCACGTTGCCCGCGCCCGCGATGGCGACCCGCATGGCTCAGTGCCCTCCTTCCGGCGGCGTCGCCGCCACCGACGTGACAGTCGCCACGATGTCATCGCTGACCAGCATGAACGCCTGGTCGCCCTCCTGAATGACTGTGGAGCCGGTGGGCAGTGTGCCGATGCCGAAGCGGATCAGGTAGGCCACCCGCGCTCCGGTCGCGTCCTCCAGCGTCCGCACCGGTCGGCCGATCCAGTCCTTGTGTACGGGCACCTCGACGATCGACACCGTGCTCGTGGGGTCGCGGAAGATCTCCACGTTGCCCTCCGGGACCAGGTGCCGCAGCATCCGGTCCGCCGTCCACCGCACGGTCGCCACGGTGGGGATGCCCAGCCGCTCGTAGACCTGCGCCCGGCGCTGGTCGTAGATGCGGGCGGCGACCCGGGACACGCCGAATGTCTCGCGGGCCAGCCGGGCCGAGATGATGTTGGAGTTGTCGCCGCTCGACACCGCCGCGAAGGCGTCCGCGCGTTCGATGCCGGCCTGCCGGAGCACCTCGCCGTCGAAACCGGCCCCGGTCACGGTGATCCCGGCGAAGTCGGGGCCGAGCCGGCGGAAGGCGTCGGCATCCTGGTCGATCACCGCCACCGAGTGCCCTCGGGACTCCAGGCTGTGGGCGAGCGTCGACCCGACCCGACCACATCCCATGATCACGACGTGCACGCTGTCCCTCCCAAGGTGCGTACCACTCCCGTTGCCGGTGGCCTTCGAGTGCGAGCCTGCCACGTCCCGGTGGCGAGCGGGGACCGACCGTACCCCGCCCTCGCGAGCAGCGGTGATCGCCCACCCCCGCGCCCCCGCCGTGGTGGTCGTACTCTTGGCGTTCGTGGCCAGTCCCACCTCGCTGCTGAAGCGGCTTCTTCTCGGTCGACCGTTCCGGTCCGACCGGCTCCAGCACACCCTCCTGCCGAAGCGCATCGCGCTGCCCGTGTTCGCGTCCGACGCGCTGTCCAGCGTCGCGTACGCGCCCGACGAGATCCTGCTGACCCTCTCCATCGCCGGTGCCTCCGCGTACGTCTTCTCGCCGTGGATCGCGCTGGCCGTGGTCGTGGTCATGCTCACCGTGGTGGCGAGCTACCGGCAGAACGTGCACGCCTACCCGTCCGGTGGCGGCGACTACGAGGTGGCCACTGTCAACCTGGGGCCGAAGTTCGGCGTCGGGGTGGCCAGCGCGTTGCTGGTCGACTACGTGCTCACGGTGGCGGTGTCGGTCTCCTCCGGGGTGGCCAACCTGGGCTCGGTGGTGCCGTTCGTGGCCACCCACAAGGTCCTGATCGCGGTGAGCGCGGTCGTCCTGCTGAGCGCGGTCAACCTGCGTGGGCTGCGCGAGTCGGGCACGGCGTTCGCCATCCCCACCTACGGCTTCGTGATCGTGATGGCCGGGATGCTGCTCACCGGTCTGTTCCGGGTCTTCGTCATGGGTGACGAGCTGCGCGCGCCGAGCGCCGACCTGGTGATCCAGGCCGAGCACAGTGTGACCGGTTTCGCGCTCATCTTCCTGCTGCTGCGGACGTTCAGCTCGGGCGCCGCCGCGCTCACCGGTGTCGAGGCGATCTCCAACGGGGTGCCCGCGTTCAAGGCGCCGAAGAGCCGCAACGCCGCCACCACCCTCCTGCTGCTCGGCAGCATCTCGGTGAGCATGCTGGTCGGGATCATCTGGCTGTCCCGGCTGACCCACCTCCAGTTCGTGGAGGACCCGGGCCTCCAGATCGTCTCCGGCCCCGAGGGGTACGTGCAGAAGACGGTCACCACCCAGCTCGGCGAGACGGTCTTCGGCTCCGGGTCGATCCTGCTCTACGTGGTGGCCGGGATGACCGCCCTGATCCTCTTCCTGGCCGCGAACACCGCGTTCAACGGCTTCCCGGTGCTCGGCTCGATCCTCGCCCAGGACCGCTACCTGCCCCGTCAGTTCCATACCCGGGGCGACCGGCTGGCCTTCTCCAACGGCATCGTCTTCCTGGCTCTCTTCGCGATCGTGCTGATCGTCGGTTTCCAGGCTGAGGTGACCCGACTCATCCAGCTCTACATCGTCGGAGTCTTCGTCTCGTTCACCGTCTCCCAGGCCGGCATGATCCGGCACTGGAACCGGCACCTGCGCACCGAGCGGGACCCGGAGGCGCGTCGCCGGATGCACCGCTCGCGCGCCATCAACACCTTCGGCGCGGGCCTGACCGGCGCGGTGCTGGTGATCGTCCTGATCACGAAGTTCCTGCTCGGCGCCTGGATCGCCATCGCCGCGATGGCGGTGATCTACGTGCTGATGCTGGCGATCCGCCGGCACTACGACCGGATCGCCGTCGAGCTGACCCCGCCGGACGAGGGCCGGGCCGTGCTGCCCGCCCGCAACCACGCCATCGTGCTGGTCAGCAAGCTGCACCAGCCGACGCTGCGGGCCATCGCCTACGCCCGCGCCACCCGGCCGGACACGCTCACCGCGGTGACTGTCAACGTGGACGAGAAGGACACCCGGGACCTGCAGGCCGACTGGGAGCGACGGGAGATGGCCATCCCGCTCACCGTGATCGACTCGCCGTACCGGGAGATCACCCGCCCGATCCTCGACTTCGTCGCCTCCACCCGCCGCAAGTCGCCCCGGGACGTGGTCACCGTGTTCATCCCCGAGTACGTGGTCGGCCGTTGGTGGGAGAACCTGCTGCACAACCAGAGCGCCCTGCGCCTCAAGGGCCGGCTGCTCTTCGAACCGGGGGTCATGGTGGTCAGCGTGCCGTGGCAGCTCGCGTCGACAGCGAGCAAGAACCTGGACCGGCTGGACGCCACACTGTCCCGGACACCGGCGCGTGGGCCACGGAGCGCCGTGCCACCGCCGGTCGCCGCACCGCCGGTGGCCGCCGCGCCGCCCGGCGAGGGCGGGCCCGAGAACAGCGCAACGATGGGGAACACTCGTGACTGAGCCAGGCGGTCAGCGGACCGCGACATCCGGGACGCCGTTGGCGTCGGCCTCACCGGCGTTCGAGCGGGGCCTGGCCGAGACGGACCGGGTCGAGCTGACCGTCGACGCGGTCGCGCCCGGCGGGCACTGTGTCGCCCGGGTGGACGGGCAGGTGGTCTTCGTCCGGCACGCGCTGCCGGGTGAGCGGGTCGTCGCCGAGGTCACCGAGGTGCACCGGGGGTTCGTCCGCGCCGACGCGGTGACAGTGCTGGACCCCTCACCGGACCGGGTCGAGCCGCCCTGCCCGTACGCGAAGCCGGGTGCCTGCGGGGGCTGCGACCTCCAGCACGTCGCACCGGCCGCCCAGCTGGCCTGGAAGACCGCAGTGGTCCGCGAGCAGTTGGTCCGCCTCGGTGGGCTGACCGACGTCGAGCTGGACCGCCTCGGCGTGCGCGTCGAGGCGTTGCCCGGTGGGCTGCTCGGCTGGCGCTCCCGGGTCCGTTACGCGGTCGACGCCGCCGACCGTGCCGGCCTGCTCAAGCACCGCTCGCACGAGGTGGTGCCGATCGACCGCTGCCGGATCGCCCACCCAGCCATCCAGCAGCTTCCGGTACTCACCCCCACCGGTGCGCGCTGGCCGGCCGCCGAGGCGGTGGAGACCGTCGCCAGCACTGGCGGAGACGTCACCGTCACGGAGATCCGCGACGGGGTGCCCGCCCCGGTCAGTGGCCCGACCGAGGTCCGCGAGGTCGCCGCCGGACGGGACTGGACGCTGCCCGCTTCCGCGTTCTGGCAGGTGCACCCGGCCGCCGCGGACGCCCTCTCCGCGGCCGTGCTGGAGTTGCTGGACCCGCAGCCGGGCGAGGTCGCCTGGGACCTCTACGGCGGCGCTGGGCTGTTCGCCGCCGGGCTGGCCGCACGGGTCGGCGCGACCGGCCGGGTGACAGTCGTCGAAGCGGCGGCGCAGGGTGTCGCCGCCGCCCGGGAGAACCTCGCCGACCAGCCCAGCGTCGAGGTGGTGTCGGCCCGGGTGGAGACCGCGCTGGCCCGCCGACGGATCACCGGCCCGGTCGACGTGGTGGTGCTCGACCCGCCGCGCTCCGGGGCCGGCGCCCAGGTGGTCCGCGCGCTGGTCGCCGCCGGCCCGCGGGCGGTCGCGTACGTGGCCTGCGACCCGGCCGCCTTCGCCAGGGACGTGCGTACCTTCGCCGACCTCGGTTGGCGACTGGCGGCGCTCCGGGGCTTCGACCTCTTCCCGATGACCCAGCACGTCGAGCAGGTCGGGCTGCTGCTTCCCCCGGACGTGCGGTAGAACACCCGCGTCGGCGCCTGACCGGGTGCTCAGCTGCCCACTCCCGGCCCGGCCCGGGTGCGTGCGGCTCGGGCCGGGCTGCGGAGTACCGGGGGGCCGATAGACTCTCCGTTCATGAGTGTTGAAGAGGACACGGCCAACCACGGCCGGCTGCTGGGGACGGTTCGCGGTCCGCAGGACGTCAAGCGGATGTCTGGCGAGGAACTGGACGTCCTCGCCGCCGAGATCCGGGACTTCCTGATCACCAAGGTCTCCCGCACCGGCGGGCACGTCGGGCCCAACCTCGGTGTGGTCGAGCTGACGCTCGCCATGCATCGCGTCTTCGACTCCCCCCGGGACCGGCTCCTGTTCGACACCGGCCACCAGGCGTACGTACACAAGATCCTTACCGGGCGTCAGGCCGGCTTCGACAAGCTCCGCCAGCGCGGGGGCCTCTCCGGCTACCCCAGCCAGGCGGAAAGCGAGCACGACCTCATCGAGAACTCGCACGCTTCCACCGCGCTGTCCTACGCCGACGGCCTCGCCAAGGCGTACGCCCTCCGGGGCGAGGCGCGCAGCGTCGTGGCCGTGGTCGGCGACGGCGCGCTGACCGGCGGCATGTGCTGGGAGGCGCTGAACAACATCGCCACCGCCGGCAACTCCCTCGTGATCGTGGTCAACGACAACGGCCGGTCCTACTCGCCGACCATCGGCGGGCTGGCCGACCATCTCTCCTCGCTGCGGCTCAACCCCGGCTACGAGAAGGTCCTCGACACCGTCAAGGACGCCCTCGGCTCCACGCCGCTCGTCGGCAAGCCGATGTACGAGGTGCTGCACGCGGTCAAGAAGGGCATCAAGGACGCGGTCGCCCCGCAGGCCATGTTCGAGGACCTGGGCATCAAGTACGTGGGCCCGGTGGACGGGCACGACGTGACGGCGGTCGAGGCGGCGCTGCGCGCGGCCAAGAACTTCGGCGGCCCGGTCATCGTGCACGCCGTCACCCGCAAGGGCTACGGCTACCGTCCCGCCGAGGAGGACGAGGCCGACTGCCTGCACGGCCCCGGCAGCGCCTTCGACGTGGAGACCGGCGCGCTGCTGGCGGCCCCGTCGGTGAAGTGGACGCACGTCTTCGCCGACGAGCTGCTGGCCATCGCCGACGAGCGCCCGGACGTGGTGGGCATCACCGCCGCCATGGCCGAGCCGACCGGCATCGCCAAGCTGGCCCGCAAGTACCCCGAGCGGGTGTACGACGTGGGCATCGCCGAGCAGCACGCGGCCACCTCGGCGGCCGGGTTGGCGCTCGGTGGCCTGCACCCGGTGGTCGCGGTCTACGCCACCTTCCTCAACCGCGCCTTCGACCAGGTCCTGCTGGACGTGGCGATGCACAAGCTGCCGGTGACCTTCGTGCTGGACCGGGCGGGCATCACCGGCCCGGACGGGCCCAGCCACTACGGCATCTGGGACATGTCGGTCTTCGGAGTGGTGCCGGGGCTGCGGATCGCCGCTCCCCGCGACGCCGCCACCCTGCGCGAGGAACTGCGCGAGGCGATGGCCGTCGACAACGGCCCGACAGTGGTGCGGTTCCCGACCGGTGCGGTCGCCGCGGACCTGCCGGCGCTGCGCCGGGTCGGCACTGTCGACGTGCTGGCCGAGTCCGCCCGTACCGACGTGCTGCTCGTCGCCGTCGGCTCCTTCGGCCAGTTGGGCATGGAGGTGGCCGCCCGGGTCGCCGAGCAGGGTTACGGCGTCACCGTCGTCGACCCCCGCTGGGTGCGTCCGGTCCCGGCGGAACTGGTCGACCTGGCCGCCCGCCACCGGCTCGTGGTCAGCGTCGAGGACGGCGTCCGAGTCGGCGGGGTGGGCGACGCGCTCGCCCAGGCGATGCGCGACGCCGACGTCCGGGTGCCGCTCAAGGACCTGGGTGTACCGGCCGACTGGCACCCGCACGGCACCCGCGCGCAGATCCTCGCCGACCTGGGTCTGACCGCTCAGGACGTGGCCCGCAACGTCACCGGTTGGATCTCCGGCCTGGACGCCACCCCGGACCGCCTCACCCCCAGCGACGCAGCCGCACAGAACTGACGAGACAAACAACGGCGGGCGTCCCTCGGGACGCCCGCCGTCGCATATCCACCCCAGTCCGCAGTCCGCAGTCCGCAGTCCGCAGTCCGCAGTCCCCAGTCCCCAGTCCGCACCCTCAGGCCGCAGCGCCCAAGCCCTCCGACTGCCCCGCCCCGCCCCAGCCCTGCCCCAGCCCCGCCTCGGCTGCGTCGATCAAGGACTTGTGGTGCCCCGCAAAAGGTGCGTATGGCCAGTAGTTGCCCACCACAACTCCATGATCGACTCTGCGAAGGGGTGGCGGGGGCGGCGGAGCGGCGGGGTGTGGTGCGGCGTGGCGGGGCGCGTTGTGGCGGGGCGCGGTGTGGCGCGGCCGGACGCCCGACGTCTCATATCCGCCCCACCGCCAACGCCCAACCCTTCCCACCCACCGCGCGCCGCCCGCGCCCTTCCCGCGCCGATCTTGCACTTTCGGTCGACGTAATGCGCCTTGAGCCCGTTTTGTCGGCACAGAAAGTGCAAGATCGGCGCGGGGTGAGCGGGGGCGAGGCCGGCTGTCAGCCTGTTCCGGCCCGGCCCGGCCCGGCCCGGCCCGGCCCGGCCCGGTGGGGTGGGCCGGGTGAGGGGTGGGGTGGGTGGGTTAGCGGGGGGAGATTGAGCGGTAGTGGGTCTTGTCGGTGTTGGCGAGGCTGTAGGTCTGGGAACGGGACGGGGTGGGGACTACCACCAGGCCGGGGCGCTCGACCAGCAGGGGAGTGCCCGGCGGAACGGACAGGGAGCTTTCCCGGGTGGCCCGCCAGCTCAGCACCACCAGCGGCTGACCGGGCACCGGCAGTTGGTACGCCTGCAACGGGGTGGCCCGGTCGGCGGGTGAGACGACGGGCGCGCTCCCGTCGGCCGGTCGATAGATCACCGCCGTCATCGCACCGGCGTCGGTGTCCCAGGTGAGCTGTTGCAACTCGGCCGGCTCTCCGCCGCCGAGGGCAACTTCGCCGAGCGAGCGCACGGTGAGTTTCGCCATCGGCCAGGACGTCGGCACCGAGCGCGGGGCGTCCCGGTCCCCGATCCGGCGCGGGATGCTGCCGAAGGGGCCCCGGTCGCCGGACAGCACGCAGGTGTCCAGACCGGTGAGCGCCCGCCGGCCCGTGCCGGACTCGTCGCGGACCAACGGGTAGCGCGGGTCGACGGTGCCGGTGCCCAGGTCGAGCAGCCGGTCGGCGGCCCGACCGCGGGGGAGCGACTCCGTGGTTCGCAGGGTCGCGGTCACGCCGACGGCCGTGCAGGACGGCACGTCGACCGGTGCGCTGAGACCGTCCGCGATGGTCAACGTCCGGTCCTTGGGCCCGAGGAGGCTCTGCACCCGGGCCGAGACCAGGTAACGCCGGCCGCTGGCCGTCTGCACCGGCAGCACGTCGGAGTAGACGAGGTAACCCGGATCGGTGTATTCGGTGGCGCGGGTCACCGTGTACCGGTCGCCCTCGCGAGTCAGTTGCAGAAGCCAGGACGCGCTTTCGCCGGGCACGTCGGCGGCCACCAGCGCCACCGGGGCGCCGTCGACCCGACCGGAGAAGAGGATGCCCGACGAGGGCAGGTGCGCGCGGTCGTCGGCCGGCGACCGCCAGCTCCGGACCGCCGCGGTGACCGCGGACGTCGCCGTGGCGTCGCTGGAGAGGTCGCCCCGGGGCGGCCACACGGCGAGGGTGCCGTCCAGGCTGTCGTACCCGACCCGGAGGTCCTGCGGCTTCCGCTCGGCAACCGGACCGCAGGCCGTGCCGGCCAGCAGCGCGCTCAGCAGGACGGGAAGCGCCCTGCCGTACCGACGGCCTGGAATCACCTGGACCGCCCCCGATCGCCTCGCCGTCGCTGTCGGAAAGCGCCATAGTACGAGATGTCCGATGCGGCCCCTCAGTTGGCCGGCACCCGAAGCACCACAATGGACACCACCGGGGGTTTAGGGCGTTTTGGTTGCTCCGGTAGACTCCGCCGACTGTGACGCCTGCCGAGTCCCGCGCCCTGCCCGCGCCGCACCCGGAGGCGGTAGCCGACTCCGCCGAGCTGGTGAGCTACCGCACACCGGCCGGTCTCTTCGCCGGCCCGCCCGCGCTGGCCGCCCCCACCACAGCGCCGGCCGATCCCGAAGCGCCGGCCGTCCCAGGAGTGCCCGCCAAGCCCGGAGCGCCGTCCGAGCCCGAGGCGCCCGCCGAACCCGGAGCGCCGGCCGAGAGCGCGGTGCCGACGCGAGCACGGTGGCAGCGGTGGACCCGGCGTCGGCAGCATCTGGCGGTGGGCGGGCTGTTTCTGCTCGCCGCACTCTGGGTGACCAGCCGGATCTGGCTGGACCCCTCCGGTCGGGTGGCCTCGCTCTACACCGGTGACCCGGCGCAGGTGCAGTTCTTCCTCGCCCACTCGGTACGCGTGGTGCTGCACGGCGAGTACCCGTTCTACACCGAGCAGTTCAACTACCCCGACGGCGTCAACCTGATGGCCAACACGGCCGTGTTGGCGCTGGGCATTCCGATGGTCCCGGTGACGCTGCTCTTCGGGCCGGCGGTCTCCTTCGTGGTGCTGGTCACGCTCGGTCTCGCCGGCACCGCGATGGCCTGGTACCTGATGCTCTCCCGCCACCTGGTGCGTACCCCGCTCGCGGCGGCGGTCGGCGGTTGGTTCTGCGGGTTCTCGCCCGCGATGCTCTCGCACGCCAGTTGGCACCCGAACATCATCAGCCAGTTCCTGCTGCCGTTCATCGTGTGGCGGGTGCTGGTGCTCACCCGCTCCGGAAGACCGGTTCGGGACGGGGCCCTGCTCGCCCTGCTGGTCACCGCGCAGGCGTTCATCAACGAGGAGATCCTGCTCTTCACGGCGCTGGCCTGCGGCGTCTTCCTGCTGGCGGTGCTGGCCCAGGAGCCGGCCCGGTGGCGAGCGGCCTGGCGGCCTCTGGGCGTCGGCGTGGTGACCTGCGCGCTGCTGGCGGGGGCGCTGCTGGCGTACCCGCTCTACGTGCAGTTCGCCGGACCGATGGCCTACCACGGGCTCAGCGACGCGGTGAAGGACTACGGCAACGACATCGCCGCCTTCTTCGCCCCCGGCTCGCCCACCCTCGGCGGCAACCAGCGAGCCAACATCAACCTGGCGCCGAACTACTCCGAGGAGAACGCCTTCTTCGGCTGGAGCCTGTCGATGCTGGCCATCGGCATCGTGGTCTGGCTGCGCCGGGAGTTGATCGTTCGGGCGCTCGCGGCGACCGGCGTGTTCTTCGCCGTGCTGTCCCTCGGCGAGCGGGTCTCCTGGTGGGACCGTGAGCTGATCACCGGACCGTGGCAGTGGTTGGTCCACCTGCCGCTGCTGGACGCGGTGGTGCCGACCCGGTTCGGGCTCATCACCAGCGTGGTGATCGGCCTGCTGCTGGCGCTCGCCGTCGAGCGGGCCTGGGCGCTACGCCCGGCCGACCGTCGTACCGTCCGGGTGCTGACCGCCGCGGGCCTGGCCTTCGCGCTGCTGCCGATCGCACCGATGCCGCTGCGGATGGTCTCCCGGCCGCCGGTGCCGGACTTCATCACGGCGGACCGGTGGCGGGCGTACGTCGGGCCGGACCAGACGCTGGTGCCGATCCCGGTGCCCAGCATGGGCAACACGCACGGCATGCGCTGGGCGGCGGCCACCAACCTCGACTTCAAGATCCCAGGCGGTTACTTCCTCGCGCCCCGCAACGGCAACACCGGCGACGCGGGCCGGTTCGGCGGTCGTCCCAGCGGGGTGGGTCAGATGCTGGAGGAGGTGGCAACCACCGGGCGTACGCCCAAGCTTGACGACCGGCAGCGTCGGCGCTTCGCCGACGAGCTGCGGCACTGGCGGGCGGCGATCCTGGTGCTGCCGGTGCGGCAGCAGAACGTCGAGCCACTGCGTCGTACTGTCGAGGAGCTGGTCGGTCCGGGTCGCCAGGAGTTGGACGTCTGGGTCTGGGACGTCCGGACGCTCACCGACCGTTCGGTCTGATGACCACCGGGACGACGTCCCCGAACATCTCGCCCCCGGCGACGGTCGGCGCGTCCCGCTCGGCCTGGCTGCGGGACGCGCTGGTGGTGGCCGGCTATCTGGGCCTCGCGGTGCTGGTGACCAGCGGGCAGTGGGGTCACCCGTGGCGGCTGTTCCACCAGGCGGGTGACCAGATCCTCTTCGAGTGGATGCTGGCTCACGCCGCGCATGCGGTGGTCGAGGGGGAGAACCCTCTTTTCAGCACCGGCTTGAACGCGCCCGACGGGGTCAACCTGATGGCGAACACGTCGGTGCTCGGTCTGGGTGTTCCGCTCACTCCGGTCACAGTGCTCTTCGGCTCCCAGGTGGCGTTCTGCGTGGCGGTCGTCTGCTGCCTCGCCGGGACCGCCGTCGCCTGGTACGTGCTGCTGCGCCGCCGGCTGGTCGGCACCCGGGCCCCGGCCGCGGTGGGTGGGCTGATCTGTGGCTTCGCCCCGGGCATGATCGCCCAGGCGGGGGCCCACCTGCACATCGCCGCCCAGTTCCTGGTGCCCGCGATCCTCGCCCTGGTGTTCCGGCCGGCTTCGAAGACGACACGGGACGGCGTGTGGCGGCCCGGCGTCGCCCTGGGGCTGCTGCTCGTCTGGCAGGTCTTCATCGGCGAGGAGGTGCTGGTCTTCCTGGTGCTCGCGGCCGGCGTCTTCGCGTTGGGTTACGCGCTCGCCGACCGGGTGGCCGCACGGCGGCTGGCGCCGGCCCTCCTCGGTCGGCTCGCGGTGGCGGCCGGCGTGGCGGGGGTGCCGCTGGCGTACCCGTTGTGGTTCCAGTTCTACGGCCCGCAGCACTACTCCGGGATGGCGTTCGCCACGCAGGGCTTCCAACTGGACGTCGCCTCGTTCACCGCGTCGGCCCGGCAGACCGTGCTGGGTGACGACTGGCTGCCGGGGCTGCTCTCGCCGAATCCGACCGAGGAGAACTCGTTCTTCGGCCCGGGCCTACTGGTGCTCGCCGTGGTGATCGTGATCTGGCAATGGCGACGACCGCTGATCCGGGCACTGGCCGCCTGCGGCGTGGTCTTCGCCCTGCTCTCGCTCGGCGACGAGTTGCGGGTGGACGGTGCGGCCACCGGCATTCCGGGGCTGTACCGGCTGGTCGGTGGGTTGCCGTTGCTCGATCTCGCGGTGCCGGCCCGGTTCGCGCTGGTCTGCGTACCGGTGCTGGGGGTGCTGGTGGCGCTGTCAGTGGACCGGGTCCGGGCCGCGCGGGGGCCGAATGTGGCGCCGGGCCTGCCGGTGCGGCTGCTGTGGGCCGGCGCGGTCGCCGCCGCGTTGCTGCCCCTGTTTCCGACGCCGATCCGCGTGGTGCCGGTCGCGCCGATGCCGGGGTTCCTCGCCGCCGGTGGCTGGCGTCCACTGGTGCCGCCCGGTCGGACGGTGGTCGCGGTGCCCCCGGTCACCGGTGCCGGGCGCAGCCCGGTGATGCTCTGGTCCGCCCGTACCGGTCTGGGGTTCGCCGCGCCGGGCGGTTACTTCATCGGCCCCAGTGGCCCGGACGACCCGGCGGCCCGTTGGGGCGCGCCGGACCGGCCCACGTCGGTGCTGCTGCGGCAGGTGGCCGAGACCGGCGTGGTGCCGGTGCTCGACGACGCCGACCGCCGCCAGGCGGTCGAGGATCTGCGGCACTGGCGTGCCGCCGTGGTCGTACTCGGGCACCTGGAGCACGGTGACCCGGTCCGCCGAACCGTCGACGACCTGCTCGGCCCGGGCCGACCGGTCGACGGCGGATGGTTGTGGGACGTCCGGGACCGGGTCGGCTGACTAACCCACCAGGGCGCGCACGTCCCAGACCCAGACGTCGTCGACCCGCTGCGGTGGCCCGATCAGGGCGGTGACCAGCTCACGGAGCACCGCCTCGCGGGGGTGCGCCCCGAGCACCACCACCGACGCCCGCCAGAACCGTAGGTCCTCGACGGCCTGGCGGCGGTTCTCGTCGGTCAGCGCCGGAACCGTGCCACTGTCCATTGTCGAGTAGATGAGGGTGCTGGTCGGTCGGTTCGGCGCGCCGAAGACCCCCTCACCCAGCTCGTTCGGGCCGATGAAGTAGCCGCCCGGAACGGGGAACTCCTGCCCGGTCAGCGCACTCCACCGCAGCGTCGGCAGACCGTGCACGTTGCTCGGGATCGGCACCGGCACCAGGGTGCGACCCGCCGGCACGTACGGCCGCCAGCCGCCTGCGGTGATGAAGTGCGGCGGCGGGTCGATCTGCTGAGCGGGCAGCGGGCGGGGGAAGAGCGGCAGCACGGCGAGGGCGACCGCCGCGTACCCCACCGGGCGCAGCCACCGGTGGCGGGAGGCGGTCGGCGCGGCCGGCTCGTCGTCGGTCGTCGCCGGGGTCGCGTCGTCGACGCGCTGGGCCGGCACCCGCGGCCGGTCGGCCACCGCGCGCCCCTGGCGGTGCGCGGCGTCCCAGGTCAACGCGAGCAGTACGCCCACCGCGGCCGCGACCACCAGCGTCAACCGGGTCGGCATCATCATCTCGACCAGCGGCAGGTCGTCCGACACGTACGACCACGGGCCGCGCACGCCGGTCTCCACACCGTTGAAGCGCACGAACGGCCCGATCGCGGCCACGCTGAACACCACGATGAGCACCGCGGCGATCCGGGCGGCCAGCGAGCGGCGTACGAGCAGCACCAGAGCCACCACCGAGAGCAGCACCAGCGGCCAACCGAACCAGGTGTTCTGCTCGGTCAGACCGATCGTCTTCTCCACTGCCGGGTCACCGGCCCAGGTGTCCCTGGCGAACGTGACGAAGGCGACCAGGTCCTCGCCCCAGTTGTGGAACACGCCACCCTGCAGGCCCCGGTAGGACTGCGGGCCGTTGAACTGGAACCAGATCGGGTACGCGGTGAGCACCAGCGCCAGCCCGCCGGCGACGCCGAGTCCGGCCAGGAAGGTGCCGGCGGCGGCCCGGGTGGCCCGCGGCCGCTGCACGGCGTACGCCAGCACGATGACCAGGCAGGCCAGCGCGGTGAGCAGCAGCATCTCCTCGTTGATGAAGATCTGGTACGCCACCAGCGCACCGAGCACGAGGCCGTTGCGGCGCCACCGGCCCGGTTCACCCAGGGTCAGCACCCGCACCACGATCAGCGGGAGCAGGAAGTTGGAGACGAAGTTCGGTTGGCCGTTGGCGTGGTGGATGATTCCCGGCGCGAAGCCGAGGAACGCGCCGCCGACGAACGCCGCCGCCCGGGAACGCACCAGGTGGCGGGAGAGCATCCAGTACCCGGTGCCGGCGGTGGCCGCCAGCGCCGCGCCCAGGTAGACGGCGTACATCACCTGGGGGCCGAGCAGCATGGTCAGCGGGGCCAGCGGCAGGGTCACCCCGAGCAGCGAGGTGTTGGCCATCATGTTCACCCCGTCCGGGGCGTTCTGACGGGCCGTGAACAGCGGGTTCTCCAGGTGCCGCACCGAGTACTCGCCGTGCGCGAACAGCCACTCGAACCAACTGTGGTCGGTGGGCAGGTGCGAGGAGACCCGGCCGTTGACGTCACCCCAGTAGTTGAGGCAGACGAAGACGCCCAGCAGCACATAGGCTCCGAGGGCCAACAGGTCGGCTCGGGCCGGACGGCGTCGAGGCCGCCGTGTCGACTCGGCCTCGACCGGGTCGGCGTCGGTCACGGGAATCAGCGAAGGGTCTACCACCGGCACAGCCACGACGCGCCATCGTACAGGCGGGGTTCCGTCACTTTTGCCGGGCCGGTGCGCTGTCGGTCGGTTTGCCGGACGGTGACTCGTCGGCCAGCCTTACCTGGTGACGGAAGGACGGTCGTTGTCGATCATCGAGCTGGGCGAGATCAGCGACGAGCCCGCGTCGGCACCTCCGGTTCGCCGCCCGCACGCCGTCGGTCGCCCGATGCGCAGCGCGACTGTGTTGCTTCTCAGCCTGGTGATGCTGGCCGGTGCCGCGCCGCCGACGCAGCGCACGGTGAGCGTGGTGCCGGGGTCGCGGATGGCCACCGCGTATCTGGCCGGGGACGGGGTCTACGTGGTCGATCCGCCGGCACCCGACGGGGAGCGGTACCTGACCGCGTACGCCCAGCCGGCACCGACCGGCGTCGGGGTGCGGCGGCGGTGGCAGGCGCCGGTGGCCCGCACGGCCAACTACCTCGAGGTCCGGGTCGAACGGGGTCTGGTGCTGGCGCTGGCGGTCAACGCCCCGAACCGGCGGTTCCAGACCACCGCCTTCGACAGCGCGACGGGCCAGCAACGCTGGCAGCATCCCGGTGCTCCCCAGCCGACCCCCGGCGGTGGCCTGCTGGTGACCAATGGCCGAGAGGACGGGTCGGGCGCGATGAGCGGGGTCGAGCCCGACACCGGCCTGGTGCTCTGGTCGGTGCCGCTCCCGCCGGCCGCCAGCCCCACCTACCACCACACTTCCGAGGGGCAGGTCGACCGGTTCGTGCTCCTGCAACCGACCGGCGAGGTGCAGGTGCACGACGCCGGCACCGGCCAGCTGCTGCGCAGCATCGACACGCTGCCCGGCGACCGGTCGGCGTACCAGCGGGTGCAGATCGTCGACGACCTGCTGCTGCTCGTTCCGCCGGGCAGCACCCGGCTGGTGAGCTTCGGGCTGGCCGAGTTGGAGCCACGGTGGACGGCGGAGGTGACGTTGGTGTCGCATGTGCTCGAATGCGGCGGTCTGCTCTGCGCGGTGCCGCAGACCGGCGGCCTCCAGGTGCTCGACCCGGCCACCGGCTCGGTGCAATGGTCGGAACCGGGCCAGGACGTCCTGGCCGACGTCCGGTACGGTCGGCTGCTGATGGCCAGGCCCGGCCAGGGGTACGCGGTGCGGGACGCGGCCACCGGGCAGGTACGAATCGAACTGGGCGTGTGGAGTCTGATGCCGGTGCTGGGGCCGGACGATCCGCTGGTCGGTGTGCGGCGAAGTGACGACGGTCGGATGGTCGTCGCCGAACTGGACCTGGTGGCCGGTCGGACGCGGATCGTCGACGTGCTGCCGGGTATCGCCGGCAGCTGCCAGGCGTCCCTGCCGGTCCTGCTCTGCCAGCGCCTCGACGGCACCACCGCGCTGTGGCGGTTGACGCGATGACCGGGCCGGTGATCGACCTCGGTGAGCTGCGGCACGACCCGGACCCGGACCCGGTGCCCCGCCCGCCCCGCGCTCATGGTCGTCCGCTGCGCGTGGCGCTGGTCGTGGTGCTCGCGCTCGTCACGCTCGCCGGCTCTGTCGTCACACCATCCCGGCCGGCCCCGGTGACGCTGCCGGTTCGATCCGGGTCCGACGTCATGGTCGACGGTGACCTCCTCCTGGTCCTGGAGCCGACCAACACCACGACCCGACGGGCGCGGGTGTCCGCCTACCGCTTACCCGGCGGCGAGCCGGTCTGGCAGGCGCCGCTGTCGGCGGAGGCCAGGTACTGGGGGATGACCCCGCTGGCCGGGATGCTGCTGGCCACCGGCTACGAGATCGGCCCGGATGGTCGGGACACGATCACCGTCGCGCTGGATCGGGCGACCGGGGCGCACCGGTGGCAGCAGCCAGGCACCGTCTCCAAGCTGACCGACGGCAACGTGCTGCTGCGTAGCGGCGGCGAGACCTTACCGTCCACTCTGCGCGCGGTCGATCCGTGCTGCGGCACCGTGCGTTGGCAGCTCTCCGGCGCCAGCGCCGAGACGACTGTGCGGGGCACCGAGCGCGGGGTGGACCGGGTGGTGCTCAGCGAGGCGGACGGGCCGGTCGAGGTACGCGACGCGATCACCGGCGCGGTGCTGGCCCGCGCCGACCTGCGCCCGCCCGACGGTGGTCGGATCGGCCTGGACCTGACGAAGGACCTGCTGCTGGCCATCGACAGAGGCTCGGGCACTGTCACCGCGTACGGGCTGGACCAGCTTGAGGCCCGCTGGACCCGCGCCCGGCTCCACGTCGACTTCGCGCTGGACTGCGGCCCCGTCCTGTGTGTGCGCACCGGCAACAACGAGCTACAGGCGCTCGACCCGGCGACCGGCGAGGTGCGCTGGAGCAGCACCCAGTGGGGGTGGGCCTGGCCGACCGGCGGCCGGCTGATGGCCAACATCAGCGGAATCGGTCCGCTGGAGCAGTACATCGTGCTCGATGCGCTGACCGGCCAGCAGGTGGCCGACCTGGGCCGGTGGGAGCTGTACCAACTCGGTCCCGGCGGCCGGTTGGTCGGCATACGGCGGCACCCCGACGCAGGGGTGCTCGTCGGTGAGTTGGACGTCGGCGCCGGAGAGGTGCGCATCGTGGACGTGCTGCCCGACGCCACCGGGGAGTGTCAGGCGATCACCGGCTACCTGGTGTGCAGTGCGGCCGGCGGGTACCAGCTCTGGAAACTGACCGACTGATCACCAGTTGGCCTGGGCGGGTGGCGGGGGCAGCGGCACCGACGCGGGTCGCAGCACGTACGCCACCCCACCGCTGCCCCGTTGCCAGACCGCCTCGAACGCCTGCCGGGGCACTGTGCGACGGACCGCGTCGTCGTCCGGGGCGTACGGGTCGTTGAGCACCGGGTCGCCGTCGGCGCTGAAACCGACCAGGACCATCAGGTGCCCACCGGTGTCGTACCCGAGCCCCGGCACCTCGTCGGCGCGGAACGCGGCGGAGACGATCAGGGGGATGCCGGCGACGACGAACTCCTCCGCCTCGACCAGCGACCGCAGCCGGGTGACGAACGCGTCCACCCCGTGCAGACCGGCGTACGCGGTGTTGAACGGCCAGTTGCCGGCCCCGGCGTACGCGTGGTCGTAGCAGTGCCGGGCGGCGTGGACCACCACCGGACGCGGGCCGGACGGCTCCACCCAGGCGTAGCGGTCCGGCGTCGGCTCGGCGCCCCAGTAGGCGAGCACCATCGAGGTGCAGGTGGGGCTGCACCAGGAGTCCCCGCCACCACCCCACTGCGGGTACTGGCCGGCGTGCAGCCGCTGTGAGTAGCGGGGCACGTCCAGCACCCGGCCCCAGGCAGCGGACGAGACAGGTTCCCCCGCGTACCCCTGGTCGACCGTCGCGGGGCCGGTGGCGACAGCGCCGATGCTGCGCAGCACCGGGCCGGTCGGGTTGCCGGCGGGCCGGCACAAGGTCACCCGCGTCTGCCAACCGGTGACCGTCGCTCCGGTCACGATCAGGGTGTCGGTGTCGACCCGGGCGGCACTGTCGCGCTGTCCGGGCAGCGAGGTCCGCCGTACGGTGTCGTCGCCGGCGGCCCAGCGGGCCAGCCGGTACCAGTCGGTGCTGGGCGCGTCGTCGTGCCAGCCGCGCAGGTCGACCTCGATCCAGGAGCCGTCGGGGGTGTCCGCCGTCCAGGACGGCACCACCTCGGCGACGGCGAAGCCGACAGGTACCGGCGGTGACGTCCAGGTGCCCCGTTCGGCGACGCCGTCGAGGACGAGCCCTCGACCGTCGGCGAGCAGGCCGTCGCCGCTGCCGCTGGTCAGGTCGGCCGGCAGGTGGAAACCCCGGTAGGCGATGTCCCGCCGGGTGGGTGGTGCCGCAGTGGTCATGCCAGTCCGTCCGTCGCTCGATACCGCCGGCCAGCATCGCGTACGCCGCGGTGGCCCGCAACGCCGGCCGGCGCGGACGGCGAGGGACGATGGTTGCCCGCCGGCACTAGGTTGTCGGTGGTCAGCAGCGAGGAGGCCGGGATGCGGGTACTGGTGGTCGAGGACGAGCGCAACCTCGCCGACGCGATCGCGCGGGGGTTGCGCAAGCGGGGCATGGCTGTCGACGTGGCGTACGACGGCGACGCCGGCCACGAGGCGGCGTTCGTCACCCGGTACGACGTGGTGGTGCTCGACCGCGACCTGCCGGGTGTGCACGGCGACCAGATCTGCGCCGACCTGGCGTCCTCCGGCGCGTTGACCCGGGTGCTGATGCTCACCGCCAGCGGCACGGTGGCCGACCGGGTGGAGGGCTTGCAGCTCGGCGCTGACGACTACCTGCCCAAACCGTTCGCCTTCGACGAGTTGGTCGCCCGGGTGCAGGCACTGGGCCGGCGGGCCACCCCGGCCGCGCCTCCGGTGCTCGAACTGGCCGACCTGGTGCTCGACCCGGCCCGCCGGGTGGCCACCCGCGCCGGCGTGCCGGTGGACCTCACCAACAAGGAGTTCGGGGTGCTCAGCGAACTTCTCAGGGCGCGTGGCGCGGTGGTCTCCAGCGAGGAGCTGCTGGAACGGGTCTGGGACGCGAACACCGACCCGTTCACCACCATCGTCCGGGTCACCGTGATGACGCTACGCAAGAAGCTCGGCGAGCCGCCGTTGATCGAGACGGTGGTCGGTGCGGGCTACCGCACCGCCGAGGTGAGCGCGTGAGCCGCCGGCTGCGACCCACTCTGCGGTTGCGGCTGACCCTGCTCAACGGGGTGCTGCTGGTCGGGGCCGGAGCGATCCTGGTGCTGCTGGCCTGGCTGCTGGTCCGCGACGCGTTGCGACCCACCGACGAGTTGGTGCCCGGCACGATCGTGCTGCTCTCCGACGGTCGGCGGATGGACGCCGCCGAGTGGCAGCGGCAGTTGGTCGATGCCGCCTCCGGGGAACTGCTGGCCAAGGGCCTGGTCGCGCTGCTGGCGATCAGCGTGGTCGGGGTGGCCGGCGCGTACGCGGTGGCCGGTCGGGCGCTGCGCCCACTGCACCAGGTCACGGCGACCGCCCAGCGGCTGGGCGAGGCGACCCTGGACCAGCGGATCGGCTACTCGGGCGCCGACGACGAGGTGGCCGAGCTGGCCAAGACGTTCGACGCCATGCTGGACCGGATCGCGTCCGCCTTCGAGGCCCAGAAGCGTTTCGTGGCGAACGCCTCGCACGAGCTACGTACCCCGCTCGCGGTGATGCGCACGGAGATCGACGTTACGCTCAGCGACGACGACGCGGATGCCGCCGAGTATCGACGGATGGCGACGGTGGTCCGCGACGCCTCCGAGCGGGCCAACGGCCTGGTGGACGCGTTGCTGGTGCTGGCCCGCAGCGAGGCGCAGGCCGGGCGGCAGCTCGGCAGGCGTACCGAGTGTGACCTCGCCGCGGGCACCGCCAACGCGCTGTCGGCAATGCGCCGCGAGGTGGAACGGATCGGCCTGCGGGTGCAGACGTCGCTGGAGTCCGCGCCGGTCGTCGGCGATCCGGGGCTGCTCGACCGGTTGGCCGGAAACCTGATCGAGAACGCGGTCCGCTACAACCACCTGCACGGTCGGCTCTGGGTGCGTACCGGCACCGACGGTGACCGGTCCTGGCTGGTGGTGGGGAACACCGGTTTCGAGGTGGACCAGGCCGACGTGCCGGGGCTGTTCGAGCCGTTCCGCCGTGGTGGCCGGGAACGCACCGGTGCCCGTGGCTCCGGCCTGGGGCTGTCCATCGTCCGGGCGGTCTGCACCGCGCACGGCGGCACCGTACGGGTGGTCGCGCAGGCCGGCGGGGGCTTGGAGGTCACTGTCACCCTCCCGTCGTCGGACGCCCCGGCCGTGCCCGGAACGGTTTCCGCCGCCGGCTGATCGGGGTTGCGCACCTCGCTCGGCCGATGGCAAGATCGCCGGGTCAGCTCGACAGGGAAGGGGGTGCGTCGATGTCCACCAGTCTCGGCTCCGCGCCCCGGGTCAGCGTCGGCTGACGTCCCGGAGGCGGAGCGCCCCCGCACGGGTCGGGCGCTGATCGCCCACTCGAAGGGGAACCAGTTCCTGCGTGGTGCGCCGGGTACCCGGGGCCGCACCACGTCACCACCGTGGAGGACCACTGTGAGTTCGACGATCCACAACATCAGCATCGACTGTCACGACACGTACGCCCTCGCCGGCTTCTGGTCGCAGGTCTTCGACTGCCCCCGGCAGCCCGACGACTTCCCGGGCGACCCGGAGGCGATGCTTCTGCCCCCGGGTGGCCCCGAGGTGCTGTTCATCGCGGTGCCCGAGGGCAAGACGGTGAAGAACCGGCTGCACCTGGACCTGCAACCCGCCGACCGGACCCGGGCCGAGGAGGTCGAGCGACTGCTCGGCATCGGCGCGAGGCTCGTCGCCGACCACGTCAGCCCGACCGGTGGAGGTTGGGTGGTGCTCGCCGACCCCGAGGGCAACGAGTTCTGCGTGCTCGGCAACGCCGCCGAGCGGGCGGCAGCGGCGGCGGCGCGGGCAGCGGCGGCGGCGCTCGCCACGTCGGAGGTTGCCGAACCGGCCTGATGGTCGACGTACGGCACCGGGGCACCGGCCACCTTCGCGTGGCCGGTGCCCCGGCTTCCCGCTGTCGGGGCGGGACCTGATCGCGAGATTCGGGCGGTGGCCGGGCCGTGTCGTGTCGCGGTGACTAGACGAAGGCTGTCGCGCCTTCGTACTGCGCCGTCGGGGCGGCGCCGACATGCTCGTACTCGAGCAGGAGCAAGCCCTTCGCCGTAGCTTCGTGGTGAACCAGTCGGAGGCCGACGGGTGCGTTCGGGTGGTCGAGCAGCCGCCGCCCGGAGCCGGCCACGGTGGGGGCCATGACGAGTCGGAGGGTGTCGACGAGGCCAGCTGACAACAGAGCCTTGCCAAGTCGTGCGCTTCCGTGAATCTGGAGCTCCCGTCCTGGCTGCGCCCTGAGCTCCCCGACGCTGTGGATCGGGTCGCCGTGGAGCACTGTCGTCGGGTGCCAACCACCCTCCGTCAGGGTGTTGGTCACGACGTACTTCGGTAGTGAGTTCATCCGTTCAGTGAACGGATCGTTCGGGTCGGTGATCTGCGGCCAGTCGCGAGCGAACGCCTCGTAGGTCCGCCGTCCGAGCAGCAGACCGTCGGCGAGACCCAACCACTCCGAGGTACGGCGGACGAAGACCTCGTCCAGGTAGGGCACGAGCCAGCCGCCCAGGGCGAAGCCGCCGCTCGTGTCCTCGGTCGGCGAGCCGGGCCCCTGGCTGACGCCGTCGAGAGTGACGAACTCGGTAAGGACGATCTTCACAGCGCCTCCTGGCCCTCGGCGAGCCCGGCGAGTTGTTCGGTGACCGAGCCCCAGCCGTCCGCGAAGCCGATCTTCTCGTGAAGGTCACGAGCGGCGGGATCACCGTGGCGGACGATGATCCGGTAGTCGGTGCCGTCCGGATGGTCCTTCATGGTGATCTCCGCCGTCATCGGGACCGGGGTGGGGTTCGCGGGCCGCCAGGCGCTGTCGATCACGTTGGTGAACACGATCCGTTCGAGGTCGTCGACGACGAGGAAGCACGCGTCGAGGTGCGGGACGAACTCCACCCCGTCCTCGCTCAGTCGGGTCACGAGTGCGCCACCGGGCCGGACGTCCAAGCGGTCGACGCGGCACAGGGCCGGCGCCGGTACCCACCACTTCTCGAAGCGGGACGGGTCGGTCCAGGCGGCCCACACGGTGGCGCGAGGGGCGCGGATGACCCGCGTCATGGTCAGGTCCAGGTCGGGATTCATTGCTGGTTCTCCTGCTGATCGGTGACGAGGCGTTCCAGGCGATCGGTGCGCTCTTCCCAGACCCTGCGCTGCTCCGCGAGCCAGTCGTCGACGACAGCGAGGCGCTCGCGGTTGAGCACGCAGGTGCGCACCCGGCCGGACTTGGTCGTGTGGATCAGTCCGTTCGACTCGAGCGTCCGCACGTGCTTCATGAACGAGGGAAGGGTCATCGGAAGCTCGCGGGCGAGGTCGCCGACGCTTGTCGGACCGTGGCCGAGGCGTCGGATGACCCAGCGCCGGGTCGGGTCGGCGAGGGCGACGAACACGCCGTCGAGATGCGCCGAATACTGTGCCATGCGGCTAAGTATTTCGGGAGATGATACTTAGCGCAAGGGCAAAGTATTGGCGGCCGCAGGGAGTGCGCTGACGCCCCGCCGGTCGGTTGGCGTGCTTCAGGAGAAGCAATCGGGGCCCCGGCCACCCGAAGGTGGCCGGGGCCCCGGTCGCGTACGGATCAGGACTGCTGCTCGACCTGGCCCCGGATCGTGGTGAACTCGGCCTTCGCCTGGTCGGCGGACTTGAAGTACATCACCACCATGCCCAGGCTGCCCCGGTCGGCCCAGACGCAGATGCCCAGCGGCACGGTCTTGGCCTTGCCGTCGCCGCAACGCGCCTCACCGCCGAGCGGGCCGGCGTCGACGGCCGTCATCGTGTCCACCGTCAGCTGCTTGGACAGGCCGTCCACATAGGCGTCCAGCTCCTTCTTCGGGTCCGACAGCAGCCCGGACACGCCCGCGATCATGACGAGGTCCTGCTTGGTCGGGTCGCCGTAGAAGGCGGCGACCGTGCTCGTCTCGTTCCCCGCCGCCGTCTTCATCCCGGCGACCGCCTGCTCGGCGGCCCTCAGGAGCTCCGGGTTGGTGAGCTTCGGCCGGCCGGCGAGGGTGGTCGGTGCGACGACCCGGGTCTTGCTGGCGTCCACCACGGCGCCCACGTCGTCCTTGACGACGAGCCAGGTGATCGCCGCGCCGCCGACGCAGAGCACCAGCACCACTGCCAACACGATCAGCACGATCTTGCCGACGTTCGACTTCTTCGCCGGGGGAGGACCGCCGGCAAAGTTCGGGTCACCGTACGGCTGGCCAGGCTGGGCCTGTGGGAAGCCAGGCTGGGCCGGCGGGAAACCGGGCTGCGCGGGCGGGAAGCCCTGCTGCGCGTACGGCTGACCCGACTGCGCGGGCGGGAAACCACCGGGCTGCTGCGGCTGTCCCTGCTGCTGCGGCGGCGGCCACCCGCCAGGCTGCTGGCCCGGCTGCTGCGACGGGTCGGGGGAATCGTGCGGCGGGCCGTAGGGATTGGCCGGCGGCTGAGACATCAGTCAGCTCCAAGATGGGGTTGCAAAACGCGTGATCCTAACCCGGCGCGATGCCCGCCGCCGTCCCCGCGAAAACCCGCATCCCGCAATCGTCTGATCACAAACGGTCGCGGTGGCCGGTCCGTCCGATAGGGACGGTCCGACCACCGCGACCGTGGTGCTGCGATCTGTCAGGCGGGCAGGCTCGCCGCGCCGCGCGGCAGGAACCGCTGGCCGGTGACCCGCTCGGAGGTGCCGGTCCGGTCCAGGTACGGCGTGACACCGCCCAGGTGGAACGGCCAGCCGGCGCCCAGGATCATGCACAGGTCGATGTCCTGCGCCTCGGCGACCACGCCCTCGTCCAGCATCAGCCGGATCTCCTGCGCGAGCGCGTCGAGGGCGTTCTGGCGTACCTGCTCGGCGGTCAACGGCTGGTCACCCACCACGAGCAGCTTGGCGACCTCCTCGTTGACCTGGTCGTCGACCACGATCGGCTGACCGGAGTCGGCGATCCGCTTGAGGTTCTCGCTGACCCCGAACCGGTCCGGGTACGCGGTATGCAGGGTGCCGCCCACGTGGTACGCGACGGCCGGCCCGACCAGCTGGAGCAAGGCGAGCGGACGCATCGGCAGGCCCAGCGGGTCCAGTGCGCTGTTCGCCACGTCCAGCGGGGTGCCGGCGTCGACGGCGGCGAAGACGGTGCCCAGGAAGCGGGTGAGAAGCCGGTTCACCACGAACGCCGGAGCGTCCTTGACCAGCACGCTCGACTTCTTGAGCTGCTTGCCGACCGCGAACGCGGTAGCGAGGGTGACGTCGTCGGTGCGTTCACCCCGGACGATCTCCAGCAGCGGCAGCACCGCCACCGGGTTGAAGAAGTGGAAGCCGACCACCCGCTCCGGGTGCTCCAGCTCGGCGGCCATCTCGGTGATCGACAGCGAACTGGTGTTGGTGGCGAGCACCGCCTCCGGGGAGACGATCTTCTCCAACTCGGCCCAGACCTGCTTCTTGACACCCAGGTCCTCGAAGACCGCCTCGATGACGAAGTCGGCGTCCGCGAAGGCGCTCTTGTCGACAGTGCCACTGACCAGGCCGTACAGCTTGGCGGCGGTGCCCTTGTCCATCCGGCCCTTGGTGACGGCCTTCTCGATCTGGGTGTGCACGTAACCGACGCCCTTGTCCACCCGGGACTGGTCGAGGTCGGTCATCACCACCGGCACCTGGAGGCGGCGCGCGAACAGCAGCGCCAGCTGACTGGCCATCAGACCCGCGCCGACGATGCCGACCTTGGTGATCGTGCGAGCCAGGCCCTTGTCCGGTGCGCCGGCCGGGCGCTTGGCCCGCCGCTGCACCAGGTCGAACGCGTACAGGCCGCTGCGCAGCTCCTCGGAGAAGACCAGATCCGCGAGGGCCTCGTCCTCGGCGGCGGTGCCGGCGGCGAAGTCGCCGTCCTTCGCCGCCTCCAGCAGGTCGAGCGCCTTGTACGCGGCCGGGACCGCACCGTGCAGCCGCTGGTTCAGCGTCTCCCGGGCGAAGTAGAGCACGCCCGCCCACATGTCCTTGTCGACCTCGGGTCGGGTCACTGTGACCTGACCCCGGACCACGCCGGCAGCCCACTCCAGGGACCGCTCCAGGAAGTCCGCCGGCTCCAACAGGACGTCCGCGATGCCCAGCTCGGCGGCCTGCTTGGGCTTGAGCATCTTGTTCTGCATCAGCGGGTTCTGGATGATCACCTGGGTCGCGGCGGGGATGCCGATCAGGTTCGGCAACAGCTGGGTGCCGCCCCAGCCCGGGACCAGACCGAGGGACACCTCGGGCAGCGCGAGGGCCGCCGCGCCCCCGGAGAGCGTCCGGTAGTGGCAGTGCAGCGCCAGCTCCAGGCCACCGCCCATCGCCGCGCCGTTGACGAACGCGAAGGTCGGAACGGTGCTGTCCTTGAGCCGGGCGAAGACCCGGTGGCCGAGCCGGCCGATCTCCAGCGCCTGCGCGCGGTCGGCGAGCTGCGGCAGGCCGACGATGTCCGCGCCCACGCAGAAGATGTACGGCTTGCCGGTGACCGCGATGAACGCCGGGTCGGCGGCGAGCGCGGCGGTGATCGCCTCGTCCAGGCTGGCCAACCCACCCGGGCCGAAGGTGTTCGGCTTGGTGTGGTCGAAGCCGTTGTCGAGCGTGATCAGGGCGGCGGGCCGGTCCAGCCCCGGCACGTTCACCTGACGCAGCAGCGCCCGGGTGACGACCTCGTTCGGTGCGTCCAGTGCGCTCACTTGTCGCCCTCCGTCCAGTGCGGGTTCTCCCAGATGACCGTGCCGCCCATGCCGATGCCGATGCACATCGCCGTGAGGCCGTAGCGGACCTCCGGGTGCTCGGCGAACTGGCGGGCCAGCTGCGTCATCAGCCGTACGCCGGAGGACGCGAGGGGGTGACCGATGGCGATCGCACCGCCCCACGGGTTGACCCGCGCGTCGTCGTCGGCGATGCCGAAGTGGTCGAGGAAGGCGAGCACCTGCACGGCGAAGGCCTCGTTCAGCTCGAACAGGCCGATGTCGTCGATGCTGAGCCCGGCGAGGCGCAGCGCCTTCTCCGTCGACGGGATCGGGCCGACGCCCATCACCTCCGGCTCGACTCCGACGAAGCCGAACGACACCAGCCGCATGGCGACCGGCAGACCCAGCTCGCGGGCGGTGGCCTCGTCGGCCAGCAGACTCGCGGTGGCGCCGTCGTTCAGGCCGGCCGCGTTGCCCGGGGTGACCTTGCCGTGCGGGCGGAACGGGGTCTTCAGGGTGGCCAACTTCTCCAGCGAGGTGTCCCGCGGGGCCTCGTCCACGGTGGCCAGGCCCCAGCCGCCCTCCGCGTCGCGGATCGACATCGGCACCAGGTCGTCCTGGAGCTTGCCGTTGGCGTACGCCTTGGCGGTCTTCTGCTGCGAGGCGAGCGCGAACGCGTCGGTGCGGGCCTTGGTGATGTGCGGGACCAGGTCGTGCAGGTTCTCCGCGGTGGAGCCCATCACCAGCGCGGACGGGTCGACCAGCTTCTCCGCGATGATGCGCGGGTTGGGGTCGACGCCCTCACCCATCGGGTGGCGGCCCATGTGCTCGACGCCACCGGCGATGGCGATGTCGTACGCGCCCATGGCGATGCCGCTGGCCACGGTGGTGACCGCTGTCATCGCCCCCGCGCACATCCGGTCGATGGCGAAGCCGGGAACGGTCTTGGGCAGCCCGGCCAGCAGGGCGGCGGTGCGGCCGATGGTGAGGCCCTGGTCGCCGATCTGGGTGGTGGCCGCGATGGCGACCTCCTCGACCCGCTCCGGGGGCAGCTGCGGGTTACGACGCAGCAGTTCCCGGATGCAGCGGATCACCAGGTCGTCGGCGCGGGTGTTGGCGTACATGCCACCCGCCTTGCCGAACGGGGTACGGACGCCGTCGACGAAGACGACATCGCGAACTTCACGGGGCACTTGAGCCTCCTAGCCGAGGGGCACGTTGCCCCGAATGCTACTCGTCAGTAACCAACCCCGTCCCCCACCCCCCGCTGTGGCCCACCCCACACCGGCGCGCGCCAACGCCCCGTTGATCATGAAGTTGTTGCCATCGGCATCGGCGTGTCCTGGCAATAACTTCATGATCAACGGGCGGGGGCGGGGGCGGGGCGGGGCGGGGCGGGGCGGGGTGGGGGTGTTAGGGGGTTGGGGTCTTTGGGGTCAGGGCTTCGGCCAGGTCGGGGGTGAGGAGGGCGATCTGCCACTCGCGGGCGTTGAGGCCGCGCAGGGTCTCCGCCACCGACTCCTCGGTGATCTCCTCCGGCGGGGTCCAGGCCAGCCGGCGGACCGAATCCGGAGTGATCAGGTTTTCCGGCGGCAGGTTGTGCTCGCCGGCGATGCGGATCACGACCTCCCGGCAGCGGGCCAGCCGACCGGCCGCCACCGGGTCCCGCTCGGCCCATCGGTGCGGCGGGGGCGGGCCCTCCACGGCCGGCGAGACCGGCAGGGAATCCTCCGGTAGCTGCCGGGCGTCGTCGAGCGCGGCGAGCCAGGTGCGGGCCAGCCGACGGACCGACCGACCGCCGAAGCCGGGCAGGGTCAGCAGGGTCTTCTCGTCCTTCGGGTCCAGCTCGGCCGCGGCGATGATCGCCGAGTCGGGCAGCACCCGACCGGGAGCGGCGTCGCGCCGGGACGCGATCTGGTCCCGGGCGTACCACATCGAGCGGACCCGGGCCTGCGCCCGCGCCCCCCGCAGCCGGTGGATGCCCGAGGTGCGCCGCCACGGCTCCGCCCGAACCCGGGGCGGGCGTGCCCCGGTGCGGACCAGCGCCGCGAACTCCTCCGCGGCCCAGGCCGACTTGCCCTGCCGGGTCAACTCGGCGTCCAGCGCGTCGCGCAGGTCGGTGAGCAGCTCCACGTCGAGGGCGGCGTACGTCAACCACGACTCGGGCAGCGGTCGGCTCGACCAGTCGGCCGCCGAGTGGTGCTTCTCCAGGGTGAACCCGAGCAGCTGTTCGGTGAGCGCGGCCAGCCCGACGCGTTCGAACCCGGCCAGCCGAGCCGCCAGCTCGGTGTCGAACAGTCGGCGTGGACGCAACCCCACCTCGGCCAGGCAGGGCAGATCCTGGCTGGCCGCGTGGAGGACCCACTCGGCCTCACCGATCACCGCGTCCAGTGCGCTGAGGTCGGGCAGTGGCAGCGGGTCGATCAGCGCCGTGCCCGCACCAGCCCGGCGAAGTTGCACGAGGTAGGCCCGTTGGCTGTAGCGGTAGCCGGAAGCCCGTTCGGCGTCCAGCGCGACCGGGCCGGTGCCCGCCGCGAAGCGGGCCACGACCTCGGCAAGCTCGGCCGGGGCGGCCACCGGATCGGGGGTGCCGTCACGCGGGGCGATCAGCGGAACGGGCCCACCGTCGGCCGGGTCAGCCCCCACGCCCGCCGGCTGCGGCTGGGCCGACGGCGGGTGCTGGGGTGCGTTTCCCGGAAGGTCTTCGGTGGGCCGACGGCGCAGGGGTGGTTCGTCGGTCACCTGCCAACCCTAGTGCGCGCGGAGATCCGGCGGGTGCAGCCGGTCCGGCGTGTGTCGATCAGGTGTCCGCAAGGTGTCCTCCCGAGGGCCGAACGTCAGGCTGCGCCAGCCGGGCGGCGGTCGGCGAGGGCGGTGACGCCCGGTGGGGGGAGACCGGCGGTGGAGGCGAGCAGGACGCACCAGCCGAGCAGGTGCGGTGTCAGGTCGTCGTCGACCGGCGTCCAGGACGCGCGGATCTCGATGTCGCCGATGGTCGGTGGCCCGGCGAGATCGCCGAACCGGGTCGACATGGTCTGCGTCACCGTTCCACCGATCGCCCGGTGGCCGGCGTCCTGGGCGTCCAACGCGTCGGTCAGCCACGTCCAGCCGACCCCGGGCAGCAGCGGGTCGGCGGCCAGATCGACCTCCAACTCGGCTGTCACGTAGGTGACCAGCCGCAGGGTGCCCTGCCACGCCTCGTGCCCGACCGGGTTGTGCAACAGGATCAGCCGACCGGTCGCCACCTCGTCGTCGTCGCGCAGCACTGTCGCGGCGAGCGCGAACGCGTACGGGGCCAGTCGCTGGGGGGCACCGACCTCCTCCAGGGTGATCTCCGGCCGGGGGGCGGCCGACCGCAGCCCGGCGACCGCGCGGGCGAACGTCTCCGGGAGCGCGATCGGGGGGGCCATGTCGGCAGCCTATGCCGCCGTCCGTCGCCCGCTTCGACGGCGCGCCGACGCTCGGAAGGGCGCCGGGCGTAAGGAACGGTGCCCTTCCTCTCACCCCCACCCGGTTTCCGGTGGTGGGCGTGGCACGATTGCGGCGATGACCACGGACACCACGGGCACTGTCGCCCGAGACGGAGAATCCCGCCCCGGCGGACCGGCCGACTCGCCCTTCATTCGGGCCTGCCGACGTCGGCCCGTCCCGCACACCCCGGTCTGGTTCATGCGCCAGGCCGGCCGCTCCCTCCCGGAGTACCGGGAGATCCGGGCGAGCGTGCCGATGCTGGAGTCCTGCCGGCGCCCGGAGCTGGTCACCGAGATCACCCTCCAGCCGGTTCGCCGCCACGGCGTGGACGCGGCGATCCTGTTCAGCGACATCGTGGTGCCCGTCGCCGCCGCCGGGATCGACCTGGACATCGTGCCGGGCACCGGCCCGGTGGTCGCCGAGCCGATCCGCACCGCCGCCGACGTGGAGCGCATCCGCCGGATCACCCGCGACGACGTCTCGTACGTCGACGAGGCCGTCCGGCAGTTGGTGGTCGAGCTCGGCGACACCCCGCTGATCGGTTTCGCCGGTGCGCCGTTCACGCTGGCCAGCTATCTGGTCGAGGGCGGGCCGTCGCGCACCCACGCGAAGACCAAGGCCCTGATGTACGGCGATGAGGAGCTGTGGCACGCACTGTGCGCCCGGCTGGCCGACGTGACGCTTGCCTTCCTGCGGGTGCAGATCGAGGCCGGCGTCTCCGCCGTGCAGCTGTTCGACTCGTGGGCCGGCGCGCTCTCCGAGGCCGACTACCGCCGTTTCGTGCTGCCGCACTCGACCACCGTGCTGAGCGGGCTCGTTGACGCCGGGGTGCCCCGGATCCACTTCGGGGTGGGCACCGCCGAGCTGCTCGGCGCGATGGGCGAGGCCGGGGCCGACGTGGTCGGCGTCGACTGGCGTACGCCGCTGGACGTGGCCACCGGCCGGATCGGCGCGGACAAGGCGGTGCAGGGCAACCTGGACCCGTGCGTGCTGCTCGCGCCGTGGCCGGTCGTGGAGGCCGAGGTGCGCCGCATCCTGGAGCAGGGCCGGGCAGCCCCCGGGCACGTGTTCAACCTCGGCCACGGGGTCATGCCGGAGACCGACCCGGAGGTGCTGACCCGGGTGGTCGCGCTGGTGCACGAGCTGTCCAGCCGCCGAGCCGACCAGGGCTGACCGGGAATGCGGCGGCCCTGGCGGGTGGCGGTGGTCGGCGGCGGGATCGCCGGGCTGGCCGCCGCGGTCCGCCTGCGCGACCGAGCACCCGCCGGCACCGAGATCACTGTGTACGAGCAGTCCGGCGCGCTGGGCGGGAAGCTGCGCACCGGGGACCTGGCCGGTCAGCCGGTGGAGTTCGGCGCGGAGTCTTTCCTGATGCGCGACCCGACCGGCGCCGAGAGCGCGGCGGTGGCCCTCGCCCGCCGGCTCGGGCTGGCCGAGAAGATCGTGCACCCCACTGTGGGGCAGGCCGCGCTGGTCATCGACGGAGGGCTGCGCCCCATCCCGGGCGGCACCCTGGTGGGCGTACCCGGGGATCTGGATCGGGTGGCCACTGTCGCCCGCCCGGCCGCGGACGCCGACACCGACGGCGGTCGGCCGCTGGTCGGGCCGGACGCTGACGTCTCGGTGGGCGCGCTGGTCCGGTCCCGTTTCGGCGACGAGGTGGTCGAGCGGCTGGTCGACCCGATGCTGGGCGGCGTGTACGCGGGCCGCGCCGACGATCTTTCCCTGGTCACGACGATGCCGGCGCTGGCCCGCACGGCCCGGGTGGAGCACACCCTGGTCGGTGCGGTCCGGGCCGCGCAGGCCGCCGCGCCGCGTGCGCCCGGCGCCCCGGTCTTCGGCACCCTCGCCGGTGGGCTCAGCACCCTGGTCGAGGCCGCCGTGACGGCCAGCGGCGCGACGGTACGGCGGGACGCCGCCGTGCGCGAGCTGACAGCGACCGACACGGGTTGGCGGCTCACCGTCGGCCCGACCCGCGACCCGGAGTTCGTGGACGTGGACGCGGTGGTGCTGGCCGTGCCGGCGCGACCGGCGGCGCGGCTGCTCGCCGGCCCCGCGCCGGCGGTGGCGGCGGGCGTCGGCGCGCTGGATTACGCGAGCGTCGCGCTGGTCACCATGGCGTTGCCGCAGCCGCGACTACCCGAGCTGTCCGGCTTCCTGGTGCCGAGCACCGAGGGCCTGCTGATCAAGGCGGCGACCTTCTTCACCACGAAGTGGGGGCACCTGCGCCAGCCGGACGGGTTGGCAGTGGTGCGCGCCTCGGTGGGCCGGTACGGCGAGGAGGCGCACCTGCAGCGCCCCGACGCGGACCTGGCGGCCACAGTGCACCGGGAGTTGTCGGCGGTGCTCGGCACCTCGCTGCCCGCCCCGGTCGACGGGCACGTGCAGCGGTGGGGCGGTGCGCTGCCGCAGTACGCGCCGGGGCACGCCGACCGGCTCGGGGCCGCGCGGACGGCGCTGCGGGCCGCGCACCCCACACTGGTTCTCGCCGGCGCCGGCTACGACGGCGTCGGCATCCCGGTCTGCGTCCGCTCCGGCGAGACGGCGGCCGAAGAGATCATCACAGCACTGGGAGGATCGGCGAGATGACCGAGCAGACCAACGCGGCCCGGTTGCGGGAGCTGAACGACAGCATCCGCTACACCATGTGGTCGGTGTTCCGGGCCAGCTCCCCGCTGCCGTCGCTGCGGGACAACGTCACCGGCGAGGTGGTGTCCCTCTTCGACGAGCTGGCCGGTAAGGACGTGGTGGTCCGGGGCGTGTACGACGTCTCCGGGCTGCGCGCCGACGCGGACGTGATGATCTGGTGGCACTCCGCGTCCCCCGACGCGCTCCAGGACGCCTACCTGCGGTTCCGCCGCACCACGCTGGGCCGGGCGCTGACTCCGGTGTGGTCGCAGATGGCGCTGCACCGACCGGCGGAGTTCAACAAGAGCCACATTCCGGCGTTCCTGGCCGGTGAGGAGGCTCGCCCCTACATCTGCGTGTACCCGTTCGTCCGCTCCTACGAGTGGTACCTGCTGCCCGACTCCGAGCGGCGCGAGATGCTGGCCGAGCACGGCAAGATGGCCCGCGGCTACCCGGACGTGCGAGCCAACACCGTCGCCTCGTTCGCGCTCGGCGACTACGAGTGGATGCTCGCCTTCGAGGCCGACGAACTGCACCGGATCGTCGACCTGATGCGGGACCTGCGCGCCTCCGGCGCCCGCCGGCACGTCCGCGAAGAGGTCCCGTTCTACACCGGCCGCCGCCGCTCGGTAGCCGAAATCGTCAACTGCCTGGTCTGACGGCCCCCGCCCTCGCCCTCGCCCCCGCCCCCGCCCCCCGCCCCCGCGATCTTGCACTTTCTGTCCCAGCGAAAGGGGCGTAAGCCGCGATCTGGCAACCGGAAGTGCAAGATCGGCGCACCGGCTGCCCCGAACTGGCCGATCATGGAGTTGTGGTGCCTGGTTTGGGAACCCGCGGGTGCTTTGTCGACCACCACAACTCCTTGATCGACGAGGGGCACGGGGGTTGGGCGAGCCGGGACGGGGTTGGCTCGGCGGCATGGAGGGTGACGGGGCGTCTCGCTCAGCGTGACGGGGTGAGGTGTGCTGGTCGGAGGGGGCGGAGCATGATCTGTTCTGGGCGTACGCCGTCGGGCATGAGGTCGCCTGGCTCGTCGGTCAGGCGGAAGCCGGCGCGGTGGTAGAGGGCCTTCGCCGCCGCGTTGTCCGGCATGACGGTGAGCCGTAGCCGATCGGCGCCGCGCTCCTGGGCCCAGCGCGCCACCTCGTCCACCAAACGGTCTGCGACACCCTTGCCGCGAGCGTCGGGGTGTACCCACATCGAGATCAGGTCCACCATGAGCGGGTCCGACGTGGGTACGCCGCTCGACATCCCGACCGGACGCCCGGCCAGGACGGCCACCAGGTTGTGTGAGCCCGGGATGCTCAGCCGGTCGCGCCAGCGTTGCTCACGGTCGCCGTCGCCCTGCCAGTCGGTGAGTCGGGAGCTGAACGCTCCCGGTGCCTCGGTGAGGGCGGCCAGCCGCAGTTTGCGCCAGGTCTGCCAGTCGTCGGGGGTGAGCACCCTGATGTCGATCATGCGGCGATGGTGCCCGGACGGATCGCCGGGCACCACCGCATTCCACCGGCCGGCGCCGCACCCCCGCCCGGGTGCGGCGCCGGCCGGGGATCAACTGGTCGTCGTACAGGAGACCAGCGGAACCGGGTTGCTGCCGTTCCACGAGCCGAGGAATCCGAACGTGGTGCTCGCTCCGGCGGCAAGGGTGCCGTTGTGGTTGACGTTACGTGCGGTGACGAGCGTGCCGCTGGTGCTGACCGTCGCGTTCCACGACGAGGTGACCTGCTGGCCGTTGCCGTAGTTCCAGCTCACCGACCAGCCCCGGGTCGGTGAACCGCCGGCGGTCACCTTCACGTCGGCCTGGAAGCCACCGGACCACTGACCGGTGACCTGGTACGTCGCCGTGCAGGCACCGGCCGGCGGCGGAGTGCTCGGCGGGGGAGTGGTGGGCGGCGGCGTGGTGGGCGGCGGGGTCGTCGGCGGGGGCGTGGTGGGCGGTGGGGTGGTCGACCCGCCGCCGAAGTCGACGTCGCTGCACAGGTAGTACGACTGGTCCAGGTGGCTGGCCTGCCAGACGGTGTAGACGATGTGCCGTCCGGTGCGTCCCGGCGCGCTCACCGGGATCTGGATCGAGACACCACCGGTGTCCGGGTTCCACTGGGAGGCCGGGGTGTTGCCGATCTGGCCGGCCAACTCCAGGTTGCCCCAGCCGAGCGGTTGGGTGGCCGAGTTGAAGCCCTGCTTCGTCACGTACACCCGGATGTAGTCGGCGCCGTGGCTGGCCTGGTCGAAGAAGCGGAGCCGGAAGTTGTTCGACACCGACGTGGTCTTCCAGGCGCCGACGGTGTCCAGCGCGTTGTAGCGGGGGCTCTGGGTGCGTCCGCCGCTGCACAGTTGGCCGTCGGGGACGGCGGCCTGGTGGTTACCGCCCACGCCCTCGCGGAACAGGCCGTTCCAGTTCCACATGGCGGCCGGGTCGGACTGCCAGGCCTGCCAGCACATCGGGTCCTCGGTGGCCATCCGAGGGTTCTGGAAGTCGGCGCCCCAACGTTGCCAACAGCTGTAGTTGCGCGACGCCGGGTCGACCACCGAACCGTGCGCCGAGGCGGGCTTGGTCAGGATGGTGGTCAGTGCGGTCGTCAACAGGAGCGCGGTGGCCGCCACGATGGCGAACAGCCAGAGCACGCGTCGTGATCGGGTGAGTGTGGACATGGAGCCCCCGGGGGGATGAGGTGGGACGTCGACACCCGGATCGCCGGGAGTTGCCCACTCCCGTGCCTGTCGCTGGCTCCCGCGACGGCTCTACCCGGCACCATGCCAGCTCGATAGTCAGCCGTCAATGGCATCGCGCCGCATCGGGGTGTGCGGGATGCCGTCCTCGACGTACTCGGGGCCGCTGACCGTGAAGCCGTGCCGGCTGTAGAACGCGACCAGGTGCGACTGGGCTTCCAGCACGCAGGTCCGGTTGCCCACCACCTCCAGCGCCGCCGTCATCAGCCGGCCGGCGTGTCCGCCGCCGCGCGCCGCCGGGGCCACCACGACCCGACCGATCCGGGCGACACCGTCCGGGTCGGCCAGAATCCGCAGGTACGCCAGCGGCGCGCCGCCGTCGGTGAGCCAGACGTGCCGGGTGCCCGGCTCGACGTCCCGCCCGTCCAGCTCCGGGTACGGGCAGTTCTGCTCCACAACGAACACGTCGATGCGCAGTTTGAGCAGGTCGTGGAGGGTGCGGGCGTTCAGGTCGGCGAAGGAGGCCGTCCGGAGTTCGGTGGTCTGCTGGGGCATCCACCGATGGTAGGTCGGGCGGGTTCACCTGAGATCCGCCCGGTCGGGCGCGAGGTGGGTGGCGTCGGCCGGGCGGGCGCGGTCAGGCCGGGCGGGCGCCGACGGCGTCGCGGATCTCGGCACCCACCGCTCCCTCGACGGCGCGGGCGCAGTGTGCGCAGCAGAAGAAGCGGCCGTTGACCTCGACGCCGTGCCCGGAGATCTTGACCTGGCAGTGCTCGCAGATCGGTGCCATGCGGTGGATCGCGCACTCGAACGAGTCGAAGGTGTGCACGTCGCCGCTGACGGTGTGCACCTCGAACGCCATCCAGTAGTCGTTGCCGCAGACCTCGCAGGTTGCCACCGAAAACCTCCGTTAAATGGACAAGTGCCTACAGAATCCTCCAGGTGGCACCGAGGTGGGGGCGGAACGTCGACGCCCGACCGTGGCGGCGGCGTGTCGGCGTCGGCGTGTTGCCCGTTGTGCCTGGTGAACCGCCGCAACCCCCGGAGGATCACCGTGATCAAGCGCAACAGGCTCTTCGGCAACCAGACCCGGGTCACCTTCTGCCTGCCCCGCGATGTCCCGCCCGGCCCGGTGAGCGTCGTCGGCTCGTTCAACGGCTGGCAGCCCGGTCGACACGAGTTGATGACCCGCCGCGACGGCACCCGGACGGTGACGGTGAAGCTGCCGCCGGGGGAGTACCGGTTCCGCTACCTCGGCACCGGCGGTGTCTGGTTGGACGACGAGTCGGCCGACGAGGTCGACGACGGGGGCAGCCTGCTCCGGCTCTGAGAAGAAAACTGCCATCATCGATGGATTTATCGATGAGAGTCTTTACTGTTAACAATGTTTAAATTACTTTGAGGGGCACCTCACCGGACCTGGAGAAGGAGCTGCCCCGATGCGTCGAAGAATCACCGTCCCGCTGGTGGCGGCGGGCGCTGTCGCCGCCACCCTCACCGTCGCCGCCCCCGCGCAGGCGCACGGCTACGTCTCCGCCCCACCGAGCCGGCAGGCGCTCTGCGCGCAGGGCCGGGTGCCCGACTGCGGGCAGATCAGGTACGAGCCGCAGAGCGTCGAAGGGCCCAAGGGCCTGCGCAGCTGCAATGCCGGAATCTCCCAGTTCGCCGTCCTCAACGACGACAGCCGGGGCTGGCCGGCCACCTCGGTGGGCAGCTCGCTGACCTTCACCTGGGTGAACACCGCCCGGCACGCCACCAGCAACTGGGAGTACTGGATCGGCAACACCCGCGTCGGTGTGGTCAACGGCAACAACCAGCAGCCGGGCGCCACGGTGTCGCACAACGTCAACCTCGGCGGCTTCTCGGGCCGGCAGAAGATCCTCGCGGTGTGGAACATCTCCGACACGGCGAACGCCTTCTACTCCTGCATCGACGTGCAGATCGGTGGCGGCGGGTCGAACCCGACCCCGACCCCGACCCCGACCCCGACCGCCACCCCACGGCCGACCCCGACCCCCACCCCGACCAATCCGCCCACCCAGGGCGGCACGTGGGCGACAGGCCGGGCGTACCAGGTCGGCGACCAGGTCACCTACGGCGGAGCGACGTACCGCTGCCGGCAGGCGCACACCGCGATCCCGGGCTGGGAGCCGCCGAACGTACCGGCGCTCTGGCTCCAGGTCTGACCGCACGGGTGCGGCCCCTGGTCGCACCCGTGTCGCCACTCTCGCGCGAACGGAGGCAACCGGCATGCCCCGCCGTACCCCGCTGGCCTTCCTCGTCGCGGCTCTGCTGCTCACCGGAGCCTGCGCCGGACCGCCCACGTCGAGCCCGTCGACAGTGCCGCAGCCGACACCCACGTCCCCGGCCGGCTCGGCGGCGGCCGGGTCCGCGGGTGCCGGGTCCCCGATCGGGGCGGACTCGATGAGCGGGATCGACGTGGTGTTCCTGAGCACCATGGTCGGGCACAGCGAACGCACCCTGCAGATCGTCCGGCTGGCCCGGGACCGGGTACGCGACGACGCGCTGCGCACCCTGGCCGCCGCCGTCGAGGCGACCGAGGCCGACGAGCTGGCCGCCATGCGCGGCTGGCTGCCCACGGCAGGGCCGGGCGCCAGCGCGGCCGCACACCATCACGACGGGCACGGCGACGACGCCGCGCTCGACCGGCTGCGGACCGCGCCGGACGCGGACGTCGACCGCGTGCTGCGCGAGGTGCTCGCCGACCACCAGCGATGGGCCGCCGACCTGGCCAGATCCCAGGTCGGTGTCGGCCGCAACGAGCAGGTCCGCGACCTGGCCCGCCGGATCGAACAGTCCCGGACCGCCGAGGTCGAAATGCTCAGGGGTACGCCCTGAGCGGCTCCTCGCTCAGCGGGGTTCCAGCTTGATGGAGACCGAGTTGACGCAGTGCCGGGTGTCCTTCGGGGTGAAGCCCTCGCCGTGGAAGACGTGCCCGAGGTGACTGTCGCAGCGGGCGCAGCGGATCTCCGTACGGGCCATGCCGAGGGTGCGGTCCTCGATCTCCTTGACCCGGCCCGGGATGGCGTCGTCGAAGCTCGGCCAGCCGCAGTGCGAGTCGAACTTCGTGTCGCTGGAGAACAGCTCCAGCCCGCAGGCGCGGCAGTGGTAGACCCCCTGGGTCTTCGTGTCCACGTACTCGCCCGTCCACGGGCGTTCGGTGCCGGCCTCCCGGAGAACGTGGAACTCCTCGGGGGTCAGTCGGACCCGCCACTCTTCGTCGGTACGGGGCAGCTCGTTGTCGTCAAGACTCACCCGTCAACGGTACGTCGAACGTCGGGGGCGTGGCATAAGGTCGCGGGATGGGTGGCACCAAGGCTGCGGCCGCCGAGGTCGAAGTAGCCGGGCACACCGTCCGGTTGAGCAGTCCGGATCGGGTGATCTTCCCGCAGCGGGGGTTCACCAAGGCGGATGTCTTCCACTACTACCTCGCGGTCGGCGACGGGATCATGCGCGCCCTGCGGGACCGCCCGACCACCCTGCAACGCTTCCCCGAGGGCGTCGAGGGCGAGGCCTTCTTTCAGAAGCGGGTGCCCACCCGGGGGGTGCCGCCCTGGGTGACGACCGCCCAGATCACCTTCCCGAGCGGTCGGAGCGCCGCGGAGCTCTGCCCGGCCGACCTGGCGCACGTGGCCTGGGCGGCGCAGATGGGCACGATCGTCTTCCACCCGTGGCCCGTGCGATCCGCCGACGTCGACCGTCCCGACGAGCTGCGCATCGACCTGGACCCGCAGCCCGGCACCGACTTCGCCGACGCGGCGCGGGCCGCCGGCGAGGTCCGCGCGCTCCTCGACGAGCTGGGCGCGACCGGCTGGCCGAAGACCTCCGGCGGCCGGGGCGTGCACGTCTACCTGCGCATCCAACCCCGCTGGACGTTCACCGAGGTGCGCCGGGCCACCATCGCGCTGGCCCGGGAGGTGGAACGCCGCAACCCCGACCTGGTCACCACCGCCTGGTGGAAGGAGGAGCGCGGCACCCGGGTCTTCGTCGACTTCAACCAGATGGCGCGCGACCGCACGATCGCCTGCGCGTACTCGCTGCGGGCCAACGCGCGGGCCACCGTCTCCACCCCGGTCACCTGGGACGAGCTACCCGACGTCGACCCGGACGACTTCGACCTGCGCACCGTGCCGGCCCGGCTCGCCGAGCGAGGTGACCCGCACGCCGGGATCGACGACGCACCGTGGGACATCACCCCGCTGCTCGAGTGGGCCGAGCGCGACGCCGCCGCCGGCCAGGGCGACCTGCCGTACCCGCCGGACCACCCGAAGATGCCCGGCGAACCCAAGCGGGTCCAGCCCAGCCGCGCCAAGCGCACCCCCGACGAGAGCTGACCGGCCGCTGTTGTCACAGCTACGGCTTGGCCGTCCACGCCAGGAACCTGTCGAACAGCTCCCGTGGGTCGGGTCCCGGCTCGGGGTTGAGCGTGAACAGGTCGGCTGTCGCGTCGAAGAGTTGGCTCGCCATGTAGATCGACAGTGCCACACGGTCGGTGCCGTACTCCACCCGTAGCAACATCCGGGCAAATGCACACGGCCAGGCGGCGGCGCACACCCGACAGAGCCACGACGGCCGGCGTGGTAGGTGCTGGTGCACCGGATGCAGGGCTTCCAGTGGGTGAGGGCAGTGACGGCTATTCGGCGTGGTCATACGTCAATCGTGGCGTCAGCTATTTCCTGTGTCAACAGTCTGCGTAGTTGTCGCCGTCTAGCGACTGTGCCACTGTCATCGTCAATGTGTGGACCTTGTTGGCGTGTCGGAGATTCGGGAGATGCTGGGAAGTGTGTCCCGGCAGCGCGCGTCCGTGATCGCCAACCAACGGAACTTCCCCGAGCCGGTCGCCGTGCTCGCAATGGGCAAGGTCTGGCGGAGGTCGGACGTGGTGGCCTGGATCCGGGAGCACCGGCCGGAGTTGGCCGAGGGCTGACCGGGCCTGATTGGGTCGCCCAGGGCGCTCCGCGCGGCCGTTTTTTGTCGTACACCTGTTCTAGAGTTTGCTCGTGATCGATGAGTTGGCGCGGGCGGAGAATGCGGTGGCGAGCTGCGCCGACGCCGCTGCCTGGGCTCTCTCCGAGCGCGATCTGATCGCGGTGCTCGACGCCACCCACCGGCTGCAGCAGCGGCTGGCGGCGGTGCAGTTGGCGGCGGTCCGCGAGTTGGACGGTCGGGGCACCGCGGTCGCGCAGGGCGCGTCCTCGACGACCGCGTGGCTACGGCATCGCCTGCGACTCGACGTCTCGGCCGCGCGCCGGCTGGTCGGCCTTGCGGCCTCGGTCGACGTTGCCCCGCCCGGTGTGCGGGAGGCGCTGGCGAGCGCGGCGGTCAGCGTGGAGCAGGCCCGGGTCATCGCCGACACGGCCGCCACGGTGACGGCGTCGGCGGGTCCCGAGGTGGCCGAAAAGGCTGTCGGAGTGCTCGTCGAGTGGGCCAGGCAGTTCGACCCCACCCTGCTGCGTCGGCTGGGCGCCCGCATCCTCGACCACGTCGCCCCGGACCTCGCCGACGCCGCCGCTGCGGCGGCGCTGGCCGCCGAGGCCGCCCGAGCGGCGCGCGACCGGCACGTCACCATCTCCACCCAGACCGACGGCCGCCTGCGACTCAGCGGCACCCTCGACGCCGAGTCCGCCGCCCTGCTGCGCGCCGTCATCGACCCGCTGAGCGCACCCACCGACCCGGAAGACACCCGCTGCGCCGGGCAGCGTCGCCACGACGCCCTCGCCGACGTCTGCCGGCTCGCCCTGCGCACCGGTGAGCTGCCCGAGAACGGCGGTGACCCGGCCCAGATTGTCGTCACCACCGGCTATGACGGGTTGACCCGCCAGTTGGGCGCCGGCGCCCTCGACGTCGGTCTGCGGCTCACCCCCGACACGGTGCGCCGGCTCGCCTGTGACGCCGCCGTCCTACCCGCCGTGCTCGGCGGCGCCGGCCAGGTCCTCGACGTGGGCCGGCAACGCCGCCTGATCACGGGGCCGCTGCGGCGGGCACTGGTGTTGCGCGACGGCGGCTGCGCCTTCCCCGGCTGCGACCGGCCGGCGCGCTGGTGCGCCGCGCACCACATCCGGCACTGGGCCGACGGTGGCCCGACCAGCCTCGACAACGCCGTGCTGCTCTGCGGCCATCATCACCGGCACGTCCACCAGAGCGACTGGGTCGTCCGGCTCGGCGACGACGGGCACCCGGAATTCCTTCCACCGGCCTGGCTCGACCCCGACCAACTCCCGCGCCGCAATCACTACCATCGACGGACGTAGACCGATCAGACGTCGCATCGTCACCACCCACCACCCGGCCCCGGCCCCGGCCCGGTTCAGGCTTGCGCGCGACGGTTGATTTCCGCGCCTCGTCCATGCCCCGGCCCACCGGGAGATCAGTGGTGGCCGGCACGGCGGCGGGCCATCGCCGAGGCGTTGACCCCGGACGGCGTGGACTGCACGCCCGACGGGGCGAGGGACGGCGTGCTGCGGGTCGGCTCGCACACCACGGCGGTCGTCAGTGACTTCGGGTCCCGTGCGGGCCTGCTGTTGTCGCGGTTGACCGGGGTTCAACATCTTCGCCATCGTGCTCGCCGCCCTGACCTTCGTGGCGCTGCCGAGCCCGACGCGGGGCTCTTGGCCTCGATGATCGGGCTGGCGATGCTCCTCGTGAACCTGAGCGCGTACCTCGCCTTCCGGCGGAAGATCAACGACCCGGGGCGAAACCTGCGTGCCTGAGCTGGACAGCACCGCCGGCTGTCGGACCCGGGGGTTAGCCTGCCGGCATGACGAGCGCCGAGCTGGATGAGCTGATCGTCGCGGACGCCGACGCCCTGCGCGTGTGGTTGTCGGCCCACCACGCCACGTCGCCCGGCGTCTGGCTCGCGTTGACCAGGAAGGGTGGCACGGTCACGACGCTGACCTGGCAGCAGACGGTCGACGAGGGCCTGTGCTTCGGCTGGATCGACGGGCAGGCCCGCAAGCGGGATGAGGAGTCCTCCTGGATCCGGTTCACTCCGCGCCGGGCGCGCAGTTCCTGGTCCCAACGCAACGTGGCGAACGTGGCCCGGCTGGAGGAGCAGGGGCGGATGCAACCGTCGGGCCGCGCGGCGGTGGACGCCGCGAAGGCGGACGGGCGGTGGGCCGCCGCCTACGCCCCGCCGTCCGAGGCCGAGGTGCCGGCCGACCTGCTCGCTGCCATCGCCGCCGAGCCCGCCGCCCAGGCCATGCTCGACGTGCTCACCAAGGCCAACCGGTTCGCTCTCATTCATCGGCTCAACGCCGTCAAGCGCATCGAGACCCGCGAACGCAAGATCGGCGAGTTCGTCGCCATGCTGGCCCGGCACGAGACCTTCTACCCCCAGAAGGCCAGGCCGTCCGCCGGGCCGACGCTGCCGTCAGTCGGCGCGGGCCTCGAGGGAACCGATTGACTTTCGATAGGTAGCAAGCGAAACTCGATGCATGGTTACTGAGCATCGAGCGGTTGCCGCTCTCCGAGTCTTCCTCGTGGTGCTGTTCGGGGTCCTGGTGGTGTTCCAGACCCTCTCGCTGCCCGGGCAGTTCAGGTACATGGCCGAGCAGTCGCCGCAGGACGCCCACCTCAGGTGGCCGGCGACCGCCGTGACGGTCTTCTGGGTGCTCTGCGTCCAGGTGGTCATCGTCGCGACCTGGCAGCTGCTCAGCCTGGTCAAGAACGACCGCATCTTCACCGAGGCGTCCCTCAAGTGGGTGGACGCGATCGTCTGGGCCATCGCCGCCGCCTGGGTGGTGCTGGTGGCGGTCTTCCTCTGGGTCGGGTTCAACGCGGACGACCCCGGGGTGCCACTGCTGCTGTTCCTGCTGACGGTGGGCGTCACCGTGCTGGGGCTCCTCATGGTGGTCATGCGGGCGCTGCTGCGGCAGGCCACCACCCTGCGGACCGACATGGAAGCGGTGATCTGATGCCCATCGTCGTCCGCATCGACGTGGAGTTGGCCAAGCGAAAGATGAGCGTCGGAGAGTTCGCCGAGCGCGTCGGGCTCACCCCTGCCAACGTGGCGGTGCTGAAGAACGGCCGCGCCAAGGCGGTCCGCTTCAGCACCCTCGAAGCGATGTGTCGAGTGCTCGACTGCCAACCCGGAGACCTGCTGGAGTGGGTCGAGGAAGAAACCCCATGAGGTACGTCCTGATCGTCGGCGTCGTCCTCTCGGTAGCGCTCGGCATCACCGTCGTAGTGCTCGGCGGGGCCGACGACTCCCCGGGACTGCAGCTCATCGGCGTCGTGCTGGTGCTCTGCGCGGTGGTCTTCGGCATCCGCAACCGTCGAGGCCGCAACTAGCCGTCCCACCCGACAACTCTCTCCGTAATAACGATCATGTAACGGGCGCGAACCTTTCCCGGTAGGTGGCCTGTCTTGATGGTCGTCGGCCCACCAGGGCCAGGGGAGGCGTCGGATGAAGCTGGTGTGGAGGCGGGCCCGCGAGGCGCGAGGGTTGCTGGTCGCGGCGGTGATCGCTGCCCTCGTCGCCGTCGCGTTGGTCACTGGGCTGTCCGACTACAACCGTCGGGCGGTGGACGCCGGGCAGCGGGCACTGGTCGCCGCCTCACCCGCCGAGGAGCGCGGCCTTCTGGTCAGCGGCTCGGGTGGGCGGGACGCGGCCGAGTTCGCCACCCGGGACAAGGCGGTCCGAGCCGAGTTCGCCACCGGGCTCGGCGGCGTCCCGGTCAGTGTCACCGCCGCCCGTTACGGCACCGGCCGGGAACTGACCGGCGACCTCGGGCAGATCCCGCGTACGGCCGACGAACCGGTCTTCGCGAACCTGGCCACGTTCGCCGACCTCGCCGGCCACGCGGAGCTGACCAGCGGAGCCTGGCCCAGCCCCGGGGCGAACCCCGTGCAGGTGAGCCTGCCCGAGCGGGTCGCCGGCGCTCTCGGCCTGACCGTCGGCGAACGCGTCCCGGTGCGCGACCGGGCCACCGAACGACGCGGGGAGTTGGTGCTCGCCGGCACCTGGCGGCCCCGCGACCCGGCGGACGCGTACTGGCTGCTGGCCCCCGGTGTGGGGGCGGGCAGCGCCGGTTCCGGCACCTCGTACGGGCCGTTCACGCTCGACCCGGCCGACTTCGCGGCCATCTTCCCGGGCTCGGTGTCGGCGTCCTGGCTGGCCCAACCGGACCTCGGTGCCGTCGACACCGCCGACCTGCCCGCCGTTCGGAAAGCCCTCACCGAGGCGGTCACCGCAGTGCCCGAGGCCGCCCAACTGGGCAGCTCCGGGCAGACGGTGACCAAGATGCCGCAGCTGCTGGACCGGATCGGCCGCGCCGACCTGGTGGGTCGCTCGTCGCTGGCCACCCCGCTGCTGCTCATCCTGGTGCTCGCCGGGTACGCGCTGGTGCTGGTCGCCGCGCTGCTGCACGAGGACCGCCGCCCACAGACCGCGCTGCTGCGCGCCCGCGGCGCCGCCCGTAAGCAGTTGGCCGGCCTGGCCGCCCGCGAGGCGACCCTGGTGGTCGCCCCGGCCGCCGTGCTCGGTCCGCTGATCGCCGGTGAGGCGTTGCGGTACATCCGACCCGGCGGGTCGGGTGACCTCTACACCGCCGGCGGCAACACCACACTGGTCTGGGCGGCGGCAGCGGCCACCGCGGCCGGCTGCCTCGTCGCCATGGTCCTTCCGACGCTGCGCGGCGCCGGGACGTACGTCGCCGACATGGCGGCCCGATCCCGGCCGAACCGGGCCGCGAGCGTCCAACGCGCCAGCGTCGACCTGGTGCTCGTGGCGCTCGCCGTGCTCGCCTGGGTGCAGCTACGCCGGTACGCCTCCCCGCTGGCCGGCTCGGGTGGACAGCTCGGGCTCGACCCGCTGCTGGTCGCCGCCCCGACGCTCGGCGTGCTGGCCGGTGCCGTGCTGGCGTTGCGGGTGCTCCCGCCGCTCACCCGGTTCGCGGAGCGGTTCGTCGACCGACGTCCCTGGACCGCCACCATGTTCGGCATGTGGCAGGCCGGTCGGCGTCCGCACGCCGGCCCGGTGCTGCTGCTCGCCCTCGCCGTCGGCGGCAGCACTCTGGCCTGGTCGCTGATCAGCACCGGCGAGCGGTCCCAGGTCGAGCAGGCCGGCCACACGGTCGGCGCCGACCTCCGGGTGACCGAACGGACCGGGGGTGCCCCACCGACCCGGGTCGGTGAACTCGCCGCGCTGCCGAGCGTGGACCGGGTGCTGCCGGCGTGGCGGGACGAGATCCGGGTCGGACGGGAGAACCTGCCGGCGACAGTGATCGGTGTCGACCCGGCCAGCGCCCCGGGCGTCGTCCGGCTCGCCGACCGCCTCGGCGACGGATCGGCGGCGGAGCAGTACCGGAAGATGGTCGACGCGCGGGGAGAGCGCGCCGGCGTCGAACTGCCCGCCGGAGCGCGGGCGATCACCGGCACGGTCCGTACCCCGGTGAGCAGCGCCGCCCGGTCGGTGAAGGTCGCGGTGACGCTGCTGTTCACCACCCCCGACGGGCTCGCTTTGCGGCTGCCGGTGGCCAACGCCGACGGCGACGGCCGGGTCACCCCGTTCACCGCGCGACTGCCCGACATGGGCGGGGCGCGGCTGCGGCTGGCCGGCTTCGAGGCCGACGGTGGGTTGGCCGCCGGCAACTCCTACGAGCTCCAGGTGGACGGGCTGACGGTGGTCAAGGCCGACGGCACGAAGCAACCAGCCGAACTGGGCGGCGACTGGGTCGTGACCGCCCTCGGGCTGCAGCCCATGCCGGTACGGACCACCGGCGCCGGGTTCGCCGCAGCCCGCTCGGTCGACGTGATCCCCGGCGGGCAGTTCAGGTACCAGCCACCCACCCGGTTCACTGTCGTGCCGGGCGGAGACAACAAGCCCATACCGGTGTTGATGACCCCTGCGGTCCGCAACGCGCTGAGCCTGCGCATCGGCGACACCGTCGACCTGACCCTCTCCGGGGCGACGCTGCCGGTGCACCTGGTCGGCGAGCTGGACTCCGTACCGGCCACCACCGGCGAGGGCGTCCTGCTGGACCTGCCGGTCGCGGTCGACGCGATGATCCGGAGTAGCGGCGCGGTGCGACCCGTACCGGAGTGGTGGGTCGGCGCCAGCGACGCGAACGCCGCCGCCCAGGCGGCCAGAGCGCTACCCGGCGTCACGGTGCTCAACCGGGAGGCGGCCATCGAGGCGGCCGCCGACGACCCGTACTGGCGCGGCTCGCGTACCGGCATGCTCGCCGCCGCGCTCGGCGCGGTGCTCCTCGCCCTCGTCGGCCTGGTGGTGGACGTCTGGGCCACCGCCCGGCGTCGGCTCGGCGAGTTCGCGGTCCTGCACACCCTCGGCGCCACGCCCCGGCTGATGGCCCGGGCGCTGCTCGCCGAACAGACGTTCCTCGCCGGCATCGGCGTGGGCGTGGGGTTGTTACTCGGCACCGCGGTCAGCGCGACGATGGCCCCACTGGTCATCCTCACCCCGGCCGCCGGCCGGCCGACACCCCCGGCGGCGTTCGTGCTGCCCTGGGTGCCGATCGGCCTGACCGCTGTCGGTCTGCTGCTGGCGGCGCTCGCCTTCAGCGCGTTCATCGCCGCAGGCATCCGTCAGCGGGTGGCGGCGGTTCAGCTGCGAATCGGGGGAGAACGATGAGCGTCGGGGCGGCCGTCCGGCGGGTCCGGGCGTACGGGGGGCAGTTTCTCCTGCTGGCGGTGCTGACCCTGGTGGTCACGCTGCTGATCAGTGGAGTGCCCCGGCTGGTCAACCGGCTCGCCGAACAGGGGCTGCGAGCACAGCTCAACAGCGAGCCGGCCGCGCGCCGGGACATCTCGTACACCACCAGCCTGGAGCCCGCGACGTCGCGGCGGACGGCGATGGGCGACGCCGCCGAGCGGTTCGACGCCCTGGCCGCGGAGATGCCGCCGCCGGTGCGTTCGGCGGTGACCGAGCGGTGGTACAGCGTCGAGACCGCGCAGGCCCGCGTGGTCGGGCCGGACCTGGCGGCCCGCAACCTGCTGGTCGACATGGGCCTGCGGGCCATGCCCGACATTCAGGGAGCGAGCACCCTCGTCGAGGGGACCTGGCCGAGCGAGACGTACGTTCCCGACCGGCCGATCGAGGTGGCGCTCGACGTCGACGTGGCCGGCAAACTCAACCTGCGCGCCGGCAGCCAACTGCGCATCGGCGAAACCGACGAGAAGGGCAGGCTCGTCGACGGTGTCCCGTTGATGGTGGTCGGGCTGTTCCGCCCCGTCGACCGCGCGAACGGCATCTGGGACGGGCTCCCACAGCTACTGCGGATCATCGAACCGCAGGGTGATGGCCAGCCGTTCGTCATCGTCGGCGTCGTCGCGCAGTCGCCCTTCAACAAGCGGGCCGCGGAGGGCTGGGCGATCCAGTCCACCTGGCGGTACCGACTGGGCGTTGACCGGATCGACGCACGCGAGCTGGACCAGATGATCGACGGCCTGCAGGTGATGCAGCGCAACAAGCCGCCGGGGCTCAGCCTGACCCAGGGCGTCGACGTTCCGTTGCGCGCGTTCGCCGCCCAGATCAACGCCGTCCGGACACTGCTGGCGGTGATCGCGGCCGGCGTCCTGGCCACCCTGGCGGGGCTCATCGTGCTCGCGGCCAGTCTCGCCACCAGACGGCGTCGCTCGGAGTTCGCGTTGCTGCGTGCCCGTGGCGGCGGGGCCACCGCCGGTGCCCGGCGTAGCCTCGCCGAATCGGTGCTGGTGGTCCCGATCGCCGCGGTGCTGGGCTGGTGGCTGGGCACGCTGTTCCCCGGTGCCCCCGACCCGACCACGCCGTACCTTGTCGCGGCGACCGTGCTGGTGACACTCGCGCTGCCGGTGGCGACGCTGGCCGTACCGGCCGGCGCAGCGGCTCGTCGGGACCTGATCCGGGTGCGCCCGTCGGCCCGTCGACTCACCGCCGAGGTCTCCCTGCTGCTCCTGGCCGGGCTCGCGGCGGTGCTGCTGCGTCGGCGTGGCCTGACCCTCGGAGAGGTGGACCCGCTCCTGGTGTCGGTGCCGGTGCTCCTGGCGGTCGCGGCGGCGGTGCTGGCGCTGCGTGCGTACCCCTGGCCGTTGTTGCTGGTCAGCCGGCTTGCCGCGCGGACCCGGGGCAGCGTGGCCTTCCTCGGCACGGCCCGCGCCGGACGCTCGGCGGTCGCCGCCCCGCTCGTCGTGGTGGTGCTGGCGATCGGCACCGCGGCGTTCTGCGCGGTCGTGGCCGCGGGCGTCGACGCCAGCCGGGAACGGGCCGCCGAGCAGATCGTGCCCGCCGACGCGGTGATCCGCGGGGAGCGCTTCGCACCCGACACCGTCGACGAGCTGGGCCGCCTGCCGGGGGTCCGGGCCGTCACCCGGGTGCTGTACGAGGACGACGAGCGGTTCGCGTCCGACGAGGCCGGCACCGACGCCTTCATCGAGCAGACGGACGTGCTGCTGGTCGACGGCTCGGGGTTGGACACTGTGGCCCGCGAATCGCAGGTGGACGTGTCGGTTCCGGCCGCGCTGCGCACCGCCGCGCCCGGCCCGGGACCGCTGCCGGCGATCGTCTCACCGGCGGTCGCCGCCGACCTGGCCAAGGCCGGGCTGGCCGACTCGGCCTTCATCTCGGTGCAGGGCCAGCGGTACGGGTTCCGGGTGGCCGGCACCGCCGACGGTTTCCCGATGCTGGCGGCGAACACCGCCCGGTTCGTGATCCTGCCCTGGCAGGCCCTGCCGACGCGGAACACCACACCCGTGCCGACCAGCCTGCTGATCGCCGGGAACTCGCTGGACGCCGAGGCGCTACGCGTCGCCGGCGACCAGGGACAGGAGCGTTACCAGCGGGACGGCACGGTCACCGGTCGGGAACGGCTGATCGGGGTCACCGTCGACACCCGGGCCGACGTACGCCGGGACCTTGGCGAGGGCGGCGCGAACGGGGTGCTGGCCTTCGGCTTCGTGGCCGGGGCCGTCGGCGGCACCGTGCTCGGGCTGTTGGCCATCGCGTTCACAGTGCTGGCCGGAGCGCGCGCCCGGGGTCAGGTGCTGTCCCGACTGCGTACCCTCGGCCTGTCCCGCCGGCAGTGGCGTGGGCTGCTGCTTGTCGAGTTGACCCCGCTGGTAGCGGTGTCGGTGCTGACCGGCGCGCTGGTCGGTGCGGTGCTGCCCCTGCTGCTCAACCCGGTGCTCGGCCTGTCCGCGTTCACCAGTGGTGTGCCGGTCCGGGTGGCTTTCGAGCCCAGCCTGGTCGCCGCGGTGCTCGCGCTCGGGGCGGTCGCCCTCGGCTTCGCGGTCGCCGTCGAGGCCCTGAACAACCGCCGGTTGCGCCTCGGAGAGGTGCTTCGGCTCGGAGAGGAGAGCTGAGATGACCGCTACCGCCCAGACTCCACTGGTGCCTGACCTGGCCGCCCTGCAACAGCGGGCTGCGCTTCGCGCCGCCGAGCGGGCCGGCGGGCAGGACCGCCTTCGCGGGCACATCGTCTGCGACGGCCTGGTGCGCATCTTCAAGACCGAGGGGGTGGAGGTGGTCGCCCTGCAGGGGCTCGACCTGGTCATCGACCGGGGCGAGCTGGTGGCGATCGTCGGTGCCTCCGGTTCGGGCAAGTCGACGCTGCTCAACATCCTCTCCGGCCTGGACACCCCGACCGCCGGCATCGCCCGGGTGGCCGACTACGACCTGCTCTCGCTCTCGGCGAAGCGACGGCTGAGTTATCGCCGGCAGCTGGTCGGGTTCGTCTGGCAGCAGACCGGCCGCAACCTGCTGCCGTACCTCAACGCGCTGGAGAACGTCGAGCTGCCGATGCAGTTGGCCGGCAAACGCAGCAGCAAGGCCCGCCGGGAGCGGGCCCGGGAACTGCTCGACCTGGTCGGTGTGGGCTACTGCGCCGACCGGCGCCCCGGGCAGCTCAGCGGTGGCGAGCAGCAGCGGGTCGCGGTGGCGGTGGCGGTGGCCAACGACCCGGAGGTGCTCTTCGCCGACGAGCCGACCGGTGAGCTGGACGAGGCGACCGGCGCGGAGGTCTTCGCGGCGCTGCGCACCATCAACGCGGAACTGGGCGTGACCATCGTGGTCGTCACCCACGACCACGCCGTGGCCACGCAGGTCCGTCGGACCGTCGCGATCCGCGACGGCCGGACCGCCTCCGAGGTACGCCGGACCGCGCGGATCGACGCGGACGGCAACACCGAGCTGGTCAGCGAGGAGTACGCGGTGCTGGACCGCAACGGTCGGATGCAGTTGCCGGCGGCGTTCGTCGACGCGCTCTCGCTGAAGGAGCGGGTCCGGCTCGACCTGGAGCCGGACCATGTGCAGGTACGGCCCGGCGACCGGGCCTCGGACGAGCGGGGGGCCCGGGCATGAGCCGGCAGAACATGGTGGTGACCGGCGCGGCCGGGTTCGGCGGTGCGCCCGGGGCGCACCCCGACGAGGTGGTCCGGGTCAGTGGGGTGAGCCGGACCTTCGGCCGGGGCGAGCACGCCGTGCACGCCGTGCGGGACGTGTCGTTCAGCGCCAACCGGGGCGAGCTGGTCGCCATCCGGGGTCGGTCCGGGGCCGGCAAGACCACGCTCCTGAACCTGATCGGCGGGCTGGACCGACCGGACAGCGGCCAGGTGGTGGTGGCCGGGCACGAGGTGACCTCCGCCGGGGAGGCGGAGCTGCTGCGGCTGCGCCGGGGCACCGTCGGGTTCGTGTTCCAGACCTTCGGGCTGGTGCCGATCCTCTCCGCCGCCGAGAACGTGGGAGTGCCGTTGCGGCTGGCCCAGGTGCCGGCCGCGGAGCGGGAGGAGCGCGTCGCGGTGCTGCTGGAGCTGGTCGGCCTGGGTGGGCACGCCGCGCAGCGCCCGTACGAACTCTCCGGCGGGCAGCAGCAGCGGGTCGCGGTGGCCCGCGCGTTGGCCAACGAGCCGGACCTGCTCATCGCCGACGAGCCCACCGGTCAGCTCGACTCGGAGACCGGCCGGTCCATCATGGACCTGCTGCGCGCGGTGGTGCACGCCCGCGGCATGACGGCCCTGGTGGCCACGCACGACCCGGCCCTGATCGACCTCGCCGACCGGGTGCTCGTCCTCCGCGACGGCCGCCTGGTCGACGGCTGACGGCCATCGAACTGCTGTCCGACGCTGTCCCACGCCTCCCGCGTGCGGCGGTTGGGCGGCGGGTGGCTGGGCGGCGGGTGGTGGTCCGCCTTTGCTGTGGAGCTGATGTCGTCAACGAATCGCCGGACGGTGACTCGTCCACGACATCAGCTCCACAGCCTTCGTACGGCTGTAGGGCGAGGGAGTTCCCCTACTGCGTCTGGTCGGGCCGGTCGTGCTCGAGCCGGTCGTCTCTGGGTTGGTCGGTGCGCTTCTGGCGGTCAGGAAGGGACCCGGCGAGCGGGATCAGCAGATAGCCCAGCAGGGCGAGGAGAAGACCAGCGCCCGGCCCGGTCGAGATCAACTCGTGTTTGACGTAGGGGTCCGCGGCCTCGAAATACCAGTACGCCCCGGTGAGGCTGCCGCAGGCGAGCACGTTGGAGATGAGCATTCCCAGGCTGGCCTGCCGCCAGACCCAGCGGGCCGGGCCGGTGTTGGCGAGCGACAGCACCGCGAACACGGCGGCGGTCACCGCGAACGGTAGCGCCCAGGCGAGCACCTTCCAACCCGGAGTGGTGTCCGTCCGGTCCAGGTGGACGCTACGCCAGGCGGGCAGCCAGAACGCGACGACGACCAGGAGGACGCCGACCGCCAACAGCGCCGAGCCAGTCCGGCGCCATGACGGGCGCGACGGTGCGGCGCCGGGCATCGTCGGCCTGCTCATGGCGGCGAACGTAACCCGGTCGGGGCGATTTCCACTGCCCCGCCGGGTGAACGCGACGCCGGGTCAGAGCGCGAGCTTCATGCCCTCGTGGCTGGCCACGAAGCCGAGGCCCAGGTAGAAGCGGTGCGCGTCCTCGCGGGTCTTGTCGGTGGTGAGTTGCACCAGCGCGCAGCCACGCTCGCGAGCCTGGTCGACCGCCCAGGTCATCAGCTGCCGGCCCAGCCCCTGGCCACGCCGGTCGGAGCGGACCCGGACCGACTCGATCAGCGAGCGCTCGCTGCCGTGCCGGCCCAGGCCGGGGATGTAGGTGATCTGGAGGCAGCCGACCAGTTCGCCGGCCTGCTCGGCCACGATCAGCTGGTTGCGCGGGTCCGCGTCGATGGCCGCGAACGCCCTCTCGTACGCCTCGTCGACCTCGGTGAAGTCGCGCGCCTTGCCCAGGACGTCGTCGGCGAGCAGGGCGATGACGGCGGGCAGGTCGGCCCGGACCGCCTCCCGGTAGATCACGTCGCTCATGTTGGCGATCCTGGCACAGCGAAACCGGCGAATGGGTCTGTGCCGGTTGCGGACGACGGGCAGCATGGGGCGGCATGGAGCTAGTGCTACTGCCGTTCCGCTGGATATACCGGGCGTTGGTGTGGTTCGCGAACTCGCCCCGCACGCTGATCACCTCGTACCTGTTGATGATCGTGGTGGCCGGGGTCATCTACGGGGAGGTCGAGCAGCGCAGCCCGGCCGATGCCGTCTGGTGGGCGGTGGTGACCGCCTCCACCGTCGGATACGGCGACATCTCGCCGACCACCTGGGCGGGCCGCACACTGGCCGCGCTGCTCATCTCGACCATGGTGCTGCTGGTCATCCCGCTGATCACCGCGCACTTCGCGAGCCGGCTCATCGTCGACGACAACGCCTTCGAGCATGAGGAGCAGGAGCAGCTCAAAGCCGACGTGCGCCGGATGCGGGCGCTGCTGGAGGAGTTGGCCACCCGGCAGGGGATCAATCTGCCCCCACTGCCGCCGACCCAGCCTGTCAGCGGGCCGGGCAGCGCTGCCCCTCCGGTGGCACGGTCAGGTCGATCAGGTAGGCGTCGACCGCGTTGGTGATGCAGGACGTCTGCGGGTAGGCGGTGTGCCCCTCGCCCTCCCAGGTCAGTACCCGACCCACACCCAGCATCGACGCGAGCCGTGGGGTCTGCTCGTACGGCGTCGCCGGGTCGCCGGTGGTGCCGACCACCACGATCGGCGGTGCGCCGTTCGCCTTTCCGGTCGGGTAGGGGTCACGCCCGCCCGGCCATTCGACGCAGCTCAGCATGCCGACCGCCAACGCCGGCCCGAACAGCGGGTATTTTCCGCGCCACTCGGACTGCAACTGCCGGATCTGCTGCCGGCTCGGCTTCTCCGTCTCGTCGGCGCAGTTGATGGCCAGGTTGGCGTCGAACAGGTTCGAGTAGTGCCCGTTGTCCTCCCGGCCGGCGTACGCGTCGGCGAGTCGGAACACGTCCTTCGGGTCGCCCTCGGCGAGCTTGTCGATCGCCTGGGCCAGCTCCTGCCAGCCGGATTCGGTGTAGAGCGAGGAGATGACGGCGTAGAACACCCAGCCGGCGGTGGCCTCCCGCCCGTCGTCGCCGCGTACCGGGGAGACCTTGGCCTTGTCGATGGCCGACGTGACGGCGGCGCGGGCGTCCGGGGCGATCGGGCAGCGGCCCGCGTTCGCCGCGCACCAGCGGGTGAAGTTGGTGAAGGCCCGTTCGAAGCCGCGGGCCTGGCTCTCCGAGCCCTCGACCAGCCGCTGCTGCGGGTCGACAGCGCCGTCGAGCACCAGCGCCCGCACCCGCTGCGGGTAGAGCTGGGCGTATGTGGCACCGAGCAGGGTGCCGTACGAGTAGCCCAGGTAGGTGAGCTTGTCGTCGCCCACGGCGGCGCGTACCGCGTCCATGTCGCGGGCGGCCTGTTCGGTGCCGTACAGCGGCAACTGGTCGCCGTAGCGGTCTCCGCAGCCGCGCCCGATCCGCTGGCTCAGACCGACGAAGCCGTCGAATGCCGACTGGCTCGCCGGGTCCGGGTCGAAGCCGAAGCTGGCGTCCAGGTCGGCGTCGGAGATGCACTTCACCGGGCTGGAGCGGGAGACCCCGCGCGGGTCGAAGCCGACGATGTCGAAGCGCTCGGTGATCGAGGCGGGCAGCCCGCCGAACTGGGAGCCGAAGGAGAGGTAGACGGCGGTGTCGACACCGGAACCGCCCGGGCCGCCCGGGTTGATCACCAAGGAGCCCAACCGGTCGCGCTGCTTGGTGGACCGGGCGCGCAGCAGGGCGATCTCGAAGGTCTGCCCGGCGCCCGGGCCCGCGCTCGCCCCGTTGCCGGTGCCCCAGTCACGGGGCACCTGAATCCGGGTGCACTCGTAGCGCATGTTCGGTGCGCTCCGCCCGACCAACTCGTCGGGCACCTCTGGGCAGGGCCGCCAGTTCGGCGAGCTGCCGGTCGGGGCGGCCGAGCCCTCCACCTCGGTGCGCGGCGCGAACGCCGGCAGCGTGCAACCGGCGGTGAGCAGCGCGGCGACGACGAAGGCGGCCAGAGTGCGACGGCCCCGGCGGCTGGACGCCATCCGAGGCTGGTCGGCGGTGCGGATCACGTGGTCCTCCGGAGTCGGGTCAACGGGCCAGGCTACGCCGAGCCGGTGGCGGCTCGGTCCACGGTGGCCGTCGGGTCGCCGCGCAGCACCTGGTCCACGTCGAAGCGGATCGGCCGGTCGAGCTGGTCGTAGCGACAGGATCGGGGGTCGCGGTCCGGGCGCCACCGAACGAACTGCGCGGTGTGCCGGAACCGTTCGCCCTCCATGGCGTCGTAGCCCACCTCGACCACCAGCTCGGGGCGCACCGGCTCCCACTCCAGGTTCTTCGTGCCGGTCCACCGGCTGACCCCACCGGGGATGCGTTGGCCACGCTCGTGGTCGCCGTGCACCCACGGGTGTTCACCGGCGATGTCCCGATAGGGCGCCAGCTCGTCGAGTAACTCGGCGCGGCGGGCCATGCTGAACGACGCGCTCACGCCCACGTGGTGCAGGACCCCGGCGTCGTCGTACAGGCCGAGCAGCAGCGAGCCCACCACCGGGCCGGACTTGTGCCAGCGGAAGCCGGCCACCACCGCGTCCGCGGTGCGGGCGTGTTTGACCTTGAACATCAGTCGCTTGCCCGGCTCGTACGGCAGGTCGGCCGGCTTGACGATCAAACCGTCCAGCCCGGCGCCCTCGAAGACGTCGAACCAGCGCCGCGCGGTGTCCGGGTCGGTGGTGACCTGGGTGACGTGCACCGGCGGGCGCACCCCGGCCAGCGCCTCGACCAGCCGCTCCCGACGGCGCGGGTAGGGCTGGTCGAGCAGTGCCTCGTCACCGATCGCCAGCAGGTCGAACGCGACGAAGTCGGCCGGGGTGGTCTCGGCCAGCATCTTCACCCGGGACGCGGCCGGGTGGACGCGCTGGGCCAGCAGCTCGAAATCCAGCCGGGGCTGGCCGCTCGGCCCATCGCGCCGAATCACGATCAACTCCCCGTCGACAGCGCACCGCGGCGGCAGCTGCCGGCGGGCCTGCTCGACCACCTCGGGGAAGTAGCGGGTCATCGACTTGCCGCCCCGGCTGGACAGCTCGACCTCGTCGCCGTCGCGGAACACGATGCACCGGAACCCGTCCCACTTGGGCTCGTAGGTCACCCCGGGCGTGGTGGGCAGCTTGGGAACACTCTTGGCCAGCATCGGCTCGACCGGTGGGTTGATCGGCAGGTCCACGCCGACCAGTCAATCAGACGGTGCCGACAGTCGTGAGGCAGATCACGGTGCACAGCGGGGCGGCGTGTCCCCCCGCGCGCCGCTCGTCCCGACCGGGCGAATCGAATAGCCCCAGGTCAGAGCTACTTTCGCGAGGTGTCCGAGTGGGTCTGTGACTGCTGCGGGCGGTGGCGGGTGAGCGTCGAGCTGATCCGGGGCCGCTACCGCTTCCGGCTGACCCGCCGCTATCCGGAGCGGTTCGGCGGCGGCCGCAACGTGCTCGGCGAGGTGGGTTCGGTGCCGGAGCTGGAGGAGCTGTTGCGGCGGCGTACCCCGCTCACCCTGGCCGACCTGCGCGAGGCCGCCTGATCCGCGCGGCGGCGGCGCGCGGCCAGGAACTGCCGGTTGCCGGCCCGGGTCCCTCCTCCACTGAGGAGGGACGGACGGCGGTGAACCGCGCTGTCACAATGCTCCCGGCGGCCTCGTCTGCACCCGTGGCGGTGCCGAGCGGCGCCGCCGGGGAGGGGACACCATGCGGTTCGAGGCCGATACCGAGATCGCCGCGGACGCCGAGCAGGTCTGGGCGGTGCTTGTCGACGTGCCCCGCTGGCCCGAGTGGACGGACTCGGTGACCCGGGCCGAGCGGGGCGAGCCGGGGCCGCTGACCGTCGGCGCTACCGCACGACTGACCCAGCCGAAGCTGCGGCCGGCCCTCTGGCGGGTCACCGAGCTGACCGAGCGGCGGGAGTTCGTCTGGGTCTCCGACGCGCCGGGTGTCCGAACCACGGCAGAACACCGGCTGCTGCCGCTGCCCGACGGGCGTACCCGCGTCGAGCTGGCCTTCAGCCAGTCCGGCCCGCTGGCCGGCCTGATCGGCCGGCTGTACGGCGGGCTGTTCCGTCGCTACGTGCGGATGGAGGCCGACGGGCTCAGGCGTCGCTGCGAGCGGGGCTGACGGCTGGCTTCTCCAGCACCGCCAACGGGATGCCGCCGTTGCCATCGACGGGCGGCCCGACCGCACCGGCCGTACCCTGACCGGTGTCCGGTCGAGGTCGAGGGGGCAACGGTGGCCGAGTTGACGTACCCGGAGGTGGGGTCGACCCGGCACGGGCCGTTGCCCGGCGGGTACCACCACCTGCGCCACCGGTATCCGTTGCCCGGCGGCTGCTTCGAGACCGCCGCCGACGCGGTGTTGAGCTGGCGGCTGCACCGCGCCGCCGGCGTCCGGATCCGCACCGACGCGCCGCGGGCCACCACCGGTGTGCTGGTGGCCTCCGGCCTCGGCGTCGGCCCGGCCCGCCTCTGGGGGCCGTGCCAGGTGGTCTGGAGCGTGGACTCACCAACGCTCGCCGGTTTCGGTTACGGCACTCTGCCCGGGCATCCGGAGCGGGGTGAGGAGGCGTTCGAGGTCGTCCGCGACGACGCCGGCGCGGTCTGGTTCGAGGTCCGCGCGTTCAGCCTTGCGGACCGCTGGTTCACCCGCGCCGGCGGCCCGGCGGTGAGGGCCGTGCAGCACACGTACGCCTGGTGGCTCGGCCGTACCCTGCGTCGGCTGTGCGAGGGTCGCTGAACACCCTCGCGCCGCAGCGACTCAGAACCGGGCGAACGAGCGGATCGGGGCGCGCGGGCCGTACTTCGGTGCCCGGATGCCGGCCGCCTCCAGCAGCAGACACACCCGGCCCCGGTGACCTCGGAACGGCTCCAGCAGGGCCATCATCCGGGCGTCGTCGCCCCTCGGTTCGCCGGCGAGCGCCCAGGCGACCGTGTTCGGGATGTGGTAGTCGCCGACGCTGACCGCGTCCGGGTCGCCGTACGCGATCCGGACCACCTCCGCTGCCGTCCACGGCCCGATGCCGGGGATCGCGGTCAGTCGGCGGGTGGCGTCGGCTGCGTCGGTGCTGCGCTCCAGGCGGTCGGCGAGCGCGGCGGCGCGACGGAGCGTGTCGGCTCGGCGCTGCTCCACCCCGAACGGGTGGAACACCCAGTACGGGGCCGCGGCGACGGTGGCTGCCTCGGGCGGCAGGAGCAGCGGCTGCAACGGGCCGGGAGCCGGCTCCCGGAAGTGCCGCACCATCGCCGAGTACGCCCGGTAGGCCTCCTTGCCGGTGACCTTCTGCTCGAAGACCGCGCGCAGCAGTCGGGGGAAGACCTCCCCGGTGGCGGGCATCCGCAGCCCCCGGTGCTCCCGGGCCAGTCGGGCGACCAGCGGGTGCGCCGCGGCCAGTTCGGTGAAGCCGGTCAGGTCGTCGCGCAGCCCGGCGATCGCGTCGGCGCGGGCGAGGACGTGCTCGGCGCCGGGCCCGTACCCCTCCGCGAGCAACTCGCCACCGGCCGGCCGCAGCGCGAGCGTGGCCGGACCGTCCGGGGTGCGGGTGGCCCACCAGAAGGTGCCGGCCGCCACCCGGGCGCACGGGTCGTACGGGCTGAAGGTGAGGGCCCGGACCGAGGCGATCAGCCGGTAGCCGACCGGTGGGTGCAGCACCCTGGTCGCGGCGGGTCCGGTCTCGGTCACCCCGCTACTCTGCCAGGTCACGGTGCGGGCTCGCGAGCGGCCGTATCGGTTCCGCCCGCGGTTGAGGAGCTTCGCGGGGGTACGTTCGTCCGACCTTCCCGGTGTGGTTGATCACCCGAACGGCCAGGATTATCTTGGCGAACCCTCGCATACCGCCCTTATGCCATTTTCGGCGGTGGGTCAGGTATCGATCATGTGGTTGTTTGATGGCCTGCAGGTAAACGAGTGCCTCGGGCACCTGCGCAGTGTCAACGGGGGATCTGTGGAAGGGCATGCAGTGATGGCTGCGCGAGTCTGTGTCGAATCATCGCGAGTGGGATTTCACCCCGCTACCCGTCCGCAGGGCTGACGGGTGCCCGCTGACGAGGCGGCCGTCCCGAGCGGACGGCGGCCCAGCGCATGATCGCTCTGAAGATCTATCGACTCCTACCGTCGTCGGCACGGCGACGGCTGCTGGGTCTGCTGCCCGCACACCGGCGGATCGGCCTGGTGCAGACGCTCTCCCGCCCGCGCGGCAGCGACACAGTGCATCACCTCGGCGCCCGGGTGGCAGTGACCGACGGCGGCGTTCGGACCCGGGCCGAGGTCGTCGCCACGGCGACCCCGTTGCAGCAGTGGCACCGCAACCTCACCGCCGTCACCACGGCGCTGCACGCCGCCGGCATCGAATACCACTGCATTCGTAACGACGACCACCTGCGCAGCACCGTCGCGGTCCTCGACGACCAGCGGACGGCGGTACGACGCCTGATCCGCTCCGCGCCGGAACTGTCGGGCGCGGACGTCCGGGTGGTGCAGGTCCAGCCCCGTCGCGATCAACCGGACGGCGCCCCGACCGAGGTGATCCAGGTCTGCTTCCCGGTCACCGATGCCCGCGCCGGAGTCGTCCTCGGCGCCCAGTTCGCGTGCGAGATCGAGTTCTGGAGCCGGCACGGTGACATGGTCCGCGCTCCCCGGCGCAACGGGGTCGTCGACGAGGCCCCCGCCCAGGCACAGCCGGTCCGGGTGGCGGCGGCGCTGCTGAGCCACTTCGTGCCCGAAGCCGACGACCACACCTACGGCACCCGCCGGGATCTGGCCGTCCGGGCGCCGGACCGGATCGGCTTTCCGATCGACGCCGTCTACACCTGGGTGGACGGCTCCGACCCGCAGTGGCTCAAGCGCAAGTCGATGGCGCTCGGCACCCCCGGCGGCCCGTTGCACGCGGTCGCGGCCAACTCCTCGCGTTACCACAACCGCGACGAGCTGCGGTACTCGATGCGGTCGCTGCACAGCTTCGCGCCCTGGCTGCGGCGGATCTTCCTGATCACCGACAGCCAACTGCCGAGCTGGCTCGACCCGAGCCATCCGATGATCACGGTCATCTCGCACGCCGACCTCTTCGCCGACCTCGGTGGCCGGTCGTCGTACAACTCGCACGCCATCGAGTCCCGACTGCACCGCATCGACGGACTGGCCGAACACTTCCTCTACCTCAACGACGACGTGTTCATCGGTCGTCCGCTGCTGCCGAACCACTTCTTCCACGCCAACGGGATCGCGAAGTTCTTCCCCTCGCCAGCCCAGTTCGGCCTGGGGGAGGCGAAGCCGGAGGACCCGCCGGTGAAGGCCGCCGGAAAGAACAACCGTCGGCACATCCAACGGCAGTTCGGCGTGACCATCACGCAGAAGATGAAGCACACCCCGTTCGCCCTTCGCCGCAGCATCATGCAGCAGATCGAGGGCACACTTCCGGACGAGGTGGAGGCCACCGCACGGCACCGGTTCCGGCACCACGGCGACCTGTCCATCCCGTCGTCGCTGCACCAGTACTGGGCGTTCCTGACCGCGCAGGCCGTCCCCGGCGACATCGAGTACGAGTACGCCGACCTGGGTCACCCCTCGACCCCCGCCCGGCTGGCCGAGCTGCTGGCTCGTCGCAACCGCGACGTGTTCTGCCTCAACGACACCGACTCCGACCCGCTGTCGTTCGCCGAGCAGGAGCGGATGCTGGCCGACTTCCTGCCGCGCTACCTGCCCTTCCCCGCCCCGTTCGAGCTGCCGGACGACGTGGTGGCTGAGCGGCGGAGCGTAGGTGCCGGGGAGCTGTGGCGGCGTTCGTACCGCCCGGTGCTGGATGCCCGTCGACGCGCCCCGGTCGACGCGCCCACCATGCCCAACAACATGCTCAACACTGTCAGCGACTTCAAAGCCGTCCTCGACTCGAGAGAGCGGCCGGGCCGGCGACAAGCCGATCCAACTGGGGAGCGCCATGACGTCTGACCGCCGTCCTCGGTCCATGGCGGTCGTGGCCCACCAGGACGACGATCTCTACTTCCTGAACCCGCTGCTCGCCAGCCAGCTGCGCTACAGTGCGACACACCTGACGGTCTGCCTGACCTCTGGTGAGGCGGATGGACGTAACGCCCCCGGTGGGTCGGTGGCACACGCCACGCTGCCGGTGGACTTCGAGGGCTTCGCCGCCGCCCGGTTCAACGGGCTTCGTTCGGCGTACGGGGAGATGGTCCTCGACGACCGGGACGCCGAATGGCACCGTGCGGCGATCACCGTGGGCTCGACCGCCGAGGCGGACCTCTCGACGCTGGTCGACGCGCCGTGGATCCGGTTGGTGTCGCTGAACCTCTGGTGTGCGCCGCCACCCGACTCGCCGGTCGGAGCTGGTTCGCTGCCACAGTTGTGGACCGGCGAAGCCACCGTCACACCCACCATGGTCCCGCTGGGTTCGCCCGTCTCCGGAACGTTCGCCTACTCGCGGGAGAACCTGATCGAGGCGCTGCTGCACCTGCTGCGCGACGTCGAGCCGACGCTCTTGTGGACGATGGACCCGGATCCCGATCGGCAACTGCACGACAAGGCGAACCCACAGCACGCCGACACCGGTGACTACTCCGACCACCTTGCCCACACCATCACCGGGCTGTTCGCCCACGAGTCGGCCCGACGATGGTTCGCCGAGGGCGGTGGCAGCGCCACGGTCGTCGAGGCGTTCCGCGGCTACTACGTCCGACGGTGGCCGTCCAACCTCAGCCCTGAGGCGCGGGCACTCAAGCAGCGATACAAGGACATCTACGGGTGGGCCGACGGCCGCCCTGCCGACGGAACCGTCGGCCACGGTGACCGCAAGGTCGGTGACGACGCGATCGGCAACGGGAACGCCTCCGGAACCACGTTGCGCTATCCCGGCTCGCGGACCTGGGCGGCACCGGGGCCGGACGGTGAGGTGTCGGCCTTCGCCGTGCGGGGCGGCCAGGTGGTCCACTGGCAGCAGGCCAGCTCAGGCGCGTTTGCCCCGAGCCGGCTGATTCCTGGCGGCGGACTCCTGCCGTACGTCGCCGCGTTGGCCACCCCGAACGGCGGCTGGCGGCTCTTCGTGGTGCGGCAGGAGCTCACGGCAGAACCCGATCGGCACGTCCGCGACATCTGGACAACAGTATTGCCTGCCGCCGGCGACGCCGGCGTTCGCTGGGAGTCGCTCGGCAACCCCGCCGGGCGACATGCCCCGTCGGATCGACGGAACATCGGCATGCCGCAGGCTGTCTCCCTGCCTGACGGGGGTGTCCTGTTGCTGGCCCGGAACGCCGACAAGGGACTGAGCGCCCGGCTGTACGACGGGACGTCCTGGACGCAGTGGCAGGACCTCGGTGGCCGGGACATCCAGGATGGCCTGGCCGCGGTGACGTTGAACGAGCACCACGTGGAGGTGCTGGCCGCCGGGCGCACTGGAATCGGACGCTGGCTGGTCGGCGTGCCGGAACTCGTCGCCGAGTACGCCCAGTTGGAGACGGAGGCACCGGCCGGCCCGCCTGCCGTGACGTGGCTGCCCGACGGCGAGCGGCTACTCCTGTTCCGGCGACGGGACTCGGCGTCCGTGCTGGCGTACCGGACGCGCGGCGGCGGCCGGGAATGGGACCTGTCGACGGCCGCAGACCTCGGTGGTCACGGCGGTCCCGGCCCGCTGACCGCCGAGTTCGTGCCCGACGCGGGCGCGGTCCTGCTGGCGGTCCGGGACGACGCGTCGGGTTCGAGCGTCGCGTGGCTGGACCCGGCCGGTCCGACGCCCTGTCGCTGGCTCCGTGAGTCGACCCCGATTGCTGGTGGCCACGCGGTGCAGGTCGACGCGTCCGGCTGCGCCGTTCTGCTGGCCGTGTCGACAGCGGGCGGGCTCCTCGCCTCGCGCCCGGACCAATTCGGATCGTCCTTGAACCCGATGAAGGAAGTGCCGTGAACAACACGCCGGTGGTACCGCAGCACGCGGGCGCGCCATCCCGGGCTGCCGACGCGGCCAGCTCCGCGCCGGGAAGCGCCGGGTGGGACCTTCCCGCGCTCTGCGAGGTCCTGGTCGACGGTGGACGTCGCACCGCGCACGTGCACGCCGACTTGACGCCGATCCTGGGGCGTCAGCTCAATGTGGACGCGGTGAGCGGCGCGCTGGATGCGCATGGGGTGGACTACTTCCTCATCCGCGGCATGGACGACCGGACGCCGGTGATTGGCGTCAGTGAGCTTGATCGGCTGGCCACGCTGAGCGCGCTGGAAAAGTTGGGTGGGGCCGAGACCTGCTACGTGAGCCAGGTGCTGCCCCGGCCGCCGATCGTCGGCGGCCTCAAGGACGCGTCGGAGGCGCCGGCGTGGACAGAGCTGTACGCCGCACAGGCGATCAAGCTGACCTGGTTCCGCGCCGACCCGACCCTCAAGCTGATTCTGGGCCCGGCGTACGGCTGCGAGATCGAGTTCTGGAAGCCCGATCGGGCGGCCGGCGTGCTCCGCTCGCCCCGGCCGAACCGGATGATGCGGGCGGTGGCACTGGAGAGCGCGCCGGTGCAGGTGGACGAGCATCGGCTGACCCGCCTCGCCTCTCCGGCGAAGTGGCACCCGCCCCGGCGTAGCCGCGCGGAGTTCGACCGCCTGCTCCCGGACGACATCGACTTTCCCATCGACGTGGTCTATACCTGGGTGGACGGCGCGGACCCACAGTGGCAGCAACGCCGTGCGGGCGTCCGTGGCGAGTCGCTGCACGCCGAGGCGGCGAGTGAGTCGCGGTACATCAACCGCGACGAGTTGAAGTTCTCGTTGCGATCGCTACACCTGAACGCCCCGTGGGTCCGCAACATCTACATCGTGACCGACCACCAGCGTCCGGCCTGGCTGGACCTCAGCGCCGGCAACATCTTCATGGTCAACCATGACGAGATCTTCGCGGCCCCGGACGCCCTGCCGACCTTCAACTCGTGTGCCATCGAGAGTCAGCTGCACCGTATCGATGGGCTCTCCGAGCACTTTCTGTACCTCAACGACGACATGTTCTTCGGTCGCCCCCTGGCACCGCAGACGTTCTTCCTTGCCAACGGCAACACCAAGTTCTTCCTGTCGCAGAACCGGATCCCGCTCGGCGAGATCACCGAGCTGGACAGCCCGGTGGACGCAATGATCAAAAACAACAGGGCGCTGATCGAGAAGCGGTTCGGCCGTACCCTCACCCAGGGCTCCCAGCACGTGCCCTACCCGTTGCGGCGCAGCATCCTCGCGGAGATCGAGCGGGAGTTTCCGGTCGAGCATGAGGCCACCATGCGCAGTCGGTTCCGCAGTGCCGACGACCTGACCATCACGTACTCGCTGCACCACTACTACGCGTTCCTGACCGGCCGCGCGCTGCCCGGACGCGTCAACTACGGCTACGTTCAACTCGCGGTACCCGACCTCGAGGCGCGGCTGCGGCGAGCGGAGGCACGGCGGGACTGGGACACCTTCTGCATCAACGACGCCTACTCGACGTTCGCCCAACTGCAACACCAGATGACCATCCTCGAGCCGTTCATGGAGGCGTACTTCCCGGTCCCGAGCCCCTACGAGCTGAGGACCGCCGGGTGAAGTTCGCCTTCCTGATCCACAACATGTACGGCGTGGGTGGCACCAACCGGGCCGTGCTGAACCTGGCCACCGCACTGCTGGGCCGGGGGCACGACGTGGAGATCGTCTCCGTGTTCCGCCGCACCGACGAGCCGATGTTCGCCATCGACGACCGGATCGCGCTCGTGCCGCTCGTCGACACCCGACCGCGCCGTCCCGACCGGGCCGATCCCCGGCTCCGGGAGCCGTCCCTGCTGGTGCCGAAGAACGAGGAGTTCCACACCCAGTACAGCCGGCTGACCGACGAGCGGATGATCGACTACCTGCGTTCGTCCGGGGCCGACGTGCTCGTGGGTACCCGGCCGGGCCTCAACATGATCGTGGCGCGGCACGGCCCCGAACACGCGGTCCGTGTGGCGCAGGAGCACATGACGCAGGATCTGATCGACGACGTGCTGAAGGAGGAGATCCGGGTCTCGTACGACCGGATCGACCTGGCCTTCACGGTGACCGAGGCCGACGCCGCCGCCTTCCGAACGGGCAATCCGGTGCCACACACCCGTGTCGTGGCACTGCCGAACAGCGTTCCCCAGCCCACCGTGCCGCCAGCCGACGGGACCAACCGGATCGTCGTCAGTGCGGGGCGGCTCGACCCGATCAAGCGCTACGACCGACTCATCGCCGCCTTCGCGCAGGTAGCTGGCGACTATCCGGACTGGAAACTGCGGATCTACGGAGACGGTCCGCAACGCCCCGCGCTGGTCGCACAGGTCCGCGAGTTGGGAATGTCCGACCAGGTCCAACTGATGGGCCGGCGCGAGGACATGTCCACCGAGTGGGTCAAGGGCTCGATCGCGGCGGTCTCGTCGGAGCGGGAATCGTTCGGCATGACCATCGTGGAGGCGATGCGGCTCGGCCTGCCGGTCGTCAGCACCGACTGCCCGGTCGGACCCCGCGAGATCATCCAGCACGGGGTCGACGGTCTGCTGGTCCCGATGGACGACATCGACGCGTACGCCTCGGCGTTGCGGACCCTGATGCACGACGGCGATCTCCGGGCCCGACTGGCCCAGCAGGCGTTGGTGAACGCGGCGCGGTTCGACCCGGACACGCTCGCCGAATCCTTCGCCCGGCAGTGTGCCGCCGTGCTGGTCGAGCGAGGCCCGGCGCTCGGGCGGCCCGCGCGGGCCACCCGGTCGGGCAAGGGGCCGCGAACTGGTCGTTCGATGCTGGCTCGCGGCGGCGAGGTGGTTCGGGAACCCGACCTGGTCCGGCTGTTGGGCGACCCGGTCCTTCGCGGGATCGCGGGTAGTGACCTGGTCCGTCGGGCGAGCATGGGCGCCTTGGTGCGCCTCTCCCGCATTCGACAGGCCCGGGCCACTTCCGCCCGTTTGCAGAAGGCGATTCGGCGGCGGGCCGCCGCACCGGCCGCTGGGCCGAAAGTGGACTGTCAGGTGCTGCCGGACCACGGCCTCAGCCTGAGTATCGATGCACCGGACCTCGCTGCGGGCGCGCACCTGTTGCTGCGCGACCGGGACAACGGGCACAAGGTACGGGTGCCACTGGAACCGCAGGACGACGGGGTGCGCCAGGTGGCGGTGCTGCCCGCCGACGCGTTGCCGGAGGGCCGTTGGAACGCGTACCTGCAGCCAGTGACGGGGACGCGCCTGCGACTGTGCCCGGCCCGGATCGACACGCGGGTACTCGCCGGCGGTCACCGACCGCCGGATGACCCGGCCGGTGCGTACGCGGTCCGTTCGCACCTGCCATATCGCACGGCGGACGGCTTTCTGGCGGTGCGCAGCTGGGTCCGGGCAGAGCACGCCGAGGTGCGGCGGATCGCGCTCAGCGGCGAGCGGGTGTCGATCGAGGCCGTCTGGTGCGGGTCGGGCACTCCCGAGCAGGCCGTGCTCCACCGACGGGGTCACCACGAGGGCGCGGTGTCCGTGCCGGTGGTACGGATCCGCGGCGGTCACCTGCGTATCGACGTCGCGGTGGACGAGTTGGCCGCACATCGACTGGGCCGATACGAGGACTGGGATCTGTGGCTGCGGCAGGCCGGCACGGACCGTGAGGTCCGGTTGGGTCTGCTCGTCGACGACATCGTCGACAAGAAACTCGTCTACAACTACCCGGAGATCTACCTGGTAGACGATCCGGGGCTCGATCTCGTCGAGGAGGACCCGGCTCCACTGCTGCGCGTCCGCCCCTACTACACCCGCGACAGCGAGCTTTCGATCGTCGTCATCGATCGCCCATGAGCACGGACACGAGGAGAAACGCGCGGTGACCGAGTCGAAGCCCCCACCGGGGGAGCCAGTCCGGGCGCTGGCCGAACCCACCGGGTTCGTGGAGGTGTACCGCCGGGTGCTGAGCCCGCAGACCCGGCGGGCCATCGCGACGAAGGTGAGCCCCCGGGCCCGGCACCAGCTGAAGCAGTGGGTCGCCCGGGCCGCGCGGGACGGGCACCTCTCCGAGCGCCGGGGCGAACGGCTGGCCCGCCGCCAGCCGGAGTTGCTGGCCGGCGCGGACCGGGTTGTCGTCACCGCCGACCGGGGACCCAGGGTGGCCCGGATCGGGGCGGTCACCCCCCTGATGGCACGACTGGACAACCTCACCGCGGTGACGGCGGCGCTCGACGAGGCCGGCGTACCCCACTTCCGGGTACGCGGCGAAACCCACCGCTCGTCGGTGGTCGCCGTCGACGCCGCGCACCGCACGCGGGCGTACGCCGCACTCGCCGCCGCATGCGGTCGGGTCCCCGGCTACGTCGGCGAGCCGAACGACACCGGGCAGCCGGCGGCCGGCTTCGAACCGAAGACCTGGGACCGCCTGGCCGACGCCGCGGTGTTGCGGCTGACCTGGTACTGGACCGACCCCCAGCGGCGGCTGGTGCTGGGGCAGGCGTACGGGTGCGACGTCGAGTTCTGGGCCCGGGAGGGTGACACCCTCGTCGCCCCGCGGCCCAACGCCGTCGCCGAACAGGTGACCGTGGCGGCGCCGCTGGTCCTCGTACCGGAGTCGCGGTTCACCGGCCTGGCACCCGCCGCCGCACCCGCGACCGCCTGGACGCGTCCGGAGTTCGCCGCACCGCGCCCCGACGACGTGCCGTTCCCGGTCGACGTGGTCTACACCTGGGTCGACGGCACCGACCCGGCCTGGCTGCGCCGACGGGCAGAGGTGGCCGGGGTGCCGTACCACGCGGAGGCGGCGAGCGCGGCCCGCTTCCTCAGCCGCGACGAGTTGCGCTACTCGCTCCGATCGCTGCACCTGTTCGCGCCCTGGGTGCGCCATGTCTACGTGGTGACCGACGACCAGGTGCCGCCCTGGTTGGACCCGTCCGCCAGCGGGCTGCGGGTGGTCAGCCATCGGGAGATCTTCACCGATCCGACGGTGCTGCCGACGTACAACTCGCACGCCATCGAGAGTCAGCTGCACCACATCGACGGGCTCTCCGAGCACTTCCTGTACTTCAACGACGACGTCTTCCTCGGCACCGAGGTGCTGCCCCAGGATTTCTTCCTGGCCAACGGCATCTCCCGGTTCTTTCCGTCGCCGGCGCTGGTGCCGCCGGGCCCACCCGCCGCCGGGGACATTCCGTCGTCGGCGGCCGGGAAGAACAACCGGGCGTTGATCGCGGAGCGGTTCGGCACAGTGCTGACCCAGAAGATGAAGCACATGCCGCACGCGCTGCGGCGAAGCGTGCTCCAGGAGATCGAGCAGACGTTCCCGCAGCAGTACCAGCGGACCGCGGCGAGTCAGTTCCGCAGCATGGACGACCTGTCGGTCGCCTCGTCGCTGCACCACTACTACGCGTTCCACACCGGTCGCGCGGCACCGGGAAACCTGCGGTACACCATCGCCGAGCTGTCCCATCCGGACACGCCCGCCCGGTTGGCGCACCTGCTCGCCCGTCGGGATCGGCAGGTGTTCTGCCTGAACGACGCGTTCTCCGTCGAGGAGGACCTAGAGGCGCAGTTGGCGCTGCTCATCCCGTTCCTGGAGACGTACTTTCCGGTGCCGAGCCCGTGGGAACGGGCCTGACCCACCCCGGACACGGCGGTGGCCGGTCGCGCCCTCCCCGGCGACGACCGACCACCGTGCCCTCGTGGGCGACCAGGCTCAGTACGAGTAGCCCGAGCCGCCAGCGTCGTTCGAGCCGCTGTCCGCCGGCGGTGCGACCGCCTTCGGCGTGCCCTTGGGCAGGCAGCTCAGGTTCTTCTTGCCGTCCGGCTGGACCACGAACCAGGTGCCACCGACAGCCTGGCCCTTCCACTGGCCGGGCTTCTTGTCACCGATGTAGCGGTAGACCGGCCAGCCGCCGACGGTGAGCTGACGGGTGCCGTCCTGCCGGGTCACGCTGCTGACCTTGTCGTCCGAGACGCCGGTGAGCTCCGGGTTGCCGTCGGTCAGTGCCGGGGGCCACACCTCGGCGCACTTGTCGACGCAGTTCGACGACGGCGGGTCGGCGGTGTCCTTATCGAAGCGGTACAGGATCCAGCCGTCCTGGTCGGTGACCACCTTGCCCATCCGGGCGACGCTCTTACCGACCAACTTCTCGGTCAGGTCGACGTCCGCGGGCGGGGCGTCGGCGGCGGGCGCCTCCGCGGAAGCCGAGGCCTCAGGTTCAACCGTCGCAGTGGGCTCGGCCGCGGCGACGGCGACCGGCTCAGCCGCGCTCGAGTTCGCCCCGTCGTAACCCGCGGGAGCGCAGGCCGTTAGTGCGACCATCGCGCTCGCGACGATGACGGTCCGCTTCATCTGTGCCACGTGCCCTCCTCATTCTTGACAGTTCACCCATAGGTACGGCGGTTGGGCTGTCAAGGTTGAAGTAGTAACAGTGGTCAATTTCACTTAAATCGATTGAACCTTTTCCGGCTGCCATGCGTACGCACCCGCGAGGGGATCTTTACGTAACGACAGATCGGCGCCGGCCATTGTGACAATGACCGGCGCCGATGCGGTAGGCGCGCTTACATGGGTACGGTGACCAGCGGACTCGCCACGCCGTTGGCATCCACCGACTGCACCTGGAGCTGCTTGATGTCCTTCGGCAGAGCAGACGTCGAGGCGCTCAGTTCGAGACCCTGCGGCCGGGTGTTGGTGCCATAGCCGCCCTCCGGCACCGACCAGGTCGAGATGACCTCGGTGGTGGCGTTCTTGCGTACGACCACCAGTCGGCAGACGCGTGGGCCGGGTAGCTTCCGCAGGCTGAAATTGATCCGGGTGCCGTAGTCCTTGGTCACCAGGAACATGGTGGTCTGCACACCGGTGGTCGGGTCGGTCGCCTCGACCTGGTCGCCCTCCACCTCGGTGCCGCCCACACCCGGGCCGCTCGGCGCGGCCGTCGGCGCGCTCGTCGGAGGGTCGTTGGGCGCGCTCGGCGTCGACTCGGCGAGCACCCCCGGTGGTTGCTCGTTGCCGGTCACGCTGACGAAGCCGTACCCGGTCAGACCGCCGAAGACCACCACCGCGGCGGCCGTCGCGAGCAGGTGGCGAAACCGGCTACGTCGCCGGTCGGCCCGGACCGCGCCGAGCGTCCGGTCCAGCAGGGCCGGGTCGGTCGCCGTCTGTTCCAGCGCCATCATCGTCTCGCCGTCGATGTCGGAGAGCAGCCCGACGACCGGCACCATCGTCTCCAACTCGGCCGCGCACGCCCAGCAGGTGGCGAGATGTTCCTCGAACCGCTCCGTGTCCTGCTCGTCGAGCACACCGAGCGCGTACGCCGCGACGTCCATGTGGTCCGGCCGGCTCATTCTGTCACCCCCCGCTCCTGCAGAGCCGTGCGCAGCGCGCGCAGCGCGTAGTAGACCCTCGACTTGGCGGTGCCGAGCGGCAGGCCCAACTCCTCGGCTGCCTCCGGCACCGTCCGCCCCCGGAAGTACGTCGAGATCAGAATCTCCCGGTGCGACTGACTGAGCGTACGCAGCGCGTCCGCCACCGTCATCGTGCGCAGCACCCGGTCGGTGCTGTCCGCCTCGGCGAACGCGGTGAGGTCCCGGTCGTACGTCTCCGGCGGCCGGGCCTCCTGGCTGCGGTGCTCGTCGATGGCGATGCGGCGGGCCACAGTGACCAACCACGGCCGCAACGAGCCCTGCCCCTGCGTGCCCAGCCGGTGTGCGTTGCGCCAGGCCCGCAGCAGCGTCTCCTGGACGATGTCCTCCGCGCGCTGCCGGTCCCCCCCGGTGAGGCGCATGACGAACATCAGCAACGGGCCGGCGTGCTCGGCGTAGAGCTGACGGATCAACTGGTCGGAGTGGCTGGCCTCGGTTGTCGTCGCCTGATGGCGTCCGGGCGCCGGTCGCGGCGTCACCGGACCATTCTGGCGAGTCGACGCCCGTGCGTCGACCCCTCGGGCAGACGAGGTCGACCGTGACGAGGGTCGCGCCGACAACCAGTCAGCGCGTACCGCGTCGCCATGCCAACCGGCCGCCACCGCGTGCATGCAGACCTCCGGGATGTCCGTGACCAACGCCAGCCCACGAGGTGGGTCGCCCGGTGGTACGCAGCACCTGCCCCAGCGGATCAACAAACGACGAAAAAACTTCCCCGCCGCTGTCGGGTGGACGGTCAGCGGCGTACCGAGAACAGCCCCGGCGGTGGCGGATCGGAGCCGGTGGCGTCCGCGTCCCGAACCACCGGCGCGCCACCGACGAAGCGGTCCAGGTCGTCGCCGGCGACCACCCTCCCGGGGAACCAGTCGCCGGCGGCGCGTCTGGTCAGCTCCGGCACCGGCGGTGTGGACCGCCCGGCGACCAGCACCAGGTTGCCGTACCGCCGCCCACGCAGCACCGCCGCGTCCCCGACCAGACAGGCCTGCGGCAGCACCGAACGGACCGTGGCGACCTGCCCACGGGCGTGCCGCAACGGCGGGCCGTCGGCCAGGTTCGCCAGGTACCAACCGGCGGGGCGGAGCACCCGGGCCACCTCGACGACGTACTCCACCGACGTGAGGTGGGCCGGCGTACGCGCACCGGCGAACACGTCGGCGACCACCACGTCGTAGCTGGCCTCCCGGGTGGACGCGAGCACCGCCCTGGCGTCCTCCACCCGGACCCGCAACCGGGCGTCCGACGGCCACGGCAACGCCCGACGGACCAGCTCAACCAGCGCACCGTCCACCTCGGACACCCGCTGGGTCGACAGGGGTCGGGTCGCGGAGACGTACCGGGGCAGGGTCAGTGCGCCGCCACCAAGATGCAGCACCCGCAGCGGCTCACCGGCCGGCGCGAGCAGATCCACCGCGGCAGCCAACCGTCGCACGTACTCGAACTCGAGGTGGGTGGGGTCGGTCAGGTCGACGTGCGACTGCGGCGCGCCGTCCAGCAGCAGCGTCCACGAGCCGGCCCGGTCCGGATCCGGCACCAACTCCGCCAGCCCGGTGTCCACCTGCTCGACCACACGGTCACCCGCCCGTTTACGCCCCATCGGAACCAGTGTCCGCGCTCATCGGGCGGCGCGGGCCGCAGCGGTCAACGCACGGTGCAGCAGCCGGGAATCGCCGAGCAGGGCCCGCAGTCGGCGCTCCAGGCCGGCGATCGGGATCAGGTTCTGCGGGGCCCGCGGATCCTTGTACGGGGTGGAGGCGAAGCGCGGCAGGGTCACCAGCGACAGATCGGCCAGCTCGATCGCCGCCTCGACGGGCAGGTCGGCGGAGCACTCCACCCGAACGATGCCCGCCCACGGCGCGCCGGTCGCCACCGGCAGCCGCAAATACCACGACCAACCGCCCCAGGCGGTGCCGAGCCGGAACACCGGGGAACGCTCACCCGATGCCATACCCGTCACCACAGCGGTCAGCCGGGCGTCCAGGTACTGACTGTGCTGCGTCTTGATGTAGCCCAGGGTGCGCGGCAACTGCCGACGACTGCGCAGCGGGCCGTCCACCACCAACAGGTCACCGTCGACCCGGGCGGCGTCGGACACCGCCACCTCCAACGCGGTCAGCGGACCCTGCACGGCGGCCGGCAACTTCGCCAGCTCACCGGTGCCACCCACCCGGTGCACCGGGTAACGGATCGCGCCCGCCACCACGTCCTGCGCCGACGGGCTCGCTGTGAACAGGCCCCGACCAACCCGGGTGCCCGCCAACTGCGCCGCACCCCGCCCCAGGTCACACCGGACCACCCCGGCCGCGTACGAGGCGGCCAACCCCGGGAACGACAGGCCGTCGGTCTCCGCCGTCCAGATGCTGGCGTCGATGCGCCGAACCCCGTCGACGAGCAACACCACGTCCGGCGCCCGCACCCCGGGGCGTACCCCGATCGCCCGCCAGTCCACGGCGGGCAACTCGACGTCCGCGTCGACCTGGGCGCTGCTCGGCGCGGCCGGCCCGGCGGTCGAGGCCTCGAACGACGCCCCGTACGCCGGATCCCACGAATCCACGAAGAACGCGGCGTCGCTCACCGGGCCGGCCCCTCGTCAGCGACTGCGCTGCTCCCGTGCGCCGCACTCCTCGCGCTCACCGGCCGGTCCGTTCGATGCGCGACGAGCGCGCGTCCTTGCGCACCTCGAACCGGACCGGGATCCGCTCGGCCAGCGCCGGCACGTGGGTGACCACACCGACCATCCGATCGCCCCGGGCCGCCAGATTTTCCAGGGTCGCCGCCACAGTGTCCAGGGTGGCGGCGTCGAGCGTGCCGAAACCCTCGTCCAGGACGATCGACTCCAGGCTCGCCGCCGTTGTCGACATGCCGGCCAACTGCTCGGAGAGCGCCAACGCCAACGCCAGCGACGCCTGGAACGTCTCACCGCCGGAGAGGGTGCGCACGCCCCGGCGCAACCCCGCGTCGTGGTGGTCGACCACCACGAACTCGCCCTTGTCGTGCACCAGCTCGTACTGACCGGAGGAAAGCTCCCGCAGGATCCCCGACGCCCCGTCGACGAGCAGGTCCAACGCCTCGGCCAGCAACCACCGCTCGAAGTTGTTGGCCCGCAGGTGCCCGGCGAGCGCGCGCGCCACCTGCGCCTCCCGCTCGTGGCCCGCCCGCTGCTCGCGCAACGTACCGGCCTGCTCGCGACGCTCGTGCAGCCGCCGCCGGTCGGCGTCGGCCCGCTCCACCGCCACCGTCGCCGCGTGCACCGGGTCGTCCCCGACCGGCACGTCGGCGGCGGCGAAGATGCCAGCGATGCCCCGCTGCACCCCGTCGGCCACCGCCACGGCCTCCGCCACGGCGTCGGCCCGACCGGCCCGCTCGGCGCGCCGCAGGTCCGCCTCGGTGGTCGCCCACCCGGTCAGCGCCGCCCACGCGGCGGCCACGTCGTCCCGGTCGGTCGCCGGAGGGCCGAACCGGGCCAAACCGTCACGGGCGGTGTCGAAGGCCCGCCACGCCGCCCGCAGCCGCTCCTCGGCGGCGTCCACCCCGGCCCGGGCCTGCCGAGCGGCCTCACGGCCAGCCCGGACCGCTGTCGCCGCCTCCTCCAGCGCGCGCCGCAACCGGGCATGCTCGGCCAACTCCCGGCGCAGCACGGCCGGCTCGGCCGCGCCGGAGAGCTGCCCGTCCAGCTCGGCCAGCCGGGCCTCCATCTGCTCCTGGCGCGCTCGCGCCTGCACCAGCAGCCGCTCCAGTTCCCGCGCCGCCGTGTCCCGCTCCTGCACCGTCGCCTGCGCGGCCTTGGAAGCGGCCCGCGCCGCCTTGCCCGCCGCCGTCGCGGCGGCCACCGCCGAATCGGCCGGCACCGCCGGCACCTCGGCCACCGGCTGCTCGCACACCGGGCACGCCGCACCGGCATGCAGGTGCACCCGCAGGCTCACCGCCAGATCGGTGGCCTTCGCCTCCTCGTGCGCCCGGAAGGCCGCCTCCAGCTCGGCGTCGGCCCGCTCGGCGACCACCCGTGCGGCGGCCAGCGCCGCCACCGCGGCGGCGTGCTCGTCATTCGCCGCGCGCACCGTCGCCCGGACCGTCTCGGCCTCGCCGGACAGCCGATCCCGATCGTCGTACGCCCGCAGTTGAAGTCGCAGCGCGCTCTCGTCACCGGCGGCGGCCAGCTCGCCGCGCAGCTTGTCCTCCCGCTCCTCGGCCAGCGACACCCCGGCCGCCGCCGCCTCGGCGTCGGCCCGCGCCGCGGCGACCGCGCGAGCGACAGCGGTCACCCCACCCGGCGCGCGCACCCCGGTCAGCACTGTCAGCTCGTCGTCCAGCGCTGTCAACGCCGCCGCGGCCTCCCGTGCGGTGACCCGGGCCGCCGCCAGCTCCGGCACCGCCTCGGCCACCGCCGCCGCCAGCTCGGCCATCCGGTCGACCCGGGCGTCGGCCTCGGCCAACGCCTCGTCGTCCACACCGGTCAACCCGGCAAGCACCTGGTCGACCGCCTCCAGCCGGGCCTCCGCCTGCGCGGCGCGCGCCGTCGCCTTCTTCTGCACGTCCTCGTAGACGCCGAGGCCCAGCAGGTTGACCAGGATCTGTTGCCGGGTCGCCGGCTTGGCGTGCAGGAAGTCGGCGAACTGCCCCTGTGGCAGCACCACACAGCTGGTGAACTGCTCGTACGGCAGCCCGACCGCCTCCAGCACCGCCTGCTCCATCTCGGCGGGGGTGCCGGCCACCACCTCGCCGAGGTCGTCCGGGCTCAGACCGGTGTCCAGTTTGGTCACGTCAAAACCGGCCGGCATCAGCTGCAACCCGGCGTTCGCGGTCTTCACGTTGCCCCGGCCGTCCCGGCGGACCACCCGGGTCGCCACGTAACGGGCGCCGCCGGACTCGAAGACCAACCGCACCCGCGCCTCGGTCGCCGACGGCGCGAGCGCGTTCGCCAACCCCCGGGCGCCACCCCAGCGGGGCACCATGCCGTAGAGGACGAAGCAGATCGCGTCCAGCACTGTCGACTTGCCCGAACCGGTGGGACCGATCAGCGCGAAGAAGTCGGCGTCGGTGAAGTCGACAGTGGTCTCGTCCCGGAAGACCGTGAAGCCGGCCATGTCCAACCGCATCGGACGCATCAGTGCTCGACCTCCTCGAAAAGCTCGTCGAAGAGCTCCTGGACACCCTCGTCGGCGTGACCCCGGCTGTCCAGGTAGTCGGCGAACAACTCCCGGGGCGAACGCCCCGACCGCTGCGCGATGCGCGCGCCGCTGCCCGGCGCGGCCAACAGCTCCGGGTCGATCCGGATCTCCAGGGCCCGGGGGAGCAGCTCCTGGATCTCCTCGCGCAGGCCGGCGCGGGGTTGCTCCCGCACGTACACCCGCAGCCACGCGTCCGGTGCCTCGATCTCGGCGAGCTGCTCCAGGGTGCCCCGCACCGTCCGCAGCGCGCTGGCCGCCGTCACCGGCACCTCCCGCACCCGGGCGGCGGTGCTGGCCGTCACCTCGACGATCGTCACCGAGGGGACGTTCTCCTGCTCACCGAAGTCGACGGCGAGCGGACTGCCGCTGTAGCGCACCGGGCAGGGGCCGATGACCCGCTGCGCGCGGTGCAGGTGGCCCAGCGCCACGTAGTGCGCGGTGGCCGGGAACACCGTGGCCGGAACCGCGTAGCCCAACACGGTGTGCGCGTCGCGTTCGCCACCACCGGTGGCCGCACCGGTCACCGTCAGATGCGCGGTGACCAGGTGCACCCGGTCCGGTTCGGTGAAACCCTCGGTGAGCCGCCCCAGCACCCGGCCCAGGTGGTCGGCGTACGTCTGGTTGGTCTCCGCGGCGGTCAGCTCGTACATCTCCAACGCGCGCACCGCGTACCGCTGGGACAGGAACGGCAACGCGGCCAGCCGCCACCGCTCGCCACCGGCGGTGGTGCCGTCGATGACGTGCTCGTCCGGGTTTTCCCGCACCCCGCCGCGCAGTGTGATGCCGGCGGCGTCGGCCCACGGACGCAACGCGTCCAGCGCCGGGCCGTTGTCGTGGTTGCCGCCGATCGCCACCACGTCCGCGCCGGTACGCCGCAACGCCGTCAACGCCCTGGTGACCAGTCGGGTCGCCTCCGAGCTGGGCGCGGCGGTGTCATAGAGGTCACCGGCGACGATCACCAGATCCGGCTGTTCCGCACGGGCGATCTCGATCACCCCGGCCAGCACTGCCTTGTGCTCGTCGGCCCGGGACTGCCCCTTGAGCACCTTTCCCACGTGCCAGTCGGAGGTGTGCAGGATCTTCATGGCTGTGCTTGCCTTCCGTGCGCGGCTGCGGGGCTCGCAAGCTCACTCCTCGCGCTCACCTGTGCCGGCCCTAGCTAGAACGGGATGTCGTCGTCGGTGCCGCCGCCGGAGCCCACCACGGCGAACGGGTCGGCGGACTGGGTGATCGAGCGCAGCGTCTCCGATGGTGCCCGGCCCGCCTCGGAGACCCGGGTGGCCCAGGCCGGGAACGGGAACTCCAGGCAGAGCGGCACCGGAATGTCCGGCTGGTTGACGAACATGGTGCCCGGCTTGGCGAGCAACGCCCGCTGGCGCTGCGCGGGCGGCAGGAAGCCGTACTCCGGGCGGGACGCCTCGGCCGGGTCGAGCCGGCCGACCACCCGGATCGCCGAGTTCGTGACGATCCGCCGCTCCACCTCACTCGCCGTCTGCTGCGCGCCGATCAGGATCACCCCGAGCGAACGGCCCCGCTCGGCGATGTCCAGCAGGACCTCCTTGATCGGCGAGGAGCCCTCCCGGGGGGCGTACTTGTTGAGCTCGTCGAGGACGACGAAGAGCAGCGGCTTGGCGGTGCCGGACTTCTCCTTGCGCTCGAACTCGCTCTTGAGCGTCACACCGACCACGAACCGCTGCGCGCGGTCGGGAAGGTTGTGCAGGTCGACCACTGTCACCTGGGCCGACTCGCTCGTGTTGATGGAGTGGGGGCGGCGGGTGGCGAGGTCGCCACGGATCAGCCGGGCCAGGTCCTTCTTGCTGCCGATCAACCGCCGGGCGAACGCGTTGACGGTGCCCAGCCCCACAGCGCTGCCCGCCCAGTCGGAGCGGGTCTCGTCGTCGTTGAGCTGATCGACGATGTGGTCGACCAGATCGCCGTAGGAGCCGAGCCGGACCCCGTCGATGCTCACTCCGCCGTCGGCGGGCTGGGCGTAGCGGGCCAGGTGCGCGGCCACCGAGTGGACCACCATCGTGTACTGCTGGCGCTCGTCGTCGGCGTCGGCGAAGACGTACGGCAGCAGGCGGTCGGTGCAGAACTCGCTCAACGTCCAGTAGAACGCGTCGACCCCGGTGAGCCGGCTGCTCACATCCGGCGTGCCGGCCGAGTCACCGACCCGGGGCGGGGCGTACACCCGCACGTCGGGGAAGGCGCCAGCGCTCAACCCGAGCTTCGCGTACGCGGCGCGGGTGGGCTCGTCGAGGCGGGTGTTCGGGTGGTCCAGGAAGAGCAGATCCTCGCCCTTGACGTTGAAGATCAGCGCCTTGGCGTTGACCGCGTCGCCGCCCAGCACGCCCGAGCGGAACACCGAGTAGAGCAGGAAGGTGGCGAAGCTGGTCTTGGTGGCCACCCCGGAGATGCCGGAGATCGAGACGTGCGCGCCCCGGCTGCCGTCGAGGAAGTCGGCGTTGAGATAGACCGGAACCCCGTCCCGACCCATCCCCATCGGGATGCGCCGCTCCATCCGGTCGAAGTGCAGCGCGCGGGCCCGGGCGTCGCCCTCGGCCCGGTGCACCACAGCGCCCGGGGTCGGCGGCACGTACAGCTCCGGATCGACCCGGGTGGTGGTCACCTCGGCCGCCTCCTGCACCTGCGCGGGCAGCGTGCCGTCGGCGATGGCGAACACGTCGGACTCGAACTGGGCGCCCTCGTGCCGGGCGCGGACCTGGGTGACCACTCCGGCGATCGTCACCGGCTCCCGGTCCGGCAGCTCGCGCCGGGTGACCACCACGTCGTCGAGCTGGAGGTAACTGCCCGGGGCGACGGCCGTCCAGAACTGCAACGGGGTGGCGTCGGCGGTGCCCAGCACGCGGCCGACCACCCCGCCCGGGCTGTCGAGCTCGGCGTCGGTCATCGGGCGGCTCGGGTCGGTCGGGCATCACGGTCGGCGCGCATGCAGTGCATCCTGCCCGAGGAGTACGACAGGTCGCCACGCGACGCGGCGGACGACACCATGCGCCGTCACACTCATGACGCTGGGTGTTCGACCGAGCGCAAGAGGTGGGCGGGAGTCGTGTCGGCGTGCACCGCACCAGGTCCGGACTCAACTCCCGGGGCGCCGGCCGCGTTACCTAGGCATGGAGCACGTATGAATGACGACTTCGGCGCCTTCGTCGCGACGAGCGGCCCGCGACTGCTCCGTTTCGCCGTACTGATCACCGGGCAGCGGGCGGACGCCGAGGACCTGCTGCAGGAGGTGCTGGAGCAGGCGTACCCGCGCTGGCACGTGGTCCGGCAACGGCAGCCGGAGGCCTACCTGCGTCGCGCCATGACCAACCGGTTGGTCAGCCGGTGGCGCTCGCCGTGGAACCGACGTCGGGTCGCCGGTCTTCCGGAGGCGGTGCCGCAACAGGATGAGATGACCCGGGTCGACGACCGCGAGTTGCTGCTGACGGCGCTGCGGGAGCTCCCACCGCGGATGCGGGCGGTGGTGGTGGTCCGGTACTGGCTCGGTTTCTCCGAGGCCGAGGCTGCCGCCGAACTGGAATGTTCGGTGGGCTCGGTGAAGAGCCAGGCTTCGCGTGGTCTGCGCCGCCTGCGGGCCCGACTGGAAGCGGCCGGTGTTCCCGCACTCGACCTCGACCTCGCGGAGGAGAACCATGCGTGACAACGAGGTGGCCGCCCTGCTCGATCACGCCGTCGCGACAGTGGAGCTGCCGCCCGGTCTCGCCCAACGGGTCGTCACGAGAAGCCGGGCGCGTCGCCGTCGGCGTCTGCTGCTCTCGGGCGGCACTGTGGCCGCGGTGGTCGCCGCCGGGGCACTGCTGCTCCCGCAACTGGGGCCGGCCGGTGGCGGCAGCGAGGGCGGGGGTGCCGCGTCGAGCGCGGTTGCCGACGTCCCGGCCGGGATCGTCGGTGCCGACGGTCGACCGGTGACGCAGGCGCAGGTCGTCGCCGTCGGCCGGATGGGGACGGAGACGCTGGTGCTGATCCGGCGCGAACCACGCGCCGAGGAGCGGCCCGCTGGGGGACACGCGGCCGAGGTGCTGATCACCTCGGACGGGGGCGGTCCGCGCCGGTTGCTCGACTACCTCTCGTACGACCTGGCCTGCGTCGATGGTGACGCGGTCTGCGCGGCCGTCCGATCCACCGGCAGCGGGCTGGGCGTGGCCGTGGCCCGGCGCTCCGGCGGTCGGCTCTACGTCCTGGTCCAGGCTCCGCAGGGGCGTACCGTCGAGGTCGTCGCCGACGGCGTGTCGCATCCCCTCGGCGCGGCACCGCGCGGCGCGGTGGCCGAGGTGGTCGCCGCCGAGCCGTACGACGAGGTGCAGGTCTGGGCGAGCACCACCGACGGCCAGCGCTACCGGATTCCGTGGGCTCCCGGGGCGGTGCTCACCGACTGAGGTCTCACGGGCGGGCGTGGCGGAGCATCAGGACGCCGTCGTCGGAGGTGAGCACGTGGCGCAGTGGCAGGTGCCGGGGCGGTGCGGTGTCGCCGGCGGTGATCCGGCCGGGGCCGGGCCCGGCCAGCAGCGGCGAGACGGTGAGGCACAGCTCGTCCACCAGGTCGGCGGCGGTGAGCGTGCCGAACAGGTGCGGACCGCCCTCGCAGAGCAGTTGGGTGAGCCCGCGGCGGTGCAGCTCGGCGAGACCGGCGGCCAGGTCGACCCGCTCGGCGCCGCAGCGCAGCAGGTCGGCGACGTCGGTGAGGCCGGGTGGTGGCGCGGCGTCGTCATGGGTGAGCACGATCGGTCGGGTCGGTGCGTCGGCGAAGGCTGCCTGCGCCGGGTCCAGGTCCAACGAGCCGGAGACGACCACGAGCGTGGGGTAGTCGGCCAGCCCGTGGTCGCGACGCCAGGCGCGGCGGCGCTCGTCGAGTCGGACCGCGCGGTATCCCTCGTGGCGCAGCGTGCCGGCGGCCACCACGAGCGCGTCGCAGACCATCCGCAGCAGCCCGAACACCCGCTTGTCCGGCTCGCCGGAGAGCCCGGCCGAGTAGCCGTCCACGGTGACCGCGCCGTCCAGGCTGGCCACGAAGTTCACCCGCAGTCGGGGCTCGTCGGCGCGGCCGTAAAGGGCAATCAGCGCGGAGTCGTCGAGCGGCTGCGTCGACGGCTCGGGCCAGAGCCGTCGGATCGGAATTCCGACGGTCATTCGCCGGCCGGACCGGTGACCGGAGGGGTGGGTTCGGCGGTACGGTGCTGGCAGTCGCACCAGTTCCGGCCCGGGCAGTCGTCGTGTCGCCGGGCCCGGCACGCTCGGCAGATCATGCTCGCAGCCTAAGCCGCGGGAGGACAGGACAGCCATGGCGCGTCAGATCTTCCAGCTGAAGATGTCCCTCGCCGGGACCCGCCCGCCGGTGTGGCGCCGGGTGCTCGTGCCGGCCGGCTACACGCTGGATCGGCTGCATCGGGTGGTGCAGCACGCGATGGGTTGGCGGGACTGCCACCTGCACTCGTTCGAGATCGACGCGGTGCAGTACGGCGAGCCGGACGCGGACGGGGAGTTGGGGTTGCACGACGAGCTGGACGTGCGGCTCGACGCGGTGCTCGGCAAGGGCAGCCGGTTCTCCTACACGTACGACTTCGGCGACTGGTGGGAGCACGACCTGGTCGTGGAGGACGCGGTGACCGCCGACCCCGACGAGCGGTACCCGGTCTGCCTGGCCGGGGAGCGGGCCTGCCCGCCGGAAGGTGTCGGCGGGTCGTTGGGCTACCAGGCGCTCCTGGAAGCCGTGGACGACGAGAGCGACACGGCCGACCTCGTCAGCTCCCGCCACGCGATGCTGCGGGACTGGGCGGGTCCGACCTTCGACCCGTCCCGCTTCGAACCGTCCCGCGCGACCACGCTCCTGCGCCACTTCTGCTGATCCACCGCCCACCCCACCCCCTGACGCGCCCGACCAGAGCCGTTGTCGATCAAGAGGTCTGCGTCAGCTGGGCTCCGCTTCCTGACCGAAAACTCTTGATCACCCCGCTGGGGCGGGGGGTGTGGTTGGGGTCGGTGCGGTGAGAGTGATCAGCGGTAACGATCTGGGAACGCTCCCAACGTCCTATTGACACTCCCGTTACCCGCCGGCAATCTCATGGGAGCGCTCCCGGAGGTGGTGTGTGTCACTCACGGACCCCGGCCCGGCGCGATGAGCACCCCCCACCACACACATCAGCCTCACCACCGGAAAGAGGGGTCAGCGAATGAGTGTCACCACGCGGCGTACCCGCCTGGCGGCCGCTGCCCTGGCCGCGATCACCGCGGTCAGCGGTCTCGCAGCCTGCGGCAACGACGACGACAAGCCAGCGGCCGGCGAGAAGCCCGCCAAGCTGGTCGTCGACACCTTCGGCGAGATGGGCTACGACGAGCTCGTCAAGCAGTACGAGAAGGACACCGGCATCAAGGTCGAGCTGCGCAAGACCGCGCAGCTCGGTGAGTACCGGCCGAAGCTGGTCCGCTACCTGGCCACCGGCAAGGGCGCGGCGGACGTCACCGCCCTGGAAGAGGGCATCCTCAACGAGTTCAAGCCCAACGCGCGTAACTGGGCCGACCTCGCTCCGCTGGTCGCTGACCACTCGAAGGAATACCTGCCCTGGAAGTGGGAGCTGGGCAAGGCGCCGGACGGTCGACTGATCGGCCTGCCGACCGACGTCGGCAGCCTCGCCGTCTGCTACCGCAAGGACCTGTTCCAGGCGGCCGGCCTGCCCACCGAGCGTGACCAGGTGTCGGCGCTCTGGCCGGACTGGAAGGGCTTCCACGACGCCGGTCTGAAGTACAAGCAGGGCAGCGGCGGCAAGGCGTTCATCGACTCGATCACCGCCGTCTCCAACGGTGTGCTCTTCCAGGGCAACGGTGACCTGTTCTACGACAAGGAAGACAACATCATCGCGGACACCAGCCCCGCGGTGAAGAACGCCTGGGACACCGCCACCTCGATGGCGGACATCTCCGCCAAGGCGTCCACCTGGTCGCCGGAGTGGTCGGGTGGCTTCAAGCAGGGCACCTTCGCTGCCACCTTCTGCCCGTCGTGGATGCTCGGCATCGTGTCGGACAACTCCGGTCCGGCCAACAAGGGCAAGTGGGATGTCGCGTCCGTGCCGGGCGGCGGCGGTAACTGGGGCGGCTCGTGGCTCGCGGTTCCGGCGCAGAGCAAGTACCCGAACGAGGCGGCGAAGCTCGCCGAGTACCTGACCAACGCGAAGAGCCAGGTCGAGGCGTTCAAGCTCAAGGGCCCGCTGCCCACGAACCTGGAGGCGCTGAAGAACGAGGCGTTCATCAGCTACACCAACGAGTACTTCAGCAACGCGCCGACCGGCAAGATCTTCGGCGAGAGCGTCGCCAAGATCCAGCCGACCCACCTGGGCCCGAAGCACCAGGCGGTGAAGGAGAACGCGCTCGAGCCGGCTCTGCGGGCGTTCGAGAACGGGCAGGCCGACAAGGCGAAGGCCTGGGAGCAGTTCACGAAGGACGCAAAGACTCAGGGTGCCTTCTGAGTGATTCCCTGCCGGTGGCGTTCGGGGCTTCCCGGACGCCACCGGCCGGTCCCCTCCGCGTAGCGCCCTGCGCGAGGGCCCCCGGGCCTCGCCGGAAAAGGAAATTCGCATGAGCCTGTCGGCCACGACGGCACGGCCGTCGCCAGCAGCACCGCCTTCTCCCGACGTCGATCGCCAACGTCGACGGGGAAGATTACTCAACCGCCTCGATGTCAAGTACTCGCCGTACCTCTACATCGCCCCGTTCTTCCTGATCTTCGGTGTATTCGGGCTGTACCCGATGCTGCGCACCGCCTGGATGTCGCTGCACGACTGGGACATGATCGGCGAGCACACGTTCATCGGCTTCGACAACTACACCCGGTTGGTGTCCGACGAGTACTTCTGGAACGCGCTGGTCAACACGTTCGGCATCTTCGCCCTGTCGACCATCCCGCAGTTGTTGCTCGCCCTCTTCCTGGCGAACCTGCTCAACCGGACCTTCCTGCGCGCCAAGACCTTCTTCCGGATGGCCATCTTCATGCCGAACGTGGTGTCGGTGGCCGCCGTCGCGATCGTCTTCGGGATGTTGTTCCAGCGGGAGTTCGGCCTGTTCAACTGGCTGCTCAGCTTCGTCGGTGTCGACCCGGTCGACTGGGACGGGCACCGGTGGAGTTCCTGGACTGCCATCTCCTCCATGGTCAACTGGCGGTGGACCGGGTACAACACCCTGATCCTGCTCGCTGGCATGCAGGCGATCCCGAAGGATCTCTACGAGGCCGCGGAGATCGACGGCGCCGGTCCGTGGCGACAGTTCTGGCAGATCACCCTGCCGATGCTCAAGCCGACCTTCATCTTCGTGGTCATCCTGTCCACGATCGGCGGCATGCAGCTCTTCACCGAGCCCCTGCTCTTCGGCAACGGCAACATCATCGGCGGCAACCAGCGGGAGTTCCAGACGCTGGCCATGTACATGTACGAGATGGGCATCGTGAACCTGAACACCGCCGGCTACGGAGCCGCGGTCGCCTGGGCGATCTTCATGATCATCATCGTGGTGTCGCTGTTCAACTTCCTACTCGTCCGCCGCTCGGCGAAGTGAGGAGAGATCGATGATCTCGGCTTCCCAGCGCCTGTGGCGCACCAGCCCGCTGACCTACCTGGCGCTCGTCCTGGCGGCGCTGCTGTCGATCTACCCGTTCTACTACATGCTGGTGATCGGCAGTCGCAGCCTGGACAACATCAACGACGTGCCGCCGCCGCTGACCCCGGGCGGCGCGTTCGGTGACAACTTCGGGCGGGTGCTCGACAACGACGCCGCCAACTTCCTCACCGGCATGATGAACTCGATCATCGTCTCCTCGGTGGTCACCCTGTCGGTGGTGCTCACCGGTTCGCTGGCCGGGTTCGCGTTCGCCAAGCTGAAGTTCCGCGGCAGCAACGCCCTCCTGCTGGCGATCATCGTCACCATGATGATCCCGACCCAGATGGGCCTCATCCCGCTCTGGGGCATGATGCAGGACCTGGGGTGGTACGACACGCTCTACGCGGTCACCGTGCCGTTCCTGGTCACCGCCTTCGGCGTGTTCATGATGCGGCAGTACGCCAGCCAGGCCATCTCCGACGAGCTGATCGAGGCCGGTCGCGTCGACGGAGCCAGCACGTTCCGGATCTACTGGAGCATCGTGCTGCCCGCGCTGCGTCCCGCCGCCGGCGTGCTCGGTCTGCTGACCTTCATGGAGACCTGGAACTCGTTCCTCTGGCCGTACGCCATCCTCACCCCGGAGAACCCGACCCTCCAGGTCTCGCTCTCCTTCCTGTCGTACGCCTACTACACCGACTACTCCCAGGTGTTCGCCGCCACGGCGATCGGCACCATCCCCCTGGTAATCGTCTTTCTCGTGTTCGGCCGCCAGATCATCGGCGGGATCATGGAAGGTGCCGTCAAGTCGTGAGCAACCCCGCCAGCCCACCCGCCGTCGACGTCCTCGACGAGCGTCCCGGGCTGACCTTTCCACCCGGATTCCTCTGGGGGGCCGCGACGGCGGCATACCAGATCGAGGGGGCGGCAGCCGTGGACGGCCGCACCCCGTCGATCTGGGACACCTTCAGCCACACCGACGGCCGGGTCCTCTTTGGGCACACCGGCGACGTGGCGTGCGACCACTACCACCGCCTCGGCGAGGACGTCGCGCTGATGGCCGAGCTGGGCCTCAAGTCGTACCGTTTCTCGGTCTCCTGGTCCCGGGTTCAGCCCGGCGGCGTCGGCGCGGCCAACCCGCAGGGCCTGGACTTCTACCGGCGACTCGTGGACGAGCTGCTGGCCAACGGCATCGAGCCCTGGCTCACCCTCTACCACTGGGATCTGCCGCAGCCGCTCGAAGACGCCGGCGGTTGGCCGGCCCGGGACACCGCGGCCCGCTTCGCCGACTACACCACCCTGATGGCCGACGCGCTCGGTGACCGGGTGCGCTACTGGACCACGCTGAACGAGCCGTGGTGCTCGGCGTTCCTCGGCTACGGCTCCGGCGTGCACGCCCCCGGCCGCACCGACGGAGCGGACGCGGTGCGCGCCGGCCACCACCTGATGCTCGGTCACGGCCTGGCCGTGCAGGCACTGCGGGCCGCCCGGCCGGGCGCCGAGGTGGGCGTGACCGTCAACCTCTACCCGGTCGACCCGGCCAGCGACAGCCCCGCCGACGTGGACGCGGCGCGGCGTATCGACGGGTTGGCCAACCGGTTCTTCCTGGACCCGCTGCTGCGGGGGTCGTACCCGGAGGACCTGGTGGCCGACCTCAGCACGGTGACCGACTTCGAGCACGTGCACGACGGCGACCTGGCGACCATCTCCACGCCGCTGGACCTGGTCGGGGTCAACTACTACAGCCGGCACGTGGTCGCCGCGCCGGTCGAGGGCGTGGCGGCCGACCCGGCCCCCTCGTGCTGGCCGGGCAGCGAGGACGTCCGGTTCGTCACCCGTGGCGTTCCGGTCACGGACATGGGCTGGGAGATCGACGCCCCGGGTCTGACCGAGACGCTGCGCCGGGTGCACGACTACACCGAGCTGCCCCTGTACGTCACGGAAAACGGCTCCGCGTTCGTCGACTCGGTGGTCGACGGGCAGGTCGACGACGTCGATCGGCTGGCCTACTTCGACGCCCACCTGCGCGCCGCCCACGAGGCGATCGACGCCGGAGTGCCTCTGCGGGGATACTTTGCCTGGTCGCTGATGGATAATTTCGAATGGGCCTGGGGTTACACCAAGCGGTTCGGCATGATCCACGTCGACTACGACAGTCAGGTCCGCACCCCCAAGTCCAGCGCCAAGTGGTACGCCTCGGTGATCCGGCGCAACGGTCTGGCCGCACAATAGGCTCGGGCCAGCCATCAGGACGGCCCCGGCGTCCACCTCCCGCAGGTGGCGCCGGGTCCGCCCGCCGTCGGAGGAGCACACGATGACAACGCAGCGCACCCGGTCGCTCGGGCGCCCGACCCTCGACGCGGTCGCGGCGCGTGCCGGCGTCGGTCGGGGCACAGTCTCCCGCGTGGTCAACGGCTCGCCCCAGGTCAGCCCGGAGGCCCGGGCCGCGGTCCAACAGGCCATCGCAGAGCTGGGGTACGTGCCGAACCGGGCCGCCCGTGCGCTCGTCACCCAGCGGACCGACTCCGTCGCGCTGGTGGTGTCCGAATCCGGCGAGCGGGTCTTCACCGAGCCGTTCTTCGCCTCGATCGTGCGGGGGATCAGCTCCGGGCTGCTGGAGACGCCGATGCAGCTCTGGCTGGCCATGGCCCAGTCGCCGGTGGAACGGGAGCGCGTCGAGCACCACCTCACCAACCAGCACGTCGACGGCGTACTGCTGCTGTCGTTGCACGACTCCGACCCGCTGCCGACGCTGCTGGAGGAGCGCGGCCTGCCCGCCGTGCTCGGCGGTCGGCCCGCCCGGATGCTGCAACCCGGCGCCCAACCGGCCTGGTTTGTCGACGTGGACAACGTTGGCGGGGCCCGGCAGGCGGTGGAGTACCTGGCGAGACAGGGCCGGCGGCGCGTCGCCACCATCGCCGGTCCGCAGGACATGGGTGCCGGGCTGGCCCGTCTGGCTGGCTACACCGATGCGGTGAAGGCCACCGGCGCCAGCGTCAACCCCGACCTGATCGCGTACGGCGACTTCAGCGAGGGCAGCGGCGCTGCCGGAATGCGCCGACTGCTGGATGTCTGCCCGGATCTGGACGCGGTCTTCGTCGCGTCCGACCTCATGGCGTTCGGCGCGCTGCGTACCCTGCGTGAGGCCGGCCGGCGTGTGCCCGAGGACGTCGCGGTGATCGGGTTCGACGACGCGACCATCGCCCGACAGGCTGAGCCGCCGTTGACCACTGTCTTCCAGCCGGTGGAGGAGATGGGCCGGCAGATGGCCCGCCTGCTGGTGGCCCGGATCCGTGGCGAGGAGCTACCCGCCTCCCACATCCTCCTGGACACCCAACTGATCCACCGAGCCTCCGCCTAACCCCCAACCACCCCCACCCCCTCACCCCACCCCCACCCCGCCCCGCGCCCGGCGTGTGTCGATCATGGGGTTGGCCTGGACATTTTCGGCATTCCAGCCCGCCAACCTCATGATCACGAAGGCTGGCGGGGAAGATCGTGCTCGATCCTGGATGTAGTGGCCTCCGGGCGACCGCACACCACTACATCCAGGATCGAGCGCGATCTTGGGGTGTGGTGGCGTGCGGGGTGTGCGGGTGCGGTGGGCGCGGGGCAGGGGCAGGGCGGGGCGGGGCGCGGGGCGGGCGGGGTTACGGGGCCCGGCGGCGTAGTTCTCGCTTGGCCAGCGAGTTGCGGTGCACCTCGTCGGGCCCGTCGGCCAGGCGGAGGGTGCGGGTCTGCGCCCAGAGGGCGGCCAGTGGCGTGTCCTGGCTGACACCGGCGCCGCCGTACCCCTGGATAGCCTTGTCGATCACCCACTCCGCCATTGCCGGCGTGCCGATCTTGATTGCCTGGATCTCGGTGTGCGCGCCCTTGTTGCCGACGGTGTCCATCAGCCAGGCCGTCTTGAGCACCAGCAGCCGGGCCTGCTCGATACGGACCCGGGACTCGGCGATCCACTCCCGGACCACGCCCTGCTCGGCCAGCGGTCGGCCGAACGCGATCCGCTCGTTGGCGCGGCGGCAGAGCAACTCCAATGCCCGCTCCGCCATTCCGATCAATCGCATGCAGTGGTGGATCCGACCCGGCCCGAGCCGGGCCTGGGCGATGGCGAAGCCAGTGCCCTCGGCGCCGATCAGATTCTCCGCTGGCACCCGGACGTCGGTGAAGTCGATCTCGGCGTGCCCGCCGTGCGAACCGTCGGTGTAGCCGAAGACGGTCATGCCCCGGCGCACTGTCACCCCGGGGGTGTCCCGGGGGACCAGCACCATGCTCTGCTGGCGGTGCCGGTCAGCGGTGGGGTCGGTCTTGCCCATCACGATGAAGATCTCGCAGCGCGGGTCCATGGCCCCGGACGACCACCACTTTCGTCCGTTGATCACGTACTCGTCGCCGTCGCGGGTGATCCGGGTGGCGATGTTGGTGGCGTCGGAGGATGCGACATCCGGCTCGGTCATGCAGAAGGCCGAGCGGATCTCGCCCTCCAGCAGCGGCATCAGCCAGCGCTGTTGCTGCGCCTCCGAGCCGAACTCGGCCAGCAACTCCATGTTGCCGGTGTCCGGTGCCGCGCAGTTGACCGCCTCCGGCGCGAGGTGCGGGCTGCGCCCGGTCAGCTCGGCCAGGGGGGCGTACTGGAGGTTGGTCAGGCCGGCGCCGTAACGCGGGTCGGGCAGGAAGAGGTTCCACAGGCCGCGCTTGCGGGCCTCCGCCTTCAGTTCGGCCAACACCGGGGTACGCGACCACGGGTCCCCGGCGGCCACCTGTTCGGCGTGCACGGCCTCGGCCGGGTAGACGTGCTCGGTCAGGAACCGGGTCAGCTCGGCGCGCAGCTCTTCGGTCCGGCTGTCGTATGAGAAGTCCATCACCGCTCCCTGGCGGCGGTCAGTCCGTGCGCGACCAGCGGTGCCACCATCTCGCCGATCCGGTCGAAGCCCTCGCCGAGCGTCTGCCCGAGCGTGTGGCGGTAGTGGATGCCCTCGCAGATGACCGCGAGCTTGAAACAGCCCAGCGCCACGTGCCAGTGCAGCGGCCCGACGTCGACATCGCTGCGGCCGGCGTACCTGTCGATCAGCTCGCTGCCGGTGGGGAAGCCGGCGCGCGGGCCGAGCCCGTCCGCGACGGGGTTGCCCGCTGCGGTGTCGCTGCCACCGAGCACGTCCCAGTAGGTCAGCAGCAGCCCCAGGTCGGCGAGGGGGTCGCCGAGGGTGGCCATCTCCCAGTCGAGCACCGCGTGCACGGCCACCGGGTCGGCCGAGGCGAGGAGGTTGTCCAGCCGGTAGTCGCCGTGCACGATCCGGCCGGCGTTCGCGCCCTCCGGTGCGGTCGCCGCGAGCAGGTCACGCAGCTCGTCGATGCCGGGCAGCGGCCGGCTGCGGGAGCGGTCGAGCTGCCCGGACCAGCGGCGGACCTGCCGGGCGAGGTAGCCCTCGGGGCGGCCGAAGTCAGCCAACCCGACGCTCGACGGGTCGACGCTGTGCAGCGCGGCCAGCGTGTCCATCATCGCCATGGCCAGTGCGCGGCGGCGCTCGTCGCCCAGTGGGTCGGTCTGCGCGCGGGTGCGGAACACCTCGCCAGGCATCCGCTCCATGAGGTAGAACGGCGCGCCGATCACCTCGGGGTCGGTACAGAGCAGCAGCGCGCCCGGCACCGGCACCTCGGTCGGTGCCAGCGCCGAGATGACCCGGAACTCGCGCGCCATGTCGTGTGCGGTCGCCAGCACGTGGCCCAGCGGGGGGCGGCGCAGCACCACCTCGCGGTCGCCGAGGCGCAGCAGGTAGGTGAGGTTGGACTTGCCGCCCGCTATCAGCTGGGCCCGCAGCGGCCCGACGGCCAGCTCGGGTCGGTGCTGTGCCAGATGGTCGGCGAGACGGTCAAGGGCCAACCCCGCTGGGGAGACGGCCGTGGCCTCCGGCCGTGACTCGTCGACGGCCGGATCGCTCATCGGACTAGTTGATTGCAGCCCGCTCACGTTGTCAAGGTCAGAATTTCCGCTCGGGACATGCCCCTGCAACAGGGACGAAATGGTCAACTACCAGGCTGTGGTCAGCCTGCCGGTCGTTTCTCTGCCGGCCCGCCGAGCGGAGGGACAGACATGTTGCTGCGAGTTCGGGTCACCCTGCCGGACCGTCCGGGCACCCTCGGTCAGGTCGCCCGCACCTTGGGCGTCTCCGGGGCGGACATCGTCCAGGTGGTGGTCCTCGAACGGCTCGGCGGGCGCGCGGTGGACGACTTCACTGTCGTCTGGCCGGGTGCGGCGCGGGTGGAGCGGCTGCTGGCTGGCCTCGCGGCGATACCGGGAGTGCGGGTGGACGGTGTGTGGCGGGCGATCGGCGCGCCCACCACCACCGGCCAGGACGCGGAGCTGTTGGCCCAGGTCGCGGCCAACCCGGCCGACGGGTTGGCCACCCTGGTCGACGCGGTACCGGGACTGCTGGCCGCCGACTGGGCGGTGGCCGCCGTGGTGCCGGTCGACTGGGCCTCGCGCAGCGGGGGCGGCGGGGCGACCGTGGGGTACGCGAGCTGGCGGGCTCCCGTACCCGCGCTGTTGCCGGAGGTGACCCCGCTGCGCGGTCGGTCGATGACCACGCCCGACGGGACCCACCACGCGATCACGCCGTTCGGCCGGGCGGGCCTGGTGCTGGTGGTGGCCCGTGAGCGCAACGAGACCCTCTCCGCCGCGGCGTTCCACAGCACCGAGGTGGATCGGCTCACCCAGCTCGTCCGCGCCTGCGCGGTGATCCTCGGTGACCGACTCGATCTCGTCGGTTCGCCGCCGGTGGTCGCCGGCCCCTGAGCGGCCGAGGAGTTCCCGGGCCGACACCGCCGGGCAACCGGGCGGCAACAGGCGGGGGCGAGGCTCTTACCGGGGAAGGGAGCCAACCATGACGTTGTGGCGGATCCGAGCGACGGTGGACGACCGACCGGGTTACCTGTCGGTGCTCACGGCGAGCCTCGCGCTGCGTGGGGTCAACATCCTCACCGTGCAGGTGCAGCCCACCGAGCAGGGCGCGGTGGACGATTTCCTGGTCGACGCGCCGGACGCGCTCGACGAGGCTGGGCTGATCGCCGCCGTCGAGCGGGGTCGGGGCCGGGACTGCTGGGTGGCGCGCAGCGAGGCGCGTGGTCTGGCGGACCAGCCCACCCGGGTGCTCGGGCTGGCCAACCGGTTGGTGCGTGACCCGGACGCGACGGGCGAGGCGTTGCGGACCCTGCTCGCCGCCGACGTCGTCAGCTGGCGACCGGCGTCGGTCGGCGGCGAACGGGGGATCACCGGGGCGAGCATGCTGTTGGCGGACCCGGCGGGCGGTTCGTTCGCGCTGCGCCGGGCCGCGCCCGACTTCACCCCGGCGGAGTACGCGCGGGCGCAGGCCCTCGTCGAGCTGGCCGCCACTGTGGCGCGCCGAGCCGCCGAACAGGTGACAGTGGTGCTGCCCGACGGCGCGGAGGTGGCCGTCCGGCCGGCGAGCGCCCACGATCTGCCCGGCGTGGTGGAGCTGCACGAGGCGTGCTCGCCGCGTAGCCGGCAGCGGCGTTACCTGGGCGGGGCGGCGCTGCCGCAGCCGGCCCGCCTGCGTCGACTGCTGGAGCCGAGCCGAGGGTTGACGCTGATCGCCAGCAGCACCGGCTCCGACGGCGCGGCCGAGTCGGTGGTCGCCATGGCGAACCTGCTCGGCGAGGGCGACGAGGCGGAGGTGGCGCTGCTGGTGCGCGACGACTGGCAGCGGCGTGGGCTCGGCTCGGCGTTGCTGCGCCGGGTGGTTCAGCACGCCGACCGGTCCGGGTACGCGGCGCTGGTGCTGCACGTGCAGGCCACGAACGACCCGATGCTGCGGACGCTGCACCGGCTGGGCCGGCCCACCGTCGTGGAACGCGACGGCGGGCTGCTCACCCTCACCGTGCCGCTCGCTGTCCCCGCCGGGGCGGACCGGACGGGCGCGTTCGCCTAGGGCCCTGCTCACGGCCCGGGCGGCTCGCGGCGGCCCGAGACGCAGAACCGGTTGCCCTCCGGGTCGGCGAGCACCACGTACGGCGGCTCCGTCGGGTGTGGGTCGGTGGGGTAGTGCCGCCAGTCGACGATCCGCGCGCCGAGGGCGAGCAGCCGGTCAAGTTCCTCGTCGAGGGGTCGGTCCCCGGCGTCCAGATCCAGGTGGAGCCGGGGGAAATTCCGCACAGGGCTCTCGCTGAGGTCCATCGCGAGGGCTGCGCCCGACAACCCGGGCGGCGGCTCCAGCACGATCCACTCGTCGCCGGTGAATCGGGGCTCGCGGCGACGGTAGCCGAGAGCCGCGGCCCAGAACGTTCCGGCCCGTTCGGCGTCGGCCACGCCCAGGGAGAGCTGTGCGATCAGTGCCATCTCCCGACCGTACGTGGCGACGAGAGCCCCTTGTGCGCGGCGAGCCTCCACAAGGGGCCCGGTCGTCAGGTGCTGGGGTAGCTGTTGTAGTCGGGGAAGTTGCCGTAGAGCCGGCTGTCTCCGCCGACGGTGACGGCCTGCACCAGCAGGTCGCCGCCGACGAACGCGCCCTTCCAGGAGGCGCCCCGGCCGCCGAAGGGTTCGTCGCGGTCACCGCGTGAGCGCGGCTTGTTGATGCCCACCTTGAACGCCTGAAGGTCCACGGCGAGCTTGCCGGCCTCGTCGGTGTCGTCGCAGGCGAGTGAGGCCACCAGCGCACCGTTGGAGGCGTTCATCGCGGCCAGCAGCTCGTCGGTGGTGTCCACCACGACGATCGTGTCGACCGGACCGAACGGCTCGGCGTGCATCAGTCGGGACCGTCCGGGCGGGGCGAGCAGCACCGACGGCGCGACGTACGCCGAGGTGTCCTGCCCGGGCAGGAACGGCGCGCCGGCGAGTTTGCCCCGGTGCAGGGGGATCGCGCCGCCACGGACCGCCTCGTCGACGGTGCGGCGGAGCTCGTCGGCCTTGGTGGCGCTGATCAGTGGACCGAAGTCCAGCTCGGGCAGCGGGTCACCGGCGGCCCAGTCGTCGCCGACGGCGAGCGGGTGACCGAAGCGGACCGAGCGGACGACCGGCAGGTACATGTCGAGGAACTCGTCGACGAGGTCGCGCTGCACCACGAACCGGGGGTACGCGGTGCAGCGCTGCTTGCCGTACTCGAAGCCTTTCCTGAGGTGCGTGGCGAGCAGGTCCCACTGGGAAAAGTTCCAGATGCCCCAGGCGTTGAGGCCCTCCTGCTCGATGAAGTGCCGCTTGTCGCTGTCGAGCAGAGCGGCGGCCACCTTGCCCCCGTTGGAACGACCGCCGACGAACGCCACGGCGCCGATCTCGGGTGCCCGGACCAGCACCTCGGACAGTTCCGCGCCGCTGCCGGAGACGAGGGTGGCGGGCAGTCCGGCCCGGCGCATCAGCGCGTGCGCGACGGTCAGGCACACCGCGCCGCCCTGGGACGGGGTCTTGGCGATGACCGCGTTGCCGGCCAGGAGCTGCACCAGCTCGGCGTGCACCAGCACGCTCATCGGGTAGTTCCACGACGCGATGTTGCTGACCGGGCCGGGCAGCGGCTCGCGGCCGTCGGCGAGCATCCGGTCGATCTCGCCCGCGTACCAGCGGACGCCGTCGAGCGCCCGGTCCACGTCGGCGCAGGCCAGCCGCCACGGCTTGCCGATCTCCCACACCAGCAGCAGGGCGAGCAGGTCGCGGTGGGCGGTGAGCGAGTCCAGGGCCTCGGCGACCCGGGCCGTGCGGTCGGCCAGCGGGGTCCGGGCCCAGGCCCGGTGCGCGGCGGCGGCGTGGGCGACCGCGGCGCGCGCGGTGGTCGCGTCGACCCGGGGCAGATTGATGAGGACGGTGTTGTCCACCGGGGTGCGGACCGGGGCGGGCTGGCCGACCGCCCGCCATTCGCCCTCGACCAGGTTGTGCAGGGTGGTGACGCCGTCGACCTCGGTGCCGAACGCCTCCGGGGCGACGGTCACCGCGCGGGCCAGGATGTCGGCCCAGGCGGTGTCGTCGGCGAGTCGTAGTGCCATCGCTTCTCCTCAGGGTTGACCAGGGAGCGGCGGCGTCGACGGCACCGCTGGTGAGCGGTACTGTCTCGCGCTTCGTAGCGGGTCAGCAACAGTACGTTTGTCTGGCTGGTCGTCGGAGCGCTCGATCGGTGCGAAATCTATCGCGGACGCTCCCACCGTGAGCTGCGCAAACATGTTTCACAGATCGAGATGCATCGATGATGTGAAATGGTCCGCAGTGGTTACTCGCGAGTACAGAAGTGGGGCCGCGCGCGTCGGCCCCGATGGCAGGCTTCCCAACCAGCGAACCGCCCATTACATTGTCGCTTATCCATGGGAGCGCTTCCATGACCCATGGTCACACCGCCACCCCCGCTGTCGCCGGTGGCCGTGCCGCCCGTACGCCGTCCCGCGTCGGTGCGACCGCCGGCGGCGCCTCCGACAGGAGTCCGCCATGCGCCACCTGACCCGGCCGTTCAGCGGCCAGCCCGGCCGGTCGCCGGCCGCCGACCAGCCCTGGCCGCGGCGGCTGCTGGCTCTCGGCGTCGCGCTGCTCACCGGCGCGTCCCTCGCGGTGACCGCGCCACCGTCCGGGCCCGCCTCCGCCGCGCCGGCGGCCAAGCCTGCCTCCGCCGCGCCGGCGGCCACCTACAACTACGCCGAGGCGTTGCAGAAGTCACTGCTCTTCTACGAGGCGCAGCAGTCCGGTCCACTGCCCGACTGGAACCGGGTCTCCTGGCGCGGAGACAGCGCGCTCACCGACGGCGCCAGCGCGGGCGTCGACCTCACCGGCGGCTGGTACGACGCCGGTGACCACGTCAAGTTCGGTTTCCCGATGGCATTCAGCGCCACGATGCTCGCCTGGGGCGCTGTCGAATACCGCAGCGGTTACACCTCGTCCGGGCAACTGCCACACCTGCTCAACAACCTGCGCTTCGTCAACGACTACTTCATCAAGGCGCACCCGTCGGCCAACGTCCTCTACGGACAGGTCGGCAAGGGCGACGACGACCACAAGTGGTGGGGTCCGGCCGAGGTGATGCCGATGGCGCGGCCCGCGTACAAGATCGATGCGAGCTGCGGCGGCGCGGACCTGGCGGGGGAGACGGCGGCCGCGATGGCCGCGTCGTCGATGGTGTTCCGCCCCACCGACGCGGCCTACGCTGACAAGCTGCTCGGCCACGCCCGGCAGCTCTACACCTTCGCCGACGCGGTGCGGAAGGCCTACCACGAGTGCATCACCGATGCCACGAGCTTCTACCGCTCGTGGAGTGGCTGGCAGGACGAGCTGGTCTGGGCCGCGATCTGGCTGCACCGGGCCACCGGCGAGGCCAGCTACCTGGCCAAGGCCGAGAGTGAGTACGACAAGCTCGGCACCGAGAACCAGACCACCACCCGCTCCTACAAGTGGACAATCGCCTGGGACAACAAGCAGTTCGGCGCGTACGTGCTGCTGGCCAACCTGACCGGCAAACAGAAGTACGTCGACGACGCCAACCGGTGGCTGGACTACTGGACCGTCGGGGTGAACGGGCAGCGGGTGCCGTACTCGCCCGGCGGGATGGCGGTGCTCGACTCCTGGGGCGCGCTGCGCTACGCCGCGAACACGTCCTTCGCCGCGCTGGTCTACAGCGACAAGACCACCGACACCACCCGCAAGGCGCGCTACCACGACTTCGCCGTCCGGCAGATCAACTACGCGCTCGGCGACAACCCGCGCAACTCCAGCTACGTCATCGGGTTCGGCGCCAACGCACCGAAGAACCCGCACCACCGCACCGCGCACGGTTCCTGGTGGGACAGCCAGACCGTGCCTGTGGAGACCCGGCACACCCTCTACGGCGCGCTGGTCGGCGGCCCGTCCTCGGCCAACGACGCGTACAGCGACAGCCGGTCGGACTACGTGATGAACGAGGTGGCCACCGACTACAACGCCGGCTTCACGTCCGCGCTGGTCCGGCTGACCTCCGAGTACGGCGGCACGCCGCTGGCGAACTTCCCGGTCGCCGAGACGCCGGACATCGACGAGCTGACAGTGGAGACCACAGTGACGCAGGCCGAACCTCGGGCCACCGGGCTCAAGGTGATGGTCTACAACAAGTCCGCGTTCCCGGCCCGCGCGCTGACCGACGGCCGGTTCCGGTACTACTTCCGGCCCGACGGCACCGGCCCGGTGCAGGTCACCGCCGGCTACACCCAGGGCTGCCCGTCCCCGACCACCGCCAAGCAGTTCAGCGGCGACATCTGGTACGTCGAGGTGGACTGCGCCGGGTACACCATCGCTCCGGCGGGTCAGTCGCAGCACCGGATGGAGGTCCAGTTCAAGATCGGCGTGCCGGAGGGCGGCACCTGGGACCCGACCAACGACCCGTCGTACCAGGCCACCGCCGGGCCCAACCGGAAGGTGCCGCTCTACTCCGGTGCCACCCGCGTCTGGGGTGAGGAGCCGGGCCCGGTCGTACCGGACACCACCAAGCCGACCGTCCCGGGCACCCCGGTGGCGTCCAACCTCGGCCCCCGCACTGTCACCCTGGCCTGGGCGCCGTCCACCGACAGCGGCGGCAGCGGCCTCGCCGGCTACGACGTCCGCGAGGTCCAGGTCAACAGCGACACGGTCCTGGTCCGGCCGGTCACCGGCACGACGTTGACCATCACGACGCTGCTGCCAGCGACGTCGTACGAGTTCACCGTCGTGGCCCGCGACGGGGCCGGCAACACGTCGGCCGCCTCACCGAAGCTCACGGTGACCACGCCGCCGGCCGGCACCGCCGACACCACAGCGCCGAGCACCCCCGGCACGCCGGTCGCCTCGGCCGTCACCGCCACCGGGCTCACCCTGGCCTGGACCCCGTCGACCGACAACGTGGGCGTCACCGGTTACCGGGTCTACCGCGAGGCCGGCGCCACCGACGTGCTTGTCGGCTCGCCAACCGGCAGCACCCAGGCGGTGTCCGGGTTGACCGCCTCCACGGCGTACCAGTTCTACGTGGTCGCGGTGGACGCGGCGGGCAACACCTCCGCGGCGTCCACGCCGGTCGCGGTGACCACCGCGGCCCCGCCGGTCGGTGGCATCTGCACAGTGGGGTACGCCACCACCGACTGGGGCGGCGGCTTCACCGCCAACGTGTCGATCACCAACACCGGCACCACCGCGATCAACGGCTGGACCCTGCGGTTCAGCTTCCCCGGCGGGCAGAGCGTCAGCCAGGGCTGGTCGGCGGCGATCAGCCAGAGCGGCGCGGCGGTCACCGCCACGAACCTGTCCTACAACGGCACGATCGCGGCCGGCGCGTCGGTGAGCTTCGGCTTCAACGGCACGTACAGCGGCGCCAACCCGAAACCGACCGCCTTCACCGTCAACAACACCACCTGCGCCGTGTCCTGAGCTAATCCGAGGCCGTCGCGGCCGGTCACCTTCCCCGGTGACCGGCCGCGACGCGTTAGGCATGGAACCAGCCGATTCGCGCCCCGGCACGCACCTGTCGAGGGTCTTGTGGTGCGGTCCGAGCGATCTCTATACTTCTCCTAATTTTGGTGATCATCGATGCCACGGGGGGCAAGCGATGGCTGCACGACATCAGTTTGATGGATGCGAGACCAGGCGTCTGCATGGTCTCGAGGCAGTTACCGAACTGCGCGTTCACCGCCGAGCAGCGCTCTCGGGGCTCCATTAGCGACCTGCCCGTCACGGTCTTACGACGGGCCCTCTGTGGTAGCCCGGCGCGACCGCCCACGGGCCGTAGCACCCTCAGGTCGACCCTCCCTGCTCCGACCGCTCGCCGATCCTGACCCGCTCTTCCGGGTCTGGTCGGCCTTCCCTGCCTGCCCGTCGACGTCACGCGTCCGGACCACCGGAGCGGACGACGACACCTGTCCGACGCGTGTCACCACCAAGGCCTGGCCAGTGGGATGCGCCGGACGTTGTCCGACCCGATGTCACGTCGATCGACGGCAGCGGAGCGACCGCAGAGCGGTTGTCACGCATGCCGGTGGGGAGCACACATGGACACCGCCCGCACATCCTTGCCGTTACCCCGGCGTCGCAATCGAACACGACTACTGATCGCCGCCGCCAGCGCGACCCTGATGATCACGTCATTGGTCGGCGTACCGCCGACCGCGGCAGCCGCGGCGCAGTACAAGCCGCCGACGCCGCAGAAGGTGCCCACCGTGCCGGTGTCGCCGGTCGTCGCGGGCACGTCCGCTATGCGCGCGGTGATGCCGGACGCCACCCGCAAGCCGGCGCCGGTATGGCCAGCCGCAGGGGCCGCGGAGGTGGCCGTGGCAGCCAGGACGAGTGCACCGGCCGCGGCGGGTGCGCTCCCGGTGCGGGTGGCGCCGGCGGTGTCGGGTGCGGTGTCCGTGGCCGGGGAGCGGCTCGCGCCCGCCGCCGCTCCCTCCCGGGTGCGGGTGGAGGTGCTGGATCGGACGGCTACCGAGAAGGCGCGCGTCCGGGGAGTCCTGCTCCGCGTGGGTCGGGCCGACGGCGTCGCGGACGCGGCCAGTGTGCGGATGACAGTGGACTATGCGGGGTTCGCGACCGCGTACGGCGCCGACTGGTCGTCGCGGCTGCGCCTGATGTCCCTTCCGGCCTGCGCGCTCACCGAACCGGCGGCGAAGGAATGCGCGGGTACGCCGCTACCCTCGACGAACGATCTCACGTCGCGCAGCGTGTCCGCGGCGGTGCCGGTCTCGACGAGCACCGCGCTGGTGGCGTTGGCGGCGGGCGACTCCGGCTCGACCGGTGACTTGAAGGCCACCTCACTGCAGCCGTCGTCGACATGGACCGCCGGTGGGAACTCCGGCTCGTTCAACTGGTCGTACCCGATGCGGGTCCCGCCCTCGCTCGGCGGTCCGGCACCGACTCTGTCGCTGGCCTACTCGTCACAGTCGGTGGACGGTCGCCAGGCGGCGAGCAACAACCAGCCCTCCTGGGCCGGTGAGGGTTTCGAGGCGAACCCGGGTGGGTTCATCGAGCGGCGTTACCTCGGCTGCGGTCAGGACATGGATGGCTCGGCGAACAACACCAAGAAGACCAGTGACCTGTGCTGGGAGACGAGCAACGCCACCCTGTCGCTGGCCGGTCACTCCGGTGAGCTGATCTACAACGCGACCGAGGGTCGCTGGCACCTGCGCTCCGACGACGGGTCGCGGATCGAGCGCAAGACGGGCGCCAGCAACGGTGACAACGACGGTGAGTACTGGGTGGTCACCACCACCGACGGCACCCAGTACTGGTTCGGGGTCAACCGGCTGCCCGGCTGGGCCTCCGGCAACGCCGTCACCAACTCGACGCTGAACGCCCCGGTCTTCGGCAACGACCCGAACGAGCCCTGCCATGCCGATGCGTTCATCGACTCCGACTGCACCCAGGCGTGGCGGTGGAACCTCGACTACGTGGTCGACGTGCACGGCAACTCCGCCTCGTACTGGTACACCAAGGAGACCAACAAGTACGGCCGGAACCTCACCGCCTCCGACGCCGCGTCGTACGACCGCGCGGGCTACCTGGACCACATCTCGTACGGCACGCGCCGCGACGGTGGTGTCGATTCGGTGCTGAGCACGCCCGCGCCCGCGCAGGTGGTCTTCGGAGTGGCGGACCGGTGCCTGTCGAGCTGCACCACCCACGACGCGACGCACTGGCCGGACACCCCCTGGGACCAGGAGTGCACCGGGTCCAACTGTGGCACCGTCTTCTCACCGACTTTCTGGACCACCAAGCGGCTGTCGACAGTGACGACCCAGGTCCGCTCCGGCGGCTCGTACTCCGACGTGGAGCGCTGGACCCTCACCCACACGTTCCCCGATCCGGGTGACGGCACCCGCGCCGGACTGTGGCTGTCGAAGATCTCCCACGCCGGCCTGGTGGGAACGACCACCACCGTCCCGGACATCGAGTTCACCGGCGTGCAGCTGGCCAACCGGGTGGACACCATCGACTTCGCGGCGGCCATGAACTGGTGGCGGATCGCCAAGATCCAGACCGAGACGGGCGGCACCATCTCCGTCACGTACTCCGACACCGACTGCGTGGCCGGTCAGACACCGACCCCGCAGACGAACACCAAACGCTGCTACCCGTCGGTGTGGACCCCGGAGGGCTACGCCAACCCGGTGACCGACTGGTTCCACAAGTACGTCGTCACCACCGTCTACGAGCAGGACAACACGGGCGGGGCCCCGCCGCAGGGCAGCCCCCGGGTCGTGCACAAATACAACTACCTCGACGGCGCGGCGTGGCACTACAGCGACGACGACGGCTTGATCGAGAAGAGGTACAAGACCTGGTCGAGCTTCCGCGGCTACGGCCGGGTCGGAGTGACCACCGGCGACGCGGGGGAGCAGACCTACTCCGAGACCCGGTACTTCCGGGGTATGGACGGCGACCGGGCCGCACCGTCGGGCGGCACCAAGGCCGCCACAGTGGACGGGTTCACCGACGCCGACTGGTTCGCCGGGATGACCCGCGAGGTCAAGACGTTCAACGGTCCCGGTGGACCGGTGGTGTCCCGCGAGACCAACGACCCGTGGGGCTCGGCTGCAACCGCCAGCCGCACCTTCAACGGTGACACCGTCACCGCCCGCTTCGCCCGGGTCGCCACGACCCGGAAATACACCACCCTGGACGCTGGCCGCGGCGAGCGGGCCACCCGCACCACCACCACCTACGACTCACTCGGCATGGCCACCCAGGTCGACGACTTCGGCCAGGACGGGGTCGCTGGCGACGAGCAGTGCAAGAAGACCGACTACACCCCGCGCAACGACACCCTCTGGCTGATGGACAAGTCGCACCGCACCCAGACGTACGCGGTGCAGTGCTCCGCCACCACCGGCACCCTGACCGACGCCGACGTCATCAGCGACGAACGGATCAGCTTCGACGGCCAGGCCTTCGAGACCGCGCCCACCCGCGGCCTCGCCAGGAAGACCGAGAAGATGACGGCGTGGAACGCGGGATCACCCACCTTCGCCACCGTCTCCCAGGGCAGCTTCGACGCGTACGGGCGGGTCACCGCCGCCTGGGACGCGCTGAACGCCAAGACCACCACGGCGTACACGCCGGCCACCGGCGGCCCAGTGACCGCCACCACTGTCACCAACGCCTTGCAGCACGTGGCCACGACGATGATGAACCCGGCGTGGGGCAACAACGCCGCGATCGTCGACCCCAACAGCAAGCGAACTGAATTCGTTTACGACGGCCTCGGTCGGCTGACCGCAGTATGGCTGCCCGGCCGGGACAAAGGGAGCCAGTCGGCCAACGCCAACTTCAGTTATCTGATCCGCAACAACGCCGCCACTGTGGTTTCCTCCTCCCGGTTGAACCCGGCCGGCGCATACAACACGACGTACGCTCTCTACGACGGTCTGCTCCGCCTGCGGCAGACGCAGTCGCCTTCGCCCTCCGGCGGCCGACTGCTCACTGACACCTTCTACGACACCGCTGGTCGTGACCTGACGGCGTTCGGCAGCTACCACACCACAGGAACACCAGGCACCACACTGGTCACCGCCACCGAGCGCGCGTTCGTACCCACGCAGACCCGTACCGTGTATGACGGCGCTGGTCGACCAACCGCCTCTGTCTTCCGGCCCTACGACGCCGAGCGCTGGCGGACCTCCATCTACTACGCCGGGGACCGCACCGACGTGACCCCGCCCGCCGGGGGCACCGCCACCTCCACGCTGACCGACGCACGTGGTCGCACCAGTTCGGTGCGCCAGTACCACGGCACCAGTCCAACTCCCGGCACCGCGGGCTCTTGGGACACCACGTCCTACGCGTACAACCGCAAGGGGCAGTCGACCGGTGTCACCGACGCCATGGGAAACGAGTGGCGGTACGAGTACGACCTGCAGAATCGGCGTACCAAGAGCACCGATCCGGACACGGGCGCCACCACCTACACCTACGACGCCGCCGACCGGATGACGTCGTCAACCGATGCCCGTGCCGAAAAGTTGGCGTATCTGTACGACACCCTGGGTCGTAAGCGGGCGGTGTACGACGACGCCGTCGGCGGCACCATGCGGGCACAGTGGATCTACGACACCATCGCCAAGGGTCGGCTCTCGCAATCAACACGATTCGTCGGGAGCGCCAGCTACCAGACGAAGATCACCGGCTACACCGACCAGTATCAACCGACCGGTGTGCAGGTCGTGATCCCGGGCACCGAGGCCAACCTGACCGGCACCTACAACTTCACCACCACGTACAACGTCGATGGAAGCCGCGCCTCGGGCAGCATGCCGTCGGGGGGCGACCTGCCCGCCGAGACTCTCTTCTACGACTACAACGCCCTCGGTCAGCCGACCACCACGGACTCGCTGTACGGCACGACGAATCTCTCCTATGTGGCCGGCACGACGTACAACGCGCTCGGTGAATTGGAGCAGCTCACTCTCGATACTGACGAGACGGCCGGCGGCCGGGTGTGGCAGGCGTTCACTCACGAATTGGAGACCGGTCGGTTGACCGGCGTTCGGATGGACCGTGACACGGTCAGTCCGAACACCCTGTCAGACGTCCGCTACACCTACGACGACGCCGGCAACATCACCAAGGCCGTCGACGCAGCACCGACTGTGGTGGACGACACCCAGTGCTTCCGGTACGACTACCTACGCCGGCTGACCAGCGCTTGGACGCCGAGCAGCGGTGACTGCACCGCCGCAGCGTCGGCCACCGCGCTCGGCGGTCCGGCGCCCTACTGGCACTCGTGGTCGTTCGACCTGGTGAGCAACCGCAAGACGCAGGTCGTCCGCACCAGCACCGGCGACACCACCACGACGTACAGCTATCCGGGCGCCAAGAGCGCGCAACCCCATGCCCTGTCGGCCACCACCACCGGCTCGCTGGTGCAGAACTACCGGTATGACGCAACGGGCAATACCATCTGCCGGCCGGCGGGGACAGGCACGAACGCCTGCCCGACCGGCGGCGGGTCGCAGGTGCTCAGCTGGGATCCCGAGGGTCACCTGGAAACGAGCACCGACTCCACCGGCACCACCACCTACGTCTACGACGCGGACGGCAACCGACTGCTCCGCCGTGATCCAAGCGGAAAGACGCTCTACCTGCCGGGCCAGGAACTGCGGTACACCAACAGCAGCGGGGCCACCACCTGCACCCGCTACTACGCCTACGGCGGATCCCTGGTTGCCTCGCGGACCGGCGCGGGTCTGACGTGGCTCGCCGCCGATCATCAGGGAACAGCGAACGTGGCTGTCAGCGCCACCGCCGCCCAGGCCGCCACGGTGCGCCGGCAGGACCCGTACGGCAACCCGCGAGGCGGCAACCCGACCTGGGCCAACGACAAGGGGTTCGTCGGCGGCACCAGGGACAACACTGGTCTCACCCATCTCGGTGCCCGCGAATACGACCCCACCACTGGTCGGTTCGTCTCCGTGGACCCGGTCTTCGACATGCAGAATCCGCAGTCCTGGACCGGATACGGCTACAGCAGCAGCGCACCGGTCACGTTCAGCGACCCCAGTGGCCTGAGGGAGTGCGCTGGTTCCTATTCCTGCGACGGCGTTGGTGAAGGCGTAGGGGTGCCTCCGCCGCAGGATCAGTGCTACAACTACACCGGCGTTGGCCAGCGCCAGTGCGACAAGAATGGCGGCAGCGGGCAGAACACGAGCGCCGGCCAGGCCACCGGCGGTTCCGGTTCCGGTAAGAACTCGACGGCGAATTTGCCGACCATCCCGCCGGAGAAAAAGCGGCAACTGGACGATTACATCCGGATGGTCATAAACCAGAGCCCGGATACGTGGAACGTCCCCGGCAAGAACGCCTACAAGGCCATCATGGTCCGCATCAAGAACGCCATGTTCGGGGCGCCCGGTTGGAAAGATTACTGGGAAGCCTTGGATCAGATGGTGGTCTCCACCGTGATAGCCGTCGTCGGCGTCGCACTCTGCCCCGAGACAGCAGGCGCGGGTTGCGCGCTCGCTGTCGCGGCTTATGCCGGTGCCGCAGGCCAATGCATGGACGACTGTGAAGACACTCAGGCGATGGCGTTGGCGGCAGTGTTCGCTGTCGCGACCGACGGGATGGGACGAACGGGTGCGCGCGTTTCAGGGCTAACTCCAGGCGGTGTCAACAACCTGGTCGACGGCGCGCACATGGCAACCAATGACGCGATGAACACGGCTGTCGATTTCCTCGGACCCGGTTACCGCGACATGGGAGGTGGTAGGTTCCTGAGCCACGACGGGCTGCGGCAGGTCCGATTGACGGACGCGGATCTAGCCCATCCTCGTCAGGACCCTCACATCAATTTCGAAACCTATAATCAGCCGATCGGTCCGGGTGTACGCAGCGGCGGTCCGGTCAGCAACATTCACATCTACCTACCCGAGGAGCCGGGATGGCACACCCCGTAGGGACTGGCGGGTCCGTTGGTCGACCTACAACACCGATCACCGTCGATGCGATTCCCTATGACCCCGCACACGGTGTGGCGACGTGGTGGGACGACGAGACTATTCTTCGGGCAGAGGTCTGGGACGCCCCGGAGCGGACGGTCGTGATCTCCGGGAATCCCGCGGGACTGCGCTCTCTCGCCAGACACCTTCTGACCCTGGCGCAGAACGGGGTGCCCGACGGTCGGCACTTCGATTTCGATTCGTACTGTGGATGGCTGGAAGAAGGTTCGACAGCCCTCAGGATTGAAGTGGAGAAAAAGTAAATTCGCCGCCCTCCCCGCCATGGGACTGCTGCTTCACCGGCATTCGCCTATTCAGGTGAGGGTGTGAACGTCAGTTCAGGTGTGGTGGCCGTGGCGGCCTCGGAGATCGAGGCCGCCACGGCGTCCGCCCGCACGCAAGGCATCCGAAGTTATTCGTTGTCGACCGGGGCAGGTGGCGGGCGGGACGCCTTCTTCCACGCCGTCCGGGGGCACCGCCGCTCGATCCGCCCCTGGCGAGCAACTACAGCTGGGACCCGCTGGCCGACTCCATCTTCGGCGGCCTGGTGACTGCCGGCGTCGACCGGTTTCTGGTGGTGTGGACCGATGCGACGGAGATGGTCGCCTTTGCTCCCGAGGATGCCGACACCGTGGTCAGTGTGTTGGCGCAGACCGCTGTCGAGCTGGCCGAGCCGAGGTGCACCAACGGTCGACCTGTCTCGCTGACGATGCTCGTCGCCACGCCCGCCTGAGTCAGTGGGCGAACCGGTACCACCCAGGTGGTGTCTGGATGGGTCGCCTTGACGGCGTACCCGTTCTCCGTGATGGCCGTGGACGCGGCGAACAGCCTCCGCGACGTCCGCGCCGGTCGCGTACCGCGACGAGATCTTGGACAGTTTCCGTTCGCAGGTGACTGTCGTGTCCCGAGACATGTGTCAAGGGGAAGTCCCGATAGATGTGTCATGTGTTGTTGATCAGGCTGCTCGGGTGAGGGTGGTGTAGGT
>NZ_JBEXHV010000021.1:0-113146 GCF_040608275.1 Micromonospora sp. NPDC005205
CGCCCCGCGCCCCGCGCCCCGCGCCCCGCGCCCCGCGCCCCGCGCCCCGCGCCCCGCGCCCCGCGCCCCGCGCCCCGCGCCCCGCGCCCCGCGCCAAGATCGTGCTCGAACCAGGATGTAGTGGCATCAGCGACGCGCCGAGACCACTACATCCTGGATATTGCGCGATCTTGGGTCCGAGTCGGCCTTCTTCTCGACAAGATCCGCTCAACTTCGGGGAACTTGCGGCGTCACAGCGCGCCGAGGCAGCACTTTCCCTGCAATTGAGCGGATCTTCACGGACCCGCCGGACCAGACTGCGGATCCCGCCGGGCCGGACACCCGGCGGCCTGCCGTTGTGTCTCGCGGATCTTGACGGTCGCCGGATGGCGTGGTCGGGTTTCGGAATGGGTGAGCAGTGGCGGGCACAGTTCGACGCGGAGGTGAGCTTCGCCAACGGCGGCGGGCTGCGTACCGAGGGGTTCCGGCTGGACATTCCCGGTCGGGAGATCACCGACGACGAGCTGGCGGCGTTGTTCGTCCGGCACCTCGGGCTGCTGATGGTCGCCGACGTCCGGATCAGCGCCAGGACGATCATCGAGGAGCCGCACAAGGGCGGCCGGGGGGTCGCGGTCGACGGATCCGGCACCGAACGCCGGCTGGTCGAGCTGAGCCACGTGATCCGCGGCGGGATGACCACCCTGCCGGGCTGGCCGGGTCCCCGGATCACCGACTGGCTGACCTTCGCGGCATCCCGCGAGCGGTACGCCCCGGACACCGAGTTCCACGTGGCCCGGATCGAGATGATCGCCAACACCGGCACGTACCTGGACACGCCCGCCCACCGCTGGGCCGGCAGGGACGACCTGACCGCTGTGTCGCTGGACCGTCTCGCCGACCTGCCGGGGGTGGTGGTCCGGGTGCCGGCCGGCATCCGCGCGGTGGACCGGCTGATGCTGGCCCCATACGAGGTGAGCGGCCGGGCGGTGTTGCTGCACACCGGGTGGGACGCGCACTTCGGCACCGAACGGTACGGCGCTCCGGAAGCGCCGTACCTGACCGGCGACGCCGCCCAGGCGCTTGTCGACGCGGGGGCGGCCCTGGTCGGCATCGACTCGATCAACATCGACGACATGAGCCCGACGGCCGCCGGCGTACGCCCCGCGCACAGCGCGCTGCTCGCCGCCGGCATCCCGATCGTGGAGCACCTGACCGGCCTGGATGCGTTGCCGCCGAGCGGGTTCCGGTTCACCGCTGCCCCGCCGATGGTGGCCGGCATGGGCACCTTCCCGGTTCGCGCCTTCGCCGTCGTCAACCCCTGACACCGCCCGCGACCCCTGCCGCAACCTGCGACGCGACCCGCGACCCGCGACCCGCGACCCGCGACGCCTACCGCCACCCGCGACGCCTGCCGCACGGCCAGCGGCGGTCGCGACCGGGCCGCCGGGGCGACGAGTTGGTTCCACCCTGCGGTCCACAAAACGGACCATAGGCTAACAACGTGGACAAGGAATCGCGCGGCACAGCTCGCGACTGGGCGCCGCGCAGCATCGGACTGCTCCTCGGCACCCTCGTACTGGCCACGGCGTTCATCGCGGCCTACGTCGGCGCGTTGCACCAGCCCACACCCCGCGACCTGCCGATCGGCGTCGTCTCCAGCGACCAACGCGCCCAGGCGACGCTCGACGCCGTGCGCGCCCAGACCACCATCCTCAAACCCATCGGGTACGACGACCCGGCCGCCGCCGAGCACGCACTGCTCAGCCGCGCGGTGTACGCCGTACTCAGCACCGGAGAAGACAACGGCCTGCTCCTCACCGTGGCGAGCGCCTCCGGCCCCTCCGCCACCAGCGCGATCAAGGAGGTCCTCGGCACCGCCACCACCCGTACGGGCACCTCGCTCCGGATCGTCGACAAGGTGCCGGTCACCCCGGCCGACCCGCGCGGGGTGGTGCCCTTCTACCTGAACGTCGGGTACGTCCTCGGCGGCTATCTCGCCTCGACGGTGCTCGGGATATCCGCCGGCACCACCCCCCGTACGGCGCGACGAGCCGGACTACGCATCGCCGCCCTGGCGGTCTACAGCGTGCTGCTCGGCATCGCCGGCGCGGTGGTGGTCGGACCCGTTCTGGACATCTGGCACGGCGACGTACCGACGATCGCCGCCATCGGCGCGCTGGCCGTCTTCGCCGCCGCCATGTTCGCCAGCGCCATTCAGGGCTGGCTCGGCGTCGCGGGCACCGCGCTGGTCATCCTGCTGTTGGTGGTGCTCGGCAACCCGGGCTCCGGGGGCATCTACGCGCCCGAGTTCCTGCCCGGGGTGCTGCGCGGCATGCACCGCTGGAACATCCCCGGGCTCGCCAACGACTTGACCAAGGCCGCTGTGTACTTCGACTGGCGGTCGGCCGGCTGGCCGGCTTCCGCCCTCGGGATCTGGGCGGTGCTCGGAGGGCTCGGACTCGTCAGCGCGAGCCTGGTCCGGGGTCGCCGGACCGCCCCCTCCGGCCCTGCAACGACCCGCACGGCCCTCTCGCCGGACCGCGACGGTGGTTGAGATCACCCCGGAAAACACCCTTCCCACGGCAGTGGATCATCAGGGGGCCCTCCAGACATCCGCTGCGCGCGGATACCATCCAGTAAGTCGGACAGCGCTGTCCTTCGTATCCACGTAAGGGAGCGCATCGTGACCGACCAGCACGACCACGACGGCCCGGACGCCGCACTGCGCGCCGACATTCGCCGACTCGGCACCCTGCTCGGCCAGACCCTGGCCCGCCAGGAGGGTCGCCCGCTGCTCGACCTCGTCGAGGAGATCCGCGCCCAGGTCCGCTCCGACGCCCCGGCGGCCGCCCAGCGCCTCGGCGGGCTCGACGTGACCACCGGCACCAAGCTGGCTCGCGCCTTCTCCACCTATTTCCACCTGGCCAACATCACCGAGCAGGTGCACCGGGCACGGGACCTGCGCCGCCGCCGCGCGGTGCAGGGCGGTTGGCTGGACCAGGCCGCCAAGATGATCGCCGAGCGCGGGGTGCCGGCCGAGGAGATCGCCAACGCGGCTCGCCGGCTGGCGGTGCGACCGGTCTTCACCGCGCACCCGACCGAGGCGGCTCGTCGCTCGATCCTGTCCAAGTTGCGGGCGATCGCCGACGAGTTGGACACCGAGACCGCCAACGCGATCCTCTACGGCGCCAGCGACGAGGGCCCGGCCAACCGCCGGCTGGCCGAGTTGTTGGACCTGATGTGGCAGACCGACGAGCTGCGGCTCGACCGGCCGGACCCGACCGACGAGGCCCGCAACGCCATCTACTACCTGCGCGACCTGTACGCCGAGGCCGCCCCGCAGGTGCTCGACGACCTGGCCGACACGTTGCGCACGCTCGGTGTGGAGACCTCACCGACGGCCCGGCCGCTGAGCTTCGGCACCTGGATCGGCGGCGACCGCGACGGCAACCCGTTCGTCACCCCGGCGGTCACCCGCGAGGTGCTGACCATCCAGCACGAGCACGGCATCGCGGCCACCGAGAAGGCGATGGACCACCTGATCAGCGAGGTCTCGGTGTCCCGCCGACTCCGCGGGGTCTCCCTGGACCTCTCCGCCAGCCTCGCCGCCGACCTGGACGCGCTGCCCGAGGTGGCACAGCGCTTCCGCCGGGTCAACGCGGAGGAGCCGTACCGGCTCAAGGCACGCTGCGTGAAGGCGAAGCTCGCCAACACCCGGCTGAGGTTGCGCCAGGGCACCGCACACGTACCGGGCCGGGACTACCGGGGCTCCGCCGAGCTGATCGCCGACCTGGACCTGCTGCGCGCCTCGCTGGCCCGCAACTCCGGGCAGCTCACCGCGGTCGGCCGGCTGGCCTCCACCATCCGTACGGTCTCCGCGTTCGGCCTGCACCTGGCCACCATGGACGTCCGGGAGCACGCCGAGGCGCACCACGCGGTGCTCGCGCAGCTCTACGAGGCGGTCGGCGAGGTCTCCGACTATCCGGCGCTGACCCGGCTGGAACGCACCAAGCTGCTCGCCGACGAGCTGACCGGTCGCCGTCCGTTGTCGACACTGGACACGTCGCTGTCCGAGCCGGCCCGCAAGACGTTCGACGTGTTCAGCACCATCCGGGAGGCACAGGACCGGTTCGGCGCCGAGGTGATCGAGTCGTACATCATCTCGATGACCCTGGGTGTCGACGACGTGCTGGCCGCGGTGGTGCTGGCCCGCGAGGCCGGCCTGGTGGACGTGCACAGCGGGCGGGCCCGGGTCGGGTTCGTGCCGCTCCTGGAGACCCCGGCCGAGCTGAACTCCGGCGGCGAACTCCTCGACGAGTTGCTGTCGCTGCCCGCGTACCGGGCGCTGGTGACGGCCCGGGGTGACGTGCAGGAGGTCATGCTCGGCTACTCCGACTCGAACAAGGAAGCCGGCATCACCACCAGCCAGTGGTCGATCCACCGGGCGCAGCGCGCGCTGCGCGACGTGGCCGCCCGGCACGGTGTGCACCTGCGGCTCTTCCACGGCCGGGGCGGCACTGTCGGGCGCGGCGGCGGGCCGACGCACGAGGCGATCCTGGCGCAGCCGTACGGCACCATGGACGGCGCCATCAAGGTGACCGAGCAGGGCGAGGTGATCTCCGACAAGTACACCCTGCCCTCGCTGGCCCGGGAGAACCTGGAGCTCACCCTCGCCGCTGTGCTCCAGGCGACCCTGCTGCACACCGCACCCCGGCAGCCCGCCGAGATGTTGGAGCGCTGGGACGCGACGATGGACGTGGTCTCCGAGTCGGCGTTCCGGTCCTACCGGTCGCTCGTCGAGGACCCGGACCTGCCCGCGTACTTCTGGGCGTCCACCCCGACCGAGCTGCTCGGCGCGCTGAACATCGGCTCCCGGCCGGCGAAGCGCCCGAACACCGGCGCCGGGCTGTCCGGGTTGCGGGCCATCCCGTGGGTGTTCGGCTGGACGCAGACCCGGCAGATCGTGCCGGGCTGGTTCGGCGTCGGCTCCGGGCTGGCCGCCGCCCGCGAGGCCGGTCTGGCGGACGTGCTGGCCGAGATGCACCGCAACTGGCACTTCTTCCGCACGTTCCTGTCGAACGTCGAGATGATGTTGACCAAGACCGACCTGAGCATCGCCCGCCGGTACGTCGAGACGCTGGTGCCGAAGAAGCTGCACCCGATCTTCGAGCAGATCGAGCAGGAGTACGAGCTGACCAAGCGGGAGGTGCTGGCGGTGACCGCCTCACCGGCCCTGTTGGAGAACTCGCCGGTGCTCCAGCGCACCCTGGCCGTCCGCGACACCTACCTGGAGCCGCTGCACCATCTCCAGGTGGCGCTGCTGCGGCAGTACCGGGAGTCGGGTGCCGCCGGCCGGGCGGTCGCCACCGCACCGGGCGGCCGACGCGCGCCGAGCGACGGCACCGCCCTGGAACGCGCGCTGCTCACCACTGTGAACGGCATCGCGGCCGGGATGCGCAACACCGGCTGATCAAGAGGTACGACAAACGGGCCCCGGTCGTTGCGACCGGGGCCCGTTTCGGTGGGTCTGAGCGACAGTCAGAAGTCGCCGCCGCCGAAGTCCCCGCCCCCGAAGTCGCCACCGCCGAAGCCGCCGCCACCGAAGTCCCCACCGGCGTAGTCGCCGCCGCCGAAGTCGCCGCCCTGGTCGCCGCCGCCGAAGTCCCCGCCCTGGTCGCCGCCGTCGCCCCCCTGGTCGACGCCGTCACCGAAGCCCTCCTGGTAGCCGGCGTCGTAGCCGTACCCGGGGTCGGCGAAGGCGGGCGAGAAGAGCGCGTCAGCGATCAGGATGCCGCCGAGCACACCGGCACCGGCACCCAGCGCCGTCTTCCACCAGGGCGTCGAATACCAGCCGGCGGGCACCGGTCGACCCTGATAACGCCCACCCGGGTAGTAGTAGGGCGTTTCCCGGCCGGGTTGTGGCCCGGCCCGGAAGGTCTGCCCCTGCACATCGACCTCACGCTCCTTGGTGAGCTGCCCCACGCCGCGGGCGGCGGCCAGGGTCGGCACCTCGGGGCCCGGATCGATGCCCAGCGCCGTGCGCGCCGCCCGGATGTACGCCAGACCCTCCAGCGCGGTCTCCCGGGCCAGCCCGAACTGGTGCGGCGTGGACGCCTGTTCCAGCTGGGAGCCCGCCGCGTTGTACCGCTCACCGGCGTCGGCAAGCGCCTGGCGTACCGCCGGGTCGTCGCCGTGCAGGTTCATCAACTGACCGCCGAGGCGCTCGTACCACCGCTGCGCCTCCGCGCGGGCGTCGGCGAGCTCGGTGCGCCGACGGGCACCGGCCTGAGCGCGGACGAGCGCGGCGGCGCCCAGCGCGCCGACCAGCACAACGGCGAGACAGAGCACAAGTTCCATGTCATCGAACGTACCCCCGGTCCGCACGTCGTATCCGTCTGGCAAGCTCCGGTGATGGACGTCTCGACGCTGCTCCTGGTGATCGTGTGCCTCGGCACCGGCGGGGCGGTGGGCTGGCTCGCGGCCCGGTCCCGGTCGGCCGCCGACATCGCCCGACTGGACGCCACCCTGGCCGCCACCCGGGAGGGCGAGGGTCGGCTGGAGCAGTCCATGCGGGCGCTCAGCTACGAGGCCACCGCACAGTCCCAGGAGGCGGTGGCCCGGGCGGTCGCGCCGCTGCACGACACCCTGCGCCGCTACGAGCAGCGGGTGGCCGAGCTGGAGCACGACCGCGTCGACGCGTACGCCGAGCTGCGTGAGCAGGTCCGCTCGATGAACGCGGTCTCCGGTGAGCTGCGTACCGAGACCAAGCAGTTGGTGGCGGCGCTGCGCGCACCGCAGGTGCGGGGCCGCTGGGGCGAGCACCAGTTGCGCCGGATCGTCGAGGCTGCCGGGATGCTGGAGCACTGCGACTTCTCCGAGCAGGTCACCGCCGACAACGACGGGCAGGTTGTCCGCCCCGACCTGGTGGTCCGGCTGCACGGCGGCCGGTCGGTGGTGGTGGACGCCAAGGCCCCGTTCGACGCGTACCTGACGGCCATGGAGGCCCGCGACGAGCGCGGCCGGGACACCCACCTCGACGCACACGCGCGGCACCTGCGGGGGCACGTCGACGCCCTGGCCGCCAAGTCGTACTGGTCGGCGTTCGACAACTCGCCCGAGTTCGTGGTGCTGTTCGTCCCGGCCGATCCGTTCCTCGACGTCGCGCTCCAGCGAGACCCGTCGCTGCTGGAGCACGCCTTCACCCGCAACGTGGTGCTGGCCACGCCGGCCACACTGGTCGCGCTGCTCCGCACCGTGGCCTACTCCTGGCGGCAGGAGGCACTGGCCCGCAACGCGCTCGCCGTGCACACTCTCGCCCGGGAGCTGTACGGCCGGCTCTCCACCCTGGGCGACCACGTGGGCAAGCTCGGGTCCTCGCTGGCCGGTGCGGTGACCGCCTACAACCGGGCGGTCGGCTCGCTGGAGGCCCGGGTGCTGGTCAGCGCCCGCAAGCTCGCCGAGTTGGGCGTGTCGGACGACGAGTTGGCCACCCCGGCCCAGGTCGAGTTGACGCCCCGGCAACCGCAGGCACCCGAGCTGGCCGATCCGGCCGACGACGAGGCCTCGAACCGCTCGCCGATCATGTGACAGTACGTATATCCGCATGTCACGAACTGGTCACAAGGGACTGACCAGTAGTGACAGTGCTCGCCGCTACCACGAAAGATTCTGCTCACCCGAGCGCCCTTCTCTGAAGGGCCCTGTTCTCTGGAGGTAAAGAGAACGTGAGCAGACTCCGAAATATGAGCCGGCGCACCTCAGCCGCGCTCTTCGCGTCGGTCCTGGCGGCGAGCGCCATGACGACGATGGGTGGTGCCGCCACCGCGGCCGCCGCTCCCGCCACCACACCGGACGCTTCCCCGGCCACCGCCGCCGAGACGCTGGGCGCCCACGACGCCAAACTGCTCAGTGAGGCCCGCGCCAAGAAGGCTCCGACCGTCACGTTGATCGTCGCCACCGAGAAGGGTGAGGCGGGGGACGTCGCCGACAGCCTCACCAAGCTCGGCGGCATTGTCAGCCAGCGGCAGGACAGGGTCGGCTTCGTGCTGGCCAAGGTTCCGACCGACCGGGTCCTCAAGGCGGCGCGGCTGCCGGGCGTCTCGGCCGTCGACCTGGACGAGGTCATCCAACTGCCGGACCCGGCCCCGGAGCGCACCGCCACCGGCACCGCCGGCGCGCGGCAGGCCACCGTCGCGGCGCCGGGAGAGACCACCCCGGCCGACAACCCCTACATGCCGACGAACGAGACCGGCGCGGTGGCGTTCACCGCGGCCCACCCCGAGTGGGACGGCCGGGGCGTCACGATCGGCATCATGGACTCCGGTGTGGACCTGGCCCACCCGGCGTTGCAGCAGACGACCACCGGCGAGCGCAAGATCGTCGACTGGGTCACCGCTACCGATCCGTTGGAGGACGGCTCGTGGCGGCGGATGCAGGCCGAGGTCACCGGCCCGTCGTTCACCATCGCCGGCGGCACCTGGACGGCACCGGCCGGCACGTACCGGTTCAACCTGTTCAGTGAGTCGGTCACCACAGCAAGCGACGCCCGGGGTGACGTCAACCGCGACGGCGACACGACCGACACCTGGGGTGTGCTCTTCGACCCGGCCACCAACAACATCCGGGTGGACGCCAACCAGAACCTCAACTTCACCGACGACCCGGTCATGCGGCCGTACAAGGAAAAGTACGACATCGGCTACTTCGGTACCGACAACCCGGCGACCCCGGTCGCCGAGCGGCAGCCCTTCGTCGTCGAGTTCCGCAAGAACGTGAACACCACGCCGATCGGCCTGCCGGGCACCTACGACTACGTCAACATCGGCATCGTCGAGAGCACCCACGGCACCCACGTCGCCGGCATCACCGCCGCCAACGACATGCTCGGCAACGGAGCCTTCGACGGCGCCGCGCCCGGTGCCAAGCTGGTCTCCGCCCGCGCCTGTTCCTGGGGCGGCGGCTGCAGCGCGGCTGCCCTCACCACCGGCATGATCGACCTGGTGGCCAACCGTGGCGTCGACATCGTCAACATGTCGATCGGTGGCCTTCCGGGCCTGAACGACGGCAACAACGCGCGGACGAACCTCTACAACGAACTGATCGAGACGTACGGCGTGCAGTTGGTCATCTCGGCCGGAAACTCCGGCCCGGGTCTCAACACCGTCGGCGACCCGTCGGTGGCCAGCAACGTGATCAGCGTTGCCGCCAACATCAGCAAGGACACCTGGCTGGCCAACTACGGCTCGGTCGTGAAGAAGAAGAACGCCCTGTTCAACTTCTCCTCCCGTGGCCCGCGCGAGGACGGCGGCTTCAAGCCGAACATCGCCGCCCCCGGCTCGGCCATCTCCACCGCACCGACCTGGCAGCTCGGAGCCCCGGTCCCCGAGGCCGGTTACGCGCTGCCCTCGGGCTACGCGATGCTGAACGGCACCTCGATGGCGTCTCCGCAGACCGCCGGCGCCGGCGCGTTGCTGCTCTCGGCGGCCAAGGCCACCGACCGGGGCGTCAGCCCGGCCGCACTGCGGCGGGCGCTGTTCAGCTCCGCCAAGCCGATCGCGGACGTGCCGACGTACGCGCAGGGCTACGGCATGGTCAACGTTCCGGGCGCCTGGCAGTTGCTGCGCCAGGGCGTCGAAACCCGGTCGTACGTCTCCGACGCGCCGGTCTGCAGCCCCCTGGCGGAGCAGCTGACCATTTGGAACGGCGTGAAGTTCGTGCCGAACCCGGGCCGGGGCACCGGCGTCTACAACCGCTGCACCTCGTCCGAGGGCGGCCAGAAGGTCGGCCAGAGCAAGACGTACCCGGTCAAGCTCACCCGCACCAGCGGCCCGGCCGGCACCATCAAGCACACCATCACGCTCCAGGGCAACGACGGCACCTTCAAGGCGCCGAAGACCGTCGCGTTGCCGCTCAACAAGGCCGTCACCATCAGCGTCACCGCCAAGCCGGCCACCGAGGGCGCGCACGGCGCGATCGTGCGGATCGACGACCCGGCCACCAACGTCGTCGACTTCGAGGTGTCCACGGTGGTGGTGGCCTCGAACGACGTGAAGAAGCCCACCTTCTCGTACGCGAACGAGGGCTCGGTCGACCGCAACGGCTTCACGTCGTACTTCGTCACGGTGCCGGAGGGCGCCAAGGCACTCCAGGTGAACCTCTCCGGAATCGCCACCGATTCGCAGACCCGGTTCATCGCGATCAACCCGTTGGGTGTGCCGGTGGAGGCCACCACCAGCACCGTCTGCTACACCAACTTCTCCGACGTCAACGTCTGCAAGCCGCAGGAGCGTGACTACCAGAACCCGCTTCCCGGGGTCTGGGAGATCGAGGTGGAGGCGCGGCGGACGTCCCCGGCGCTGAACAACCCGTTCAAGCTCCAGGCGCGGGTGCAGGGCCTGACGGTCGAGCCGGCGCTGGTCGAGCTGCCCAGTGTCGAGGCCGGCGAGCCGACCCCGGTGAGCTGGACGGTCACCAACGCCTTCGGTCCGGTCTCGGTCAGCGGCCGCAGCGGCGCGCTGACCGGTGTGCGGACCGAGCGTCCGACCATCACCGAGGGCGGCCCCAACCAGGAGTGGACCGTCGAGATCCCGGCGGGTACGTCGACGTTCACCGCCCGGATCGGCAACCCCGCCAACGCGGGCGCCGACCTGGACCTGTTCGTCTACCGGGGTACCACCGAGGTCGGCCGGGCCGCTGACGGCGACTCGGAGGAGGCGGTCACGCTGACCAACCCGGCCGCCGGCACCTACCGCGTCGTGGTGGAGCCGTACGGGGTCGACGGGCCGGGGACCAGCACCGCCTACGACTACTACGACGCGTTCGCGTCCGCGTCGCTGGGCACGATCACCGCTCCGGCCGTCGCGGTGCCGCTGATGCACGGCGAGTCGGCCACCATCACCGGCACGGTGACCGCGGTGGCCGTTCCGGCCGACGGGCGTCAGCTCTCCGGTGAACTGGCGATCGTCACCAGCGAGGGTGCGATCGTGGGTCGCGGCAACGTGTCCATCGGTGCGGTGAACTGATCCGCTCGTAACACCGGCAGGAGCCCGTCCCCACGTTCGGGGGCGGGCTCCCGCATGTCAGGGGTGGAAAGGGTCAGGACCGGTGGGCTGCCGTCACGACGAACGGGGTGCCCTGCTGGCAGGTGGTCATCATGCCGGGCTCCACCCGACCGGTGACCTCGACCCGGGCACCCGGCGTCAGCACCTCACGCGGGCCGCCGAGCAGCAGGTAACCGTCGAGCAGCACGCAGCCGGGCTCCACACCGCCCTGCACGGTGCCGCTCAGGGTGGTGGCCCCGACGCCCGGCGGCGTGCTCGGGCCGCCCGGTTTCGGAGTTTTCAGTCCGGGCGGCACGCTCCGGGTGCCGGTCTCCGGCGAGGGCGTCGGGTCGGGCGTGGGCTGGCTGGTCACCGGCTGTGCTCCCGTCGGTGTGGGGGTGGGTGTGCCGCCCCCGACACCCTGGCCGCCGCAGGCGCTCAGCGCCACGCAGACGGCCAGCGCGGGGACGGCGAGCCGAAGAGTCCTCATGCCGAATCCGACGTACGCCGACCCGAGTTCGTTCCGTGCTTCAGCCGCGCGCCGCGGCGGCCTTCATGTCCCGCCTGAGCTCCTGCGGAAGCGAGAACGTGAGCCGCTCGTTGGCGGTGGTGATCTCCTCGACGTCGGCGAAGCCGCGGGCGGCGAGGTGGACCAGCACCTCCTGGACCAGGTCGTCCGGGACGCTCGCGCCCGAGGTCAGGCCAACCGTGGTGGCCCCCTCCAGCCAGGCGTCGTCGATCTCGTGCGCGAAGTCGACCAGGTGACCGGCGCGGGCGCCGGCGTCCAGGGCGACCTCGACCAGGCGGACCGAGTTGGAGGAGTTCGTCGAGCCGACCACGATCACCACGTCACAGTCGGCGGCGATCTCCTTGATCACGTGCTGCCGGTTGGAGGTGGCGTAGCAGATGTCGTCGCTGGGCGGGGACTGCAACAGCGGCAGCCGCTGCTTGAGGCGGGCCACCGTCTCCAGCGTCTCGTCGACCGAGAGCGTGGTCTGGGAGAGCCAGACCACCTTCTCCGGATCACGTACGGTGATCTTGTCGGCGCCGTCCGGGCCGTCCACCAGCTGGATGTGCGCGGGGGCCTCACCGGCGGTGCCGATGACCTCTTCGTGCCCCTCGTGGCCGATGAGCAGGATGTCGTAGTCCTCGGCCGCGAAGCGCCGCGCCTCGTGGTGCACCTTGGTGACCAGCGGACAGGTCGCGTCGATCGCCTTCAACGAACGCGCCTTGGCCTGCTCGTGGACCTCCGGTGCCACACCGTGCGCGGAGAAGATGACGGTGGCGCCCTCCGGCACCTCCTCGTTCTCCTCGACGAAGATGGCGCCCTGGGCCTCCAGGGTCTGCACCACGTACTTGTTGTGCACGATCTGCTTGCGCACGTAGATCGGAGCGCCGTAGAGCTTCAGCGCCTCCTCCACGGTCTGCACCGCACGGTCGACGCCAGCGCAGTAGCCGCGGGGCTTGGCCAGGAGCACGCGTTTGCCGGTCCGGTGAGTCGCCTGAGCCTCAGTCACCACCCCATCGTACGTGCCACCGCTCCACCCGCCACCGGCCCGCGCCCCGCCCATCCCTGCGTTGATCATGAAGTTATTGCTGTGACACGCCGGCACGGAGGGCAATAACTTCATGATCGACGGGCCAGGCGGGGGAGGTCCGTAGGGTGGGCGGGTGAGCGAGGGCGGGCGGGTGGGAAGCGGCGGGGCCAGCGGCGGGGGCGGCGGCGGGGGCGGCGGGGCGAGCAGCGCTGAGGAGCCTTGGCCGGTACGGGTGGTCAGCCAGAAGGTGGGGGCCTGGATCGCCAAGCTGGGCTGGGTGTGGGTGGACGGGCAGGTGGCGCAGATCAGCCGCCGCCCCGGGGCCAGCACTGTCTTCCTCACCCTGCGTGACCCATCGGCCGATCTGAGCCTGACCGTCACGACCAACCGGGACGTCCTGGACTCCGGCGCGCCGGAGCTACGCGAGGGCGCACGTGTCGTGCTGCACGCCAAGCCCGAGTTCTACGCCGCCCGGGGCACGCTGAGCCTGCGGGCCGACGAGATTCGTCAGGTGGGGCTCGGGGAGCTGCTGGCCCGACTGGAGAAGCTCAAGAAGCTGCTCGCCGCCGAAGGGCTCTTCGACCGCGCCCGCAAGCGTCGACTGCCGTTCCTGCCCGGCCGGATCGGGCTCATCACCGGTCGCGCGTCGGCGGCCGAGCGGGACGTGCTGACAAATGCCCGGCGGCGCTGGCCGGCCGTGGAGTTCCGGACGGTCAACGTGGCCGTGCAGGGCCCGTCCGCGGTGCCACAGATCGTTGACGCGCTCAAGGTGCTGGACGCCGACCCGAGCATCGACGTGATCATCATCGCCCGGGGTGGCGGCGGCATCGAGGACCTGCTGCCCTTCTCCGACGAGGCGCTCTGTCGCGCGGTGTTCGGCTGTCGTACGCCGGTGGTCAGCGCGATCGGCCACGAGACGGACGCGCCGTTGATCGACTATGTCGCCGACGTCCGCGCGTCCACCCCGACCGACGCGGCGAAGCGGGTCGTCCCCGACCTCACCGAGGAGGTACGCCTCATCGGTCAGGCCCGGCACCGCCTCGAACGGGCGGTGCGCAACCTGGTCGACCGGGAGACGCACCGGCTGGACGGGCTGCGTTCCCGACCGGTGCTGGCCCGACCCCAGGTGATGGTGGAGCATCGGGCTACCGAGCTGACCGCGTTGCGTCAGCGGGCCGGCCGCTGCCTGGAGCACCGGCTCGGGGCCGCCGAGGACGACCTGCGGCACACCCTCGCCCGCCTGCGCGCCCTCTCCCCCGCCGCCACCCTCGACCGGGGGTACGCGATCGTGCAGCGCACGGATGGCCACGTGGTCCGCGCGGCGGCGGAGGTCGGAAAGGGCGACCCGCTGCGGGTACGACTGGCCGACGGCGAGCTGGCCGCCACTGTCGATGGCTGAGTGGCGACGCGGCGCGGTGGGGAGTGGTGTGCTGAGATGAACGCGATGACTGATGACACGAAGGCCGGGCCGGATGAGCGGCTCAGTTACGAGCAGGCCCGCGCCGAGCTGGCCTCGGTGGTGGAGCGGCTGGAGGCCGGCGGCACGTCCCTGGAGGAGTCGCTGGCCCTCTGGGAGCGCGGTGAGGCGCTGGCGGTGATCTGTCAACGCTGGCTGGATGGTGCGCGGGCGCGGATCGACGCCGCCCGGCAGGAGCCCGCCTCCTGACCGACCGCCGGTGGGGCGGCCGGAGCCGCCCCACCTCGGCACGTCAGTTGAACAGGCTGTACAGCTCGGCCGGCGCCTCGACGACCTGGTCCGCCGGCGGCTTCTGCGCGGCGGTGGCGGCACCGTAGTCGGAGTACGTCATCTTGATCTCCTGGGCGGTGGTCTGCCCGGCGGCCGGCAACTGCAGCACCAGCTCGCTGAGCCGGCCCTGCGGGTCGACCTTCGCGGTGAACGGAACGGTCTTCGCCTGGGTGCCCAGCGCGGCGATCGTGGCGGCATTCAACGAGCCCGCCTCGGCGGCCTTGGTGACGTCGATGGTGCCGGCGTACGCGCCGGTGCCGGTGCTGCGGACCTCGGTGATGCCCTGGGTGAGCACCGCGCTGCCGGCCGGGTCGACCTTCTCGAAGTCGAAGCCGAGGCTGCGGTTGCCCTTGATCCGGGTCTGGTCGAGGTGCTGGTACTTGCCGAGATTGAGCTGCTTGATGGCGGGCAGGCTGTTGGCGGTGGGGCCGCTCAGCTCCAGCTTGACCCAGCTGTCCGGCTTGAAGTGGATCACATCGAGCTTCATCGCCAGGTCGGACGAGGGGCCGCCGATCGAGATCTTCATCGCCGCGCTCTGGCTCGGCTGGTGCACGAGCCCCTCCGCCGTCGAGCCGGCGCCGGCGAGGGTGAACCGGAAGTTCCCGTTGCTGATCTCCTTGGTGGAGTCGAGCAGGGCCTGCTTGGCGTCGCCCGCGACCGGAGCACCGGACGGGCTCGCGGTCCCGGACGCGCTCACCGTCGGGGAAGGCGTCGATCCGGCGGTGCCGGTTCCGCTGGCGCAGGCGGCCAGTGCGGGCGTGATCAGGGCGGCGGCTACCAGGCCGGCGCCGAGTCGTCGAACAGTCATACGTGTCTCCCAAGGGGGTCACCCGACGACCTGGACGGCGCCGGAAACTCCGGCGACGCAGCAGCACCGTCGGCTGCGTCGCGCGACCCGGGCCGAGCAACGCGCCCGGATCACCCCTTCCTTCTTCCCTGTCGACGCGTCGGACAATCACCCTTCGGGCCTGTTGCCCAGATTCCGCGCCGACGGGGCCATTCCACCGGGTCCGGTCAGCGCAGCGAGCCGGCCAGTTCGCGGAGTTCGTTGTCCCGGGCGTCGCCGACGACGATCACCGTGCGGGTCGGCTCCAGCAGGACCAGCGCCTGCTGATTCCCCCGGGCCGTGTAGAGCTGCCAGGAGCGCCCGGCCAGCTCGGTGGGGCCCTGCGGTTGGCCCTGACTGGTCAGCTCGGCGGGGAGCAGACGGTCCGCCGGGACGCTGCTCTGCAGCAGTTGGACGCCCCGACCCTCCGGCGTGAGGTAGCCGAGTCGCAGGTTCGCACCGCCCTCGACGGTCTGGTAGCGGGCGCTGACCGTCTTCCAGTCGGCGCCGAGCCCCTGCGGCTGGCTCACCGGGAAGACGTTCGCCGAACGTGCCTGCTCGATGGCGGGCGCAGGATCGACTGTGGTGGCCTGGTCGCCGCCGAGGAATCCCCGGTAGAACGCCAGGAGCAGTGCGATCGGGACGAGCAGCACCAGCAGCGAGATCGCCATGTCCTTCGGCGACCGCTCGGACTTGCCGGACACCGCTGGTGGCGGTGGGGTCGGGTCGGTCGCGGCGGGCTCACCACTGCGGCCGGCGGGGGCGTCGGCCGGCGGCTGACCGTCGGGCGGCGTGCTGTCGGCGGGTACGCGGTCGGCAGGCTGTGCGGGTTCCACCCCGTTATCTTCGCAGCCGCCCGACCGGCGGTATCCAGGCCATCACCGCCCCGCGCCGCCGCCCGGTCGGCCATCGTGTGAGGATCAGCGACAAAGCCGGCAGTGGGGGCCTCCCCGTCGCCGGTCGTCCCCGCACCGTCGCGAGGAGGAGTAGCCGTCATGACGAACACCAGGACGCGGATCCCACAGGATCTCGACCGAAACCTTGCCCTCGACCTGGTCCGGGTCACCGAGGCCGCGGCGATGGCCGCCGGCCGTTGGGTCGGTCGGGGCGACAAGGAGGGCGGCGACGGGGCCGCGGTCGACGCGATGCGCAAGCTGATCAACTCGATCCAGATGCGCGGTGTGGTGGTGATCGGCGAGGGCGAGAAGGACAACGCCCCGATGCTCTTCAACGGCGAACACGTCGGCGACGGCACCGGCCCGGAGGTGGACGTCGCCGTCGACCCGGTGGACGGCACCACCCTGATGAGCAAGGGCATGCCGAACGCGGTGGCGGTGCTCGCCGTCTCCGAGCGCGGTGCGATGTTCGACCCCAGCGCCGTGTTCTACATGGAGAAGCTCGCCGTCGGGCCCGCGTACGCCGACGTGATCGACATCAACGCCGGTGTCGCGGAGAACCTGCGCCGGATCGCCAAGGTCAAGGGCACCGACGTCTCCGAGGTGACCGTCTGCGTGCTGGACCGGAGCCGTCACGACGACCTGGTCACGCAGATCCGCCGGACCGGGGCGGGGATCCGGTTCATCTCCGACGGCGACATCGCGGGCTCGATCGCGGCGGCCCGGGGCGAGTCGGACGTCGACGTCCTGATGGGCATCGGCGGCACCCCGGAGGGCATCATCTCCGCGTGCGCGCTGAAGTGCATGGGCGGTGCGATGCAGGCCAAGCTGTGGCCGCGCGACGAGCAGGAGCGGGAGAAGGCGATCGCCGCCGGGCACGACCTGGACCGGGTGCTGGGCACCGATGATCTGGTCACCGGCGACAACTGCTTCTTCGTGGCGACCGGGGTCACCTCGGGCGACCTGCTGCGCGGGGTGCGTTACCGGGCGGGCGGCGCGTACACCCAGTCGATCGTGATGCGCTCGAAGAGCGGCACCATCCGGGTGATCGACTCGTACCATCGGTTGGAGAAGTTGGCGCTCTACTCCGCCGTCGACTTCGATGGTCGTCCGCTGGCCGAGCAGGAGTGACAATCACCGACACGGCGACCCCGCAGACCCTGTCGGCCGCCCGCCGGATCACCGGCGTCGCGCTGGCGTCGGCCTCCGGGGTCGCGGTGGCGGTGCAGTCGCGCATCAACGGCGAGCTGGGGGTACGCCTCGACGACGGTTTCGCCGCCGCCGTGGTCTCGTTCGGCATCGGCCTGCTGGTGCTGCTGGTGCTGGTGCCCGCGACCCCCGGTGGTCGGCGCGGGCTGGTCGCGACGCGGCAGGCCCTGCGGACGGGCTCGCTACGGCCGTGGCAGTGCCTCGGCGGGATGTGCGGGGCCTTCCTGGTGGCCACCCAGGGCCTCACGATCGGCACGTTGGGCGTGGCGGTCTTCACCGTGGCGGTGGTCGCCGGCCAGACCGGCAGCAGCCTCGCCGTGGACCGGGCCGGAATCGGGCCGACCGGCCGGCAGCCGGTCACCCGGCAGCGGCTGGCCGGAGCGGTGCTCACCGTGCTGGCGGTCGGCCTGGCGGTCGGCGACCGTCTTGGCGACCTGGGCGCGCTGGCGCTGGCCCTGCTACCACTGCTCGCCGGGGTGGGTATCGCCTGGCAGCAGGCCGTCAACGGTCGGGTCCGGGCGGCGGCCGACAGTGCGCTGACCGCCACGCTCGTGAACTTCGCCGTCGGCACCGCCACCCTGCTCGTCGCGTTCGCGATCGACATCGCCGTACGCGGCTGGCCCGGCGGTGAGCTGCCGTCTGAGCCGTGGCTCTACCTGGGCGGCCCGATCGGCATCGTGTTCATCGCGATCGCCGCCGCGATCGTGCGCTTCACGGGTGTGCTGCTGCTCGGCCTGGCCACCATCGCCGGGCAGATCGTGGGCGCGGTCCTGCTGGACCTGATCCTCCCCACGGCGGCCTCGCACCCGGGTGTGAACACCCTGCTCGGGGCCGCGCTGACAATGGTGGCGGTGCTGATCGCCGCGCTGGCACCCCCCGTCCGTCGACGGTGATGCCCGAGTGTGACGACCGGGAGCCGACCAGTCAGTGACAGCTTGGCAAGAGCTGACCATTTGAGTGGACTTAGTACGGTCGATCTAAGCTGCAGACAGAGGGTGCTCAACGCGAGAGGCGCGGCCACCTCCAGCCAAGAGGTCCGCCCTACCTGTCGGGGTCGAGCACCAGGCAGCCTGGAATTCGGCTATCTGAAGGGGTTATCCGTGACTCAGCAACCACATTCGCCTGCCCCCAGCGCCCCAGCCCTCACCACACAAGGACGGACCAACCCAACCGCGCTGTCGGCGGCCGTCTTCGCCGCCCTCTCCGTCGTGTTTCTACCGCTGGCCTGGCTACTCGGCGCGGCGGCCGTCCTGACTGCTCGCCGAGCGCGCGCCGAGATCACGCGAACCGGGGATCGTGGCGAATCCCTTGCCACAATTGCGCTGACCACCGGCTGGGCAACTATCGCCATCGTGACGGTCATCTATTCGGGCGTCTTGCTGTCGGCAGTCTTCTAGAGGTCCCCCATCCCTCTAAGGGCCCTCGTGGCACCGACGGCCAGCACAAGCACCACCGACCTCTAGAGACATCGACGCGCAAGGGACTCCAAGCGGCGGTCTCGTCGCCTGACGCAATAGACCGAAGTTAGCCCCAAGTCAACATCATGTTGCGGTTGAGTTACTCCTTGTCGCGTGACGAGCTTATCTCTCACACGGGGGTGTGGTTACGGCGCGGGAACGCCGTAACCACGTGTCCCCCACACCACACCTTGGGAGGAACATGTGAGGGACAGAGGGATTGTATCCAGGCTGTCTAGGTACGGCGTAGCGGCCTCCGCCGTCGCGCTCGCCGTCGTCGGCGGTGCAGCACCAGCTCAGGCTGGCGACATGACGCCCATGGCCAGCGGCAGCGCCTCAACGACGTTCGCCAACGGTGCCAAGCTGACCGGCAACGTCTGGATCGCTACCTGGGCCAGCGGTGGTTGCGCCGACTGGACCAGCTCAGCCGTCATCTCCGGCGGCTCGAACCCGGTTTCGGGCAATGACTGGGTCAAGAACACCACAAAGTTCGACCCGTGGGGTGTTTCCCCGTCGGTCACCGCGTTCGGAAAGAGCGGTGATCCGGTCTCTGCCAGCTGGACGAACAACAACGGGTCCCGCGGTTCGTACCAGTCGGGCAACCTGTGCACCAACTGGCGGACCATCGGCGTCGAAGGTTCAGAGACCGCGCAGGCCTTTTACTACGGCCAGACCAAGACGGTCACCGCGGTCACCTGATTGTGAGCACCACAATCGCTAGTCGACGGAGCCGCAGCCGCTGGCTGCGGCTCCGTTCGCGAAACGCATTGACCTGGTTAATTGTGGCGGCAATTGTCGCCGGTGGAATCGGCCTTTTCGTCATGAGAGGCGATGAGGGGCCCGTGCGGTCGCGCGAGCAACGCGCGTTGATCGACACCCTGCGCACGTTGGTAGCTGAGAACGGGCTGATCATGCGGCCCGGCCTGTCCTCTGACGGCCCTTCGTCGTGGCCGGCCAGCGGGTACGGCTTGGCGGCCATAGCAGCCATCGAGGCAGCCCACCCCCATCCGGCCGTTGGTGGCTCGGCTGAAGTACAACGGTCACTCAAGGAACAGATCGATGAGGAGCCGATCTGGGGGCGCTGGTACGGCGCTCTGGTCGAGAAGAGCACTGGGCAGGTCATCCCTGGGGACTGGGCCACCGGCATCCTGGACGACCCGGTGCTCCCGAAGGACGGAACAGCACAGATCGCTGCCATCGCTGCCATCACCGATGTCGTAGCGGTGAAGTCGCTACCTCTGCCACCGTCGACGGCGGCCAGCTTGGTTGCGCGACTGAAGGCCGCGGCAGCAGCCACTGACGAGTCGTACGCCAAGTGTCGGGCACTGGAGAGCGCGGCGGTGCTCGGCGACAGGACGATCGCCACGACCATCCGCCCCGTCGCCGCGCCCGACCTCGGGCAGCCGATGTCTACCAGGTCGATCGTCGACCTGCACGGAGTGCTGTGCGCCCGGAGCCAGCTCGGGCAGAAGCCGGATGCCAGTCAGTTGGCGCGGATCCGAACTTGGCTTGAACCACACCTGCAGATGACAGTGGCGGGTGCGGAATTCGAGGCGTACTACCTGTCGCAGAGTTGGCTGCTCGCCGGCGGTGAGCCGGCGCGGCTCCAGCCCTTGGCAGCGAGCCTCCGTGCCAGGATCGACCCCGCGACCGGGCTGCTGCGAGGCCACGCCGTGCGACTGGGGACCTTGGAGAACACCTACTTCGCTGCGGTCCTCGCCGAGAGCGTCGACGCGGCAGACGAACTGTTCAGCCAGGACACGATCCGTGCGGTACGGGCGCAAATTCCCGAGCTCCGGAGCCGCGGAAACGGCCTTGACCTGCTGATGTGCGCAGTAATCCTGCGATACTCGGGCCAGGCGGATCGGGCGCTGGAGGATGAGGCCGCTTCCCTTGCCACCCAGAAGCTCGGCGGCAGGGCAGATCGGAGCAGCGTCGTCGTCGCCGCCCGCGTCATGACCTTGCTCCAGCAAATCGGCCGGCAGGCACCCCGGGTCACGGCCAGCCTGTTTCCGGTCAGGGATGCGGAAGACCGCTACCTGTCGTGGACCATGCTTTCCCTTGCGCCTCACCTGAGCAACCCTGACGCTGTCCGCGAACACTTCAAGGCGCAGATGGCCGAGGCCGGCCAGGCGCTGGCCAGCCCGGATCGGCTGATGGCCAAAGAGGTCATCGTCGCCCTCGTCGCCTCTGGGACGTCGGTGAACCGCGACGCGCTGCCGCCGCCTCTTGAACAATGGGCAAGAGCCGTGCGCGGCTGCGATGGGTTCCCCCTGCTCTATCGACCGCTGCTATCCGAGTCGAGATGCACTCTCGAAGCCACGGTGCAATTGCTGGACGCAGGCCTCAGCAAACTTTGACGATTGCGAGACGAGGGAAATTGGTCTACGCCCTAGAGTTGACGAATATTGCGAAAGGCTATGCTCGCGGCGATGAACTGGTGCCGGTCCTGACGGATGTGCACCTCTCGGTGACACCGGGAGAAATCGTTTGGCTGCGAGGGCCGTCCGGAGCAGGCAAGAGCACTCTGCTCAACATTGCTGGACTGCTTGCCGTTCCGGACGCCGGCCGCGTGAGAGTTGCCGGTCAGGACGCCTCAGGAATCAGCAGCCGACAAGCCGCCGCGCTACGGGCAACGAAGCTCGGATTCGTCTTTCAGGAGCACAATCTGTTCGGGCATCTCACCTCCATCGATAACATCATGCTCCCCTCCTTGGACTCCGCACGCGTAGCCCGGTCCAAAGCTATCAGCATGGTGGCGCAGTTGGGGCTCGCGGACAGAGCACATTTTACGGCTAATCGCCTGTCCGGCGGGGAACAGAAACGCATAGCCGTCGCGAGGGCGCTTATCAACAGACCTGCGATCGTGCTCGCAGACGAACCAACTGCCGGCCTCGATTCCGAGGCGATCCACGAGGTGTTGGCGCAGTTCACCAGCGCCGCGAACGACGGCCTGGCGGTGGTAATCGCCTCTCATGACGACGTCGTGTCCGGCATCAGCCAACGTACCGTCGCGCTGAGCGACGGCGTGTTGTCGGAAGCTCGCCCCACACATCTGGACGGGATCGAATCATGAAGATTATCCCGGACTGGCGACTGGCAGGCCAGAACACTCGCCTGACCGTGCGTCGGAGCAAGTCTTTCGGCCTGTTGGTGGCCGCCGGAGTTGCCTTCGCGCTACTCTGCGATGCCCTGGTGGGGCAGGCCGGTGCGGCAGTGGAACATCAGGTCCGCGAGAGCTCGATTATGCGCACGATCGAGGTAAGCAACTTCGGTGTCAGTAAACCTCTACCGCTGACCGCCAACCGAATAGCGGACATATCCCAGATGCCCGGTGTGACGTCGGTTCGGCCGTGGATTCAGGCAGGCTGCCTCGTCACCAGTGCCGATCTTGAGGTTCCCGGCGCGCTCTGGGCCACTCCGCGGATGCCCGCCGGTCAGCCTCCAATCGTCGCGTCGTCCCGGCCTGACCTGATGACACTGACCGGAGACGAAGCCGTGCTGCCCGCTCATCTTGCAGGAGCGGACCTCGAAGGCCTCATTGGTAAACGCGTCACGGTGGAGTACACCCGTCGTGTAGCGGCTGAGGCAGGTGAAGCGGCTTACCTCGACCTGCAGATCGTCGGCGTGTACAACGAAGCGATCGGCGGACGCGACGGCCCCACGGCTATCTACCTGAGTCAGGAGACCGTCCTAGCGATGGCAGCGGCGCGTGAGGGTGTGACGCCGGAGTCGTTCGGCCGCAACCTCGGGTATCCGAAGGTGATCGTGGAGGTCAGCGACTCCGAGATGGTCCCGGACACCCAGCAGAAGCTCAGCGATCAGGGCTACAACGCGTCGAGCATTCAATCGCAGCTTGACGCCCTCCCCCCAGCGATGAACTTCCTCCGAGTGCTGGGGCAGTTGATCACCGGCGCACTGCTGCTGATGTGCCTGCTGGCCGGCCTTTCCATCGGTGCTGGCCTCGTGCGCGCACGACTGCGGCAGATTGGGCTCCTCAAGGCGCTGGGCTTCAGCGACATGCGGGTAGCCCGTCTCTTCGCGATGGAGCTCGCCTCATTCGGCGTCCTGGCCACCAGTATCGGACTTCTCGTCGGTGGTATCGGGTTCCTGCTTGCGCAGTACCGACTCGCTGGAGAGACCTTCCTCGACGTACCGATGGCGGAGACGATGGCGTTTCCCGCCATCACACGAGTCGCGGCTCTCCTTCTGGCCCCCGCAATCGCCATGCTGGCCGGAGCGGTATATCCCCTGTGGCGCGCAGCCAGAGTCCCCCCGGATCTTGCCCTACGCGACCCAGCCTGACCGACCCAGGGATCGCCGGCATCATCGGCGAGCCCGGCGGTTGGTGCAGCGCCCGGACGTGCCGGCCCCGGCCTCCGCGCGGACGCCGGCTGCTTGGCCCTCGACGGCGAATGTCAGCCGGCGTCGGAGGAGTGCCCGGGGAAGAGGTGTGCGCTCGGGTCAATGGCCACTGCCGCGTTGTTGACAGCCGTCGCCGCCTCACCGAAGCCGGTGGCGATCAGCCGGACCTTGCCCGGATATTCGGTGATGTCGCCCGCCGCGAAGACCCGGGGCAGGTTGGTGGCCATCGCGCTGTCGACCAGGATGTGCCGGCGGTCCAGCCGTAGCCCCCACTCGGCGAGCGGGCCCAGGTCGGCGGTGAAGCCGAGGGCGGCCACCACGACGTCCACCGGCAGCGTCTCGGTCGCGCCGCCGCGCACCGTCACCTCGGCACCGGTCACCGCGCCGTCCCCCAGCAGCCTGGTGACCTCGGCGTTGACCACCACCCGCACCGGCAGGGAGAGCACCCGGGCGACAGTCGAGGCGTGGGCCCGGAACTTCTCCCGGCGGTGCACCAGGGTCACCGACCGGGCCAACGGTTGCAGCGCCAGCGCCCAGTCGAACGCGGAGTCGCCGCCACCGACGATCAGCACGTCCCGATCGGTCAGCTCGGTCGGCTCGGTGACGAAGTAGAGGATCCCCGAGCCGGGGGCGCCGTCGGCGCACGGCAACGGCCGAGGGCTGAAGCTGCCGAGCCCGCCGGTGACCACGACCGCGCCGCACGCGAGCTGCTCTCCACCGGCCAGGCCGAGCACCGGGCGGCCGTCGGCGTACGCGAGCTTCTCTGCCCGGGTGCCGAGCAGGTACTGCGGATTGAACGGTGCCGCCTGGGCCACCAGGTTGGCCACCAGGTCGCGGCCCTTGACCGCGGGGAAGCCGGCGACGTCGAGGATCAGCTTCTCCGGGTACATGGCGGTGACCTGGCCGCCCGGCTCGGGCAACGCGTCGATCACCGCCACGGACAGCCCCCGGAACCCGGCGTAGTACGCGGCGAAGAGGCCGGCCGGACCGGCCCCGATCACGGCGACATCGACCTCGCGCATGGCGTACCGTCGCTTTCCGCTCACGGATCAACGCTTGCTGATCTCGACCGTAAGCGGGCGACGACGGTCGGGCAAGCATGTCCCAGAGGCGCGCCGGAGAATCGCCTCAGGGCAGGCTGAGCGTGGAGCCCGAGTAGTCCGGGCCGCCCAACGCGGGTCGCCGCCGACGGAACAGGATCGCCGCCACCACCCCGCCGAGCAGGCCGAACAGGTGCCCCTGCCAGGAGATCCGCTCGTCGGTGGGGAGGATGCCGACCAGCTGCCAGCCGTAGAGCAGACCGACCAGGAGGAAGACCGCGAAGTTCCACCAGCTGCGCTCGACGATGCCTCGGGTGAGCAGGATGCCCAGGTAGCCGAAGATGACACCGCTGGCGCCGACCACCACCGAGTTGGGTGAGCCGGTGAACCACACGCCGAGGCCGCTGACCAGGATGATGACCAGTGTCGACCAGAGGAACCGGCGGGCGCCGGCGGCGAGGACGAAGGTGCCCAGCAGGATCAGCGGGATGCTGTTGCTGTAGAGGTGGTCGAAGCCGTGGTGCAGGAACGGGGAGAAGAAGACCCCGTCCAGCCCCTCGATGCGCTGCGGGATGATGCCGGCGGTGGCGTCCAGGCCGAACGCGAGCCCCTGGTCGACGGCCTCGATGAGAAAGAGGAACGGCACCACCGCGCACATGGCGACGAACGCCCGGCCGAGCGAGGCGTAGAACGCCTCGGTGCCGAACCGGAACGGGTCGCCGCTTGACGGGTGCAGTGTCACTCCACAACTGCTATCAGCAAAAGCGGCCGACCGCCACTCACGTCCCGTCCGGGGTACGCGCGACAGCGGGGCGGGTGGTCGCCCACCCGCCCCGCGTCGACAGCGTCAGTAGTGCCCGTTGTTCTGGAAGTAGGTCCAGGCGCCGCAGGGCGTCTTGTACCGGCCCTTGATGTAACCCAACCCCCAGATGATCTGGGTGGCCGGGTTGGTGCGCCAGTCGGACGCGACCGAGGCCATCTTGCTGCCCGGCAGGGACTGCGGGATGCCGTACGCGCCGGACGAAGAGTTGGCGGCCTTGTGGTTCCAGCCGCTCTCCTTGGTCCAGAGCTTCTCCAGACAGGGGAACTCCGCGATGCCAAAGCCCTTGTCGATCATCAGGGCACAGCCGACCTTGCGGTTGCCGCTGTATTCCGCGCAGGACGCCGGGATCGGCCCGTCGTACGGCTTGGCGGTTGCGTTGGCTGCGGCGCGCTCACGCTTACGGGACGCCGCGGCGGCCTCGGCCCTGCGGGCCCGCTCGGCGGCTTCCTTGGCGGCCTGCTTCGCCCGCAGCTTGGCCTGGTACTCGGCGGCCCGCTGCTTGGAGAACTGCACCTGGTGGGCGGCCTGCCGCTCGCGCTGGTACGCGAAATCGGCCCGGTCGACCTCGAGACTGACCTGCTCGGTCAGCCCCTGTTGCTGGGTTTCCCGGTCTTCGCCCAGGTAGAAGCCACCGGCAACGCCCACGGAGAGCAGCGCGACAGCAGCCGTACGGGCGCCCAACCGGCTCCACAGCCGACTCACGAAGTGGTCCCTTCGTCGGGAGCAAGGACGCGGCGCGGCGCAGACCACAGGTGGGCCGTCAGCCGTGCCACGAGCGCCCCGACCGGTTGCCGGTCGCGCCGCCGCACCGACCTTCGCCGATGTCGTCCGTCTCGCGACGTTCGATCACCAACGATTCCGGTGGTGCGTGGACGCTCGTGGGACACGATTGCGCACAGTGAGGCTGATGGGAAACCAACCAGGCCTTTTGTGATCTGCGCCACTCCGATAATGCGGACAAAAGCCCGCATATCACCCGTCAGATCGGGATGTCCTCCAAGAGGTCCGTGACCATCGCCGCGATCGGAGATCGCTCCGAACGGCTGAGGGTGACGTGCGCGAAGAGCGGATGACCCTTGAGCGCTTCGATGACAGCCGTCACCCCGTCGTGCCGGCCGACCCGCAGATTGTCCCGCTGGGCCACGTCGTGGGTGAGCACCACCCGGGAGCCCTGCCCGATCCGGGACAGCACGGTCAGCAGCACCCCGCGCTCCAGCGACTGGGCCTCGTCCACGATCACGTAGGCGTCATGCAGGCTGCGCCCGCGGATGTGGGTCAGCGGCAGCACCTCGAGGATGCCCCGCGAGGTGACCTCCTCCAGCACGTTCTCGTGCACCACCGCGCCGAGCGTGTCGAAGACCGCCTGGGCCCAGGGCGACATCTTCTCCGACTCCGAGCCCGGCAGGTAGCCCAACTCCTGGCCACCGACGGCGTAGAGCGGGCGGAACACGATCACCTTTTTGTGGCGGCGGCGCTCCATCACCGCCTCCAGCCCGGCGCAGAGCGCCAGCGCCGACTTGCCGGTGCCGGCCCGGCCACCCAGTGAGACGATCCCGATCGACTCGTCCAGCAGCAGGTCGAGGGCGATTCGCTGCTCGGCCGAGCGGCCGTGCAGCCCGAACGCCTCCCGGTCGCCCCGGACCAGACGTACCGACTTGTCCGGCAGCACCCGACCGAGCGCGGAGCCACGCCCCGAGTGCAGCACCAGACCGGTGTGGCAGGGCAGCCCGGCCGCCTCGTCGAGGTCGAGCGTCTCGCCGGCGTACAACTGGCCGATCTGCTCCTCGCTCAACTCCATCTCCGACATACCGGTCCAGGTCGGGTCGCTGGCCTGGCCGTGGCGGTACTCGTCGGCGCGCAGTCCAACCGAGGCCGCCTTGACCCGCAACGGCATGTCCTTGCTGACCAGGGTCACCTCCCGCCCTTCGGCGGCGAGGTTGAGCGCGACGGAGAGGATCCGGGCGTCATTGCTCTCGTTGCGGAACCCGGGCGGCAGAACACCGTCGTCGGTGTGGTTGAGCTCCACCCGCAGGGTGCCGCCGACATCGTTGGCGGGCACCGGGCGGTCGAGTCGGCCGTGCCGAACCCGCAGGTCGTCGAGCATCCGCAGCGACTGCCGGGCGAACCAGCCCAGCTCCGGATGGTGCCGCTTTCCCTCCAACTCGGTGATGACCACGAGAGGCAGCACCACTTCGTGCTCCGCGAACCGGTGGAACGCCGCCGGATCGGAGAGCAGTACCGACGTGTCCAGGACAAAGGCCTGGCCGGCTGGTCGTGGCTCCTTGGGGTCGGCCGGCGCGGCGGCCGCCGAACGGCGGCTCCTGGTGGCTCGGCGGGGCGTGGCAGTCGCGGCCGGGGTCTGGTCGGCACCGGCGATGGTACGGCGAGTCGTCACAGGCCTGCTCCGACGGATGGGCACCCGCCACCCGTGTTCCGCCTCCTCCGGTGCCCGGGGACACGGGGTCGGATGCGGAACCCCATGCGCGAGGTCGCAGATCCGGGCGGACCGGCTGGCTCGGGAGAACCCCGTGCCATGCCTAGACGCTAGCCCCGCCGGACCTTCCCGGCTAGGGGCCGAACGTGGATCTCCCAAGACGCGCTCGTGAACAGCGCTCCGTCGGCGCCCGCACCAGTCGAAAGGCACTGTCGCGCACGCGGCGGACCCGGCCGGGATGCATGCCCCCTGCGCGCATCCCGGCCGGTGGGGCCACCGTCACCGGTCTGACGTGACCCCGACGGTGCGTGTCCGCCGCGGACGACGCACCGCGCTCGTGGCGCCGGTCGGCGGGGCAGGCCCGCCGACCGACCTCAACCGGTACGTCGGACGAGCGTGCCGATCGGGTGCCGCCCGGTGATCGGGGCGGCCGGCGCGCTGAACGACGAGCCGGTGTACGTGGTGCCGGGGCGTTCGACAGCACCGGCGGTGCGGACCACGCCCGCCGGCGAGACCGACAGGGCCGAGGCGATCGCCGCCTGGGCGTCCCGACGACGCCGGTTCCAGGCGCCCCGGTCACCGTCGAAGTAGCCCTGCCGGTAACCGAAGCGGTAGCCGATGCGGTAGCTGAGCTGCCCGTGCAGACGGCCGGCCGCGTAACTGGTGGCACCGAGCACCAGGACGAGGAACACCGCGAGAAACGGGCTCATCGGGCAGCTCCGGCCCAGCCGGGACGCCAGGTCATCGCTCCTCCGGCTCGATCGTGGTGGGGTCGGCGACGAGCAGCCGGTCCAGGTCGTCGGTGCTGACCTCCTCGACCAGCTCGACGCTGATCCGGCAGCCGTCCAGCACGACTTCGGCCATCGAGGACCGACGGATCTCGCCGCCGGCGTCGTAGACCCGGACGCTCAGCTCCGGGCAGCCGAGATGGGTACGCCAGGCGTTCCACTCGGCACGATCACCGACGCTCAGCGACAGGTAGCGGCAGCCTCGGGCCAGATAGAGGCGCCAGGGGGCGGTCAGCCCTGCGGCGACCCCCTCGGCGATCAGCCCGAAGGCCTGGGCGCGGGTGGCGAGCTCGGTCACCACGACCCCCTGGCACCGGGGGCGTGACGCATGTGAGCACCAATCGTCTCATGCACGTGACACACCGTAGATTGTCCCATGGGCGTGACAGTATCAGCTTTTCGTCCGCTTACGTTCGCCTCTACGTTCGTCTATTCTGCCCGCGTGACACCCCTCAACAGTGGCACTGACTCGTTTACCGGAAATCCGAACCCTTCGTCACGTCCGCGTGACAGTGGCGAGCCGGGGCGCGCACCCGTAGCCGGCTGGTCGTACCGTCACGGAGTGACCGAGACGGCCAATGCGCGGAAGATCGCCTTCGCCACCTTCGTCAGGCGGGCCCTGGACGAGGCGCGGGCTACCCGAGCCTGGAGCGGCACCGAGGTGTCCCGGCGCACCGGCGTCTCCCGGCAGACCATCAACCGCTGGGTCCGGGGCGACTGGGCCAGCGACCCGGAGGCCGAACGGGTGGTCGCCTTCTGCGAGGGCCTGGGGTTGAACCCCGCCGCGGCCTTCGCCGCGCTCGGCTGGGACCGCGCCGCAGCCGGCCCCCGCACCGGCCAGGCCGCCCCTCCGATGGACCCCGACGTGGAGGCGCTGCTGCGCCGTCTGGTCGACCCGCAGGTGTCGGACGCGGAGAAGTTCCACATCCGGGAAACCATCAGATACCTCGCATACCGCCCAACGTTGCCGGTCGATGTCCGAAAAAGGGGCAATCAGGCAGGCTAGTTCCTCAGATAGCGAAAGAACGCCTGGTCAGGTTCATTCGTTTGCCTCCGGGGCCGGAACGGGCACGCTAGCGTCCCTACTCGTACTGCTTGGGCTCGTCATCGGCGGGGGGACGGGACAAGGCCGAACCCAGCCCTGCGGGACAGAAGGAGGGGTCTGTCCATGACCCTGAAGTGGTTGGCAGTCGTGGTCGCAACGGTGTCGGTGACACTGTGGGCGACCGGCAACACGGTGACCCTCGCGGTCGACGGCGGGCAGCTGCCGCTGCTCGTCAACCTCTTTGCGCTCATCACCGCCGGCACCGCGGTCGTCCTGGCCGTCGTCGCCGAGCTGCACGAGCGTCTGAACAACCGAATCAGCGCGCTCACCGAGTTCCTGGTGGCACGGCTCAACGAGATCGACAACCACACCGGCGATCGCAACACCGGGTTCGTGGAGGGCTACCTGTTGAGCCACGGCCAGGAGGCCGCGGTGGTGCCGTTCGGCCGGCGCGGACGAGGAGCCGCCGAACGCTGATCGCTTACCGCTCAATGGGTCCGCTCGGCCAGGAATGAGCCTGGATCGCCGGGGTACGCTGACGCGCGTGCCGCCGTTGAATCTGGGCAATCAGCAGCCGAGGACCCCGTTGAACGCCGACCAGGCCTGGCGGGTAACCGCCAGCCGGGCGGCCGGGACCGTGCTCTTCTTCGACTTCGACGGGACGCTCGCGCCCGTCGACGACGATCCGACCGCGGTACGCCCGGCGCCCAAGGCGTTGGCCGCGATCGAGGCGCTCGCCCCGGTCGTGCAGCGGGTCGCGATCGTCTCCGCCCGACCCGTCGAGTTCCTTCGGGATCAGCTCGGCGGGCTCGCTGGCGTGGACCTCTACGGCCTCTACGGGCTGGAGCACAGCCATTTCGGCGGCGAGACAGTCACCGAACCGGCCGCGCTGCCCTGGGTGCCGACCATGTCGGAGCTGGCCGACCTGGCTCGGGCGGAACTGCCACCCGGCACGCTTGTGGAGTACAAGCGGCTCTCGGTCGCGCTGCACTGGCGTACCGCCCCGCAACTCGGCCCGACTGTGCAGCAGTGGGGGCAGGCGCAGGCCGACCGTCTGGGGTTGCGCTCGCAGGCCGGGCGGATGGTGCTGGAACTCAAGCCACCTGTCGACAGGGACAAGGGCATGGTGATCGGCGAGGCGATCAAGGGTGCCACCGGCGCCTGGTACTTCGGCGACGACGTCTCCGACATCAAGGCCTTCGCCGCGCTGCGCGCTCGCGCCACCGCCGACCCGGACTTCCTCGGCGTCTGCGTGGCGGTGGCCAACCCGGAGACCGGCCACGAGGTGGCCAACGCCGCCGACCTGACCATCGAGTCGCCGGCCGCCCTGGGTGACTTCCTCACCCGGGCGCTGACCCACCTGTCCTGAACCGACCTGACCCCAGCGGCGGCCGACGGCGTCGCCGCCGGGTCAGGCGCCGTAGCGGCGTTGCCTGGTGGCGTACGAGCGCAGGGCCCGCAGAAAGTCGATGTGCCGGAAATCCGGCCAGTTGAGCTCGCAGAAGTAGAACTCCGAGTGCGCGGACTGCCAGAGCATGAAACCGGAAAGCCGCTGCTCGCCGCTCGTGCGGATGACCAGGTCCGGGTCGGGCTGGCCGCGGGTGTAGAGGTGCTCGGCGATGTGCTCGACGTCCAGCACCTCGGCCAACTCCTCGATCGTGCCTCCGGTGGCGGCGTGCTCCAGCAGCAGCGAACGGACCGCGTCGGTGATCTCCCGGCGGCCGCCGTAGCCCACCGCGATGTTGACCTCCGCGCCACCGGTGCGCTCACGGGTGCGCTCCTCGGCGCCCTTGAGTGCCGCCGCAGTCTGCGCCGGCAGCAGGTCGAGCGCTCCGACGATGCGCAGTCGCCAGGGGTTGCCCTCCTCGGAGAGCTCCACCACCAGGTCCTCAATGATCTTGAGGAGTGGGTCCAGCTCGGCGGCCGGACGGCGCAGGTTGTCGGTGGCCAGCAGATAGAGGGTCACGTGCCCGACGCCGGCCTGGTCACACCAGCCGAGGACATGCTTGATCTTCGCCGCGCCGACCCGGTGCCCGTCGTTCGGGTCGACGAAGCCCATCTCCCTCGCCCATCGGCGGTTGCCGTCGCACATCACCCCGACGTGCCGGGGCACCGGCTTACCCGCGAGCTTCGCCGTGAGCCGGCGCTCGTACACGGAGTAGATAAGGTTCCGCAGCGTCATCACCTAGCAGCGTAGCGACCCTTGCGCCAGTTCACTGCCTCGGAGCCCCATCCCCGCCGCCCAGACCGACGCCGATCAGTGCGAGCGTACGAGCGGTGAGGCGTCCGTCACCCAGCCCCAGCTCGACCACGTCGTAGAACACCCGGTCGTCCCGATGGGCGGCCCGGACCGCCGCGTCCACCACCCGACGTCGCCGGGCCAACCAGGCCGCCACCGAACTGTGCCGCAGGTGGGTGCCGAGGCGGCGACGCAACCCGTCGGCGTAGCGGCCAGCCGCGCCCTCGGGCGACCGGGCCGCCGCCGACCCGGCGAGCGCGCCGGAGAGCAACGCGTAGAAGATCCCCTCCCCCGTGAACGGATTGATCAGTGACAGAGCGTCCCCGGCCAGCAGGGTGCGCCCACGGCCCGGCGACGGCCGGTGGGTGGAGAGTGGCAGGTGATGCGCGCGCAACGCGGTCACGGTCGCCAGATCGGTGCCGGGCAGCAGCGCGGCCAGCCGGTCCAGCAGGTACGCGCGGCTCAACGGCTCACCGCGCAGGACCTCCCCGTACCCGACGTTCGCCCGTCCGTCACCGATCGGAAACGACCAGGCGTACGCCGGCCAACGCGCCTTCGAGGTGACGATGAGCTGCTCGGACGGGCCGGGCAGAGCCGGGGCGTACCCCCGGATGGCCAGCGCGAGGTGTCGGTCGGGGTTCTGCGGATGGCCGAGCGCCCGACGTACCACCGAGCCGGCGCCGTCCGCGCCGATCACCACCCGGCCGGACACCTGCCCGTCGAGCACCACCCGGTCCGCGCGCTGTTCGACCTGGCGCACCGTGTGCCGGCGCAACTGCGCGCCGGCGGCCACCGCGGCCGCCACCAGCCGCGCGTCGAAAACCTCCCGGGGCACTGTGTACGCGGGTCGGGGCAGCGCCCGAGCCACCGCACCGCCACCCGGCGAGACCATGCGTAACGCCGGCAGCGGTGCGTAACCCGCCACCGCCTCGGTCACCCCCAGCTCGGCGAGCACGTCCACCGAGTGCGCAGCGATCCCGTCGCCACACGCCTTGTCCCGGGGAAAGTCGGCCCGGTCCAGCAGCAGCACGCTGGCACCGGCCCGGCGCGCCGTCAGCGCGGCTGCCGCCCCGGCCGGTCCCGCCCCCACCACCACCACGTCGAACTCGTCGCCCACCACGAGCCTCCTCCCAGTCCGCCGGTTCGCGGCCGCTCCCGCCGGGCGACCCGGTCGGCCCTGCGGCCGGCCGCCGCGACATCTCCGCAGCTCGCCCCGACGTCGACGCTGTGACCGACGCCACCCGCCATCCTGCCCCCTGGCCGCCCGCGAAGACCGCTCCCGCACCCGGCCGGCCAATCTCACCCACCCCACCTTTGCTCTGCACCCGCGGATGCGACGGTTACCGTCCGCGACTGTCGCCTATCGGGGTGCAGAGCAAAGGACGGTGCAGAGCAGACGAGGGGATGGGCAGGTGCTGGGCCGCGGTCGGCCGCTGGGTCGGCACCCGGCGGCGTCGGTGCGGGGCTCCGCCGCGGTCAAGGTCGGGGTTCAGGTCCGGCGTCGTCGGGGGCGCGAGCGGCGCGGCGAAGGCCGTACAGGGTCAGCCCGGCAGCGGCGAGCAGCGGGGCGCCGTCGCGGATCAGGCCGTCCACGCCGAGCAGCCACCAGCACAGCGGCAGATCCACGGCGAGTACGGCCACAGTGACGACGACCAGCAGGCCACGCGCCCAGTCCTTGCCCCGCATCAGGAACGCTGTGCAGAACAGCACCGCGTAGCTGGCCGTGATGCCCGCACCGAACCAGAACAGCACGGCCGGCACCGCGGTCAGTCGACCATCCAGGATGGAACCCCCGGCGACCAGTGCCGGCACCAGCATCAGCGGGCTGTAGGTGAAGGCAGCCACCCGGCTGGTCAACAACCAGGCACTGGCCTGTGGTCGGCGTGGCGGGGTCTCCCGCCAGGAGATGCCGCCGGAGTCGATGACGAGGCGTGGACGGTGCCGGACCAGGTGCGCGGCCAACGCCGACGAGCGGTAGAGCAGCCAGACCACCGCCACGCAGAGCGCCGTGAGAATGGCGAAGCCGAGCAGGCCGGGCAGCGGCGGCACGCCCTGCCGGGGCACGATGAGCCGGCCGACCGCGAAGATCGTGGTGACCGCGAGGATCAGCCCGAACGGACGGGCCGCCGTACGACCCCGTCGCACGTGCCCGATCAGCAGCAGGAAGCCGAACGAGCGCAGCATGGCCCAGCCGGTCCGTACGGCGAGCCCGAACCCCTGCTCCGGGGCGTACCACCAGTTGAGCAGCTCGACCACGACGGTGGCCGCCGCGGTCGTCGCCAGCAGGATGGTGAGCACCCGGACGGCGGACGGCCGCCGGACCTGTGTCTCGGCGGCCGTCCTCATGAATTCCGATGTTGCCCGCGAACTGTCTCGTTCACACCTACCGCTGCGGTTGGGCGGCGTCCAGGCGGGCGCGCAGCGCGTCCAACTCGGCCCAGAGCACGCCGGGCAGCTTGTCACCGAACTTCTCGAACCACTCGGTGATCATCGGCAGCTCGTTACGCCACTCGTCCGGGTCGACCTTCAGCGCGATCCGAACATCCTCCGGGGTCATGTCCAGGCCCTCGACGTCCAGGGCGTCCGGCGCGGGGACCATGCCGACCGGCGTCTCGACCGCGTCGGCAGTGCCCTCGAGCCGCTCGACGACCCACTTGAGCACCCGGGAGTTCTCCCCGAAGCCGGGCCAGAGGAACGAACCGTCCGGGTCCTTGCGGAACCAGTTGACGTAGTAGATCTTCGGCAGCTTCGCCTCGTCGCCGTCGGTGCCCTTGCCCATCTCGATCCAGTGCCGGAAGTAGTCCCCGGCGTGATAGCCGATGAACGGCAGCATCGCCATCGGGTCCCGCCGGACCACGCCGACCGCGCCGGACGCGGCGGCGGTGGTCTCCGAGGAGAGCGTGGCGCCCATGTAGACCCCGTGCACCCAGTCGCGGGCCTCGGTCACCAGCGGGACGGTGTCCTTGCGGCGTCCACCGAAGAGGATCGCGTCGATCGGCACGCCGTTCGGGTCGAAGTACTCGTCGGCGAGGATCGGGCACTGCGTGATCGGGGTGCAGAACCGGCTGTTCGCGTGGGAGGACAGGCTGTCGCTCTCCGGCGTCCAGTCGTTGCCCTTCCAGTCGATCAGGTGTGCCGGCGGCTCACCCATGCCCTCCCACCAGACGTCGCCGTCATCGGTCAGGCCGACGTTGGTGAAGACGGAGTTGCCCCGGTCCAGCGTGCGCATGGCGTTGGCGTTGGTCTTCCAGTCGGTGCCGGGCGCGACGCCGAACAGGCCGTACTCGGGGTTGACGGCGTAGAGGCGGCCGTCCGGGCCGAACCGCATCCAGGCGATGTCGTCGCCGATGGTCTCGACCTTCCAGCCAGGAATCGTCGGCTCCACCATGGCGAGGTTGGTCTTGCCGCAGGCGGACGGGAAGGCGCCGGCGATGTGGTAAACCTTGCCCTCCGGCGAGGTGATCTTGAGGATCAGCATGTGCTCGGCGAGCCAGCCCTCGTCCCGGCCCATCACGCTGGCGATCCGCAGCGAGTAGCACTTCTTGCCCAGCAGCGAGTTGCCGCCGTAACCCGAGCCGTACGACCAGATCTCCCGGCTCTCCGGGAAGTGCGAGATGTACTTGGTGTCGTTGCACGGCCAGGCGACATCCTGCTGGCCGGGGGCGAGCGGGGCGCCGATCGAGTGCAGCGCGTGCACGAAGTCCGCGTCGTCGCCCATGGCCTCCAGGACCCGGGTGCCCATCCGCGTCATGATGCGCATCGAGGCGACCACGTACGGGCTGTCGGTGATCTCGACGCCGAACATCGGGGACTTGGCCTCGACCGGCCCCATGACGAACGGGATGACGTACATGGTGCGACCGCGCATGGAGCCCCGGTACAAATCCGTCATCGTCCGCTTCATCTCGGCCGGCGCCATCCAGTTGTTGGTGGGGCCGGCGTCCGCCTCGTCGACGGAACAGATGTAGGTGCGCTCCTCGACCCGGGCGACGTCCGTCGGGTCGGTGCGCGCGTAGAACGAGTTGGGCTTCTTCTCCGGGTTGAGCCGGATCAGGGTGCCGGCCTCGACCAGCTCATCGGTGAGGCGGCGCCACTCCTCGTCGGACCCGTCCACCCAGACGACACGGTCGGGGGTGGTCAGTTCCGCGACCTCACGGACCCAGGCGAGCAGTTTCGGATGGGACGTCGGGGCCTGATCGATACCCCGCACAACAGCCGGAGCAACCATGACACATCTCCTTGTGGTCGACGCTGACCGATCTATGGGATGCACGAGACTCAGCGGCGCGATGCGTCGCCTTCGTGGAAACCTGGGATTGGCCTCAGCGTAAACCGGGCAGCCTTCCGAGTCAGTGGGACAGGTTGTGAAGAACTGCACAAGCTACGGCCTCGCTGCGGCATCACGAGCTGATACCCGCTTTCCCGCGCAGTTTCACGCAAATCTTGTTGTGCACCCCGGCGGACGCTTGTTGCGGTCGGGCCGTTGACCTGCCCCGCCGACCGATGCGGTGATTCCCGTTCCGCAGCGGCTCAGTCCTCCCAATTGGCTACGCTCTGTGCAGTGGTTGAGTACACGGCGCTGGGCCCCTCCGGGAGACCACGCCCGCTTGCCGTTGCTACCCCTCTGACTGGCCGGCAGCCGGTAGGCTCCCCCCGTGGCCGCCACGATGACCGGGGAACAACCGGGTCCCCGGCAGACCCGACGGGGTCTCGTCGGCTTACTCCTCGACCGCTTCGGTCACCTCATCCGCGAGATGGGCAAGTTCGCCACAGTGGGTGGTTTCGCGTTCCTCGTCGACTTCGCGCTCTTCAACTACCTGACGAGCAAGCACGGCGTCGAAGAGTTGACGGCGAAGACGATCTCCACGGTGATCGCGGCGTCCGTCGCCTTCGTGGGCAACCGGTTCTGGACGTGGCGGCACCGTCAGCGCAACAACGCGGCCCGCGAGTACGCGCTCTTCTTCTTCTTCAACGCGGTCGGTCTCGGCATCACCGTGGCCTGCCTCGCGCTCAGCCGCTACGGGCTCGGGGCCATCTGGCCGGCCGTGTTCCAGACGCGCCTGGCGGACAATCTCGCCAGCTACATCGTCGGTACGGGATTCGCCACGCTGTTTCGATTCTGGTCGTACCGGCGGTTCGTCTTCGTCGAAGCGGGAACCCCGACCCTTCCGCAGGTCGATCCCGACCGTGACCACGGGGCGTGACCTGCCGCCCACCTCGTTCGGCCGGTGATCGCCGGCCGCACCGACTGCCCTAAGGTGTTTCGCATGCGTCTTGTCCGCCTGCTGCCTGAGCGCTGGCAGAAGTTCATCCACGAGGCGCTCAAGTTCGGCATCGTCGGCGGCATCAACACCGTCATCAATTACGCGGTGTTCAATGCCCTTGCACTGACCGTTTTCGTCAATGGTCAGTTGAAGGCGACAGTGATCGCGACGATCGTCGCCACCATCACGTCGTACCTCATGAATCGGCACTGGACGTACCGTGATCGTCCGAAATCGGCACTTCGCCGGGAATATCTGCTTTTCTTCCTATTCAACGGCGCTGGCCTGCTCATTGAGCTGGGGGCTGTGGCGGCGGCGAAGTACGGTCTCGGCGTACACGGCCTGCTGGCACTGAATCTGGCCAAGACCGTCGGCGTCCTGCTGGCCACGCTGTTCCGGTTCTGGTCGTACCGCACGTTTGTCTTCCAACCCGTCGCGCCGTCCGAGGACGAGCCCGCGAAGCCCGACTCCACCTGGCACAGCATTCCGCGCGATGAGTGGGACACCATGGCGGAGATGGACCCGGTCGCCGAGTTGGCGGAATCGGTGTCCGAGCTGGAGGAGGCGGAGTCCGCGCAACGCAACGACCCGCCGGCCGGCGCACCGACTCAGGGTCGGCTCCCGCGGCTGAGCGTCAGCCCCGCCGTCGACCTGGACGCGGAACTCGCCGCGGAGCTGCACGTCGGCACCCGTCGCGCACCCCGCCGGTGACGACACCCGACGCCCGCTCCGGCACGGGGCGACCCGCCGAGCTGTTCTTCGAGGATCTCGTCCCGGGGCTCACCGTCGATCTTGGCGTGGTCACCGTGGACGGCGACGAGATGGTCGCCTTCGCCCGCCGCTTCGACCCGCAGTGGTACCACGTCGACCCCGAGCTGGCTGCGGCGAGCCGACATGGTGGTCTGATCGCCAGCGGCTTCTACACGGTCAGTCTGTTCATGCGCGCGTACGTCGACCACCTGCTGTCCCGGGCCGCCGCGGACGCCTCCCCCGGCCTGGAGGAGCTGCGTTGGCTCGCCCCGGTACGGGCCGGCGACCGGCTCGCGGTCCGGGTCGACGTGATGGGCGCCCGGCCGTCGACCGCCCGCCCCGGGCTCGGCACCGTCAGCCTCACCGGCGCCATGCTGCGCCTCGGCCCGGACGACCGGCCCGAGCAGGAGGTGCTGCGGACCCGCTTCCGTGGCTGGTTCGCCGTGCGACCGGTCGAGGCCGACCCCGCCGAAACCACTCCGACCGACGCTGACCGGCCCGGAGCTGACCAGGCCGGAGCTGACCAGCCCGACAGCGGCCCGACCGCGGCAGTCCCGTCCACCGTCGGGTCGTCCGAGACCGACCCGCCGAAGAGCAGCGGCCCACCCGACTGACCCGCCCCCGACTGTGTGCCAGGGGCGGGTCTCCACCGGCCCGGATCAGGTAGTGGTGTCGCGCAGCGGCTTGCCGTCCTGCATGTCGGCGAGCATGTCGCGCATCTCGCCATCGCCCAGCGAGTGCTTGTCGTGCTGTGCCTCGACCAGCTCGTACAGGGTGGTCTGCACCTTCCCGACGTCCGGCACGTCGGCGAGCACCGACTGGCCGCGCTCACCAGCCGACTCGATGGTGAGCGTCCCGCAGCCGAGCAGACGCTCGACGAAACGCTGGTTCATCGAGTGGTCGTTGATCCGGGCGAGCGGGAGGTCCCGCCGGTCCCGGGAGAGCACGCCCTGCTGAAGCAGGACTCGCTCGTTCGTGAACAGGTAGTGGGTGGTGCGCCAGACCAGGAACGGCCACAGGCCGAGCCAGAGCACCGCGACCAGGGCGATCGCCCCGATCACGGCCAGCGCGACCGAACCGCCACCACTCTCGGGCAACAGGAGCACGCCGACCACCACCGCGGCGATGGCCAGCACCAGCACCGCGATCGGCCGGATCAACGCCTTCCAGTGCGGGTGCAGGTGCAGCACGACGTGCTCGTCCTCGGTGAGCACGTCTTCGGGAAACGCCACGGGAACCTCCAACGCGATTTTCTGGACGCGCAGACGGTAAACCCCCCAGGCCCCACCACAACATCCGCCGCGCGGGCCCACTCGGCTCTACGTGATCTTGCCCGTCCTCAGCGGAGGTGCAGGACGTCGCCGGCGGCCAGGGTTCGGACGCCGGTCGACGTGGTGACCATCAGTTGGCCGTCCGGGTCCACCCCGGTGGCGGTGCCGGTCAGGGAGTCGCCGTCGGGGAGCAGGACGCGTACCTCGCGCCCGATCGTCGCGCAGGCCGCCAGGTAGGCGTCGCGCAGGCCGCTGGCCACCGCGTCGCCGCCCGCCGAACGCCAACGGTCGTACCAGTCGGCCACCGCCCGCAGCAGCGCCCGCAGCAGCGGATCCCGATCGGTGGCCACCGCGCCGGCCAACTGGAGCGAGGTGGCCGGCAGCCCGGTCGGATTCACCGGCAACTCGTCGGCGCGCAACGTCACGTTGAGCCCGATGCCCAGCACGATCGCCGGCGGTTGGTCCGGCGCCCGTCCAGGCACCGCCTCGGCCAGCACGCCCGCGCACTTCGCGTCGTCGATCAGCAGGTCGTTCGGCCACTTGAGGGTGGCTTCCAGCTCGGCCAGCCGGGCCACCGCCTCCACCAGCGCCACGCCGGCCAGCAACGGCAGCCACCCGTACCCGGTGGGTGTCGCCGGCAGCCAGCCGCGGTCCGGCACGGCCTCACCGGGCCGCAGCAGGACGCTCGTCGCGATGCCGGCCCGCGCCGGCGACTGCCAGACCCGCCCGCGCCGGCCGCGCCCCGCGGTCTGCCGCTCGGCGACCACGACCAGGCCCTCGGGCTCGTCGGCCCGCGCGGCCTCGGCCACGTCGGCGTTCGTGGAGCCGGTCTCGGCTCGCAGCTCCAGCCGGGCCCACGGCCCGTTCGGCGCTGTCAACGCGCGGCGCAGCCGGGCCGCCGAGAGCGGCGGCCGGTCCAGATCGGTGTACGGGGAGCCCGGCATTCCGCCAGCCTACGGCGGTGCTCCGGTCGACACTGAGGCGTACTGCACAGCGGCACCCACCTGAACCATCGTTATATTCCCTGGGTGACTACCGAGACCGGGACCAACATGCACAGCACCGCGGGCAAGCTGGCGGACCTGGAGCGCCGGGTCGACGAGGCGGTGCACGCCGGGTCGGCCCGCGCCGTGGAGAAGCAGCACGCGCGCGGCAAGAAGACCGCCCGCGAGCGGATCGAGATGCTGCTCGACGAGGGCTCCTTCGTCGAGCTCGACGGGCTGGCCCGGCACCGGTCCACTGCCTTCGGGCTGGAGCGGAACCGCCCGTACGGCGACGGTGTGGTCACCGGCTACGGCACGGTGGACGGCCGGCAGGTGTGCGTCTTCGCGCAGGACTTCACTGTCTTCGGTGGCTCGCTCGGTGAGGTCTTCGGCGAGAAGATCGTCAAGGTGATGGACCTGGCCATGAAGATCGGCTGCCCGGTGGTCGGCATCAACGACTCCGGCGGCGCGCGCATCCAGGAGGGCGTCGTCTCGCTCGGCCTCTACGGCGAGATCTTCTTCCGCAACGTGCGGGCCTCCGGCGTCATCCCGCAGATCTCACTGGTGATGGGGCCCTGTGCCGGCGGCGCTGTCTACTCCCCGGCGGTCACCGACTTCACCGTGATGGTCGACCAGACCTCGCACATGTTCATCACCGGCCCCGACGTGATCAAGACGGTGACGGGCGAGGACGTCGGCATGGAGGAGCTGGGCGGCGCGCGTACGCACAACACCCGCAGCGGCAACGCGCACTACCTCGCCAGTGACGAGGAGGACGCCGTCGACTACGTCAAGGCGCTGCTGTCGTACCTGCCGTCGAACAACCTCGACGAGCCGGTCGTCGTCGAGGCCCCCGCTTCGCTTGAGATCAATGACGAGGACCGGGAGCTGGACACCCTCATCCCGGACTCGGCCAACCAGCCGTACGACATGCACACCGTCCTCGAACACGTCCTCGACGACGGCGAGTTCCTGGAGGTCCAGCCGCTCTACGCGCAGAACATCGTGGTCGGCTACGGCCGGGTCGAGGGACGGCCAGTCGGCGTGGTGGCCAACCAACCGATGCACTTCGCCGGCACCCTGGACATCGCCGCCTCGGAGAAGGCCGCCCGGTTCGTCCGCACCTGCGACGCGTTCAACATTCCGGTGCTGACCTTCGTGGACGTGCCCGGCTTCCTGCCCGGCACCGGTCAGGAATGGGACGGCATCATCCGCCGGGGCGCGAAGCTCATCTACGCGTACGCCGAGGCGACCGTCCCGAAGGTCACCGTGATCACCCGCAAGGCGTACGGCGGGGCGTACGACGTGATGGGCTCCAAGCACCTCGGCGCGGACCTGAACTTCGCCTGGCCGACCGCGCAGATCGCGGTGATGGGCGCGCAGGGCGCGGTGAACATCCTCTACCGCTCGGAGTTGGCCGGGGCCGAGGATCCGGCGGCCGTCCGGGCCGAGAAGATCGCCGAGTACGAGGACACCCTGGCCAACCCGTACGTGGCCGCCGAGCGTGGATACATCGATTCGGTGATCGCTCCGCACGAGACACGCACCCAGATCGTCCGGGCGCTGCGCGTCCTGCGGACCAAGCGGGAAACCCTGCCGCCCAAGAAGCACGGCAACATCCCGCTCTGAGGCCGGTCGATCCGCGCAACGTCACGAGAAGTGCTGCCTCCGGGCGGCGGGCAACAGCCCCTGAGGTTGCGCGGATCGACAGTGGTCAGCAGGCCGGGTTGGCGGCGACGCACATCCGGCGGGCGGCGACCTCCGCCAATCGGCGCAGGTCCATCTCGGTGCCCGTCTGTCGGAGGCTGAGCACGGTGATCAGGTCGCCCACCCGAACCACGGCGGTAATGGTCGGCCGAGGTGGCGCGGCGATGGGCTTGCCCGTCTTCTGGTCGACGGGTTGCGAACCGGTGTGCCGCAGCAGCGCAGCCCCGTCACCGGCGAAGTCCCGCTGGATCACCGCCCAGCGGTGCGTCGCCGACGCGGTGCCTGTTGCGCCCTCAGCCTTCTTGTAGTCGCCGATGCTGGTCCATTCGGCACACGGTGCGACCAGGTCGTCCATGGTGGCGAGAAGCTGGATGGCCGCGTCCGGAGGTAGCCGGTAGAGATCCTGCGTGAATAGACCATCGGACTGGGTGAGGACTGCCGCGGCGCGCTTCGGTACCAGGGTCTGCGAACGGGACAGGATCGAATGCAGCCAGCCATTCGATCGCCCCTGACTCGTCCGGCAGGCACCGAGCATGTGATCCAGCAGGACCGGCTCGCCCAGGCCCGACTGGCTGAGCTGCACGTCGAACTGCTGCGGCAGGTCAGCCGGCTGCAACAGGGCGTCGGTGCTGATCTCGTGCCGGGTCGGCGAGGCGGAGGGCGTGGCGGCCGGCGGGACCGGCGGCGCGGACTTCCTCGGGGCGGCGACCGCCACTGCGGAGACCCCGGCGAGGGCCAGCACGACGGTGGCCACCACGATCTTGCGCTGGTTGCGGCGGCGGGCCCGGGAGCGGATCTCCTCCGGGCCGAGCCACCGCACGTCCTGCAGGTCCCGCTGGATCTGTTCGACGAACGTCGGGTCGTCACGCATCGGTGGCCTCCTCCAGGTCAGAGACGGCGAGCAGGCCGGCGAGCGCGGTACGCCCCCGGGAGAGACGGGCCTTGACGGTGCCCACCGGGGCCTCGGTCTCCCGCGCCACGTCGGCGACCGGCATGCCCACCAGGTAGTACAGGGCGATGGCGACGCGTTGCTCCTCGGGCAGTCGACGCAGGGCGGCGACCACCGCGACGGTGTCGGTGCCCGGCCCGGGAACGGTCTCGATCGCCCCGTGTCGCAGGTACGCGCGGGCCCGGCTCCGCAGACTGCGCCACCGGCTGACCGCGATCCGGCTGGCCACCACCCGTACCCACGCCTCCGGGTCGTCGTACCCGCTGATCGTCGACCAGCGCTGCCACGCCCGGACGTACGCCTCCTGCACGGCGTCCTGGGCCTCACCCCGATCACCGGTGAGGGCGTAGACGAACCCGAGGAGTCGTTGCCGACTCCCCCGATAGAACTCGTCGAACCCGTCGACGTCCGGCACCCGCTACCTCCCCGTGTCGGTCGCTGGGAACACGCACCGGCTAGGGCCGTTGGTTGCCCGGTCAGGCGATCGACTTTTCCAGTTCGTCGAGCGGGAACGCGCCGGCCCCGATCCGCTCCCGGACCGCCCGGCGCACGGCCCGCTGCACGGCGACGTTGACCGGCGTCGGTACCCCATGCAACCGGCCGAGCAGCGCGATCTCACCGTTGAGGTGGTCGACCTCGGTCGAGCTGGTGCCCCGGGCCAGGCTCTGCCAGGTGGAGCCGCCGGAGCGGGCCTCGCCGTCGACCGGGCGCTGCCCGACCAGGTCGCCGCGTTCGGCCTTCTCCTCCTCTGGCGAGGTGTGCGCGATGCCGGCGGCGGCGAGCGCGGCGACGCCCTCGGCGCGTACCCGCTCGACCAGCGCGTCCGGGATGTCCCGGCCGAGCAACGCCTGCAGGCCGTTACCGAGGTTGCTGAGCAGCTTGCCGTACTTCCAGCGCAGCACGTCGGTGCGGACCGGTGCGACGAAACCGGCGGCGGTCAGGTCGGCGGCGACAGCCCGGTCGGTGGCGTCGGCGCCTCCGGGGTAACGCCCGATGTGGAGCATCCCGGGATGCGGGTACCCGTTGGCGACCACCACACCCGGGTCCAGGTGGGTGGCCGGCAGCCAGACGCAGACCGGGTGCACGTCGGCGAAGAGGCGCAGCGCGGCCCGCTCGTTGGCCACCCCGTTCTGCGCGGTCACCAGCGGCAGACGTTCGCCCGCCGTGCCGCCGCCGACCACCGGAGCGTCCACCCAGGCGGCCAACGCGTTGGCGGTGTCCTGTGACTTGACGGTGAGGATCAGCACGGTGTCCGCCGGCAGCGGCTGGTCGGTGGGCCGGTCCACCGCCGCGAGCCGGGCGGTGACCTCACCCTCGGGCTGCCGAAGGGTCAGACCCCGCGCTCGGATCGCCTCCAGGTGCGCACCGCGGGCCACCACCGTCACGTCCCGGTCGGCCTGGGCCAGCCGTACCCCGATGGTCCCGCCAACCGCACCCGCGCCGATGATCACGTATCGCATTGCCTCATTCTGCCCGGATCGACCGGAGCGAGGCGGCTAGGGCGATGTGGGGAGGAACGGGCCGGCGAGCAGGAGCGCTCCGGCGATCAGCGCCGCCACGTTGACCAGGGCGAAGAAGCCCACCCAGAAGAGCGGCGGGAACGGGGTGAGCCCGGCGAGCTGGTCGGCGTCGGAGGCGGGCATCCGGCCCCGCGAGCGCAGCCGTTGCAGCTCGACCACCGGTCGCACCCCACCGAGCAGCAGGAACCACACCCCGGTGTACGCGAACGCGGCCTGGACCTGCGGCGTCGCGTACCAGGAGACGGCGAACACCAGCGCTCCGGTGACCAGCAGCGACACCACACCGAACGCGTTGCGGATCATGACGAGCATGGCCAGCAGAAGCGCCACGGCCACCCAGAGCAGCAGGGTGATCCGGTTACCGCCGAGCAGCCAGGCCCCGGCCAGCCCGACCAGCGGCGGTGCGACGTACCCGGCGAGCAGAGTGAGAATCATGCCCGGCCCGGTGGGGCGGCCGGCGGAGAGCGTCAGCCCGGACGTGTCCGAGTGCAGTCGAATGCCGCGCAGCTTGCGGCCGGTCAGCAGGGCGACCAGGGCGTGCCCGCCCTCGTGCGCGATGGTGACGGCGTTACGGGCGATCCGCCACGGCAGCCGGGTGGAGACCACCACCAGTGCTACGGCCCCGGTGATCAGCACCAGCAGCGCGGGCGGGTCCGGCTGCGCGCCGAACAGCGTGTCCCACTTCTCGCCCAGTCCGTCGATCGACATCATGGGGCGCGAGCCTACCGGCGGCGTTCCGTGTCGTTCCCAAGGCACCGGCTCGTATCCTGTGAGACTGATCGGGTGGCGAGCGAAGCGGGAGGTGACCGTCGGTGAGCACTGCCCCACTGGAGCCGCACGTCGGTCTGTGGACCGAAGCCGACTACTTCGCCCTGGGCGAGACGCCTGACCGGATCGAACTGCTCGACGGGAGCCTGTTGGTGAGCCCTGCCCCGAGCCGACGGCACCAGCGGGTGTCGCGTCGGCTGGCGAACAGCATCGAGGCGGCAGCAGAGCCTCGCGGTTTCCTGGTCTATGACGCAATCAACGTCCGGCTCGGCGTCGACCGGGTCGTGATCCCGGATCTCGTCGTCACCGATGCCGACGACGACGGCACTTATCTCGACTCCGACCGGGTGTCTCTCGTCGGGGAGGTCGTCTCGCCGGGGAACGCGGCCGCTGACCGTCTGCTCAAAATGCAGCTCTACGCCATCGCGCGAATCCCCTGGTACCTGCTTGTCGAGCAGGACGGGGACGGTCACTCATTGCGGCTGTTCCGGCTCGACGGCGAGCACTACGTCGAGGACCAGGTGGCCAAGCCCGGTGAGACGCTGAGCGTCGTCGAGCCGTTCCGCTGGCAGCTCGACCCGGCCGCACTGCGCTGATCGGTTCCGCCTCGTCCAGGGGTCCTACGCGCCCCGTGATTGAAGCTTTTATTCAGCCGCACTTGCGATCTAGGGCACTTACCTCCAAAGATGGATGTCGATAGAGCGATCCTCTTGGAGGCACTCATGGCCCGTACCTCATCATCGCTGCGCCGCGCGCTCGCGGCCGGCCTCACCGTCCTCGCCACCGCGGCGGCGGCCCTGGTCGCGACCGCCGGACCGGCGGCCGCCGCCACCACACCCGGTGTCGACGTGTCCCGCTACCAGGGCAGCATCAACTGGACAAGCGTCCGCAACGCCGGCATCCAGTTCGCCTTCATCAAGGCGACCGAGGGCACCAGCTACAAGGACCCGAACTTCAACGCCAACTACGTCAACTCGTACAACGCCGGGGTGATCCGCGGGGCGTACCACTTCGCCCGCCCGAACATCTCCGCCGGCTCCACCCAGGCCAACTACCTGGCCTCCAACGGCGGCGCCTGGTCCGCGGACAGCCGCACTCTCCCGGCCGCGCTGGACATCGAAGGCAATCCGTACGCTGGCGGCTACTGCTACGGGCTCAGCACGACCGGGATGCGCAACTGGGTGCAGGACTTCCTGAACACCTACCGCTCCCGCACCGGCCGGTACGCGGTCATCTACACCACCACCAGCTGGTGGAACCAGTGCACCGGCAGCTGGACCGGCCCGTGGGCGAACCACCCGCTCTGGCTGGCCCGCTGGTCGAGCACGCCCGGTGCCCTGCCGGCCGGGGCTTCGGTGTGGAGCTTCTGGCAGTACACCAGCACCGGCGCGGTCTCCGGGATCAGCGGCAACGTGGACCGCAACTACTGGAACGGCGACCGGAGCCGCCTGATCGCGTTGGCCAACAACACCTGACCAGGCCGTTGGCGGCAGCGGGATCGACGATCACCATCACGGTCGACAATCGGTCCGGCTGCCGCCACACCACCGGGTACGGGTCAGGCCCGCCGCCGGCTCAGGGCCGGCACCACAGCGTTCTCACGAGCCAGCGCGCCCCTGCGGGTCAAGCGCCAGGCAGCAACACCAAAGCCGGCAACGATCACGACGCCGAGCAGTGCGACGAGCACCGAAACCCCCGCGCTGACCAGCAGCAGGATCGCGTCGCCGAGCGCCACGAGCATCCACAGTGCCAGCCGGGGCCGAGCGTCCCTCCGTCGGTAACGCATGTCGTGCCTCCTTCCGTCGTCGAAGGTCAATTACCCAGGACGACACAAGGTCATGCGAATCAGTTTCAGTCTTTGCGGTCGGGCACGAAACCCTTGGCGATCCGGTCGAAGTTCGGCAGGTTGGCCTGCCAGTCCTTCTCCGGGATCTCCCACCGCAGCGCGTAACCCCGGTCCTTGGCCGTCACGAACCCCCGGTTACGGACGTGGATCCGGGTGTTGTCGCGGGTCTCCAGCCACTCCCAGTCACCGCAGGTCTTCCAGAAAGTGCATTCCTTGATGCTGAGGTACTGGTAGTTGATGACGCGGCTCGCGCGATTCGGCTCCTGCTCCCGCCAGTCGGCGACCGCATCCTTCGCCGGCCTGGGGGTCCACTGCACGAGCAGCTCACCCGGCCCGTTGGACTGGTCGAAGACGACAGTCACGCTGTCGACCTCGCGACGCACCCAACCATCGGGAATGGGCAGGGAGAAGCCTGCGGGATCCTTGTGCAGCTTCCAGCCCGCCGGCAGCACGTTCGGGTCGACGGAGGGAGTGGCCGAGGCAGACGGACTCGGGGCACCGCTGGTGGGCGGCGGAGGCGCCGCAGCCGAGGTCGGCGCGGGCGCGGAGGTCGTGGCAGCGCTGGTCGGGTTGGCCTGCGGGGTCTTGTCGTCGTCAGTGGTCAGCATCGGCACGACCACCACGAGGCCGATCAACAGGAGCGCGACCACCGCCCCGATCAGCACGTTGCGTCGGGTGTTGTTCGGCTTGGTGCCGTCCGAGGGCGGCACCGGCGCACGGCCGGCCGGACTCAGCGGCGGCATGAGCGACGTCGGCGTGGTCGGCTTGCGTTGCTCCGGAGCCACCGGCGGACCGTCGACAACAGTCGGCTCGTCGTCGACGTTCGTCGTACCGCCGCCGCTCGTTCCGCCGCCGGTCGTGTCGGGCGCGGCCGTGACCTTCGCGGTCGGCTCGGCGTCGGACTGGTCGGCGTCGGACGGTCGGTCGATCGTGGCGGTCGGCTCGGCCGGGGCCGCTGCCGCCGACTCGGCCGGCACGACCGCGGTCGGGTCGGCGACCGCACCGGAAACGACAGCCGTCGGCGTGGCATCGGCGGCGCCAGTCGCCGCTGCGGCAGAGGTGGCGGCGGAGGTGGTCGCGGCCGGCGGCGGCGACACCGGCCGGTCGACACTCTCGGCCGGTCGCGGGGCCGGCACCACCGGCAGGCGCGGCTCACGCGGACCGTTCGGCCCAGGCCGGCGTACGCCATCGAGCAGGGAGATGCCGCGCGACCGCTTGCCCCCGGCGCGGCGCAGCAACCGCTCCGCCACCTCGGCGGTGATCCGCTCGTTCGGGTCCTTGCGCAGCAGCCCGTTGAGGACGGCCTTGAGCGGGCCGGCGTTCTTCGGCGGCGGAATCGGCTCGGTGGCCAACGCGGCCAGGGTGCCGATCGCCGACGGCCGGGCGTACGGCGACTTGCCCTCGACCGCCGCGTAGAGCGTCGCGCCCAGCGACCACAGGTCGGCCTCCGGCCCGGCGGTGCCGTCCCGAGCCCGCTCCGGCGAGATGTACGCGGGCGAGCCGAGCACCATGCCGGTGCGGGTCACGTTGGGGTCACCGGGGATCGTGGCGAGACCGAAATCGGTGAGCACCACCCGACCGTCGTCGCCGAGCAACACGTTGCCGGGCTTCACGTCGCGGTGCATGACGCCGGCCTTGTGCGCGGCGCTGAGCGCACCCAGCACGCCCAGGCCGATCTCCACCGTGCGGGCAACCCCCACCGGGCCGTCCTCGGCGAGAGTGTCCTGCAACGACTTCGACGCCACGTACTCCATGACGATCCACGGATCGCCATCGGTGCGCAGCACGTCGAAGATGCGGACCACGTTGGCGTTGTTGAGCCGGGCGATGGCCCGCGCCTCCCGCAACGAGCGCTCCCGCATCTCGCGGCGTTCCTCGTCGGTGAGACCGGGCGGCGGCACCAACTCCTTGATGGCGACATCCCGGTGCAGCACCTCGTCGCGCGCCTTCCACACCCTGCCCATGCCACCCTGGCCGAGCGGCGACAGGAGCCGGTATCGGTCAGCGACGAGTTGGGGAAGCGCGTTCGACATCGGTGAGACGGTACCCGGACCGACTGACGCTCACACCGCCGGCACGCCACTGTGCGCTTCGGGTAACTTCGCGCCGCGTACCCTGGCGGCATGTCTGCCGAAGAGCCGCTGTTCCGGGTCGTCCGCGGCGTGCCCACCGCCGAGGAGTTGGCCGCTCTGGTGGGGGCGATCATCGTCCGAACCCGTCCGGCCGCCGCCCCCGTCCCGGCGACCGCGTCCGCCTGGGCACGCAGCGGTCGACCCGGCGGCTCACGCGGGTGGCGCGCCGCCGGCCTGCCCCGCTGACCCCGAGACCTGCCGTACGGGGGCTGTCAGGGTGGCGTTGAGCCGTTAACCTCACTCAGGGAAACGGTGCCGTTACGGGTAGGGAGGATCCATGATCCCCGAAGAGGACCGGCCAGCACCCTGGCTACGCGGTTACGGCGGCATCGAAGCCGACATCAGCCAGCTCAGAGAGTTCGCCGACCGGCTCGCCGCCGAGGTCGAGAGCAACTACGCGCCGCACCTGTCGTACATCGCCGAAGACATGTCGGCGAAGCTGCCCAACCCGTGTGACGCCTTCATCGAGCTGGTCACCTTCCTGCACGCCCACCACGAGACGCAGCAGGCCACCGCCGACATGGTGTACGCCGTACGAGGCGCCACCGGTCACCTGGCCGCCGCCGCCGATCAGGTCGCCACCCACTACGCCGACAGCGACGCATTCACCGCCGCCCGAGTGGTCGACGTGCAACGAGCCCTCGCCAACCCTCTGAACATGCTGCCCGGGGGCCCAACGTCGATGCTGACCGACCCGACCGGTCCCGACGCCGAAGGTCCGGTGGTGCTGCCGTGATCGAACGGGGCACCGGCCGCACCTCCGGCCTCACCGACTGGCACCTCATGGACGTCAACAGCATGTGGGCCTGCCTCCAGGACCACGACACCGCCAACCACTGGAAGCAGGTCGCCGGCTGGCGCAAGGTCTGCGACCTGGCCCAGACCCACCTCGGCCGCCTCCAGCAGTACCGACGCGGACTCGCCGAGGCATGGCCCCCCGAAACCAGTGCCGCCTCCCGCACGTACCTCGCCGAACTCGACGAACTCATCGACAAGGTGCAGCGCACCCACGACGCCGCCGCCGCGAACTACACAGCGCTCTCCGCCGCAACCCAGGCCATCGGCACCACCCGCGCCGCACTCCACAAGGTCTATGAGGAGTACGCGACCAAGTTCCAGCAGAAGCAGGCGTACGAGTCGATGGTCGCCGACCCGAAAGCGGTGATGGGCAACCGGGCGACCGAGCCGCCTGTCGCTGACGGGGAACTGGAACGGCTGAACGTGCAGGCCCGCTCCATGATGTTCAACCTGAGCGGCGAACTCCAACAAGCCCAAGCAACCCTCCAAAAACCCCCCGTGGCGCCTAAGGCAAATCCCGGGATCGATCAGAGCGAGGTGAATGTTTACGGCGGAAGTTCTGCTGCTCCTGTAATTCCTCCAGTGATAGCGGTACCTCTCCCGAAGGCTCCTACAACTCGCCCTCGGACTTCCGCAGGTCAAGGCTGGCCAATAACAAGCCCAGGCGTGGGCCCAGTTCTTGGCGGAACAGGTAACGTAATCACTCCTGGCTCCACAACCCCTGTCCCGCCAATCGGAGCTACACAGCCAGCAGTGTCCGGTTCAACGCCTGGAGTCGGGGTGACACCCCTACCGCCTGCAAGAGCCGCGCGTGGTGATGCTTCTGGGGCATCGCGTTGGCAGCCTCACTCAGTGAACCCTCCAGCCAGCGCCACAGGCTCCGCGGGCAAACCTGCAGCACAACCGCGCCCGATGCCTCCTGGCGGCCTAATCGGCGGGGTGCCTGCGATGGGATTTGGCCCTCCTGCATCCGGTACCGGCGCACCCCGTCGCATTAACCCGGTGGGCGGTGTAATAGGTGGCGGCAGCGCCGGGACAGGGCCCACGGGCGGCGCGGGCTCGCGCCCTGGAGGCGGCCGAGGCTCGAACGCGCTTCAGGGAACCCCTCCCTTCGGCTTCGGCTCCAGCGTCGGTCACAGCGCCGGCCAAAACCCCAATGATGGAGCACCCTCACGGCCCGGTTTCCGGATAGATCCAGACGCGGAAAGGCGCCGCCGGGATCCTGACAACCCCTGGACCACAGACGAAGGCGTCGCGCCAATCGTTCGACCACCGAACGATGAGGGCCCCATCGACCCTGGCCCGACTATCGGTCTAGACCGTTGACCCTGCATGCCTCTGGAGTGCTGCTAGCCAGTCTCAGCCTCACATTCACGCTACTTCCAGCCCCGGCGTTGGCTCAGAACAATCCTCAACCGAATGGTGTCGATCGGATACGCAAGGATCAGTGGCACCTGGGCTATCTAAAGACCCACGAAGCTCAGAGGTTAAGCAAAGGCGAGGGCGTAATTGTGGCCGTGCCGGACACGGGCGTCGCACCGCACCCCGACCTTCGCGATAATCTCCTAACCGGTACCGATATCGTCTTTCCCGACGGCGACGGCTGGCAGGACGACAGCAGCCACGGCACCGGAATGGCCGGGCTAATCGCCGCTCACGGACAGTCTGTAAATCTCGGTGCCCTTGGCATCGCACCAGAGGCCAAAATTCTGCCAATCCGGACCAGCCGAACAGATCAAGATGGTGACAGCGACAACCTTGCGGCCGGGATCGACTTTGCTGTCGCCAAGGGCGCTTCGGTTATTAGCGTCTCCTCCGTGGCAGGACCAAATAATCGACTAAGACGCGCCATCGAAATGGCAGCGCAAGCGAATGTTGTCGTGATTGCAGGAGCAGGCAATGGCCCTCGGGACAAATATGTTAGCTTTCCGGCGGCCTATCCGGGCGTGGTAGCTGTAGGCGGCATAGATCGAAACGGAATTCGCGCCAGCTTTTCGGTGACTGGGCCGGAGATTGACGTGGTTGCGCCCGCCGTTGATATCTATAGCACGAGCATCGACGGCAAGTACCGCAAAGGCACCGGCACCTCTGACGCGACGGCGATCGTTGCGGGCGGGGCTGCGTTGATCAGGTCCAAGTACCCGTACCTGCCGGCCCGAGAGGTGGCGCACCGGCTCACGGCTACCGCCGTCGACAAGGGCCCTCCTGGGCGTGACGACGAGTACGGCTATGGAGTGATCGATCTTGTGGCGGCGCTGACGGCAGACGTACCGCCGCTTGGGTTTGAATCGGTGAGCGCTCCGGCCGGTGCTGGCCCGACCACGACGGCTGACGCTCAGCCGGGTGGGGAGAGCGGCAGCGCGACCGCGCGTGGGTTGGCCACTCTCGGGGTGATCGTGGCTGCCGGGGTCGGGTGGGCCGTGATAGCGCGGCGGCGTCGACGTGGTGATGATCCGCCACCCAGAATCAGTCGCTGAACGATCGGCGAAGCAGTGATCCACTCGGCTTGCAGGAAGTCGCGGTGTCCGGGGTGATGGGATAGCGCGTTTTCCTGCAAGCCGAGTGGATCAAGGGCGCGAGCCGCGGGGTGTCGGTCTTGGTGGGTGGCTGGGCGGTAACGTCGGGGTGGTGTCTGAGACTTTGCCGCTCCGCCTCGTGCTCGCATCGGCGAGCCCTGCCCGTCGTAAATTGCTCCAGGCTGCCGGCGTCGAGCCGGAGGTGCTGGTCAGTGGGGTGGACGAGTCCTTGGTGGTGACCGAGCGGGCCGAGGAGTTGTGCCTGGAGTTGGCTCGCCTGAAGGCGCAGGCGGTGTTGACCCGGCTTAATGCGACCGCCGATCAGCGGACGTTGGTGATCGGCTGCGACTCGGTGCTCGCCTTCGACGGGGAGATCCTCGGCAAGCCGGCGGATGCCGCGGACGCTACCCGGCGGTGGCTGCGGATGCGGGGACGCAGCGGCGTTCTCCACAGCGGGCACTGCCTGGTCGACGTTACTGCGGGCCGGCGCGCGGAGGCCGTCGCGTCGACGACGGTCCACTTCGCTGACATCAGTGACGACGAGATCGCCGCCTACGTGGCCACTGGTGAGCCGCTGGCGGTGGCCGGCGCGTTCACGATCGACGGGCTGGGTGGGCCGTTCGTCGAACGGATCGAGGGTGACCCGGGGACGGTGGTCGGGCTGTCGATGCCGCTGCTGCGCCGGCTCCTCGCCGAACTGGATCTGCGGATCACCGACCTGTGGACGACTGTCGCGCCGGGCGGCCAAATGATCGAGCCGCTCGGTAACGTCCGGTCATGACCATCAAGTCGATCCCGCTCACCAACGAGCTGCACGCCTATCTGGTCGCACACGGCTCCCCGCCGGACGAGATCATCCGTGACCTGGCCGAGGAGACCCGGTCGGTGCTGCCCGAGCACGCCACCATGCAGGTGGCTCCGGAGCAGGCCGCGTTCCTGACGTTCCTCACCCGGCTGCTCGGCGTGCGGCAGGCCGTCGAGGTCGGCACGTTCACCGGGCTCTCGTCTCTGGCGATCGCCCGCGGGTTGCCCGAGGGTGGGCAACTGACCTGCTTCGACATCTCCGAGGAGTTCACCGGCATCGCCCGGCGCTACTGGGCTCGGGCCGGCGTGCAGGATCTGATCGACCTGCGCATCGGCCCGGCCGCGGACGGGCTGCGGGAGTTGCCGCACGAGCGGCACCTGGACTTCGCGTTCATCGACGCGGACAAGACCGGCTACCCGATCTACTGGGCCGAGTTGGTGCCCCGGATGCGGCCGGGTGGGGTGATCGCCGTCGACAACGTCCTGCGGGGCGGGCGGGTGATCGCCCCGCAGGACGCCAATGACCGGGCCATCGCCGCGTTCAACGACGAGGTTCTCGCGGACGTACGGGTGGACCCGGTGATGCTGGCGATCGCGGACGGCCTGACCCTCGCCCGGGTCCGCTGACCGTCGACACCCGCGGCGACAGGGGTGTCCCCACCAGAGGGACACCCCGGTCAGCGGGAGCTGGCGTCAGCGGACGCTGCGGGCGAACTGGCGGGCAGCCCAGTAGACACCCAGCGCGGCGAGGACAGCGGTGATGCTGAGGCCCTGCCAGACCTTGTCGCTGCCCAGGTCACCGGCGAAGAGCGCCCGGGTGCCGTCGACCGCCCAGGAGAACGGGTTCCAGTTGGCGATGCCCTGCAACCAGCCGGGGGCGAAGGTCAGCGGCAGCAGGATGCCGGAGAGCAGCAGCACCGGCTGCGCCACGGTGTTCATCAGCGGGGCGAGTGCGTCCTCACTCTTGACCTTGAGGGCGACGCCGTAGGAGACGGCCGAGGTCATGAGGGCGATCAGGGCGAGCATCAGGTACGCCAGCAGCAGGTCCCCGAGGAACACCCGAAGGTCGAAGAGGAGCGCCAGGAGCGTGATGATGACGGCCTGCACCAGGAGCGAGACCACGTCGCGCAGCGAGCGGCCGAGCAGCAGGGCGAGCCGGCTGATCGGGGTGACCCGGGAGCGTTCGATGACGCCGGCTCGCAGCTCGGCGATCAGGCCGAAGCCCTGGAACAGGCCGCCGAAGATGGCCAGGAGCACCAGCAGACCCGGTACGAAGATCTTGTAGGCGGCCGCCTGGGTGGGCGCGTTCAGTGCGGGCTTGAGCAGCGGGGCGAAGAGCAGCAGGTACATGACCGGCTGGAACACGCCGACGAAGACCCAGACCGGGTTGCGTAGCAGGAGTTGGATCTGGCGCTGGAAGATCAGCCACGTGTCGCGGGCGAATTTCATGAGAGTCGTCTCCGGTGGTCAGGACTCGCGCAGCGAGCGGCCGGTCTTGGTGAGGAAGACGTCGTCCAGGCTGGGTCGGTGCAGCTCGATCGAGCGCAGCTCCAGCCCGGCGTGGTCGAGTCGGCGCAGCACCTGCGGGATGGCGGTGGCGCCCTCGTCGACGTAGAGGCGCAGGCCGCCCTCGTCGACCGTCTCCAGCTTGTTGACGTACGGCTCGCCGTCGAGCGTCTGGGCGGCCTGCGGGGTGGCTGCCAGGTCGAGCCCGACCAGCACCACGTCGCCGGAGATCTCCCGCTTGAGCTCGGCGGGGGTGCCCTCGGCCACCACCTCGCCGTTGTCCATGATCGCGATCCGGTCGCAGAGCGCGTCGGCCTCGTCCAGGTAGTGGGTGGTGATGAAGACGGTCATGCCGTCGGCGCGGAGCCGGCGGATCTCGTCCCACATGTGTGCACGGCTCTGCGGGTCGAGGCCGGTGGTCGGCTCGTCCAGGAAGACGATCTTCGGCTCGTGGATGATGCCGAGGGCGATCTCCACCCGGCGACGCTGGCCGCCGGAGTAGGTCTTGCACTTGCGGTCGGCGTACTCGGTGAGCTGGAAGGCGTCCAGGGCGCGGGCGGCACGCCGCTGCGCGTCGGCCTTGCTGATGCCGTACATCCGGGCGTGCAGCACCAGCTCTTCGCGGGCGGTCGACTCGTCCCAGGTGCTGCCGCCCTGCGGGACGTACCCGATGCGGCGGCGCACCTCGGCCGGGTCCTTGCGCAGGTCGGCGCCCGCGATGGTGGCCTCGCCGCCGTCCGGCTCGATCAGCGTGGCGAGCATCCGCAGCGTGGTGGTCTTGCCGGCGCCGTTCGGGCCGAGGAAGCCGAAGATCTCACCCTTGGCAACGTCAAGGTCGACGCCCCGCACGGCGTCCACCGTCTTCGTCTCTCGACCCGCGCGGGAGCGGAACGACTTCCGCAGCCCCCTGGTCTCGATCATCTCTGCTCCTGGTCGTTCGGGCCGGTCGGGCCGGCCGTCGAGTGGGTCGACGCCGGACGGCGCAATCCCCCGCTGTGCCGTCAGTAGGCTAACGCGATATAGCTTTCTTAGTCAACGTTGATTATTCCGCGTTGGAGCCGGGCGACTCCAGGCCGTCCCTCCACCCCGTCCAACCCTGCGCTTCGTCCAGCTCAGCAGGCAGGTACGACACTCCGGAATCGATCCGCTCCGCGATCCGCTCGCACCAGGTCATCTCCGCCTCCGCGCGCGCCGACCACAGCTCGAACATCCAGGCCACGTGCACCGGCTTGCGGTTGCGCACCCAGTCCGACTCCAGCGAGGCGCGCATGGACTCGACGCCGGCGCGCAGCAGGTTGGCCCGGTTACGCAGGGCGGCGGCCGCCTCGGCGCGCGGCATGGCGGGCAGGAAGGAGAAGGCAGCCACGAACGGGTCGACGGGCTCGCTGATGGTCCACCACGAGTTGCGCAGCAGCGTCTCGAACTCGTCCTCCCCCTTGACCGTCACCTCGTACGTGGTCCGCGCGGGACGGGCGCCCACCTGCTCGGTCGCGACGGCGCGGAGCAGCCCTTCCTCGGTGAGCTTGCGCAGGGCGTGATAGATCGACCCGGGTTGCACGTTCGCCCACTTGTCGGCGCTCCAGCTCAGCAGCTCACGGCGCACGTCGTAGCCGTGCACGGGCTGCATCCACCGCACCAGACCGAGAATCATCATCCGAGTCGAAGACACCCGATAAGCGTAATAGCCAAGTTTGACTAAACCGTGGCGGGTGCAGTGCGCCATCCCACACTGAGCGATCGTTAGGGTCGCCGTGGGCGGCCGATACACTCCCCGTCAGTAACCTGCCCGGGAGGAGCCACGAAGGTGCGCAAGGTACTCATCGCCAACCGCGGCGAGATCGCCGTCCGGGTGATCCGCGCGTGCCGCGACGCCGGCCTGGGCAGCGTCGCCGTGTACGCGGACTCCGACCGCGACGCCCTGCACGCCACCCTCGCGGACGAGGCGTACGCGCTGGACGGGGACAGCGCGACCGAGACCTACCTGCGCATCGACAAGCTCCTCGACGTCGCCGCTCGGGCCGGCGCCGACGCCGTACACCCGGGTTATGGCTTCCTCAGCGAGAACGCCGACTTCGCCCAGGCCGTCACCGACGCCGGGCTGACCTGGATCGGCCCCACCCCGCAGGCGATCCGTGACCTGGGCGACAAGGTCACCGCCCGGCACATCGCCCAGCGGGCCGGCGCACCGCTGGTCCCCGGCACCCCGGACCCGGTGGCCAGCCCGGACGAGGTGATGGCCTTCGCCGTCGACCACGGCCTGCCGGTCGCCATCAAGGCCGCCTTCGGTGGTGGCGGGCGCGGCCTCAAGGTCGCCCGCACGATGGAGGAGATCCCGCAACTGTTCGAGTCGGCCACCCGGGAGGCGGTCGCGGCGTTCGGTCGGGGCGAGTGCTTCGTCGAGCGGTACCTCGACCAGCCCCGGCACGTCGAGGCGCAGGTCCTCGCCGACCAGCACGGCAACGTGATCGTGGTGGGCACCCGGGACTGCTCGTTGCAGCGGCGTCACCAGAAGCTCGTCGAGGAGGCGCCCGCGCCGTTCCTCACCGACGCCCAGCGCGCGCAGATCCACGAGAGCGCCAAGGCGATCTGCCGCGAGGCCGGCTACCACGGCGCCGGCACAGTGGAATACCTGGTCGGCGTGGACGGCACCATCTCCTTCCTGGAGGTCAACACCCGACTCCAGGTCGAGCACCCGGTCACCGAGGAGACCGCCGGCATCGACCTGGTCCGCGAACAGTTCCGGATCGCCGACGGCGAGAAGCTGCGGATCACGGAGGACCCGACGCCGCGCGGGCACGCGATCGAGTTCCGGATCAACGGCGAGGACCCGGGCCGCAACTTCCTGCCCGCCCCCGGCACTGTCACCGCGCTGCGCCTGCCCAGCGGGCCGGGTGTGCGGGTCGACACCGGCATCTCGGCCGGCGACGTGATCGGCGGCAACTTCGACTCACTGCTCGCCAAGGTGATCATCGTCGGTGAGACGCGGACCGAGGCGTTGGAGCGCGCCCGCCGCGCGCTGGACGAGATGGTCCTCGACGGGATGGCCACCGCGCTGCCGTTCCACCGGCTCGTCGTGCGGGACGAGGCGTTCACCGCCGAGCCCTTCACGGTGCACACCCGCTGGATCGAGACCGAGTTCCACAACACGGTGCCGCCGTTCACCGCCGCCGCCGGCACCGCCGAGGCGCCGGCCGAGCGCGACACCGTCGTGGTCGAGGTGGGCGGCAAGCGCATCGAGGTCAGCCTCCCCGCCGGCTTCGGCGGGAGTACGACCACCGCGGCACCCGCAGCTCGCAAGCCGACCCGGCGCGGTGGCGGCGCCAAGGCCGGTGCCCCGGTCGGGGGCGACTCGCTCACCTCGCCGATGCAGGGCACCATCGTCAAGATCGCAGTGGCGGACGGCGACACGGTGGCCGAGGGTGACCTGGTCGTGGTGCTGGAGGCGATGAAGATGGAGCAGCCGCTGCACGCGCACAAGGCGGGTACGGTCAGCGGCCTCAGCGCCGAGGTCGGCGCCGTGATCACCGCCGGTGCCCCCATCTGCACCATCGCCTGAGCCGTCCGGCGGACGATCAGCGCAGGGTTTCGGCGGCGACCTCGCGGACGGCGACGGTCAGGGCGTTCAGCACGTCCGACTCCAGCCGCCAGTGCTGCCAGTACAGCGGAACGTCGAGGTGTCGGCCCGGCGCGAGGTCGACACAGCGACCTGCGGTCAGGTCAGCCTGGGCGATCTGTTCCGGCACCAGACCCCAACCCAGCCCGAGCCGGATCGCCTCGCTGAACGCCGGCACCGACGGTACGTAGTTCACCGGCGGGTCGAGCGGTCGACCGACCACCGCCCGGATGAACCGATGTTGCACCCGGTCCTTCCGGTCGAAGACCAACAACGGGGTGCTCGCCAGCGCGGCGGCGGTGAATCCTCCGGGAAAGTGGGACGCCGCGAATTCCGCTGTGGCCAACGCGCGGTAGCGCACGGCCCCGAGTCGCAGCACCCGGCAGCCCTGCACGGCCTCCCGCTGGGCGGTGACCGCCGCCGTCACCGAACCGTCGCGCAGCAGCTCGGCGGTGTGGTCCTGATCGTCCTGCCGCAGGTCGAACGAGAGCCCGGCCCGCTGCGGCAACCGGGCCAGCGCGGCGGGGAACCAGGTGGCCAGCGAGTCCGCGTTGACCACCACGGCGACCCGGATCCGGCCACCGCCGGCCAGCGGGCCGCGGGCATCGCCGAGGGCCTCCCGTTCGAGCAGCGCGAGCTGGCCGGCCAGGCGCAGCAGCGGGCGGCCGGCGTCGGTTGCCACGCATGGACGGGCACGGCGGACCAGCACCTGGCCGACGGTCTCCTCCAGCGCCTTGATCCGTTGGCTCACCGCTGACGGCGTGACGTGCAGCAGCCGGGCCGCCGCGTCGAAGCTGCCCTCCGCCACCACGGCCGCGAGTGTCCGAAGCTGCGTCGAGTCGAGACCGTCCATCAGCTCAGCTTAAGTTGCGTGAGAATCTTTAGTTGGACTGGTGGCCTTCGACGGTCCTAGCGTCGACTCCGTGCTCACCTCCGCCGTCGCCGGCTTCTCGGTCTCCATCGCGCTCATCGTCGCCATCGGCGCCCAGAACGCCTTCGTCCTGCGTCAGGGCCTGCGACGCGAGCACGTCGTACCCGTGGTGCTGACCTGCGCCGCTTCGGACGCACTGCTGATCATGGCGGGGGTGGCCGGGGTCGGTTCGCTGGTGACCGGCCGACCGGGCCTACTGACGGCGATCCGCTGGGGCGGAGCCGCCTTCCTGCTCTGCTACGCGGGGCTCGCCGCCCGCCGTGCCCTGCGTCCCGGCGCCCTGCTGCCCACCGAGCGGCCGCCGGCCACGTTGGGGGCGACCCTGCTCGCCTGCGCCGCCTTCACCTACCTGAACCCGCACGTCTACCTGGACACCGTGCTGCTCCTCGGCAGCGTGGCCCAGCAACACCCGCACCGGTGGGTCTTCGGCGCCGGCGCCGTTCTGGCCAGTGTGGCCTGGTTCACCGCGCTCGGCGTCGGTGCACAGCGCCTCGCGCCACTGCTCGCCCGCGCCGTCGCCTGGCGGGTGCTGGACGCGGTCATCGCCGTCGTGATGGCCGGGCTCGCCGTGGCACTCCTGCTGGGCTGACCGGTTCGTACCCGGACTAGCCGTGGCACCCCCACCGGGCCGCCCGGCTCCTCCGGCGAGCACCGCCTCGCCACCGGGACCAGGACCGACGACGATGCGAGTGTTTTCCGCGACCACCGGCGGTGGAACCGGCCGCGAGCGGGAATGATTGCCGGGTGCGGTTCCTTCACGGCGCGGCTCCCGCGCACGACCTGACCTATACCGACGTCTTCATGGCGCCGGCCCGCTCCGACCTGGGCTCCCGACTCGACGTCGACCTCTCCACCGGCGACGGCACCGGCACCACGATTCCGTTGGTGGTGTCGAACATGACAGCGGTCGCCGGACGGCGGATGGCCGAGACGGTCGCCCGCCGGGGTGCCATCACTGTGATCCCGCAGGACATTCCGATCGAGGTGGTGGCCAACGTCGTCGCCTGGGTCAAGCAGCGCCACCTGGTCTACGACACCCCCATCACGCTGGGCCCGACCGAGACCGTGGGCGATGCCATCCACCTGCTGCCCAAGCGCTCGCACGGTGCGGTGATCGTCGTCGACGACGACGGCCGGCCGATGGGTGTGGTCACCGAGGCGGACACCACTGGCGTGGACCGCTTCGCGCAACTGCGTCACGTGATGTCCACCGAGCTGCACACCGTTCCGGCGGACGCGGATCCTCGTACCGGTTTCGATCTGCTCTCGGCGGGCCGTCGCCGACTCGCCCCGGTGGTGGACGCCGAGGGTCGGCTGGTCGGGGTGCTGACCCGACAGGGCGCGTTGCGCGCCACCCTCTACACACCGGCGGTGGACGACCGGGGCCGGCTGCGGATCGCGGCGGCCGTCGGGATCAACGGGGACGTGACCGGCAAGGCGGCGGCGCTGCTGGAGGCGGGGGTGGACACGTTGGTAGTGGACACCGCGCACGGCCATCAGGCACGGATGATCTCCGCACTTCAGGCGGTCCGGAAGCTGGGCCCGGGGGTGCCGGTGGCGGCCGGCAACGTGGTCACCGCCGAGGGCGTACGCGACCTGGTGGAGGCGGGGGCGGACATCATCAAGGTCGGCGTCGGCCCGGGGGCGATGTGCACCACCCGGATGATGACCGGCGTGGGTCGACCGCAGTTCTCCGCCGTGCTCGACTGCGCTGCCGCCGCCCGCCAACTGGGCCGGCACGTGTGGGCCGACGGCGGGGTGCGGCACCCCCGGGACGTGGCGCTCGCGCTCGCCGCCGGCGCGTCGAACGTGATGATCGGTTCCTGGTTCGCCGGCACCTACGAGTCCCCCGGTGACCTCTACACCGACGCGGACGGCCGGCGGTACAAGGAGAGCTTCGGAATGGCCTCGGCTCGGGCGGTCAGCGCCCGAACTGCCGACGACAGCCCGTACGACCGGGCCCGCAAGGCGGTGTTCGAGGAGGGCATCTCCTCGGCCCGGATGCACCTGGACCCGGCCCGTCCCGGTGTCGAGGACCTGATCGACGAGATCATCGCGGGGGTACGCAGCGCCTTCACCTACGCCGGAGCACGGGACCTGACCCAGTTCCACGAGCGGGCGATCGTCGGCGTGCAGAGCGCCGCCGGCTTCACCGAAGGAATGCCCCTCCCCACGAGTTGGTAACCCACCCCACACCACCGGCCCCAGCCCTGGCAGAGTTGATCATGAAGTTATCGCCTCCCGCAGCGGCGTGTCGTAGCAATAACTTCATGATCAACGCCCTGGGGGGCCGGGGTCGGCGGAGGGGTCAGGTCGGCAGTCGGCCGAGCACGGCGCGGGCTGCCTCGCGGGGGTTGTCGCCCACGCGGTCGGGCAGCGCGCCGGCCAGCCAGAGGGTGGCGAAGCCGTGCGCGATCGACCAGGCCGCGAGCGAGTCCCGGTCGGTGTCGGCGGGCGCGCCACCGTTCGACAGCGCCGCCACCCCGGAGCGGAGCGCCGCGCCGGCCCGGCTCCGCGCCGCGATCAGCTCGGCGTCGTCGGCCCGGTAGAGCTCCGGTCGGAACATCACCTCGAAGTACGCCCGGTGCGTGACCGCGAAGTCGACGTACGCGACGCCGGCCTCCAGCAGGTCGTCATCCGCCGAGGTCAACGTCTCGGCCAGCAGGTCGAAGCCCTGTGCGGCGAGCGCGGTGAGCAGGCCCGCCTTGTCGCCGAAGTGGTGTGCGGGCGCGGCGTGCGAGACACCGGCCCGGCGGGCCAGGTCGCGCAGGCTCAGCGCGGCGGGTCCGACCTCCCCGACGACCTCCAGCGCCGCGGCGAGCAGGGCGCGGCGCAGATCGCCGTGGTGGTAGGCGCGGGTTCCGCTCATTCACGAAGCCTATCTTGCCATTGACAAGATGAGCATCTGACGCGCAATCTTGTCACTGACAAGTTTCCCCGAGGAGGATTCCGATGGCACCCCTGATCGCCTTGATCGCCGGCGCCGCGCTGGCCCGGATCGCCGGCCTGGTCGGCATCTCCGCACTGGACGGATGGCACCCCGCGCTGCGCGTCGGGCTGGCCGTGATGTTCACGCTCACCGCCGTCGCGCACTTCGTCGGCCAGCGTCGCAGCGACCTGATCGCGATGGTCCCGCCCCGCCTGCCCCGCCCGGACCTGCTGGTCACCGCCACCGGCGTGCTGGAGCTGGTCGGCGCGGTCGGCCTCCTGGTGCCGGCGACCGCCCGGGTCGCGGCGGCCGGGCTCGGCCTGCTCATGCTCGCCATGTTCCCGGCCAACGTCTCGGCCGCCCGCCGCGAGTTGACCCTCGCCGGCCGCCCGGTCACCCCGCTCGCACAGCGAACCGCCCTGCAGATCCTGTTCGTGGCCACCGCTGCGGCAATTTCGTTTGGCCCCTGACTATCAGGGGGCTAACCTGCTTGTCGTGGAACTCGTGACCCTCCAGGACGTGCCGCTCGGCCGACTGCTGGTGGTGGCCGGGCACCTGGTCGGGCAGCGGTGGAACCGCTACCTCGCCGAGGAGCACGGCCTCACCCAGGCCGGCATGATCACCCTGATGACGCTCGCCCGGCACGGCGAGTTGCCGCACCGAGCGGTCGCCGAGAAGGGGTTCGTCCGCCCGGCGACCCTGACCGGCATCGTCGACACGCTTGAGCGCGACGGCCTGGTCGAGCGGCAGCGCGACGACAACGACCGACGCAGCATCCGACTCGCCATCACCCCCGCCGGGCGGGAACGGGTGGCAGCGCTCGACGCGCTCATGCACTCCGGACGGCCCCTCACCTCGGTCGACGCCGACCCGGCGAAGGCCCAGGTGATCCGGGAGTTCCTGCTTGAGGTCATCGGCAGCGGAGACGACCCGCGGATGACCGGACGCCCTACCGAAACGAAGGACCCGGCGTGCTGATCCGACTCCTGCGCGGCCAACTGCGCACCTATCAGAGACCGTTGCTGGCGGTCGTGCTGCTCCAGTTCGTGGGCACCATGGCCTCGCTCTACCTGCCCAGCCTCAACGCGGACATCATCGACCAGGGTGTGGCCCGGGGCGACACCGACTACATCGTGCGCACCGGTGGCTGGATGCTGCTGGTCAGCCTGATCCAGATCGTCTGCTCCATCGCGGCTGTCTACCTGGGTGCCCGGGTCGCGATGGGCTTCGGCCGTGACGTACGCGCCGAACTGTTCGGGCACGTCAACCGCTTCTCCGCCCGCGAGGTGGCCCGGTTCGGGGCACCGTCGCTGATCACCCGCAACACCAACGACGTGCAGCAGGTGCAGATGCTCGTGCTGATGAGCTGCACGATGCTCGTCGCCGCACCGATCATGAGCGTCGGCGGCGTGTTCATGGCGTTGCGTGAGGACGTCGGGCTCTCCTGGCTGATGCTGGTCAGCGTCCCGGTGCTGGCCATCACCCTCGGCGCGATCATCCGTCGGATGGTGCCGGGCTTCCGGCTGATGCAGACCCGCATCGACACTGTCAACCGGGTGCTGCGGGAGCAGATCACCGGCATCCGGGTGGTCCGCGCGTTCGTCCGGGAGCCGTACGAGACGGACCGCTTCGCCGTCGCCAACGCCGACCTGACCGCGACCGCGCTGCGTACCGGCCGGTTGCTGGCGTTGATCTTCCCGGTGGTCATGCTGGTGCTGAACGTCTCCAGCGTGGCCGTGCTCTGGTTCGGCGCGCAGCGGGTGGACGCCGGCGCGATCCAGATCGGCGCGCTCACCGCGTTCCTCCAGTACCTGATGCAGATCCTGATGGCGGTCATGATGGCCACCTTCATGCTGATGATGGTGCCGAGGGCAGCGGTCTGCGCCGAGCGGATCGTCGAGGTGCTGGACACCGACTCCTCGGTGGTCCCGGCCACCGTGCCGGTCACCGAGCTGCCCAGCCGAGCCGAGTTGGAGTTGCGCGGGGTGCGCTTCCAGTACCCAGGCGCGGTGGAGCCGGTGCTGCGCGACATCTCCTTCCGGGCGACGCCGGGCACCACCACGGCGATCATCGGCAGCACCGGCGCGGGCAAGACGACGCTGCTGTCCCTGATCCCCCGCCTGGTCGACGTCACCGACGGCGCGGTGCTGGTCGACGGGGTGGACGTGCGGGAGTTGGCGCCGGACGAGCTGTGGCGACGCATCGGCCTGGTGCCGCAGCGGCCGTACCTGTTCACCGGAACGGTCGCCAGCAACCTGCGCTACGGCAACCCGGACGCCACGGACGAGGAGCTGTGGTCGGCGCTGGAGATCGCCCAGGCCCGGGACTTCGTGGCCCAGATGCCCGGCGGGCTGGACGCCCCGATCGCGCAGGGCGGCACCACCGTCTCCGGTGGGCAGCGGCAGCGCCTGGCCATCGCTCGGGCCCTGGTCCGGCAACCGGAGATCTACCTCTTCGACGACTCGTTCTCCGCGCTCGACCTGGGCACCGACGCGCGGCTGCGAGCGGCCCTGCGGCCGGTCACCGCGCAGGCGGCGGTGGTGATCGTCGCCCAACGGGTCTCCACGATCATCGACGCCGATCAGATCATCGTCCTGGAAAACGGAGGGGTCGTCGGAGTGGGACGACATGCGGAGTTGTTGGACACCTGCCCGACGTACGCCGAGATCGTGGCCTCGCAGCAGACCACGGAGGTGGCGGCATGAGCGAGCGTGACGAGCCGCGCGCCGCGGCCGTACCCAGTCAGAAGCCGGCCGGCGACGGACGGACGCCGGATGAGACCGCGCGGCAACCCGGCGGGGAGACCGCGCCGGGGACCGGCGGGGAGACCGCGCCGACGCCGAAGCGGCTGCCACCCGGCCGTCAGGGCGGCGGTCCGGGATGGATGAGCGCCGGAATGCCCGCCGAGAAGTCGATGAACTTCGGCCCGTCGGCCCGGCGGTTGCTCGGCCGGCTGCGCTCGCACCGGCTGCACCTGGCCGCGATCATCACGTTGGCCCTGGTGAGCGTCGGGTTCAGCGTGGCCGGGCCGAAGATCCTCGGCCACGCCACCGACCTGATCTTCACTGGGGTGATCGGCCGGCAACTGCCCGCCGGCACCACCGCCGAGCAGGCCGTCGCGGCGGCCCGGGCCAGCGGCAACGACAGCTTCGCCGACATGCTGGCCAGGATGGACGTGGTGCCCGGGGCGGGCATCGACTTCCACGCACTGAGTCGGGTGCTGCTGCTGGCGCTCGGGCTGTACCTGGCGGCGAGCCTGCTGTCCTGGTGGCAGGGTTGGCTGCTCAACGGGGTGGTCCAGCGCACGGTGCTGCGGCTGCGCGCCGAGGTGGAAGAGAAGCTCAACCGGCTGCCACTGCCCTACTTCGACAGGCAGCCGCGCGGTGAGCTGCTCAGCCGGGTCACGAACGACATCGACAACATCTCCACAAGCCTCCAGCAGACCCTCAGCCAGCTGCTCACCTCGCTGCTGACCGTCGTCGGCGTGCTGGCCGTGATGTTCTGGATCTCGCCGGTGCTGGCCCTGGTGGCCCTGGTCGCGGTGCCGTTGTCGGTGCTGGTGACCCAGCGCATCGCCAAGCGCTCGCAGAAGCAGTTCATCGCCCAGTGGACGCACACCGGCGAGTTGAACGGCCAGATCGAGGAGGCGTACACCGGCCACGAGCTGGTGAAGGTCTTCGGCCGGCAGCGTGAGGTCGAGGCCGCGTTCCACGCGAAGAACGAGGAGTTGTTCCGGGCCAGCTTCGGGGCGCAGTTCATCTCCGGGATCATCATGCCGTCGATGATGTTCATCGGAAACCTGAGCTACGTGGCGATCGCCGTGGTCGGTGGGCTGCGGGTCGCCTCCGGCACGATGAGCCTGGGCGACGTGCAGGCGTTCATCCAGTACTCCCGCCAGTTCACCCAGCCGCTCACCCAACTCGCCTCGATGGCCAACCTGCTCCAGTCCGGGGTGGCGTCGGCCGAGCGGGTCTTCGCGGTGCTCGACGCGGACGAGCAGACCCCCGACCCGGTCGCGCCGGCCCGGGTCACCGACCCGCACGGTCGGGTCGAGTTCGAGCACGTCTCGTTCCGCTACGAGCCGGACAAGCCGCTGATCGACGACCTTTCGCTGGTCGCCGAGCCCGGACACACAGTGGCCATCGTCGGCCCGACCGGCGCCGGCAAGACCACCCTGGTCAACCTGGTGATGCGGTTCTACGAGCTGGACGCGGGCCGGATCACGCTCGACGGGGTGGACATCACCACGATGCGCCGCGACGACCTGCGCGGCCGGATCGGCATGGTGCTCCAGGACACCTGGCTGTTCGGCGGCACCATCCGGGACAACATCGCCTACGGGCGACCGGACGCCACCGAGGAGGAGATCCTCGCCGCCGCCCGGGCCACCTTCGTGGACCGGTTCGTGCGCAGCCTGCCCGACGGTTACGACACCGTCATCGACGAGGAGGGCAGCAACGTCAGCGCCGGCGAGAAGCAGCTCATCACCATCGCGCGGGCGTTCCTCGCCGAGCCGTCGCTGCTGATCCTCGACGAGGCCACCAGCTCGGTGGACACCCGTACCGAGGTGCTGCTGCAACGGGCGATGGCCGCGCTGCGCTCGGACCGGACCAGCTTCGTCATCGCGCACCGGCTCTCCACCATCCGCGACGCCGACCTGATCCTGATGATGGAGGACGGCCGGATCGTCGAGCAGGGCACCCACGAGCAGTTGCTCGCCGCCCAGGGCGCGTACCACCGGCTCTACCGCTCCCAGTTCACCGGCGCTGTGGTCGACGAGGAACCGGCCGCCCAACCGGCATCGGTCTGAGGTCGGGCGGCCGTGCGCGCGAGACGATCGGTGGGCGGGTCAGTCCGACGGCAGCAGGTCGGGCGCGCGGGCGTCGACCTGCCCGCCGATCAGGGCGAGAGCCGCGTCGGCGGGCATCGGAGCCAGGGCGCGGCCGCCGCGCAGGCGCAGCGCGAGGTGCCCGTCGGCCACCTCCCGGGCCCCCAGCACTCCGAGGTACGGGACGCGGCGGCGGGCCGCGTCCCGTACCCGGGCGCCCAGCGAGCCGGCGGCGTCGACCTCGACCCGCAGGCCGGCGTCGCGAGCCCGTCGGGCCAGGTCGGCCGCCGCGTCGGCCTGGCCGTCGTCGACCGGCAGGAGCACCACCTGGACGGGCGCGTACCAGGCCGGGAACGCCCCCTCGTGCACCTCGATGAGGTACGCGAACAGCCGCTCCATGCTGCCGACCAGGCTGCGGTGCACCATCACCGGGCGACGCCGGCTGCCGTCCGAGTCGGTGTACGACAGGTCGAACCGTTCCGGCTTGTCGAAGTCCAGTTGGATGGTGGAGATGGTCGACTCCCGGCCGGCGGCGTCGACGATCTGGATGTCGATCTTCGGACCGTAGAAGGCAGCCTCCCCCGGTGCCTCGACGTACTCCATCCCGGCCAGCGCCTCCCGAAGCAACTCCTCGGCGCGGGCCCACTGGGCGTCGTCGCCGACGTACTTCTCGCCCGGCCCGCGCAGCGACAGCCGGAACCCGGCCGGCCGGACACCGAGCGCGGCGTGCGCGGCACGGATCAGCCCGAGGATCTCGACGACCTCCGCGCCGACCTGCTCGGGGGCGCAGAAGGTGTGCGCGTCGTTGAGCGAGATGGCGCGTACCCGGGACAGCCCGCCGAGCACACCGGAGCGCTCCGAGCGGTACATCCCGCCCAGCTCCGCGATCCGCAACGGCAACTCCCGGTAGGAACGGCCCCGCGCCCGGAAGACCAGCGCGTGGTGCGGGCAGAGCGCCGGCCGGAGCACGAACTCGTCGTCGGCGCTCAGCCGCATCGGCGGGAACATGTCGTCGGCGAAGTAGCCGAGATGACCGGAGAGTTCGAAGAGTTCCCGCTTGCCCAGCGGCGGCGAGTAGACGTGCTGGTGGCCGGAGCGGCGCTCCAACTCCCGGACGTACTCCTCGACGGCATGCCGGGCGGCGGCACCGGCCGGCAGCCAGATCGGCAGGCCGGCGCCGGCCAGCGGGTCGGAGACGAAGAGGTCCAGCTCACGGCCGAGCCTACGGTGGTCGATCATGTCGGGCTCCTGGATCGGGTACGACCCGGAGGCGACCTGAGCTCCGTTCGGCGCGCTGGCCTCGGGGCGGATCGCCCCGGGGCCTGGTCGACTGTGGTTACGTCAGAGCGGCGCGCCGGGGACACCCGGCGTCGTGGTCATCACTACCGCGCTGCGCATGTGGCGACCGTACCCGCGCGACCATCGGGAATGCACCCGGATTTCGCGGCGGAGGGGTGGGCCGCCGGCGCGGGACCCGCCGGCGGCCCTGGCGGCCGAATCGTCAGGAACGGGGGACCCGACGGGCGTGGCCGCGCCGACAACGGTACGCCGACGAACGGCGTTCTGCCGCCCGCCTCGAACGGGTGGAACCGCCTCCGAAACCGTCACCCGGCACCGATCGGGCTCGTTGTAGCTGGGTGGCCCAGTCGTGTCGACGGTCACGACGGGCCGGGGCCGTCCACCGTGACGCCGGACACGACGTCAGGCTCAAGACACCCAATCGGCCGCATTCGGCGAGGTGGCAGGCGTGCCCGAACTTCTGACTGACGTAGCGTCGCCGACGTGGGCGTACCTGGTGCTGCTCGCGCTGCTGATCGCGGACGCCTTCGTGCCGGTGATCCCCACCCAGATCGTCATGATCACCAGTGGTGCGCTCACCGTCTACGGCGGGCTCAGCCTGCCGGTCACCATCGCCGTCGGCGCGCTCGGCGTATTCGCCGGCGACCTGGCCTGCTACCTGCTGGGGCGCAGCGCACCGGATCGGCGGCCACCCCGGCACGCCGAGCTGAGCCGCGCCCGCCGGGTGGCCAGCCGAGTCACCCAGGGGCTGCGACAACCTGGGCCGCTGGTCATCCTGCTCTGCCGGTTCGTGCCCGGCGGGCGGATGGCGGCCTGCTTCTCGGCCGGGCGCAGCCGCTACCCGTACCGCCTGTTCGTGCTCTACGAGGCCGTCGCCGCGCTGGGCTGGGCCACCTACGGCGCGCTGGTCGGGCACCTGGGCGGCACCGCCCTGACCGAGTCGGCCTGGCGGCTGGCCATCATCGCCACCGCCGCGGCCGCCGGCTTCGCCGCCGCCGGGTGGGCGATGACAGTGGTCAGCGCCCGCCACGCCCGCGCCGCCGCCGCAGTCGCCGCCGTCGACGTCCCCATCGACTGAGTGTCGTTGGATCTGCGGCGCTCGGGCGTCCCCTGGTTGACCGCCTCAAAGGCAGCATCTTCCACCATATGAAGGAGCTGCGACCTGGGTCGACTGGCTCCACGGAGGTCCGCATGATCTTCGCTTTTGATCCGTTCGAGAAGCTGTTTTTCTGGTCGCTGGCGACAAGTCGGGCCAGTGGCAGACTTGGTACAAGACGGCGGTCCCGTTGGCGGACGACCGGTTTCAGGAGCACCTCTCCAGGCTGAGGGAAACACAGAGATGACCGATGGAGCTGACTGGCAGGAAGTCAAGGCGAAGGCCCGCGCGCTCGATCCATCCTGGGCAGATCCGGACAGGACCTCCCGGCGCGCTCAGCACCGTGAGCAGATGCTGGCAGCGGTCAGTGGGGCGCAGCTGGCAGAGATCCGCAAGCACCTGGGTATGACTCAGGTGCAGTTGGCCGAGGCGGCAGGGCTGACGCAGGCGAGGATCAGCCAGATCGAGAATGGCGAGCACACCAGCCTGGGATCACTCCGCGCCTACGTCACCGGCCTGGGTGGTCATCTCGACGTCGTCGCCCGCATTGGGAACATCCAGCTGAACGTCGCCTGACCTGGCGAGGGTCGTCGCGACCATCGGAAGTTCACGGATGCGCAGAAGCACGTGACAGCCAAATGCCGGAAGGCCTCTAGGGGTGGTCCCGGGGGTCGATTTCGGTGGCTGTCCCGGATTCGGGTGGGGTGTCCGCGGCGACAGGCTGAGGTATGCCTGTTACCCGGAGTACCGGCCTGCTGGCCCTGGGCGGGATCGCCCTGGCGGCGCTGCTCACAGTGATCGGCCACCTCGAAGTCAACGACGACCTCAACCCGTGGGCGTTGACCATCAGCGACTTCGCGGTCTCCGACCGCGGCGGCGTCATCGACATCGCCATGGTGGTGCTCGCGCTCGCCACCGTGGCGTTGCTCTACGGACTGCGCCGCGCCAGCCCACCCCGACCGCACTCCGGTCGAACGGCAGAGCTGCTGCTCGGCGCGTGGGTGGGTGGGCTGCTGCTGGCCGCCGTGGTGCCGACGAACGAGCCGGGCACCGCCATGACCACCGCCGCCTACCTCCACCGGTACGCGTCGGTGATCGCCTTCCTGGCGCTGCCGGTGGCCGGTTGGTTGCTCGCCCGCCGACCCGACCTGACGCCCGCCGCCCGGACGCTACGCGCCCTGGTCCTGTTGAGCCTGGCCCTGGCGGCGGCGATGATCTGGTCCGCCTACCCCGGCGACCGGATGCTCATCGGCCTGGCCGAACGCCTCCTGATCCTCGCCGAGGTGGCGGTCCTGGTGACGGTGGCGATGAGCCTGACCCGGCGGGTCACTCCAGCTCGTGCAGCATGAGCTGACGGGCCGCCTCGGTGATGGAGCCGGACAGGCTCGGGTAGATGGTGATGGTCTGGGCCAGCTCGTTGACAGTGAGGTTGTTCTCCACCGCCATCGTGATGGGCAGGATCAGCTCGCTGGCCTTCGGAGCGACCACCACACCGCCGATCACCTGACCGCTGGCGGGACGGCAGAACAGCTTCACGAAACCGTCGGAGAGGTCGTCCATCTTGGCCCGGGCGTTGCCGGACAACGGCAGCATCACCTGCCGGGCCGGCACCTTGCCCGCGTCGACCTCGTCCTGCGAGACACCCACGGTGGCCAGCTCGGGGTCGGTGAAGACGTTCGCCGCGACGGTACGCAGCCGCAGCGGGCGGACCGCCTCACCGAGCGCGTGCCACATGGCGATCCGGCCCTGCATGGCGGCGACACTGGCCAGCAGCAGCACGCCCGTGCAGTCGCCGGCGGCGTAGATGCCGGGCACGTTGGTCCGGGAAGCCCGGTCGACGGTCAGGTAACCGCCCCGGCCCAGCTCCACCCCGTACTCGGTCAGACCCAGGTTGGCGGTGTTCGGGATCGAACCGACGGTGATCAGCGCGTGTGAGCCGGTCACCTTGCGGCCGTCGGAGAGCTCCACCTCGACGCCGTCGGCGGTACGCCGGACCGCGTCGGCCCGGGAGTTGTTGAGGATCTCCATGCCCCGGTTGCGGAACACCCGCTCGATGGCGGAGGCGGCGTCGGCGTCCTCGTGCGGCATCACCCGGTCCCGGCTGGAGACCAGGGTCACCTCGACCCCCATCGCCAGGTACGCGCTGGCGAACTCGGCGCCGGTCACGCCGGACCCGACCACGATCAGGTGCTCGGGCAGCTCCGGCAGGTCGTACACCTGTCGCCAGGTCAGGATGCGCTCACCGTCCGGTACGGCGGTGGGCAGCTGACGGGGCGTCGAGCCGGTGGCCACCAGCACGGTGGACGCGTCGATCGAGTATTCCTCCGCGCCGTCGGCGGGGGTGACGACGACCCGGTGGGTGTGCCCGAGGGAGTCCTCGCCGAGCCGGGCGGTGCCGGCCACGAAGGTGACTCCCGCCTTCAGCAGCTTGGCGTGGATGTCCGCAGACTGCGCCAGGGCCAGCCGCTTGACCCGCCCGTGCACCGCACGCGCGTCGACGGTGACCGCCTCCAGGCCGTCCGAGTGCACCCCGAACTCCTCGGTGTCGCGGTAGCCGGTGACCACCTGCGAGCTGGCGATGAAGGTCTTCGACGGTACGCAGTCGGAGAGCACGCAGGCACCGCCCGCACCGTCGGCCTCCACCACTGTGACATCGGCGTCCAGCTGGGCGGCGACCAGTGCCGCCTCGTACCCGGCCGGCCCCCCGCCGATGATCACGATCCGGCTCACAGCGTTCGCCCTTCGTTGATGCTCACAGTGACTTTCTTCTCCCGAGCGCATTCGACACGCACTGTCGTATTCTCCCCCACCCGTCGGCCGGGCTATCGTCATCGCCGTGCGTCATCACGCCGCCTACGGCTCAAATCTCGATCCCGCCCGGATGCGCGCCTACTGTCCGCATTCGCCGATGGTCGGCACCGGCTGGCTGGAGGGCTGGCGGCTGACCTTCGCCGGGGCGGACATGATCGGCTGGGAGGGCGCGGTGAGCACCCTCGTCGAGTCTCCCGGTGACCGGGTGTTCGTGGCGCTCTACGACATCCACCCCTACGACGCCGGCCAACTCGACGAACTCGAGGGGGTGACCGCCGGCACGTACCGCAAGCTGCACGTCCGGGTCTCCACCCTCGACGGCGACGTGACCGCCTGGATCTACGTCTTCAACGGGTACGAGGGTGGCCTGCCGACCTCCTGGTACCTGTCCGAGATCGCGAACGCCGCCGAGAAGGCGGGCGCCCCGGACGACTACGTCACCGAACTGCGGGCCCGCCCCACCGGCACCGCCTCGGCGTAGCAGCGCGTATCGCACGCCCCCAGTGTGCTACCGCTGTCGAGCGAGGCGCCGGTCGGGCCGGACCGGGGTCGTCAATCACACACCGGCCGCCGGCACGGAAAGTTCGTACATGTCGATCCACTGGGTCTCCCGCAGGCCCACCGAGCGGTACAGCGACAGCGGGGCGGTCGGGTTGGTGAGGTCGACGCCCAGGCCGACCGCGCGCCGCCCCTTCTCGGCGTAGCGGGCGAAGGCGCGGCGCAGCAACGCCGCACCCACACCCCGGCGACGGTACGCGGACCGCACCGACAGGCTCTTCACCCAACCCGACTGCTGGTCGAGCGCCTGGTCCGAGGACTGCAACGCGCCGACCGGCACCCCGTCCACCTCGGCGACGAACCACTCGTCCCAGGCGGTCAGGTCGCCGATCCGGGCCCGCCACCGCTCGTACGACAGCGGCTCGTGGTCCGGGGTGTCGCAGAAGGCGTCCTCGTAGATCCGGTGGAACTCCACCAGATCGGTCTCGTCGTCCGGGCGGACCGACCGCACCGTCACCGCCGACGGCCCGGCCGGCTCGTCAGGCAGGTCGTCCAGCGGCCGGCTCATCCGGACGTACCGCTTGACGAGGGCGAACCCGAGCCCGCGCAGGGCGTGTTCCCAGTCACGTTCCGGCGCGAAGACCGCGCAGCGGACGGTGAGTGACGGCAGCCCCCGCTCGGCAGCGCGCTCGGCGACGCGGTCCAGTTGGCGCAGCAGCAACGGCGTGCGGACGGCGGCGGCCCGTACCGGATCGACGTAGACCTCCACGAACTCCCGGCCCACCCCGGTCGGGTTGTCCACCGTCGCCCAGCCGACAACCGTGTCGTCGGGGTCGATGGCCAGCCAGGAGTCCCGGGTCCGGTCGAAGTGGGGGGCGGTCAGTGACGCCGCGACGTCCTCGGCGTCGAAGTCGGGATGACCGATGGCGAAGGTGTCGGCGGCGTGCACCACCGCGAGGATCTCCGGCACGTCGTCGAGGGTGGGTCGGCGCGTCGTCCAACCAGCGGGAAGGGTCACGGCAGGACATCCTGGCAGCCGATCCGCTTCGACGCCGCCCATTTTTCCGGCCGACGGGAGGCTCAGCCGAGGTCGACCCGGGTGCGGTGCAGCAACTCCACCAACTCCGCGCCGTCGGCGGGCCCGAGGGCCGTGAACGCCGGCGCGGCCAGTCGGTTGGTCACCGCCTCCGCCCAGAGCCGGCGGCGCACCAACGGCCCGATCGGCGGGTACGGCGGCGGCCAGCCACAGGCCACCGCCCCGGCCTCGCCCTCCGGCCCGGACAGCACGGCCTCCAGCGGGGTCATCCCGGCCGCGCGTACCGCCAGCAGGTAGGCGCCGGTGAAGTGTTCCCGGAGCAGCCGCAGCCCGGCGGCGCTGCGAGCCCCGGGTGAGAGATCCGGAAGCGGCATGGCCCGCCACGCGGCGAAGAGCGGCATCCCACTGGCCTCCGCCGCCGCCACCGCCCGCTCGACGAGCACCGACAGGCGCTCGGTGCCGGGCAGCGGGCCGAGCTGCTGCGCCCCCCACCTGCAGCATTCGGCGAGGCTCGCGGCGGCCACCTCGAACGGCGCAACGACCCGGGCGGCGGCGTCCCAACCGTCGGCGACCGCGTCCGGGGCGATGAACCCGAGGGCGGCGGCGGCCGTCTCGGCCCGCACACCGCCGAGCGCGCCGGCCCGGCCGCTGATGTAGAAGGCCCAGCCGGAGATGCCGAGCAGTCGGGCCCGGCGCAACGTGGTCGGGTCCCGACTGAAGGCGTCGCCCAGGTCGAGCACGACAGGCTTACTGGCGGCGGCGACCTGCTCCGGAGTCACCGCGCCGCCCCGCTCGGGCAACCCGGCCCGGCGACCACGACCACGCCCCGACCCGGGGCCACTCGCCGTGTACGGCGCGCACACTCGTCGTCGTCCATCGATGCTCAGTCTGCCGCGCCACCGCCCGCGTCCGCATCCCCCTCTTCGGCCGCCAGCGCCTCGACCGCCGCCTCGACCTCACCAGCGCGCCGCCGGGCCACGGTGACCGCCCGCTCGGCGGCACGCCGGGCGAGCTTGGCCCGGCTGAGATCCTGCTCGGCGACCGCGCGCCGCCGCTCCAGCTCGGCCAACTCGGCCTCAAGGCGATCGAGTACGGCCACACCGTCGCGCTCCTGCCCGGTCGCCTCGGTCAGCTCGGTCTCCGCCCGCTCCTGGTCGGCCTGGGCCTTCGCCAACTCCCGGTCCAGGGCGCGGCGCTGCCGGGCCCGCTCCGCTCGGGCCGCTCGCTGTGCGGCCCGTTCGGCCTGCTCGGCACGCTCGGCCGCCCGGTCCGTACGGGGTGCCGCCTCGGGACGGCCCCGTTGGGGGCCGGGTCGGCGGGCCGGGCGTTCCTCCTCGTGCTCCTCTTCATCGTCGGTGACCAGTCGCAGTTGCGGCCGGGGCACCTCACCGAAGCCGGCGTAGCTGGCCGCCCGCAGCAGGCGGCCCGCCCGCACCTGCTCGGCGACCTCGACGTCGGAGAACGCCGCGTTCAGCGTCGCCTCCACCTCGGCCAGGGGCAGCCGGCTCGCCGGTGGCGCGTCCGGCTCGGCCGCGGCGAGCTTGCGAACCTCGGCGACCAGGGCGCCGACCACCGCCCGGCGTTGCGCTGACAGCTCCCGCAGTCGGGGCCCCCGCAACTCACGCTGGGCGACTCGCAGGGCGTCGGCGAGCTGCACCAGATCGGCGACCAGCTCCGGGCGTCCGATGGCGAGCAGGTTCACCAACCAGGCGGCCACGGTCGGGCGACGCAGCCGGGCCAGTTGCCGGGCGGTGGTCGCGTCGCCGGCCCGGCGGGCCTCGGCCACAGCGGCGTCCCGGGCGGCCACGAACCGGTCCGGTGGGGTGCGGTAGAGCTGCTGCACCAGCTCCGCGGAGAGGCCGGGCATCGGGTCAGACGTCCACCCGGCTACCGGGCTCCAGTCGCTGGTACTCGGTGCCGGACAGCGCTGTGTACTGCCTGTCGAGCACGCCCAGCCCTTTGTCGTTGAGCAACGCGTCGTGCAGGGCGTACGCGCGCCGCGGCGCGACCGCGCGGATGAAGTCGACCACCTCGGAAAACTTCGACCAGGGGGCGTGGATCGGCGCGAAGAGCGTGTCGACGGGGGTCTCTTCGGGCACGACCAGGGAGTCGCCCGGGTGGTAGACCACGTCGTTGATCAGGTAACCGAGGTTGTCGACCACCGGGATGTCGGGGTGGATCACGGCGTGTCGTCCCCCGTACGCGCGCACGGCGATCCCGGCGGCGGTGAACGACTCACCGACGCTGACCGGGCGCAGCACGTCAGCCGCGTCGCCCAGGGCCTCGCCGAGCGAGGCGGGCCCGTGGATCGGGAACGGCTGTCGGTCGAGTTGGAGGCGCACCGCTGCCAGATCGAGGTGGTCGGGGTGTTCGTGGGTGATCAGCACCGCGTCCGCACCGTCCAGCGCCGCCGCCGCGTCGCTGAACACCCCGGGGTCGACGACGAGCACTCCCCCGTCGTGTTCCACCCGAAGGCAGGAGTGGGCGTACTTGGTGAGCCGCATCGTGACTCCTCGATTATCGAATCGTGACGTCCTCAGCGCAGTCTGCCGGAACCAGCCGGTGTGCGCGTCGCGTCCGAGCTATCGCCACACCGGTTGACGACGATGGGAGCGGGGATGGACGGACAGGTGGGACGACGCCGCAGTGCGCTGCTGGCGGCGACGACACTGGCGGCGGCCCTGGCGCTGGCGGGGTGCGGAGCCGGCGACAGCGGGGCGCAGGACAGCGCGGGCACGGCGGCCGAGGCGCCAGCCGCCAACGGCGGTGAGGTGAACCGGGACGCCGCCGCGGGCGCACCGGAGGGGGCTGGCGCCGGCGCACCCGACCTACGGGTCGACCAGCGGGCGATCATCTACACCGGAAAGATGCGGGTGCAGGTGGACGATGTGGACTCTGCCGCCCGCGAGGCCACCGCCGCGGCCGGTCGGGCCGGCGGCTTCGTCGGCGGCGACCAGCGGCACAGCGCCGACGCCGACGCGGTGGCGGAGTTGGAGTTGCGGGTGCCGGCGGCGAAGTTCACCGGCGTGGTGGAGGAGATCGCGAAGCTCGGTCGGCAGCAGAGCCGGGAGATCAACACTCAGGACGTCACCGAGGAAACGGTCGACCTGGAGGCCCGGATCACCAGTCAGCGAGCCCGGGTGGAGAGCGCCCGCCGGTTGCTGTCCCGGGCCACCTCGATCACCGACCTGGTGTCGCTGGAGAACGAGTTGGGTCGACGGGAGGCCGACCTGGCCTCGCTGGAAGCCAAGAAGCGACGCCTGGCCGACCTGACCGCCCTCTCCACGATCACCGTGTCGCTGGCCGGGCCGGCGGCGAAGGACACCGAGGAGAAGGCCGAGACCGGCTTCCTCGTCGGACTCAGGGGCGGCTGGAAGGCGTTCGTCGTCTCGATGACCGTCCTGCTCACGGTGCTGGGCGCACTGCTGCCGTGGCTGGTGGCGCTGGGCGTACCGCTGGTGGCGCTGCTGGTGGTGCTGCGCCGACGGCGCAAGCCCTCGGCTCTGGTCGCGCCGGTCAGCGCGCCGCCGCCAGTGCCCGCAACGCGGTCTGCACCATGACGCGGACGCCGACCGCTATGGACCGCTCGTCCACGTCGAAGCTCGCCCGGTGCAGGTCGACGTTGGGGCCGGCGCGACCCACGCCGAGCCGGGCGAGGGCGCCGGGGACGTACTCCAGGTACCAGGAGAAGTCCTCGCCGCCCATGCTCTGCGGTGTCTCGGCGATCCCGTCCGGACCGAGGGCGGCGGCGGTGGCGGCGGTCAGCACCTGGATGGCGCGGGCGTCGTTGCACACCGGCGGCCGGCCGCGCAGGTATTCCAGGTCGACAGTGGCACCGGTCGGCGCGATCACGTCCCGCACCACCTGAGCGACGATCTTGGGAGCCTTCTCCCAGGTGTCGCGATCCATCACCCGGAGGGTGCCGGACGCGCTCGCCTCGGACGGGATGACGTTGTAGCGGGTGCCGGCCGAGGCGTGGCCGAAGACCAGCAGCAGGCCGCTGTTGGCCGGCACCCGACGACTGACCAGGGCCGGCACCTCGGTGATCAGCCGACCGAGCGCGTCGACCATGTCGACGGTCAGGTGCGGGCGGGCGGTGTGCCCGCCCGGGCCGGAGAGTCGGACTGTCACGTTGTCGGCGGCCGCGGTGATCGGGCCGACCCGCAGGCCGACCTGGCCCACCGGCAGGTTCGGGTCGCAGTGCAGCGCGAAGATCTGCACCACGTCGTCCAGGCCGCCGGCCTCGATGACCTCCAGCGAACCGCAGGGCAGGATCTCCTCGGCCGGCTGGAAGATGAGCCGGACCCGACCGTCCAGCTCACCCAGGTCGGCGAGTTGGGCCAGCAGCATGCCGACGCCGAGCAGGACCGAGGTGTGCACGTCGTGCCCGCAGGCGTGGCAGACGCCCTCCACGGTCGACCGGTACGGGACGTCCTTGGGGTCGTCCAGCGGCAGCGCGTCGATGTCGGCGCGCAGCGCCACGACCGGGCCGTCCGGCCTGCCGTTGACGTCGCAGATCACGCCGTTGCCCTTGGGCAGCAGGCGCGGGCTCAGCCCGGCCAGCGACAGCTCCCGGGCGATCAGCGCGGCCGTCTCGAACTCGTTGCCGGAAAGCTCAGGGTGCGAGTGGAGGTGACGGCGCGTAGCGATCAGCCCCGGTACCCGGAGCGCGAGAAGGTGGTCCAGCTCGCGGGGCAGGGGCTCGGATCCCGGTGGCGTCTCCGGCCAGGACGACGCCAGCTGGCCACTCGTGGGCAGCGTCAACGCACTCGTCACGTCGAATTCTCGATCACTAGGAATGGATGGATCATCGGGGACAGCAGACAGCCTAGACCTCCGACGGTGACGCTGCGCAACCTCGTTACGGTAATGATCGGACCGCGCAGAGTCACGTATGCCCTGCTGGGGCCGCTCGTCAAGGTGGGGGACAGCAGGTAGATCACGGTCGAATGCCGTCATCAGCCCCTCACCTCCTACAACGCGTAACCGGTCGCGGCGGTCCCGAATCCCGGTCGACAGTCGGAGACCCGTTGCCAAATTGTCGCATTAGTCGGGGTGATGAACTGACACTCCGACAATTAGCCGACCACACAGCGCAACGAGCCGGATAAAGGACGCTCACATGCACCCACCCGCCGTGGGCGCACAGGGTGTGCGTCCCGGCTCAACCGACCGGATACCCGCTGAGAGCGCCGGACACACCGCGCCCCGAGGCCGCAGTCGCGGCGCGCCCCGAGGCACGCAGTCGCGGCTGGACGCTCAGAAACGGTCGGTGGGGCGGTACAACCCCCATACCTCACGCAACGTCCCGCAGACCTCACCCACTGTCGCCCGGGCCCGCAGCGCCTCCTTCATCGGGTACAACACGTTCTCCGTACCCTCGGCGGCGGCCCGAAGATCGGCGAGAGCCCGTGCCACCGCGTCAGCGTCCCGCTCGGAACGCAACCGGGCCAGCCGGTCGGCCTGGGCCGCCTCGATCGTCGGGTCGACCCGCAGCGGCTCGTACGGCTCCTCCTCGTCCACCGTGAACCGGTTGAGCCCGACCACCACCCGCTCCCCCGAGTCGATCTCCTGGGCGATCCGGTACGCGGACTGCTCGATCTCCCGCTTCTGGAACCCGGCCTCGATCGCGTCCACCGCCGAGCCGTGGTCGGCCACCCGCTCCATCAACTCGACAGCGGCGGCCTCGATCTCGGCGGTCATCGCCTCCACCACGTACGACCCGGCGAACGGGTCGACGGTGGAGGTCAGGTCCGTCTCATAGGCCAGCACCTGCTGGGTACGCAGCGCGAGCCGGGCCGCCTTCTCGGTGGGCAGCGCGATCGCCTCGTCGAAGCTGTTGGTGTGCAGCGACTGGGTGCCACCGAGCACGGCGCCCAGACCCTGCACCGCCACCCGAACCAGGTTCACCTCCGGCTGCTGGGCGGTGAGCTGCACGCCCGCGGTCTGGGTGTGGAACCGCAGCATCATCGACTTCGGATCCTTGGCGCCGAAGTCGTCACGCATCAGCCGAGCCCAGATCCGCCGGGCAGCGCGGAACTTCGCCACCTCCTCGAGCAGCGTGGTGCGGGCCACGAAGAAGAACGACAGCCGGGGCGCGAAGTCGTCGACGGCGAGCCCCGCGGCCAGCGCCGCCCGCACGTACTCCACCCCGTTCGCCAGCGTGAACGCGATCTCCTGCGCGGGCGTCGCGCCGGCCTCCGCCATGTGGTAGCCGGAGATGGAGATGGTGTTCCACTTCGGCACCTCGCTGCGGCAGTACGCGAACGTGTCGGCCACCAGGCGCAGCGACGGCTTCGGCGGGAAGATGTACGTCCCCCGGGCGATGTACTCCTTGAGGATGTCGTTCTGGATGGTGCCGTTGAGCGCCGTGCCCGGCACCCCGTTCTCCTCGGCGACGAGTTGGTAGAGCAGCAGCAGCACCGAACCGGGCGCGTTGATGGTCATCGAGGTGGACACCTTGTCCAGTGGAATGTCGGCGAAGAGCAGCCGCATGTCCTCGATGGAGTCGATCGCGACACCCACCTTGCCGACCTCGCCGTGCGCGATCGGCTCGTCCGAGTCGTAGCCCATCTGGGTCGGCAGGTCGAACGCGACCGAGAGGCCCATCGTGCCGGCCCGCAACAACTGGTGGTACCGCGCGTTGGACTCGGTGGCGGTGCCGAAGCCGGCGTACTGGCGCATCGTCCACGGGCGGGAGGTGTACATGGTGGGGTAGACACCCCGGGTGTACGGAAACTCGCCCGGGCTGCCGAGCCGGGAGTCCAGTTCTTCCGGAAGGTCGGCCTCCGTGTAGACGCCGTTGATCGGAAAACCGGACTCACTTGACCGCCGTTGGTTCATCCCCGGATGGTAGGACGCCCGGCCACGTCGTCGGGTGAGGGATACCGCACAGTGCGTCCCGAGCGGTCGACAGCAGGTGAACGACAGGGCACGTTCTGTCGACTTCGACAAACGTCCGCCGCGTCGGCTTTCGCATCCGGCGTCGGAACCAGCAAGATAGGGGGGTTGTGTCCCAGCCCCCCTCGATTTCCCCCGGTGGCTTTTCTGTGACTCAGATCCCGACGTGGAGCGGCGGACCAGTCAGTCCCGCCAACGGACGAGCGGCGCCCGGCACCACCATTGGTGACCGGTACTCGCTGCGGTCCTCGGTGGGCAACGGCGGCATGGGCACGGTGTGGCGCGCCACAGACACCCTGCTGCGCCGTGACGTGGCGGTGAAGGAGGTCGTCCTGCCCCCAGGGCTGGCCCCCAGCGACCGCGACGCGATGTACGAACGCACCCTGCGCGAGGCCCGCGCCGCCGCCGCCATCCAGCACCCCGCCGTGGTGCAGGTGTACGACGTGGTCACCGAGGCGGGCCGGCCGTGGATCGTGATGGAGCTGCTGGACGCCCGCAGCCTCGCCGACATGGTGATCGAGGACGGGCCGGTCGCGCCCCGGGCCGTCGCCAAGATCGGCATTGCGCTGCTCGGCGCGTTGGAGGTCGCGCACGCGATCGGCGTGCTGCACCGCGACGTCAAACCCGCCAACGTGCTGATCTGCACCGACGGGCGCTGCGTGCTGACCGACTTCGGGGTCGCCCGGATGCCCACCGACGTGCAGCTCACCACCCCGGGCATGGTGCTCGGCTCACCGCACTTCATCTCGCCCGAGCGGGCCATGGGCCAGGAGTTCGGGCCGCCGAGTGACCTCTTCTCGCTGGGTGTGACGCTCTACACCGCTGTCGAGGGGCGCCCCCCGTTCGACAAGGGCGACCCGATCGAGACCATGCACGCCGTGGTGGAGGACCCGCCCGCCCCACCGCAGCGCAGCGGCCCGCTGACCCGGGTGCTGATGGGTCTGCTCGAGAAGGACCCGGCGCGCCGACTCGACGTGCACACCTCCCGGGCCATGCTGCGCGAGCTGCTCGCCGGCCCGCTGGGCAGCACGGCGACGGCTGTGCACTCGGTCACCGACCCGTACGCCGTGGTGCCGGTGCAGCAGCGCCCCATCCCCGTCCTGCCGCCGCCCCAGCCGGAGCCGAAGCCGGACAGCCAGATCGGCGGCAAGGCGATGCTGGCCCCGGGCGAGTCCCTGACCGACCGGCTGGCCTCGCTGCGCCGGGGCGAGCGCCCGCAGGCGGCAGCTCGCCCGGCCGGCACCACCGGGGGTCTCGACGAGACCAGCGCCGACGCGTTGGCCGGCCCGCTGCACACGCCGACCGGCGCGATGCCGACGACGGGCCGACCGGCGGCCGGGCGCACCTACGGCGGCAACGCGGACGCCACCCAGCGGGTGGACGCCGGCGGGCACCCCGACGCCACCCAGCGGGTCAGCTACGGCAGCCCGGCCGATGCCACCCAGCAGGTCGGGTACGGCGGCGCAGCACCGGAGGCCACCCAGCGCGTCGGCGGCACCTACGGCGGCGGCAACCAGTGGTCGGTGCCGGGCACCGGCCAGCCCTGGGCGACCACGCCGGCCGCTTCGGGCGGCAGCGCGCTGGACAAGGCCAGGGCCACCGGAGGTCAGCTCGTCACCACGGTCAAGGGCTGGCCGCGCAAGGTGCAGCTCGCCGCGGCCGGCGGCCTGGTCGTCGTGCTGCTGCTCACCGCGGTGGCGCTCTCCGGCGGCGACGACGCCCCGCCGAGCACCCCTGCCGCGCAGCCCACCACCGCCGCCCCGGCGGCTCCCACCGTCGAAATGCAGGAGCACACGGCCCGCGGGATCCAGGTCATGGTGCCGAAGGGCTGGAAGAAGTCCACCGGCGGCTCGTACACCGATTACATCGACCCGGCCGACAGCGGCCGCAAGGTCCGCATCATCACCGAGAAGTGGACCAGCAGCTCCGTCCGGTGGGCCGAGACGGCCGAGAACGGCCTCAAGACCCGGAGCACCTCCTGCGTCAAGCCGTACAACCAGATCTCCTCCACGGAGACCGAACTGGCCAGCAGGCCGGCAGCCGAATTCGAGTACACCTGCGGCGCGGGTGACGCGATGCGGCACGGTGTCTGGCGGGGAGTCGCGCAGGACGGCAAGGCGTACTCGTTCTACCTCACCGCCACGGACGCCAAGTTCGCGGAGAGCAAGGCGATCTTCGACGAGATGGCACGGACGTTCCAGCTCACCGGGAACGGCTGAGCCGGAGGGAACCCACAGGGGTGATCCGTCGCCGTGCTATCAAGGGGCATGGCGGCGGACAGCACTGACATCGACGACATTCGCGAGCAAGCCCGGCGTTGGCTGGCCGACGACCCCGACCCGGCCAGCCGGGACGAGCTGACGGCGGTGCTCGACGGTCTCCCGGCGAGCGGCCCCGAGCTGGCCGACCGGTTCGCCGGCCCGCTGACCTTCGGCACGGCGGGCCTGCGCGGCCCGCTGCGCGCCGGCCCGAACGGGATGAACCTCGCCGTTGTCACCCAGGCCGCTTCCGGCCTGGTCACCTGGCTCGCGGCCCAGGGTGGCACCGGTCCCCTGGTGATCGGGTACGACGCCCGGCACGGCTCCCGGCAGTTCGCCGAGCGCACGGCCCAGGTGGCGACCGGCGCTGGCCGCCCGGCGCTGTTGCTGCCCCGCCCGCTGCCCACCCCGGTGCTGGCATACGCCGTGCGGCACCTCGGCGGTGTCGCCGGCGTCATGGTCACGGCCAGCCACAACCCGCCGCAGGACAACGGCTACAAGGTCTACCTCGGCGCGGAGCTGGGCGGCGAGTTGGGCGCCGGCGCGCAGATCGTGCCACCCGCCGACGCCGGTATCGAGGCCGCCATCCGATCGGTCGGGCCGCTGGCCCAGGTGCCGTTGGGCGAGCCGGGTCAGGTGCTCGGCGACGACCTGGTCGCCTCGTACGTCGAACGGGCCACCGCGGTGATCGACCCGGACGGGCCACGGGACCTGACTGTGGCGTACACCCCCCTGCACGGGGTGGGCGCGGCGGTGCTCACCGCCGCCTTCGCCAGCGCTGGTTTCCCGACCCCCGGGGTGGTGCCCGACCAGGCCGAGCCGGACCCGGCGTTCCCCACAGTGTCGTTCCCCAACCCGGAGGAGCCGGGTGCGGTGGACCGGCTGATCGCCCTGGCCGACTCCACCGGTGCGGACCTCGCCATCGCCAACGACCCGGACGCCGACCGTTGCGCGGTGGTCGTCCGGGACCGCGACGGCTGGCGGATGCTGCGGGGCGACGAGGTGGGCGTCCTGCTCGCCGATCACCTGATGCGCCGGGGGGTGACCGGGCTCTACGCCACCACCATCGTGTCGTCGTCACTGCTGCGGGCGATGTGCGCGGCCCGGGGCCTGCCCTACGACGAGACGCTGACCGGCTTCAAGTGGATCGTGCGGGCCGGCGGAGGAAGCGCGCCGCTGGTCTTCGGCTACGAGGAGGCGCTCGGCTACTGCGTCGCCCCGGAACACGTCCGGGACAAGGACGGCATCACCGCCGCGCTGACAGTGGCCGAGTTGGCCGCCGGCCTGAAGACGCAGGGTCGCACGCTGACCGACCGGCTGGACGAGCTGGCTGCCGAGTTCGGCGTACACCACACGGACCAGCTCTCCGCCCGGGTGGACGACCTGCGGGTCATCTCCGATGCGATGGCCCGGATCCGGGCGGCCACCCCGGCCACCCTGCTCGGGCAGCCGGTGGACAGCGTTCGGGACCTGCTGCCCGAGTCGGACGTGGTGATCCTGCGGACCGCGGCGGCCCGGGTGGTGATCCGCCCGTCCGGGACCGAGCCGAAGCTCAAGGCGTACCTCGAGGTGGTGGAGCCGGTCTCGGATGGTGACGTCCCGGCGGCCCGCAGCCGGGCGGCGCAGGCGGTCGTCGGGCTGCGGGCCGAGGTCGGCGCCGCTCTCGGCATCTGACGCCGCGAAGGACCCGTCCGCCCAGCACGTTCCCTTTGCTCTGCACCCGCGGATGCGCCAGGTGCCATCGGGGAGCCGACATGCGGCGGTCGCCAGACGCCGGCTGCTCGTGGTGCATCTTCGGGTGCAGAGCAAAGGATGGCAGGGGCGTGCTGGCTTCGACGGTCAGGCGCGCTTGCCGAGGGCCTGGTCGACGGCCTTGGCCAGGGCGGCGACGACCAGGCCGACCGACGGGCGGACCACCGAGTCGTCGGTGCTCACCTCGCCGGAGAACCCGGCGCCGGTGGCGATCTCCGTCAGCCGGCGGCGGGCGTCGGCGGCGGCCTCGCCGCTCACCCCGAGCGCGGACTCCATCCGGAGCACCACCACCAGGGTGGCCAGCGCGGCGGTCCGCTCGTCCGGGGCTGCCGCGCCGGTCAGCGCCTCGGCCAGCCGCTGCCGGGTCTCCGCCTCGACGGAGGTGTCCACGACCGGGTAACGGTGCACGTGGATGAAGCCCAGCTCGGTCTCGTCGACGTCCCGGACGACGCCCTGCCGGCACAGGTCGGCGAGGATCCGGTCGCGCAGGCCGTGCCGCAGACGCTGTACCCAGGACGCTGGGCTGTGCGGGGTGTCGGCCGCGATCCGGCCGAGGACATCGTCGCTGAACGGCTCGCCGGTGGGCGTCGGGTCGATCACCGCCAGGGACCCGTCTGCGTACGCGATCCGGCCGGTCAGGGCCAGCTCGACCAGCACCGCGGCGGCCATGCCCAGGTCCAGGCTGATCCGTGGCATCGTCGCCTTGCCGGTCGTGTCGTCGTAGGCGAGGAGCAGCAACTCCTCGGCGAGCGCAACACCAGTCATGGCCGGAGACGGTAGCGGGTCCGCGCACCCGGTGCACGGACCCCGCCGGACCCGGCACCGACCGGGTCTCCCGTCAGAAGCGGGGCATGCCGCCGAACTGGCGGTCGCCGGCGTCGCCGAGGCCGGGGACGATGAACATGTGGTCGTTGAGCCCCTCGTCGATCGAGGCCGTGACCAGGCGCAACGGCAGGCCGGAGCGCTCCAGCCGGTCGATGCCGACCGGGGCGGCGAGCACACAGAGCACTGTGATGTCAGTGCAGCCGCGGTCGGCCAGCAGCTGGCAGCAGTGCTCCAGCGAACCGCCGGTGGCCAGCATCGGGTCGAGCACCAGCACCGGCAGCCCGGCCAGGTCGCGTGGCAGCGACTCCATGTACGCGCGGGGCTCGTAGGTCGCCTCGTCGCGGGCCAGGCCCACGAAACCCATCGAGGACTCGGGCAGCAGACCCAGCGCGGCGTCCGCCATGCCCAGCCCGGCGCGCAGCACCGGGACCAGCAGCGGCGGGTTGGCCAGTCGGGTGCCCTCGGTGCCGGTGACCGGCGTCTGCACCGGGTACCGCTCGACGGGAAAGGAACGCGCCGCCTCGTACACCAGCATGGTGGTCAGTTCGTGCAGCGCCGCCCGGAACGTCGAGGAATCGGTGCGCGCGTCCCGCATGGCGGTCAACCTTGACTGGGCCAGCGGGTGGTCAATGACGTGTACGTCCACGATCGCTCAACCTACCGGTCCGTACCCCGCGACGGTGCGGGTGCGGTCGGACCAGGGACGCCGCTCACGTCGGAACCTCATCGAGCGGTCGTGAGCAAGATCACTCGGCGGTCTCGTGCGTAGACTTCTCGGCATGACGGCGACAACGACGTCGGCCCGGTCGGATCTCTCCGAGCTGGGACGATCCGAGACCGCTCTGCGGACCTTCCTGCACGGCCTGCCCGGCGTGGACCAGGTCGGCGCGGAGCAGCGGGCGGCACAGCTCGGCACCCGCTCCATCAAGACCACCGCCAAGGCGCAGGCGATCGACCTGGCGATCCGGATGGTCGACCTGACCACCCTGGAAGGGGCGGACACCCCGGGCAAGGTGCGCGCGCTCGCCGCGAAGGCCCTGCGCCCGGACCCGGCCGACCCGTCCTGCCCGCACGTCGGCGCGGTCTGCGTCTACCCGGCGATGGTCCCCCACGTGGCAGAGGTGCTGCGCGGCTCCGGTGTGCACCTGGCCAGCGTGGCGACCGCGTTCCCCTCGGGTCAGGCGCCGTTGGAGATCAAGCTGGCAGACACCCGGGCCGCCGTCGCGGCCGGTGCCGACGAGATCGACATGGTGATCAACCGGGGTGCCTTCCTGGCCGGGCGGTACAAGGAGGTCTACGACGAGATCGTGGCCACCAAGGAAGCCTCCGGGGACGCCCATCTCAAGGTGATCCTGGAGACCGGCGAGCTGGCCACCTACGACAACGTCCGGCGGGCCTCCTGGCTGGCCATGCTGGCCGGCGGCGACTTCATCAAGACCTCCACCGGCAAGGTCCCGATCGCGGCGACGATGCCGGTGAGCCTGGTGATGCTGGAAGCGGTGCGCGACTTCCGCGAAGCGACCGGGCGGCAGGTGGGCGTGAAGCCCGCCGGTGGCATCAAGACCACCAAGGACGCGATCAAGTACCTGGTGATGGTCAACGAGACCGTCGGCCCGGACTGGCTCGACCCGGACTGGTTCCGCTTCGGCGCGTCCAGCCTGCTCAACGACCTGCTGATGCAGCGCACCAAGCTGACGACCGGCGTCTACTCCGGTCCCGACTACTTCACCCTGGACTGATAGCCGATGTTCGAATACGCCCCCGCCCCCGAGTCCCGCTCGGTGGTGGACCTCAAACCCTCGTACGGGCTGTTCATCGACGGCACGTTCGTCGACCCGACCGACGGTGGCAGCTTCAAGTCGATCAACCCCGCCTCCGAGGAGGTGCTGGCCGAGGTCGCCGAGGCCGGCGCCCAGGACGTGGAACGCGCGGTGCGCGCCGCCCGCAAGGCGTACGACAAGGTCTGGGGCCCGATGCCGGGCCGGGACCGGGCGAAGTACCTGTACCGGATCGCCCGGCTCATCCAGGAGCGCTCCCGCGAGCTGGCCGTCCTGGAGTCGCTGGACAACGGCAAGCCGATCCGCGAGTCCCGCGACGTCGACCTGCCACTGGTCGCCGCGCACTTCTTCTACTACGCGGGCTGGGCCGACAAGCTCCCGCACGCCGGTTTCGGTGCCAACCCGCGCCCCATCGGCGTGGCCGCGCAGGTCATCCCGTGGAACTTCCCGCTGCTCATGCTGGCCTGGAAGATCGCCCCGGCGCTGGCCGCAGGCAACACGGTGGTGCTGAAGCCGGCCGAGACCACCCCACTGACCGCGCTGCTCTTCGCCGAGATCTGCCAGCAGGCCGAGCTGCCGGCCGGTGTGGTCAACATCCTCACCGGCGCTGGCGACACCGGCCGCGCGCTCGTCGAGCACCCCGGCGTGGACAAGGTCGCCTTCACCGGCTCCACCGACGTGGGCAGGGCCATCGCCCGTTCCGTCGCCGGCACCAGCAAGAAGCTCACCCTGGAGCTGGGCGGCAAGGCCGCCAACATCGTCTTCGACGACGCACCCATCGACCAGGCCGTCGAGGGCATCGTCAACGGCATCTTCTTCAACCAGGGGCACGTCTGCTGCGCCGGCTCCCGACTGCTGGTCCAGGAGAACGTGGCCGACCGGGTACTGGACTCGCTGAAGCGACGGATGGCTCAGCTCCGGGTCGGTGACCCACTGGACAAGAACACCGACGTCGGCGCGATCAACTCGGCCGCCCAGCTGGAGCGGATCCGTGAGCTGTCCGACGCCGGCTCGGCCGAGGGCGCCGAGCGCTGGTCACCGCCGTGCGACCTGCCCGACCGGGGCTTCTGGTTCGCGCCGACCATCTTCACCGGCGTCACCCAGGCACACCGGATCGCCCGCGAGGAGATCTTCGGCCCGGTGCTGTCGGTGCTGACCTTCCGCACCCCGGCCGAGGCCGTCGAGAAGGCCAACAACACGCCGTACGGGCTGTCGGCCGGGATCTGGACCGACAAGGGCTCCCGGATCCTGTGGATGGCCGACCGGCTACGCGCCGGCGTGGTCTGGGCCAACACCTTCAACAAGTTCGACCCCACCTCGCCGTTCGGTGGTTACAAGGAGTCGGGCTACGGTCGCGAGGGCGGCCGGCACGGGCTGGAGGGGTACCTCAATGTCTGAGCGGGTCGCGGTACGCAAGACGTACAAGCTCTTCATCGGCGGGAAGTTCCCGCGCAGCGAGTCGGGACGGTCGTATCTCGTGCAGTCCTCGAATGTGTCACTGGCCTCCCGCAAGGACGCCCGGGACGCGGTGGTCGCCGCCCGCGCCGCCGTCAAGGGCTGGGCTGGCGCGACCGCGTACAACCGGGGTCAGATCCTCTACCGGGCCGCCGAGATGCTGGAGGGCCGCCGCGAACAGTTCGTCGCCCTGGGCATCCCCGGCGACGAGGTGGACGCCGCTGTCGACCGCTGGGTCTGGTACGCCGGCTGGGCCGACAAGGTGGCCCAGGTGTACGGCGGCGCCAACCCGGTCGCCGGCCCGTACTTCAACATCTCCGCGCCCGAGCCGACCGGCGTGGTCGCGGTGGTCGCCCCGGAACGCCCGGCGCTGCTCGGCCTGGTCAGCGTGATCGCCCCGGCGATCGTCACCGGCAACACGGTGGTGGTGGCGGCATCCCCGAGCGAGCCCCTGGCGGCGGTGACGCTGGCCGAGGTGCTGGCCACCTCCGACCTGCCCGGCGGTGTGGTCAACATCCTCACCGGCGCGATCACCGAGACCGCGCCGACGCTGGCCGCGCACATGGACGTCAATGCGATCGACCTGACCGGGGTCACCGACGCCGCGCTCGCCACCGACCTGGAGGTCAAGGCGGCGGACAACCTCAAGCGGGTGCTCCGGCCGGCCCCGGCCGACCACGACTGGACCGGTGACCCGGGGGTGGCGCCGATGACCGCGCTGCTGGAGACGAAGACGGTGTGGCACCCCAAGGGGGTGTGATCGGCTTTTTCGGCCTCTGGGTTTCTGTCCGGGGCGGTTTTCCGGGGGGAGCCCGCCCACTCCGGGCGGTCAGGATCCACGGCGCCTTCAGGGATGTTGCTGCCTCCAGCGCCTCGGAGGCAGCAACATCCCTGTTCTTGCCCTGTGCTTGTCCTGTTCCGCCGATCTCCCCTGGTGATCATGGGGTTGGCGGGGGCTTTGATCTCTTTCGGCCCGGTCAATCCCATGATCGCTGGTGGCGAGGGTGGGTGGGGTTGGTGGTGGGTGGGGACGGGCGGGTGGGGGTCTACTACCGGGGGTAGGATTGGTTCGTGACTCGGTTGGGCGATCTTGAGCGTGCGGTGATGGACGTGCTGTGGGACGTGGTTCCCGGCACGTCGGACGGGGTGACCGTGCGCGAGGTGGCCGACGCGCTCGATGGCCGTGAGCTGGCGTACACCACTGTGATGACAGTGCTGGACCGGCTCGCCGGCAAGGGCATGGTGCAACGGGAGCGGGAAGGCCGGGCCTGGCGGTATCGTCCGGCGGCCAGCCGCGAGGCGCACATCGCTCAACTAATGCTCGACGCCCTCGACCTGGGTGGCAGCCGGGACGCCGCGCTGGTGCGCTTCGCCCGCTCGGTGACCGGCACCGAGGCCGAGGTGCTGCGAGCGGCCCTGGGCAATGAAGCCGGCCTGACCGGGCCGGGCTCCACCGGCGGCGACGCGGGCAGGGCCGACGCCCTGACCGACCGGGTGGACGGGCCGGCGGGCCGACGAGCCGCCGGCGAGACAGCGGAGCGGTAGGGCGCGCGCCATGGCCTACGCCGTGCACTTCGCCGCCACGATGCTGGCCTGCTATCTGACCGCCCAGGTGTTGGCCCGTTCCACCTGGACGTGGCGCAGCCCGCGGGTGGCGATCGTCTGCTGGCAGGCCGTCGGGCTGGCGTTGGGCCTCTCGGCGATGGGCCTGCCGATGGCGCTCGGGTTGAGCGCGTACGACCGGTCGACCGGTAGCGCACTGCTCGCCCTCGCCAACGACCTCGCCCACGGTGCCCTGCCGATCGGGGTGGGCACGTTCCACCTGGCCGGCGTCGGCGTGGGCTTCGGCATCGGGGCGGTGCTGGTCACGACGACCGTTCGCAGCATCCACGGCACCGTACGCGCCCAGCGTCGCCACCGGGACCTGCTCTCCCTGGTCGCCCGGAACGACCCGGCCGCGCCGGGCGCGCTGGTGTTGGATCATCCGAGCGCCGCCGCGTACTGCCTGCCGGGCGTGAAGCCGCAGGTGGTGATCAGCGCCGGCACCCTGAGCCTGTTGGACCGGGCCGAGTTGGCCGCGGTTCTCAGCCACGAGCGTGCGCACGCCCACGAGCGGCACGACCTGGTGCTGCTGCCGTTCACTGCGCTGTGCAGGGCGCTGCCGTGGTTCGGCTGGGTGCGCGACGCGCACGAGCGGGTCGCCCTGCTGGTCGAGATGCGCGCCGACGACAAGGCCCGCGAGCTGCACGCCGAGGCACCGCTGGCGGGTGCGCTGCGCCGGTTCGCCGCCGCCGGGCACCGGATCACCCCGGCCGGCGCGCTCGGCATGGGCGACCGGGATCTCGACGTACGGGTGCAGCGCCTGCTGGTCAGCGACCGGCCGCCCCGGGTGCTCGGCGCCACCGCCCTCGCGGTCGCCACCACGCTGGTCGCCCTCCCGGTCACCCTCTTCCTGAGCTGACGCCCACCGGGCACCTCGGCGGCAAACCGCTGCCCCGCACCGCAAGCCGACCACCAGATCCAGGCTGCCGCCCCTGACCGCCCCGCCCCGCGCCGCGCCGCGCCCACCCCCGCCGATCTTGCAGTTTCGGTTGTCGATAAGCCTCGAATGCGCCCTATGCCGGGACAGAAAGTGCAAGATCGCGGCCCGGTCGGGTCGATCATGGGGTTGCGGTGCCTGGTTTGTTTACTAAGGGGGACTTTGTCATCCACCACAACTCCATGATCGACGGGGTGGGGCGGTGACGGACCCGGGGCGCTACGGCACGCAGGGTCAGGGTTGAGCGCGAGCTTTATTACTACGTTACGTAGTAATATTTCTACGACGTGGCGTAGTAGACGTTACCAGTAGGCTAGCTACGTGTAGGGTGGCTACGACAAGGGAGCCAACGCTATGGAGGGCTGGTCATGGACACCCTGCTCCTCGCCCGCCTGCAATTCGCCACCACCACCTCGATCCACTTCCTGTTCGTGGTGGTCACGCTCGGGCTGGTCACCCTGCTCGTCGGCATGCAGACCGCCTGGGTGATCACCGGCAACCCGAAGTGGGAGCGGCTGACCCGCTACTGGGGCCAGCTCTACGTGATCAACTATGTGCTCGGCATCGCCACCGGGATCGTGATGGAGTTCCAGTTCGGGCTGAACTGGAGCGGCCTGTCGCGCTACGTCGGCAACGTGTTCGGCGCGCCCCTGGCCATCGAGACGCTGGTGGCGTTCTTCCTGGAGTCCACCTTCCTCGGAATGTGGATCTTCGGCTGGCACCGGCTCGGCAAGGGCGTCCACCTCGCGCTGCTCTGGGGCGTGGCGATCACCGCGTACGCCTCGGCGTTCTGGATCATGGTGGCCAACTCGTGGCTCCAGAACCCGGTCGGCTACGAGGTCCGCGACGGGATCGCCCACCTCACCGACTTCGGCGCGCTGCTCAGCAACCCCAGCCTCGGCATGGCCTTCGGGCACGTGGTCTCGGCTGCGCTGCTGGTCGGCGGGATGCTGATGGCGGCGGTCAGCGCCTGGCACCTGATCCGGCGTACCCCGGACTTCGCGCTCTTCCGCACCTCGCTGCGGATCGGCCTGGTCACCGCGGCACTGGCCATCACGATGGTGCAGGGCTTCGGTTTCGCCCAGTTCGGCCCGGTGGGCTCGGTGCAGCCGACCAAGTTCGGCGGCGACAGCCCGGAGAGCCAGGCGCTGATCGCCGAGTGGACCACGCGGTTCGGCCCCGGCGACTACACCCCGCCGGTGCTGGCCAGCGTCGGGTTGGGCTTCATGATCCTGATCGGCTTCACCCTCGGCTGCGTCTGGCTCCTGCTGCCCCTGCTCTTCCGGGACTGGGTCATCCGACTGCGCTTCCCGCTCTGGCTGATCCTGCTCGCCCTGCCGCTGCCGTTCATCGCGGTGATCCTCGGCTGGATCTCCCGGGAGGTCGGCCGTCAACCCTGGGTGGCGTACGGGCTGCTCCCCACCGAGCAGGCCGTCTCCCGGGTCAGCGCGCCGCTGATGCTCGCCTCGCTGATCGGGTTCAGCCTGCTGCTGGGCACCCTCGCCGTCACCAACTGGGTGCTGCTCGCCCGGCACGCCAGACGCGGCGCGGCCGACCCGGCGCTCGGCCGCCCACCGGTACCGCCCAGCGAGCTGGCCCACCCCGAACCCGCCCTCCTCTGAGGAGTAGACAGTGGACCTCGCCTGGTACGCAGTGCTCGGCTTCTTCTTCGCCAGTTACCTGGTGCTCGCCGGCTACGACTACGGCGTCGGGCTGCTGCTCGCCCGCGGCGTCGGTCCGGCCGGGCGCCGGGAGGCGCTCACCGCGCTCGGCCCGTTCTTCCTCGGCAACGAGGTCTGGCTGGTGGCCGCCATGGGCATTCTCTTCGGCGCGTTCCCCCTCCTGGAGGGCGAGCTGCTCGCCGGCTGCTATCCGGCAGTCGCCGGTGCCCTGGTCGGCGTCATCCTGGTCACCGTCGGGGTGCAGTTGCGCAGCCGGCCCAGTGACGAGCGGGTTCGCGCCCGCTGGGACCGCGTCGTGGTGATCGGCAGCGTCCTCGCCGCGCTGGGCTGGGGTGTGCTGCTCGCCGCGCTGTTGCAGGGCGTACCCCTGAAGGCCGACGGGCACGTCGCCGGGGTGACACACCTGGCCACCCCGTTCGCGGCCGCCGCCGGCCTGGCCATGGTCACCCTGGTCGCGGTGCACGGGGCGACCTTCCTCACACTGCGACTGTCGGCGGAGGCCGCCGCCGTGGTCGGCCGCACGGCCCGCCGGCTGGTGCCGGTGGCCCTCACCGCGGTCGCCCTGGCCACCGTCGTGGGCCTGCTCTCCGCCCGGGTACGCGACGCCGTGCAGCGACCGGCGGTGGCCGTACTCCTGCCCGTGCTGCTCGTGGCGGCGCTGCTGGCGGCCCGTGCGGCGCTGGCCCGGCGGCGGCCGGGGTGGGCTCTGGTCGCCACCGGCGCGGCCCTGGCGTTGCCGGTGCTGCTGGTCGGAGCAGCTCTCTGGCCCTACGTGCTGGTGTCCACGACCGACCCGGACGCCTCGCTGCGGGTGGCCGACGCGGCCGCCAGCACGCCGACCCTGCGGCTGCTGGGCTGGGTGGCGCTGCCGCTACTTCCGGCCCTACTAGGCTTCCAGGCGATGTGCTGGTGGGTTTTCCGAGGACGGACCGACGGTAGGGCACCGGTGTACTGGTGAGCCGCCGTCCGTTCGACCCGCGTCTGCTGCGCCGGGTCCCTGCGGCCCGGGGCGATCTTGCCGTGCTCGCGCTCCTGGGGGTGCTGGCCGCCGGGTTGATCGTGGCGCAGGCCACCGCGCTCGCGTCGCTGCTGGCCACCGCGATCGACGGCCGGTTGGATCGACCGGCGCTGGCCGGCTTCGTGGTCGCTGTCGCCGCCCGCTCGGCCCTGGTGTGGGCGCAGGGCACTGTCTCAGCGCGCGTCGCCGCCACGGTCAAGGCCACCCTGCGGGCCGACCTGCTCGGCGCGGTGGGCCGGCACGGGCCCGGGTGGGTGGCCGGGCAGCGGGCCGGTGAGATCGCCACACTGGCAGGGCGTGGGTTGGACGCGCTGGACGCGTACTTCACCGGGTACCTGCCGCAACTGGTGCTCAGCGTGACGGTGCCCCTCGCGGTGCTGGCGCGGGTCGTCTTCGCCGACTGGAGTTCGGCGGTGATCATCGCGCTGACCCTGCCGCTGATCCCGGTCTTCGGCGCACTGCTCGGCTGGCAGGCGCAGGCCGCCACCGAGCGGCAGTGGCGGCGGCTCGCGCTGCTCGGCGGGCACTTCCTGGACATGGTCGCCGGGCTGCCCACGCTGCGCGCGTTCGGGCGTGCCCGGGCGCAGACCGACGTGGTACGCCGGATGGCCGACGGACACCGCGTCGCCACCATGAAGACACTGCGGATCGCGTTCCTCTCCGCGCTGGTCCTCGAACTGGTCGCCACCCTCTCGGTGGCGCTGGTCGCGGTGCCGGTCGGCATCCGGTTGCTCGGTGGCGGGCTGGCCCTGCAGACCGCGCTGCTGGTGCTGCTCCTGACCCCGGAGGCGTACCTGCCGTTGCGGGCCGCCGGCAGCCGCTTCCACGCCAGCATGGAAGGGCTGGCCGCGCTGGACGAGGCGTTGACCGTCTCCGCCGCACCCACCGCGCCCCGGGCCGCCGAGGGTGCCTCCGTCCCCGACGCGCGGGCCGAGATCCGGTTCGAGGGGGTGACGGTGGCGTACGAGCGGACCACAGCGCTGCGCGACGTGACAGTGACCATCCGACCCGGCGAGCGGATCGCCATCATCGGGCCCAGTGGCGCCGGCAAGAGCACGCTGCTCGGCCTGCTGCTGGGTTTCGTGACGCCGACCAGCGGCCGGATCACCGTGGACGGGGTCGACCTCGCCACCGCCGACCCGGACGCCTGGCGCCGGCAGCTCGCCTGGGTGCCGCAGCGGGCGCACCTCTTCGCCGCCTCGCTGGCCGACAACATCCGCCTCGGCGCACCGGACACCCCGGCCGACGTACTCACCGCCGCGGTGCGCGACGCCGCACTGGACGACGTGGTGGCCGGGCTGCCCGACGGCCTGGACACCCTGCTCGGTGAGCGCGGCCACGGGCTGTCCAGTGGGCAGCGGCAGCGGGTGGCACTGGCCCGGGCGTTCCTGCGCTCCGCCCCGGTGGTGCTGCTCGACGAACCCACCGCCCGACTCGACACGGCCGCTGAGGCGGTGGTGCTCGACGCCACCCGTCGCCTGGTCGCCGGGCGGACGGCGCTGCTCGTCGCACACCGCCCGGCGTTGCTGGCCGACGCCGACCGGATCCTGCGCATCGAGGACGGTCAAGTCACCGAGTTGACGCCCGAACCGACCGGGAAGGCCGCCCGATGACCGGGCAGAAGGGGTCGGCACCGGCCGGGCGGGCCACCGCCGAGCGGGCGGTGCTGCGACTGGCCCGGCCGTACCTGGGCCGCCTGGTCGGAGCCGGGCTGCTGGCGGCCGCCACCGAGTTCGCCGGCCTGGCCCTGATGGCCACCGCCACCTGGCTGCTGATGAGCGCCGCCGGTCAGCCTCCGCTGGACCGCCTCACAGTGGCGATCGTCGCGGTCCGGGCGCTGGCGATCAGCCGTGGCGTGTTCCGCTACACCGAACGACTCGCCGGGCACGACGCGGTGCTCCGCATGATCACCGACGTCCGGGCCCGGGTCTTCGCCACCCTGGCGGCCCGCCGTGGCACGGCGCACCGCTCGGGGGACGTGCTGAGCCGCCTGGTCTCCGACGTGGAGGCCGTCCAGGACCTGCTGCTGCGGGTGCTGGTGCCCGCCTCTGCGGCGGCAGTGGTCGGTGTGTCGGCGGTCGCCGTGGCGGCGCTGATCTCACCACCGGCCGCCGGGGCGCTCGCCGTCGGGCTGCTGGTCGCCGGGGTGGCGCTGCCCGCGTTGGCCACCGCGGTCACCCGCCGCAGCGCAGCCGAGGTGGCCCCCCTGCGGGGCGCGCTGGCCACCGACGCGATCGACCTCACCCACGGTGCCGCAGACCTGGCCGCGTTCGGGGCGACCGACATCACGCTGCGCGCCGCCGAGCAGCGCGCCCACCGGCTGGCCAGGCTGGAACGGCGACTGGCCGCCACCGGGTTCGCCGTGGACGCGGCCGGCGTACTGGCCGCCGGCGTGACCGCCGCGGCGGTGGTGCTGGTCGCGCTCGCCGCCGACGTGCGGGGGGTGCTGGTGGGCGTCCTGGCCGTCGGCACCCTGGCCGCCGTCGAGGTGACGCTGGCGTTGGTAGCGGCGGCCCGGCAGTGGACGCAGCTGCGGCCCGGCCTGACCCGGGTGGCGGACCTGCTCGACGCCGACCCGCCGACCGCTCCGACGGCGACGGCGACGGCGACCGCGACGGCGACGGCGACCGCGACGGCGACGGCGACCGCGACGGCGACGGCGACGGCGACCGCGACGGCGACGGCGACGGCGACGGCGACCGGTTCAACGGACCTGACCGGCCCGCACGACCTCCGCTTCGTCGACGTGACAGTGCGGTACCGGGCCGGCGCGGCACCCGCCCTGGACGGGGTCAGCCTGGACCTGCCGGCGGGACGCCGGATCGCGGTCGTCGGCCCGAGCGGCGCCGGCAAGAGCACACTGGCCGCCGTGCTGACCGGCACCGTCCCGCCCGCGTCCGGCCGGGTCACCCTGGACGGTCAGGACCTCTCGGCGTACGCCGAGGAGGCGCTGCCGCGCGCTGTCGGCGGGCTGCTGGCCGAGGCGTACGTCTTTCATGCCACGGTGCGGGAGAACCTGCTGCTCGGGTGGGCCGCAGCGGGCGAGGAGGAGCTGACCGAGGCCACCGCCGCCGCCGGCCTGCTGGACTGGGTCCGTGCCCAGCCGACGGGCTGGGACACGCTGGTCGGCGAGGAGGGCGGGCAGCTCTCCGGTGGGCAGCGGCAGCGGCTGGCGCTCGCCCGGGCACTACTCGCCGCGCCGCCGGTGCTGGTGCTCGACGAGCCCACCGAAGGTCTGGACCCGGCCGCCGCGGACGCGGTGCTCGCGTCCGCCCTCGCCGCCACCCCCGCCGGGCACTCGGTGCTGCTGATCAGCCACCGGCTCAGCGGGCTGGCCGAGCTGGACGAGATAGTGGTCCTGGACGGCGGTCGGGTGATCCAGCGCGGTCGGCACGCCGAGTTGGTGGCGGCCCCGGGCTGGTACCGGGACCAGTGGCTGCTCCAGGCCGCGGCCGAACGGGGTTACCTGGCGCTCGCCCCCTGACCCGGCTCCGGGGCGGACCAGGGTTCTCCCGGACGTCGACCGGCCGGGGTCCGTGGCACTGTGGTGCCATGTGGCGCGGTGAGGACGTGATGGTCGACGAGCACCTGCGGGAGCTGGCCGCCCGGTTGCAGGGGCCGGCGCGACTCAAGTCCGACCTGCTGACCGAGGCCCGACACGGGTTGCTGGACGCCGTGGAGGCGTACCGCGAGAGCGGGGTGCCACCCACCGAGGCGCAGCGCAGGGCGGTGGCTGAGTTCGGCTCACCGGCGCAGGTGCTCCCGTCCTGGCAGGCCGAGCTGGCGGTGGGCGCCCTGCGTGGGCTCTCCCTGCGGATGCTGGCGGTCGCCGGTGTGGGGGTGGCCGCCGGCGATCTGACCTGGCGCGGGGCGAGCTGGAGCGACGGCCCCCGCCCGCCCGCCGGCTACCTGCTGCTCTCCAACTCGGTCGACTGGATCTGGATGAGCACGCTGCTGCTCGCGGTGGCCGGCCTGCTGGTGGTCCGGGCGAGCGCACGGGCACCCCGGCCGGGCCTGGCTCTGGCCCAGCGTGCCGTGGGCACCGGCCTGACCGGCGTCCTGATCCTCGGCATGGTGGCCGGCGGTGCCCTCTTCACCTGGTCGTTGAACCTCTGGGACGCGGCGCTGCACTGGCCCCCGATGATCATCGGAGCGGTGTTGGTGGGAGGCGCCTACTTCTCGCTCACCCGCGCGGCGCGGGGCTGGCTGCTGGCCACCACCCGCTGATCACCGGCCGGCGCGAACGGGCCAGCCCGGAGGGGGCGCTTCAGCAGTGGGCGCGTCAGGCCGGGGTGGGCGGGCTGCCGGAATCGAGGAACCGGCCGACGGTCAGTTGGAACTCGCGCCAACCGGCCCGCTCCCCGGCCAGCGCCCGCCGGCCGGAGTCGGTGAGCTGGTACGTCCGCCGTTCCCGGCCGCTGACAGTGCTCCAGGTGCTCGCCACGTGACCGGCGCGTTCCAGGCGACGGAGCGCCGGATAGATGGTGCCGGTGGGTAGATCCAGACTGCCGTCACTGCGGGCGCGCAGCGCCTCGATGATCGCGTAGCCGTGCAGCGCGCCCTGTTCGAGCACGGCGAGCAGCAGAGCATCGAGGTGGCCGTGCAGCTCCTGGGCCTTCATGCGTAGCTACGCTACTTGTCGAATCGTCACTTCGCCAGCGACGACGACCAGCAGGTCGGACCCGTGCCCCAACCGGCCACCGGGGTGCGGGCACCGGTCACCCAGGGCCGCCGACTAGGGTATGTGCCCAGAGTCACTCGCCGGTCAGAGACCCCGGTGGGTGGGCAACCCGAAGCACACGGAGGTCAGCGTGGCCCGCCAGTCGCCCCAACGGCCCGACGCCGACGAGCCCGAGCTCGACGACACCACCGGCGTGGCCGAGCCAGACGAGGTCGAGACCGACCGACCGTCGGCATCGATCGACCGTTCACTCTGGGACGAGCTGCGCATCGACCCAGTGGAGATCGCCCTGCCCGCCGGTACCGGCTTCACGCTCCGGGCGTACCGACCGGCCAGCTCGCTGACTCCGACCGACGTGACCGAGCGCGACCAGGACGACCCGTTCCTCGCCCGCCGCCAGGCGATCGAGGAGGAGGACGAGGACGACGAGACCGTCGTCATCCTCGACGAGGAACTGGCCCAGGAGTTCGCCGACGAGGACGACGAGTCGACGCGCCGCCGGGACGGCGCCGCCACCGACACCGGGACCGACGAGGAGTCGGACGAGGCAGTCGCGGACGAGGCGGACGACGAGGAGGTGCCGGTCTTCCTCAGCAACCGGGGCAAGCTGCTGCTGTTCAAGACCCCCGAGTCGCTTGTCAGTTTCATCCGATCCGGTGCGCCAAACGATCTGTCCCAACTGGACAGCTGGAATGAATTGTCCGAACGGGTGGAGCCGGCAGATATCGCTCCGCTGGACGAGGACACCTACGAGCTCGACCTGGTCGTGGAGAACCTGCGCGGCGGGCACGACACGTGGGATTCGACCCTGCTGATCGAGGCGGGCGAGGCCGCGCGTGACCTCTCGTACGCATTGCGGCTGCCTGCGGTACTCGACATGCTCTCGGCCGGCTCCAGCCTCGACGACCTGGACGAGGCTCTGCGTGGCACCGCCAACGGCGGGATCGGCGCGTTCATGGCTCGGCGACGGCTGAAGAAGATCGGGGCGCAGACCGCAAGTTTGGGTTGGCGCACCATTGTCGGCAAGATCTCTGCGGTGGTGGACTGGCGCGACTGACCCGTACCGGGGAGCATCAGTTGCTGGCAGAGGAAAGACCTGTCCCGGGAGGAGGACGACGCCGTGGCGCTCGTGCGCGTTTACTGCGGTCTGGCCTCGGCGGATCCAGCTGACCGACCGGCCTCCGCCGGTTCGACGCTGACGTCCGCTGTGGTCGACGACGCAGGCCGTCTGCTGCATGTCTGCGAGATCAGCGATGACGCCGCTGGCTACGCCCAGCTCGTCGCGCTGCTCGTGGAGCGGTCGGGCGGGCCGAGCGGTGCGGCCATCGCCGCCGACAGCGACGACCACACGGTCACGTCGCTGCTGAGCGCGGCGGGGCGACCCCTGGCGATCGCTGACGACGACTCGGTGGACGACTTCGCCGAGCGCTTCGCCGACGACGACTCCCTTGAGGAGATGCAGTCGCCTCCGGCCGAACGACGGGCGGTCGGCCTCGCCCGCGCATTGCAGGCGGGGGCGCTCTCCGCCGTCACCCTGCCGGCGCCCCGGGACCTCGCCGGATACAAGCAGGTGCTCTCCGCGCACGCCGCGCTGGCCAGTGGCCGGCACTCCGCCGCCGTGGCGCTGCGTGAGGTTCTGCGTGAGCTCTACCCGGCGGCCCTGCGCGCCTACCCGGACCCGGCCGAGCCGGTCTCTCTGGCAGTGCTGGACGCGCTGCCCGAGCCCGGCATGCTCGGCGGCACAGTGGCCCGGGGCCGCGAGGTGTCGGTCGCGGCGGATGCCATCGCCGCGCACCTCGCCGCGGACGGGGTCGCCGATGCCGAGGAGATCAACGAGGCGGTCACCGCCCTGCGGGTCGCCATCTCCGAGACACCCCGACGGGCCGCGGTCAACCGGGCGCTCACGTCCGCGGTGGCCGAGACGGTCCGCCAGGCCGTCGCCTCCGTACGAGCCTGCGACGCCGGGTGTGAGGCGCTGGTCAGCGCGCTCAGCTCGCGGGTCAGCACGCCGGTCCAGGCGCCCGGCCGCCGGGCTGCGGCCCGCCGCGGCGAGTCCGTCGGCGAGTTGACCGGCCTGGCCGGCACCAACGCCGGGTTGACGGGCCTCGCCGGCACCAACGCCGGGTTGCGGTCGGTGCGACCCACCCCGCCCGCCGCCGACCCGGCAGCCGCTGTCGGGCGGCGCAGCCGTCCAGAGCCGATCCCCGGCAACGCGCCGTTGGCGTCGCCCCGCCCGCTCGGGCCGCCGCCGGTCGCACCCGCGCCGGTCACGCCGCCGCCGGTCGCACCCGCGCCGATGACTCCGGCGGCGATGGCCGGTCCGCCGCCGTCCACGCTGCCCAGTCGCAGCGAGCCGCTTCCGAGCCGGATCGACGGCCCGACCAACCGGCCCGTCTCCGCGCCTCCGCCTCCGCCGCCCGGGATCACCCCGATCGCGCCGGCGCAGCGGGGCATGGTGCCGCCGGCCGAGGCCGGTGAGCCGTTCCGGCCGACGCTGACCACTGCCGCCATCAACAACGCGCGGGCCGAGCGGCAGCGGACGGTCATTCCGCCCCGCCCCAAGACCAACGGTGAGCCCCGGCCGAGCCACCTGCAACGCCCGGTCGACGAGCCACCCACCGGCGGGTTCAGCGCCACCGATCTCAGCATTCCGGTGCCGACCCCCCGACCGGGGCAGGAGGCCGCACCGCCCGGCTCCCGTGCGAACTGGCCGCTGGTCAACAACCCGGAGGACCCGTCCGACAGCTCACCGAACAACCCGGTGGCCTACTCGTACGGCGGCAGCCGCGGTGTCGAAGCCCCGACCGACCCGGGTCGGGCCGACGGTCGGGTCACCCCGCCGTGGTTGGCGGACGACCTGCCGCCGGAGCCGCCGATGCTGCGGCTGGTGGAACCGCCGCCGCTGGCCGACCGTGCGCTGCGCGAGGGGCTCAACCCTCCCCCGGACCAGCACCTGGAGACGCCGCCGCTGCGCCTGGTCGACCGCGAGCAGGCCGCTCGCAACGGTCGGGCGGCCGCCCGCACCGAGCGCGCCGCCGAGCACCGGCCGTCGCCCCCGGTCGAGCACCGGCCACCGCCCATGGAGCACCGGCCGCCGCCGGTCGCCGACGAGGGCGACGGGGATCTTCTGATCTTCGCGCAGGCCAAGTCGGCCTGGTTCGTCGGGCAGGCCGAGGAGTCCGACCTGGAATGGTCGACCACCGCCGACACCGGCTGGCAGGCCGCGGAGCAGGCCGCCCGCCCAGCGGTGGGCGCCGAGACCAACGCCGGGCTGCCGAAGCGCGTGCCGCAGGCCAACCTGGTGCCGGGTTCGCCGCTGCGCGAGGAGCGCCCATTGCGCATAGTGCGTGATGCGGCAAGCCTCGCGGAGAACACCACCGGCTACTTCCGGGGCTGGCGTCGCGGCCAGGAGATCGGCGGTTTCGCAGTGGGTGGTCGGCCCGGCCGCGAGGCGGCCGGCGGTTGGGACTTCAGCCGCGACCACGGGGACCGCGACGACGACCGGGAGTACGAGTACCGCTCGGCGGGCTACCAGTCCTGACCGACCCCCCTTCGCACACGCGGAAACGCCCCCAGCCGGCTGGCTGGGGGCGTTTCTGCCTGTGCGGGGCGGATCTCCCCGGGCACGCAAAAGCCGCCTCGTGAGGACGGTGGGTGGCCGGGGCCCCGGAAAGGGGCTGACGGCTTCCAGGATCGTCAGGAGGCGGCTCGGCGGCGCGCTGGCTCGTCCGAGCGACGAGCCAGCGCGGGGGCACTCACCCGGGCAGCTGGCAGCGCCCGATGGCGGCCGGAGCCACCACCGGGGCGTGCAGCGTCCCGGATCAGGCCGGGGCGACGGCGCGCGTACGGCGCATGGTCAGCACGTACTCGACCAGCGAGATCAGCACGTGCTTCGTCGACTCCCGGTTACGGGCGTCGCAGGCCACCACCGGCACGTCGCTCGAGATCGCCAAGGCGTCCCGGACGTCCTGCGGGTCGTGGTACTGCATCCCGTCGAAGCAGTTGATCGCCACCAGGTACGGCAGGCGTCGGTGCTCGAAGAAATCGATCGCCGCGAAGCAGTCGGCCAGCCGGCGAGTGTCCACCAGCACGACCGCACCGATCGCACCCCGCACCAGTTCGTCCCACATGAACCAGAAACGGGTCTGACCCGGCGTACCGAACAGGTACAGGATCAGGTCACGGTCGATCGAGATCCGGCCGAAGTCCATGGCCACCGTGGTCGTCGTCTTGCCCGGCACCTGCCGGGTGTCGTCGACGCCCACGCCAGCGGAGGTCATGATGGCCTCGGTGGTCAGCGGCGTGATCTCCGAGACCGAGCCGACCAGCGTCGTCTTACCGACGCCGAATCCACCGGCGATAACGATCTTCGCCGACGTCACGCGGCCGCTCGGGTTCGGCGGGCGGTGCGACATGTCAGAGCCTGCGAAGTCCACTCAGCACCCTCTCCAGCAGTTCAGTGCCCACCGCGTCGTCGGAGTCGTCCAAAATGGTCGGCTCGTGGACCGCGACCAGGCCGTCCGTCGCCATGTCGGCGATGAGCACCCGGGCCACACCGAGTGGGAGCTGCATCCGCGCCGCGATCTCCGCGAGCGATTGCACGCGACCGTCACACAGCGCGGCGATGTACTGGTGTTCGCGGCCACCACCGTTGCCATTGGCAGCGGTACGGCCGCGCACCGTCGTCTCGACGAGCGCCTCCAGCGCGATGTCGAGCCGGGGACGGGTGCGACCACGGGTCACGGCGTATGGACGGACCAACGCTCCGGTTGGTTCGTCACGATCGGCCATCTCGCCGCTCACCTCCTTCGCACCCGTTACCGGCTCCCACCGGTGAAACCCGTCGTTGTCGTTGTTGAAGTCGTGCCGACCTCACGATCGGCGAGACGTCAGCCCAGCATGCCCGCAGCCGCACGCGGCTGCGGGGTCAGCGCGTCGCCCACCCGGTCGACCAGCAGCGCCATCTCGTAGCCAACCTGGCCCACGTCGGAGCTGCGGGCTGCCAGCACGGCGAAGGACGAGCCGTCGGAGATGGACATCAGGAACAGGAAGCCATTGTCCATCTCCACGACGGTCTGCAACACCGCGCCTCCCTCGAAGCAGCGTGCTGCCCCCTGGGTCAGGCTGACCAGACCCGATGAGATCGCGGCGAGCTGGTCTGCCCGGTCGCGCGGCAGATCCCGTGACGACGCGAGGAGTAGGCCGTCCGCCGATACGGCGACCGCATGCGCGACGCCGGGCACCCGGTCGGCGAAGTTGGCCAGCAGCCAACCAAGATCCTGCGTAGTTGTCATCCTTCTTGCTCCTTCTGCCCGCTCCCGGCCACCGGGCCTGAGCCAGACTGCGAGGATTGCCCTCCCGGAGTCGCCTCCGGGCTGGTCGGGTTGTCCGAGGTGCTACGCCCTCGCTGCACGCCCCGGTGGTAGGCGGAGAGCAGGCCACGAACCGCCTCCGGGGAGCGCCGCTGGACCGAGGTGGTGGGCTTCTCCACCGCACCAGGTACCAGCTGCGCCATCGGCTTGCGCTTCGGCAGACCGGTCGTGGTGGTCTCGCTCACCGGCGCCGCGCCGGCCGCCGCGGAGGCAGCACGCCAGCCGTCGTCGGCGGCGGTCTGCCAGCCGTTGCTCTGCGATTGGGGCCGGCGGTTCGGCAGGCTTTCGGCGAGGCTGGGGCGGGTGCCCTCGTTCGCTGTGGAGCCGTTGTCCCGCGGCGCTCCTCCGACCGTCGGAGTGTCTGCCATCGGTGTGTTACCTGTCGTCCCGGGTGGTGTCTTGTGGACTGCCCGACCGGTGGCCTCGACCGCGGCGAACTGCTGGGTCGCGGAGTCGCCGTTCGTCGCTGGCTGACCGCCGGCCGCGGTCTCCTCGGAGCCCGGGCGACGGGTACGGAACCAGGCCGACTCGAGCTCCCGGAAGATCGGCAGCTCCATCGTCTCATCCGCGTACCGCTGACGGTTCTGCGCCTGCGGCTGCTGCGGCGTCGGCCGAGTCTGCGGAGCCGGAGCCGGAGCCGGCGCTGCTGCCGGGGTCGGCGCAGGAGCCGGAGGCTGGGCTGCGGCCGGCTGCTCGCCGGGTCGCGGCACCCGCGGCAGCTCCGTTGTCATGTCCAGCGCGGCGGCGAGCCGCTCGGGCACCGGCGGGGTGGCCGTGTCCCGGTCGCTGCCCGGCACTGGCGGCCAGGCCGGCGGCGCCGGGGCGTTGGGTGCCTGCGCGGGCGGGGCGGACCGGGGCGCGAAGCCGCTGAACGACTGGCTGGAAGCCGGCGGCGCCGAGTACGGCTGGTTCGCGTACGGCTGACCGGACGCCGGCGAGGCCGAGACCGGCGACGCGGACACCGGCGGACCGGCGTACGGCTGACCGGAGGCCGGAGCGGCGGACACCGGCGCGCCGCCGTACGGCGCACCCGAGTAGGGCTGCCCGGAGTACGGCTGGCCGGAGGCCGGCGAGGCGGAGACCGGGGCACCGGAGTAGGGCTGCGCGGAGACCGGCGGCGCCGAGTACGGGTGCGCCTCGGGGCTGCTCGGCAGCTGACGCGGAATGGTCGGCTGCTGGTCGGTGGTCGGGGTCTCGTCCCCGCCCCGGCGCTGCGGCAGCGGGTCGATGCCGTGGCTGTTGGCCGACCGGGGGGTGAACCCGTCGCCGCCGTTGACGCCGTTCGTTCCGGCCGCGCCGGTCAGGTCGGACCAGGCCGGCATCGACCGGTACGCGCCGCCGTTGGCGGGGGTGCCGGCACCGTTGCGCGTCGCGGGGTCGAACGGGCGACCGCCCAGGGTGACCTGGTTGCCGGACTCGCTCGGCCGAGGACCGTTGCCCAGCGCGGGCAGCGCGCCGAAGACCGGCGCGGGCCCACCGGACTGCGGACCACCGAACTGGGGAGCACCGGACTGCGGACCACCGAACTGGTGAGTACCGGCCGCCGGCAGCGCCGGAGGCTGCTGCACCCGACCGGAGAGCGCCCGGGGCACCAGCACCGAGGTGGGCAGGCTCACTTCGGCGACAGTGCCGCGATCGCTGCCGGGACGCAGCTCGACCCGGACACCGTGCCGGGACGCCAGCCGGGCGACCACGACCAGGCCCATCATCCGGGACACGGCCACGTCCACCTGCGGCGGCGTCGCGAGCCGCTCGTTGAGGTCGTGCAACTGGTCGGCGCTGATGCCGATGCCGCGGTCCTCGACGTACAGCGAGGAGCGGTCGCCGACCCGGCGAGCCTCGACCATGACCTGCGAGTCGGGCGGGGAGAACGCGGTGGCGTTGTCGAACAGCTCCGCGACGAGGTGCACCAGGTCGTTGACCGCGTGCGCGGCGACCTCGATGTCACGGTCGATGACACCGAACTCGATCCGGGTGTAGTGCTCAACCTCGGACTGCGCGGCGCGCAGCACGTCGATGAGAGCGGCCGGCTCACGCTGCACACGGGTGGAGTCGGCACCGGCGAGCACCAGCAGGTTCTCGTCGTTACGGCGCATCCGGGTGGCCAGGTGGTCGAGCTGGAACAGCTCGGCCAGCCGGTCCGGGTCCTCCTCGCCGCGCTCCAGCCGGTCGAGGTGCCCGATGAGGCGGTCGACCAAGATCTGGGAACGACGGGCCAGGTTGACGAACATGGTCGCGACGGAGGCACGCAGTGCCGCCTGCTCGGCGGCCGTGCGGACGGCTTCCAGGTGGACGGCGTTGAACGCCTCGGTCACCTGGCCGAACTCGTCCCTGCTGCGCACCGGCAGTGGTTCGGCGATCTGGTTGGCCAGCTGCACCGGCGAGAGCTGCCCGACGACCTGCGGGTCGCGCAGACGGGCCACCGCCTGTGGCAGGCCGTACTGGGCCACGGAGAGCGCACCCTGCCGCAGCTCACGCAGTGAGCGGGCCATCGAGCGGGCCACCAGGTAGGCGAAGAGGATGGCCAGCAGCAGCATGCTGAGCAGCAGGCCGGTCTCCAGGAAGACCTGGCGCTGGACGTCCGAGCGGAGCGTGTCGGCCTGGTCGACCACTTCGCTGTCGAGCTTCACCTCGACGGTGCGGATCAGCTTGGCGTTGGCCGTCATGGCGGCTTCCCACTGGTCCGGGCCGAACGGCGCGCCGCGCATGTTGCCTGTGGTGTTGCCGTCGATCCAGCCGGTGTAGTTCTGTGCCTGCCGGCGGTCGCCGCCCGCGACCGTCTGGTCGTGGAACTTGGCGTCGTCCGGGGTGGCGACGGCCTTGAAGCTCTGCAGGGCCTGCTGCTGGCCGGTGTCACTGGCGACGTAGTCCCGACGCAGGGCCGGGGTCAGGCGCTGACCGCCCTTGACACCCAGCGCGCGGTGCACCACGACCCGGCGTGCGGCGAGGAACTCCTTCTCCCGGGCGACCGCCGCGGCGGCGCGCATCCGGTCGCTCAGCTGGTTGTCACCGGCGAGCTGTGTGGACGAGTCGCGGATGGCGAGCAGGTCACTGATCAGCCCCTCGTACGCCTGCACGGTCTCGGTGAGCGCGAGCTTGCCGTTGAACACCTGGCTGCGGACGCCCGACAGGTCCTGAAGGTTCTGGTCGATGCTGTCGAGCAGACCTTCCAGGCTGCTCGGCAGGTCCTCGACCTCGGCCCGCTGCTGCCGGTAGGGGGCCGCTGCCTGGTCCACCCGGGAGTTCACCCGGTTGTAGGCCTCCTGGTACTGCGCCGTCGGCTGCGTTCCGTCCGCACCCAGCAGCAGTACGGCGGCGGTCCGCTCGTCCTGGAGGGTGTCGACCAGATCACCTGAATAGCTCGACAGATTCGCCAGGTCGCCAGCTCGGTTGGCATTGTTGAGCGTCTCCACGTGGTCGATGAGACCACTGGTGCCCACCACGACCGTGGCGATGGTCGGCACGATCATGATGAGACCGAGCTTGGACCAGATCGGCATGTCCCGGAGCCGGCTGGCCGGCCGGCGCAGCCGCGACAGGAAGGAGCCCGCCGTCTTTGGCCGTTTGCTCACGTCACCGCCCTCGCGATTACAGCTTGAACGCGTTGCCCCGGGCAACGCCCAGCGACCGACCCGGCGGGTCGGACCCCCGAGATTCCATCACGCCGGTCGACAAGAAGAAAGCCCAGGTTGTCCCAGACCGAAGGTGTGATGAGATGTTGATGCGATTTGATAGCAGTCTGTCTGGCCGGAGTAACTGAAGGTAATGGAACATCCGCACCGTGTTGTCCTACTGGCCGGCCCATCGGGGTCCGGAAAGTCGTACATAGCGCAGCAAACCGGTTTGCCGGTGCTTTGCTTGGACGACTTCTACAAAGACGGCGATGACCCTACGTTGCCGAGACGAAACGGCCAGGTGGATTGGGAATCGCCGCACTCCTGGGACGCCCTCAGTGCGGTGGAAATCATTGCCCAACTTGCCCGTGAGGGCCGAGCCGATGTGCCGGTTTATGCGATCGGCGCTGATCGACGGGTGGCCACCCGGCCATTTGATGTCGCCGGATCGCCACTTTTCGTGGCCGAAGGGATCTTCGCCGCCGAGATCGTCGAGGAGTGCCGCCGCCGCGGCCTGCTCGCCGGGGCGTACGCGCTGCGACGCCCGCGCGGGGCCACCTTCCTGCGCCGACTCGCCCGCGACCTGTCCGAGCAGCGCAAGGCGCCCCGGGTGCTGATTCGGCGCGGGGTGACGCTGCTACGGGCCGAGCCCGCCGTGCTGCGCCGGCAGATGGGCCTCGGCGCGGAGGCGGCCCGGGCCCGGGAGGTGCTGCGCCGGGTGGCCGGGCTGCTCGCCGGCCACCCACATGGTTGAGCTCAGGCCAGCAACTTCGCGTACGCCGGCTTGATCACGTCATCGATGATCCGCAGCCGCTCGTCGAACGGGATGAATGCGCTCTTCATCGCGTTGATGGTGAACCACTGCAACTCCTTCCAGCCGTAGCCGAACGTCTCCACCAGCAGCGACATCTCCCGCGACATCGAGGTGCCGCTCATCAACCGGTTGTCGGTGTTGACGGTGGCCCGGAAGCGCAGGTCCCGCAGCAGGCCGATCGGGTGGTCCGCGATCGAGGCCACCGCGCCGGTCTGCACGTTCGACGAGGGGCACAGCTCCAGGGGGATCCGCTTGTCCCGGACGTACGCGGCCAGCCGGCCGAGTGAGCCGTCGGGGGCGATGTCGTCGACGATCCGCACCCCGTGGCCGAGCCGGTCGGCCCCGCACCACTGGATCGCCTGCCAGATCGACGGCAGACCGAACGCCTCGCCGGCGTGGATGGTGAAGTGGAAGTTCTCCCGTTGCAGGTATTCGAAGGCGTCCAGGTGCCGGGTGGGCGGAAAGCCCGCCTCGGCGCCCGCGATGTCGAAGCCGACCACCCCGGCATCCCGGTGCCGCACGGCCAACTCGGCGATCTCCTGCGAACGGGCGGCGTGCCGCATCGCGGTGAGCAGGGTGCCCACCCGGATGGTGAGGCCCGCCTCGACCGCCTGGGCGGTGCCCTCGGCGAACCCGGCCAGCACCGCCTCGACCACCTCGTCCAGGCTGAGGTCCCGTTCCAGGTGCTGCTCCGGGGCAAAACGCACCTCGGCGTAGACCACGCCGTCGGCGGCCAGGTCCAGGGCGCACTCGCGGGCCACCCGACGCAGCGCGGGCGCGGTCTGCATGACGGCCACGGTGTGCGCGAACGTCTCGAGGTAGCGCTCCAGGGAGCCGGAGTCCGCCGCGTCCGCGAACCAGCGTCCGAGCGCCTCCGGGTCGGTGGTGGGCAGTTCGTGGCCCACCTCGGCGGCCAGGTCGACGATCGTCGCCGGCCTCAGCCCACCGTCGAGGTGGTCGTGCAGCAGCGCCTTCGGGACCTTGACGATGTCCTCGTACCGGATAGTTGCGACCATGCTCAGACCCTAGTCAGCGGCCTTGGCGGACGGGTACGGGACCGGCCGGGCGTCACGGCCGCCAGCCGTACACCCGGTGCACGTCGAGGCGGATGACCAACCGCCCGTCGGCGACCATGGCGGCCCGGTAGTCCGCCCAGTCCGGGTGGTCACCGCGAATCCGGCGGTAGACCTCGACCAGTTCGTCGACCGTCTCGTCGGTGGTGGCCATGGCCGGCTCGCTGAGCCTCACGGCCCCCTCCGCGACCGCGTACGCGCCGCCGTCCGGCGTGGTGACGTGAAAGCTGGCGCGGGGATCGCGGCGCAGGTTGCGGACCTTCGCCCGGTCGCCGGTGGTGGAGCAGCGGAGCAACCCCGGCTCGGCCAGGTAGTCGAGGTTGGACAGCTGGGGCCGCCCGTCCCGGCGCACTGTGACCAGCACTCCGCGCCCCCGTTGACCGAACAGCTCCCACAGTCGGTCACCAGCGGCGGCGGTCGGCGCACCAGGCCGCTGAGGAAAATTAGTTGACATGTCATCGAATCTAAGGGCACATCGATGACATGTCAACAAAAGCGTTAGACTCGACGGATGGACGCACCCCGGTGGCTGGACGAACGGGAGGACCGCGCCTGGCGCGGCTACCGCCGGATGCGTCGACTGCTCGACCTGGAGCTGGCCCGGGAGCTGACCCAGGACGCCGGCCTCTCCGAGGCCGACTACGACGTGCTGTCCGACCTCTCCGAGACACCGCAGGGGCGACTGCGCCTACGGGAGCTGGCAGACCGGATGCTGTGGTCGCGCAGCCGGCTCTCCCACCACCTGACCCGGATGCAGCAGCGCGGCCTGGTGACCCGTGAGGAGTGCGCCGATGACGCCCGGGGCTCCGTCGTCGTCCTCACCCCCGCCGGGCGGCAGGCCATCGAGTCCGCCGCCCCCGGTCACGTGGCCGCCGTCCGCCGGCACCTGATCGACCTGCTCACCCCCGCCGAGGTCGACGCCCTCGGCGCGCTCACCCACCGCGTGGTCGACCAGCTCGGCGGGCCGGCGCCCCAGCCACGGCACGACGCGGAGGTCTGACGTGGACTCCCGCATACTCGCCCGGCTGCGCTGCCCGGTCTGTGGCGAGCCGCTCGAGCAGGCCACCTACACGAGGGCGCTGCGCTGCCCACGCCGGCACAGCTTCGACATCGCCCGCCAGGGCTACGTCAACCTGCTCACCGGTCGATCCCCGCACGTCGGCGACACCCCCGAGATGGTCGCGGCCCGCGCGGACTTCCAGGCCACCGGGCACTACGACGTCATCTCGGCCGCCCTCGCCGCCGCCGCGATGGACGCCGTCGGCCGTCTCGGCGACACGGACGCCCCGCAGCCGGAATCCGCTGCGGCAGAGGTACAACCGCCCGACTTCGGGGCGTACCCCCTGGTGGTGGACGCCGGCGCCGGCACCGGCCGGTACCTCGGCGCGGTGCTGGCGGCGCTGCCGGACGCCGTGGGTCTGGCCCTGGACGTGTCCAAGCCGGCGCTGCGCCGCGCGGCCCGCGCGCATCCCCGGGCCGCCGCCGCGCTCGCCGACACCTGGCAGCGACTGCCGCTCGCGGACGCCTCGACCGCCGTGCTGCTGAACGTGTTCGCCCCGCGCAACGGCCCGGAGTTCCACCGGGTGCTCGACCCGGCCGGCACGTTGCTGGTGGTCACGCCCGACGCCGACCACCTCGCCGAGTTGGTGGACACCCTCGACCTGCTGCGGGTGGACCCGGACAAGGCCGACCGGGTGGCAGCCAGCCTGGGCGGGCACTTCACGCTGGTCAGCTCCGCAGTGCACCGGGCCGGGTTGGCGCTGACCCGGCCAGAGGTCGCCACAGTGGTCGGCATGGGCCCCAGCGCCTGGCACACCGACGCAGCCGCACTCACCACCCGACTGGCCGCGCTACCCGAACCGGTCCGGGTCACGGTGGCGGTCCGGCTCGACGTCCTGCGACCTCGCTGACCTCAGGTGGAGAGGTCGACCTCTTCCCAGCCGGGCGGCTCGTCGTGGTACGGCCCGCGCAGGATCACCGCCCACTCCAGCGCCCAACGCCGCTGCCCGATCGCGTTCGCGTCGACCAGGCCGGGTGCCCGCCGGCCGCCGCGCTCGGTCTCCAGGTACGCCCAGTCCAGGCAGTAGTGCAGGTCGAGCAGGGCTGCCGCGTCGGCCGGGTGCTGTGGCGCCGTGAGGATCCGGGAGCGCCAGTGCGAAAAGGTCTCCCCGTCGACGATGTGCGGCAGCCGCTCGACCAGCCGCTCGTCGACGGCCAGCGTCGGGTCGAGCTGCTTGCTCAACCCGAGCACCCAGGCCAGCGCGAAGAGCGCGTCGTGGTGCAGCACGAACGACCGGTGGTCGCCCTTGCCGCCCATCACGAACTGCCACTCCGGCGGGGTGACCATGTCGACCAGGTGCGAGCCGAGCAGCCAGCTCATCGCGGCCTGCGGGGGCATCCCGAAACAGCGGGCCAGGATCAGGTGCAGCACAGCGATCCGCGCCTCGATCTCCACGGTCGGGCGCAGGTCGATCTGGTCACCCGGCTCCCAGACGAGGGGAAACTGGGCCGGCGGCAACGGCAGGCCGAGCCTGGACAGCTCGTCCAGGCTCGCCTCGCGCACCTCACGGGGGTCGGGGGCAGCAACGCTCACGGCGGATCTTCCTGTCTGCTCGCGCCGGCGCAAGGCCGGTTGTCCCCCCTTGGCCTGCGACAATAGCGCTCCCACGTGACCGGCACCACGCCAGGGCGACGCCGGATCGATCAGCCGACGCGTTCGATGACCAACGACGTCGCCGCCGGGGCCGTCGGCGCGATCCGCACCGCGTTCGCGGCCTCGGTCAGCGCGGCCGGAATCCGCGTCGCGTCGTCGGCACGCAGCTCGTAGAGCGGATCACCGGCCCGCACCTCGTCACCCGGCCGCTTGTGCAAGACCACACCGGCCGGCACGCTGACCGGGTCCTCCTTGCGCGCCCGGCCCGCGCCGAGCCGCCACGCCGCAACCCCCATGGCGTACGCGTCGATGGCCGCGACGTACCCGTCCCGCTCCGCGCGGACCACCTCCACCTCGGCTGCCGCCGGCATCGGCGCGTCCGGATCGCCGCCCTGCGCCCGGATCATCGCCCGCCAGGAGTCCATGGCCCGGCCGTCGCGCAGCGCCGCGGCCGGATCGGCGTCCGGCAGACCGGCGGCGTCGAGCATCTCCCGGGCCAGTGCGAGGGTCAGCTCCACCACGTCGGCCGGTCCCCCACCGGCCAGCACCTCGACCGACTCGGTCACCTCGACCGCGTTGCCGATCGCCAGGCCGAGCGGGGTGGACATGTCGGTGAGCAGGGCGACCGTCCGCACCCCGTGCGCGCCGCCCAGCTCGACCATGGTGCGCGCCAACTCGCGGGCCTGGTCGACGGACTTCATGAAGGCGCCCGAGCCGACCTTGACGTCGAGGACCAGCGCCCCGGTGCCCTCGGCGATCTTCTTGCTCATGATCGAGCTGGCGATCAACGGGATCGCCTCCACGGTGCCGGTCACGTCCCGCAACGCGTACAGCTTGCGGTCGGCGGGGGCGAGCCCGGCACCGGCCGCGCAGATCACCGCACCGACCTCGTCCAGCTGGGCGATGAACTCGTCGTTGCTCACCGTGGCCCGCCAGCCCGGGATGGACTCCAACTTGTCCAGCGTGCCGCCGGTGTGCCCGAGACCCCGGCCGCTCAGCTGCGGCACGGCCGCGCCGCACGCCGCCACCAGCGGGGTGAGCGGCAGAGTGATCTTGTCGCCGACGCCGCCGGTGGAGTGCTTGTCGACCGTCGGCCGGCGTACCGCCGACAGGTCCAACCGCTCACCACTGGCGATCATCGCGGCGGTCCACCGAGCGATCTCCGGCCCGGTCATGCCGTTGAGCAGGATCGCCATCGCCAGCGCCGACATCTGCTCGTCGGCGACAACCCCCCGGGTGTACGCGTCGACCACCCAGTCGATCTGCGCGTCCGACAGCACACCGCCGCCCCGCTTCACCCGAATAACGTCAACAGCAGCAAAACTACTCATCAAATGATCTTCCTAGTCCTTTGGTGGAACCGACGCACGGCCTTGCCCACGCGGGGCGGGGGGCCGACCGTGCCCGGCGGAGGGATCAAGCCTGACCGCCCGGAGCCGGGCACGGTCGGCC
>NZ_JBEXHV010000022.1:0-13708 GCF_040608275.1 Micromonospora sp. NPDC005205
CTGATCAACAACACATGACACATCTATCGGGACTTCCCCTTGACACATGTCTCGGGACACGACAGTCACCTGCGAACGGAAACTGTCCAAGATCTGGACAGCTCAGGGTCAGCCCGCCATCACCCGCTGGTGCAGTGCGGAGACCGCCGAACGCGCCGCGACGAACGCGCCGTGCTGCCAGGCCACCTCGTGGCTGAGCCAGTCCCCGGCGAAGTAGACCCGCCCGGCCGGCTGGAGCAGCAGGTTGTAGCCGGCCGTGCCGTACCGGGGCGACGTCCAGGCGCCCTCGATGTAGCGGGTCCGGTCCCAGGCGTGGGAGTACGAGGTGACCAGCTCACTGCGGTACTTGTCACCGTGGATCTTCACACCCTGGCTGATCGCGCGCTCGCTGCGCTGCTCCGGCGTGAGCCCGCTGTACGCCCTGGCGTTCGCCCCGGTGTTGTAGTACCCGACCACCAGGCCGCGCTTCCCGTGGAAGCCGTAGGACGGGTACCAGATGTGCGACAGGTCCAGGTCGGTCTCGGTGATGCCGCCGTAGATCCGCTGATCGGTCTCCCACCAGCGGCTGCGGTATTCCAGGCCGATCTTCCCGGAGGCGGTGACCGGAAAATCGGCCAGGGCCGCGGTCACCGCAGTGCCGAGATTGTGCGGCACCCGGGCCATCAGGTGCGGCGGTAGGGCCGCCACGCAGTAGTCGGCGGTGACCTGCGACTGCCGGCCGCCCTGCCGATAGGTCACCTCGACCCGGCTGCCCCGGTCGGTTACCCCGGTGACCTCGGCGTTGAGTCGGATCCGGTGCGGGCCCACCGCGCGGGCCAGGGCTCGGGGGATCTGGTCCATCCCGCCGACCGGCTGGAACATCAGCATGGCCTGGTCGTAGCCGAACTCGAAGGAGAAGTACCGGCCGATGTTGCTGGCGAACACGTCGGCGAGCGCCGGCGGCGCACCGAGCGGACTCCCCACGTCGTTACCCGCACCGGGATACGCGGAGAAGCCGCGACGGTTGGTCCCGGTGTACGCCCAGTCGCTGGTCCGTCCGCCGATCGCGCCGAAGCTCTGCAGGAACGACAGCAGCCGGTCACGGTCCTCGGTGGTGAGCCGGGCGTCCAGCGCGCCCTGGTCGGTGGCCTTGGCGAGCAGCTCCGAGACGTAGCCGTACACGTCGGCCTTGGCGGTGCGGTACCGGACCGGCTCGGTCATCCCGGCGGACTCGTTGTAGATCCAGGCGTCGGCGTTCTGGTTGGTGAAGACCTCGATGGGTACGCCGAGTTCCCGGCAGTAGTCCATCGTGACCATCCACTGTGCGATGCGGCCCGGCCCGGCGTTGAAGTAGACCCCGTCGGAGAAGCCGGCCCGCTGGGTGCGTCCGTCGAGGTCGGTCTCGACGTCGCCGCCCCGAATGGTCAGGTTCCGCCCACCGACGCGGTGCCGCGCCTCCAGGACGGTGCAGTGATAGCCGGCCTTGCCCAACTCGTACGCCGTGGTGAGCCCGGCGATGCCGCCGCCGAGCACGACCACGCTGGCGCCCGACCGCCCGCTGAGAGTGAAGTCGGAAGGTTCCGGCGGCCGGAATGCCGGGGTGACCGAGGCCGCCGCGCTGGGGGCCAGCCCCATGGCGCCCATCGTGGCGAGCATCGCTCCGGCACCACCGCTGATTCCGACCGTACGCAGGAACCCACGCCGGCTGACCATCGACTGCGTCTGATCGCTCATAACGGCCTCCCCTACAAGATCGACTCGCATGAGTCTGCAGAGGATCTGTTTCGCGGTTCACGCATCGCCGTTTCCGGCGGGTATCGCCTCGGCGCGCGACCCGGGCGGCAATTTCCGCCGGCTCGGGCCGGGGCGGCTGCGGTCGCCGGGCATTAGCCGTGGTGGGCCGTCCGTGGGCCGTGGTGAGCCCTGGTCGCCAGCTCGGGCCGCGGTGGGCCCTGGTCGCCGGCTAGGCGGGCAGGGCGCGGGTGACGACGGTCAGGTCGGCGACCAGCCCCTCGTACGCCTTGTCCTGGTCGTCGGCCCGCAGCACTGCGGACGGGTGGATGGTGGCCAGCAGCCGAGCCTGCGGGGCGTCGGCCCGGGTGCCGGCACTGTCCACCGGCACCTGCTCGAAGTCCGCGGGGTGCTGCGCCGACTCCGGCCAGGGCAGCAGCTCGCCCCGCTGCCGGGTGACCCGGAAGGACGGGCCGAGCAGCGCCTTGGCGGCGGTCGCGCCGAGCACCACCACGATCTCCGCACGCAGCCGGGCGAACTCCGCGACCAACCACGGCCGGCAGGCGGTGATGTGCGCCTGGTCCGGGGTCTGGTGGATCCGCCGCTTGCCACGCAACTCGAAGCGAAAGTGCTTGACGGCATTTGTCAGGTAGAGGTGACCCGGGTCCAGCCCGGCGTCGTCGACCGCGCGGCGCAGCAGGCGTCCGGCCGGGCCGACGAAGGGCAGCCCCTTCTGGTCCTCCATGTCGCCGGGCTGCTCGCCGACCAGCACCACCCGGGCGCTCTCGTCACCCCGGCCGAAGACCGTCTGCGAGGCGTCCCGGTACAGCTCGCAGCCCCGGCAGCCGCCCGCGGCGGTGCGCAGGTCGTTGATGGTATCGGCGTCAGGCGGGATGAACCGCTGGGCGCCCGGAGCGCTCCCGGTCTGCTCGGCCATGCCGACTGTTATATACCCGTTCGATGCTCACCGCCGGGTACGCCCCGGCCGCGACGCGTCAGTACCCGTTTCCGCCGCCGTCGCCGCCGGACGCGATCGCGATCAGCACGATGACGATGATGATGATCGCCACCGCAATGGCGATCCAGATCCCCTTACGAGCCCCACCTGAAGCCATGTCCCCCACCTCCGGGCCCCCGCGTACCCGTCCCCGCCGTCCCGAATCCCCGCGATCTTGCACTTTCTGCACAGACCAACGTCCACAGGCCCGACATTTCGCCAACCGAAACTGCAAGATCGCGGGGCGGGGGCGGGGGCGGGGGCGGGGGCGGGCGGGCCGCGCGGGGGCGAGGGCGGGGGTCAGGTGGGGAAGCCCTGGGTGGGGGGTGGGTTTTCGGCTCGGGCCAGGGCGGCAGCGAGGGGGGCCAGGTCGGCGGTGTCCAGGGAACTGACGGTGATGCGCAGGGCCGGCGGGGCGGCGATCCGGTAGAGCGCGCCGGGGGCCACCGCCCAGCCGGCGTCGCGGAGCGCTGTCACAGTGCTGGTCTCGTCCGCGACCGGCAGCCAGACGTTGATGCCGCTGCGACCGTGTGCGGTCAGGCCGCGTTCGGCCAGCGCGGCGAGCAGCCCCTCGCGGCGCTGCTCGTAGCTCTGCGCCGCCCGCTGCACCAACTCGGTGACCGCCGGGTCCCGCCAGAGGGCGAGCACCAGACGTTGCAGGACTGTGGAGACCCAGCCGGCACCGACCCGGGTACGACCGCTCACCCGGGCCACTGTCGTTTCGTCGCCGACCAGCACCGCCAGCCGCAGGTCCGGGCCGAAGGGCTTGCTCACCGAGCGGAGGAAGGCCCAGCTCGCTGTCGCACCGGCGAGCGGGTGCAGGGGTACGAGGGCCAGTTCGGCAGCGTGGTCGTCCTCGATCAACAGCAGGTCCCGTCGGCCGGCGAGTAGCGTCCGCAGCGCCTCGGCGCGATCCGCGGAGACGGCGGCACCGGTCGGATTCTGTGCCCGACTGGTGACGATCAGCGCCCGCGCTCCGGCGGCGAGCGCCGCGGCCACCCCGGCTACCAGCGGCCCTTCGTCGTCCACTGGTACGCCGATCGGGCGCAGGCCCAGCGCGGCGACGAGGTCGAGCAGGTTGGCCCAGCCCGGGTCCTCGACCGCCACCGCGTCGCCGGGGCGCAGGTGGGCGCCGAGCAACCGCTCGATGCCGTCCAGCGCACCGCCGGTCAGGGTCAACTCCCCGGCCGGTACGCCGTCGGCGCCCAGCCGGGCGCGGGCCGTCTCGGCCAGTTCGGGCAGGACCCCGGCATCGGAGTAGCCGACCGACGGGCCGTTCTCGCTGGCGAGCGCCGCCAGGTGCGGGCCCAGCGGGGGCAGCAGACGGGGGTCGGGTTCACCGCGGGACAGGTCCCGGGCGCCGGGCAACGGTGGGGGACGCAGTGCGGAGCGACGGGCGGCCACCGGCGGGCGGGGGCGCACCCGGGTCCCGTGCCGACCAGCGGTGGCGAGCAGGCCGCGCTGGCGTAGCTCCTGGTAGGCGCGGGCGACGGTGGCGGGGCTGACACCCAGCTCGGTGGCGAGCGCCCGCACGGGTGGCAGGGCGGCTCCCGCTGACAGGGCGCCGGTACGGATGCCCGACTCGATGCTGGCCGAAATCTCGACGGCTGTCGTACCGGTGAGCTGATACTGTGCTGACACAAATACGAGATTGTACTAGAACAAAGGGGCGAGCGCATGTATCCACCCACCGCCCGGACCACACCCCACCGCTCCCGCGACAGGATGAGCTACGACCAGGCCGCCGCCCACGCCGTACTCGACGAGGCGTACGACTGCGCGCTCAGCTTCACCGTCGACGGCCAGCCACGGGTGCTGCCCACCCTGCACGTCCGCATCGGCGACACGCTCTACCTGCACGGCTCCACCGGCAGTCGGCCGCTGCTCGCCGCCCGGGGCGACGACGGGTTGCCGGTCTGCGTCGCGGTGACGATTCTCGACGGGCTGGTCTACGCCCGCTCCCAGTTCCACCACAGCGCCAACTACCGCTCGGTCGTCGCGCACGGCACCGCCCGACTGGTCACCGACGAGCGGGAAAAGCTCGCCATGCTCACCGCGCTGGTCGAGAAGGTCGGCGCGGGACGCAGCACCGCCACTCGTCCGCCCAGCCGTCGCGAATTGGCCGAAACCGCCGTACTGGCGCTGCCACTGCGCGAGGTGTCCGTCCGGGCCCGCACCGGCGGGGTCCGCGAGGACGAGGCCGACCTGGACCTGCCGCACTGGGCCGGCGTGCTGCCGCTGCGACTGACCGCCGGGGCACCCGAGCCGGACGCCGGAGTCACCGCGCCGCTGCCGGCGTACCTGCGGACGCCCCGCACGCCGTGGCACGACCCGGTGCCGCTGCACGGCGAGCACGTTCGGCTGGAGCAGCTGGACCTGACCCACACCGACGAGTTGCACGCCGCCACCACGGACCCTGAAGTGTGGCGACACCTCAACGTCGCGCCGCCCTCCGCGCCCGCCGAAACCGCCGAGGTGATCGGCACCGCCCTGGCCGCCCAGCACCGGGGCGAGCGGGTGGCCTGGGTGCAGCGGTGCGCGGCGACCGGGGCGGTGGTGGGCAGCACGTCCTACTACGAGATCGACCCGGAGCGGCGGGCGGTGGCGATCGGGTACACCTTCCTCGGCCGACCCTGGTGGCGTACCGGGATCAACACCGAGGCGAAGCTGCTGCTGCTCGGCCGGGCCTTCGACGACCTGGGCGCGGTACGGGTCACCTGGCACACCGACATCCGCAACGGTCGCTCCCAGGCGGCCATCGAACGGCTCGGGGCGACCCGGGAAGGGGTGCTGCGGATGCACCGACAACGCCTGGACGGCTCCTGGCGGGACACCGTGCAGTACGCGATGACCGTCGACGAGTGGCCGAACGCACAGGCCAGGCTGCGGGAAAGACTTCTGCGGACGGCACCGGTGGCGTGATGATGGCGGGCGTGCTGGGGATCACCGACATCTGGACGTACGTGCTGGGCACCGTGGCCATCATCCTGCTGCCCGGGCCGAACTCACTCTTCGTGCTCTCCACCGCCGCCAAACGAGGCGTCGCGGTCGGCTACCGGGCCGCCGCGGGCGTGTTCGTCGGCGACGGGGTGCTGATGTTCCTCTCCGCCGCCGGGGTGGCGTCGCTGCTCAAGGCGTACCCGCCGCTGTTCCTGGTGATCAAGTACGCAGGTGCCGCGTACCTCGGTTATGTCGGAGTGACCATGCTGCTCGGCGCCGTGCGGCGCTGGCGCGACCGCAACGACCCGAGCACGCCGCGGCTCATCGACGCCGCGGAGCCGGCGGCGATGCGCAGCCCGTTCCGGAAGGCGCTGGTGATCAGCCTGCTGAACCCGAAGGCGATCCTGTTCTTCATCTCGTTCTTCATCCAGTTCGTCGACCCCGGTTACGCGTGGCCGGCGCTGTCGTTCCTGCTGCTCGGGCTGATCGCGCAGGTGACCAGCGTGCTCTACCTGACCGCGTTGATCTTCGCGGGCACCTTCCTGGCCGCCCAGTTCCGCCAACGCCGCCGCCTGGCGGCCGGCGGCACCACCGCCGTGGCAGCCCTGTTCCTGGCCTTCAGCCTCAAGCTGGCCACCGCCACCGCCGGCTGACCCGCGCCTCGCCGCCCCCGCTCCCGCCCGCCCGCTCGCGCGGCCGGCTGCCCGGCTGCCCGGCTGCCCGGCTGCCCGGCTGCCCGCGATCTTGCACTTTCGGTTGGCGAAATGCGCGCTGTTGACTGATTTGTCGGCACCGAAAGTGCAAGATCGCGGAGGTTAGCGACGTCGCGTCCTCCGCACGCGTCGATCTTGGAGTTGTGGTGCCTCATGAAAGGCGCGAAACGGGATGTTCATCCCACCACGACTCCATGATCGACGGGGCCGTAGGGCAGCGCGGGGTCGGCGGCGAGGGCGGCGCGGGGCGGGCAGCGCGAAGGGGCGAGGCAGGGCGGGGCGGGCAGCGCGAAGGGGCGAGGCAGGGCGGGGCGGGCAGCGCGAAGGGGCGGGGCGGGCAGCGCGGGCAGCGCGAAGGGGCGGGGCGAGTGCGGCGGGTCAGGTGCCGTCGCCGCCGCCGGAGCCACCGCCTCCTATGCCGGCGCCGCCGGCTGTGCCGCCGAGGCCGTAACCCGGTTTGATCGGCTCGTCGGGGTGGCGGCTGACGTGGGCTGATCCCGCGATCTGCGCGGACCAGTCGGCGTGCGCGGCAGCGGCGGCGTGTCGGTTGATCGCCTGGCGGATCCAGCCGTCCACAGTGGCGACCCAGTCCCGCCGGTCGGCGCCCTCGTGCCAGATCCGGAACCGGCTGATGCTCTGGTGGGTGATGCCGGCCAGCGCCAGCCGGCGGTCCATCCAGAGGATCGCCTCCAGGCCCGCCGAGTTGGTCACGAAGATCACTTCCAGCTCGGTGATCGGGCCGGCGTAGAGCGGTCCGACCCAGTAGCCCCAGCGCTGGTGCAACGGCAGGTTGTGTTCCACCCCTGGCAGCCCGCCCTCCTGCAACCCGGACTGGCGGATCATGAAGCCGAGGGTGTCCAGCGCCGCCAGCACGTGCTGCTGGGTGGGGATCGGGTGCACGAAGACCGGCACCATGGCCCCCTGGTCGAGATCGGGGTCGAGGGACACCTCGGTCCGCAAACCCATCCGCAGGCTCAGCAGCGGCACCCCACCGAAGGTGGTCACCGGGGTCTCCCACGGCAGCGGGAACGCGAAGTCGACAGCCCGCCGCCGACCGGCCGGTACGACGAACCGGCCGGCGATCGGCACGTCGAAGAACTGCATGAGACGCCGGGGCGCGGACGGGTCGTCCGGCTCGACGGTGGTGACCAGGCCGAGTCGGATGTGCCGCACCAGCACGTTGTCCGGGCCGGCAGCGAGGGTCACCCGTCCGGGCAGGCGCAGGCCCGGTCGGGTACTCGGGTTGGGCAGCGTTGTCTGCACGGAGAGCCCGGTCCCACCGGACTCCGGGGACACTCCCGTCAGCCGCACCGCACGCCCCCTCCCGGGACGGGGCCGTGCCGGCCCCACCCGGCGCGCCTACCCGGTCGGGGTGACCTCAAGCTTGCCGCGCCGACCTGGCCACGCCTCCTCGACCCGGCCGCGCCTCCTCGACCCGGCCGGGTCGTAGGGGTCAGCGCAACCGCCGCCCTCGGGGCACCGTGTCGGTCTCGTCGTCGAACTCCCCGATGACCTCCTCCAGGAGGTCCTCCAGGGCCACGAAACCGATCGGCCGGGCCGGGCCACCGCCGTTGCGGACCAGCGCGAGTTGTGACTGTCGAGCCCGCATCGCCGCCACCGCCTCGGTGACCGAGGACGTCGCGGGCAGTGTGAACGCGGGGGTCATCAGCTCCCCGGCGGTGGCGACCCGGCCGGTGGTGACCACCCGTACCGCCTCCCGGACGTGCACGAGCCCGCACACGTCGCCCGCCTCGTCGAGCACCGCGAGCCGGGATCGGCCGCTGTCCCGGCTGACCTCCTCGATCCGCTCGGCCGGGTCGTCGCGGCGGACGGTGACCATGGTGGCGAACGGTTCCATCACCTGCGCCACCGACGTGCCCTGCAACTCCAGCATGCTGGTCAGCAGTTGGTGCTGCTCAGCACCGAGCAGCCCGTGCTCCCGGGACTGCTCCAGCAGCATCCGCAGCTCGTCCGGGCCGTGCACCTGGGCGAGCTGGTCCTGCTGATTGACGCCGAACAGCCGCAGGATCGCGTTGGCCAGGGCGTTCAGCGCGGAGAGCACCGGCCGGGAAACCCGGGCGAAGGCGCGGAACGGCAACGCGAGCAGCGTCGCCGAGCGCTCCGCGTCGGTGATCGCCCACGACTTCGGTGCCATCTCCCCCACCACCAGGTGCAGAAAGGTCACCACCCCGAGGGCGAAGACCAGGGCGATCAGGTGACTGGCAGCGTCCGGCAGGCCCACCGCGTGCAGCAGGGGGCTGAGCAGGTGCTCGATCGCCGGCTCGGCCAGCGCGCCGAGACCCAGGGTGCACAGCGTGATGCCGAGCTGCGCGCCGGCCAGCATCAGCGACAGCTCGCGGACGCCATCCAACGCGGCCCGTGCCGCTCGGCCACCGTTTGCCGCCGCCTGTTCCAGGCGGTAGCGCTTGCTGGCCACCAGGGCGAACTCGGCGGCCACGAAGAACCCGTTCAGCGCCAGCAGGATCACCGAACTGAACAGTGCGATCCCGGGGCTCATGCGGTCACCTCGGGTTTGGTCAACTGCAACCGCACCGAGTCGGCCACGTGCCGGTCCACGGCCAGCACCTCGACCAGCGCCCGGGGCTCCGCCTCGTTGACCTCGCCGTCCGCGCCCTCGGGTTGCAGGCTGATCTCCAATCGGTCACCGACCTCGGGCACCCGGCCCAGCTCCCGCATCACCAACCCGGACAGGGTGTCGTACTCGGGGGCCTCGGGCAGGGCGATGCCGGTGCTGTCGGCGACCTCGTCGATCCGCCAGCGGGCCGGCACCACCCAGGATCCGTCGTCCTGCCGGGCGGGTGCCCGGTCCGGTGGGTCGTCCTCGTCGCGGATCGGGCCGACCAGTTCCTCGGCGATGTCCTCGAGCGTGATGACGCCGGCGAAGCCGCCGTACTCGTCGACCACGCACGCCATCTGCCGGTGCCCGGACCGCAGGCGGTCGAGCACTGTGGGCAGGGGCAACGTCTCCGGTACGAGCAGCGGCGGCCCGGCCACCGCGCTCACCGGGGTGGTGGCCCGCTCCGCCGGGGGTACGCCGAGCACGTCGGCGATACCGACGATGCCGAGCACGTCGTCGACGCCCTCCGCACCGCGTACCGGGAAGCGGGAGTGGCCGGTGTCCAGCAGCTCGACCACCCGGCTCACCGGCTCGTGCGCCCGGACGGTGTGCACGTCGACGCGGGGCACCATGGCCTCGCCGGCGGTCAGCTCGCGGAAGTCCAGACCTCGGTCGAGCAGCGTGGACATCTCGGCGTCGAGGCTGCCCTCCTCGCGGGACTCGGCGATGATCTGCTCCAGGTCCGCCGGGGTGGCGCCGCTGGGCAGTTCCTCGATCGGTTCGATGCCGAGGCGGCGCAGCAGCCGGACCGAGGCCCGGTCGAAGAGCCGGATCAGCGGTCCGGCGACGGCCAGGTAGACGAGGGTGGAGCGGCTCAGCGCCCGCGCCAACTGCTCGGCCCGCGCGATGGCCAGGTTCTTCGGGGCCAGCTCACCGAGGACCATCTGCACGATGGTGGCGATGACCAGGGCCAACGCCACCGACAGCGGAAGGCTGACCGCCTCGCTGACGCCGGCCACGCCGAGCAGGTCGGCCAGCCCGCCGCCCAGGTACGGCTCGGCGACGTAACCAACCAGCAGGGCGGTGACGGTGATGCCGAGTTGGGCACCGGAGAGCATGAAGGAGAGCCGACTGGTGACGGTCAGGGCCCGGGCGGCGGCCGGATCGCCATCGTCGGCGAGCTGGCGCAGCTTGCCCCTGTCCACGGCGACGTAGCCGAACTCCTGCGCCACGAAGTAGCCGGTGGCGGCAGTAAGAACAATGATCAGAAGGAGACCAACGACGATCAACACGGGTTGCTCAGGGCTCCCGGGGTCGTCGGTACGGGGATATGCCGGGCACGACCCGGCTGGCTACTGCTGCCCTCCTGGGCAGAAGAGTCGATCATGCCGCTATTTTATCGGCGTCGGCTGGGACTCCGCTGGGGGTGGGCCGAAGGAGCGGATCGTCCGGTTCACCGGGCCGCCCGGGGCCGTTCACGCCGGGCCCGCCGATCCACCACCTGATCCGCGTTCGGCCAGCTCATCGGCGTCGAGCAGGCTCCGGTCAAGCCGCCCCGACCGGTACGCGGCCCGCCCGATCATCTGCGCCGCGACCGGCGCGGTGGACAACTGGAAGACCGCCACCAGCAGGATCATGCCCAGGTCCGCCGGGGACCGCAGCCGCAACGCGATGCCCAGCAGCAACAGGAGCACCCCGAGCACCTGTGGTTTGGTGGCCGCGTGCATCCGGGACAGCGCGTCCGGGAACCGCAGTACGCCGATCCCGGCGGCCAGGGCGAGCAGCGCGCCGGCCACCAGACAACCGGCGCCGAGCCAGTCCGCGATCGTCGCGATCACTGCTGCTCCCGGACGGCGAAGCGGACCAGCGACACCGAGCCCACGAAGCCGAGCAGGGAGAGCACCACCAGCACGGGCAGCGTGGTGGCGTGCCGGTTGACCGCCGCCTCGGCGCCCACCCCGGCGACCATCGTGGCGAGCAGCATGTCCGCGGCGATCACCCGGTCGACCAGCGACGGGCCACGGTAGAGGCGGGCCAGCGCGAGGAGCGCGGTGACCGACAGCAGTGCGGTGAGGACGACGGCCAGGAAGGTGGTCACGGGCGGGTTCCCTTCTCGGGTGAGGTGACGTCGAGTCGGCGCAGTTCGCTGGTGGAGCCGATCGCGCGGACGATTCGCCGCTCGACGGTGAGCGTGCGGGCCCGGGCCACGTCCAGGTCCCTGGGACCGTGGGTGTCCAGGACGTGCAGGTAGAGAGTTCCGGAGTCCCGGTCCACCTCGAGAATCAACGTGCCCGGCACCAACGAGACCGCCTCGGCGGTGAGCGCCAGGTTCAGGTCGGTGGCCACCCGCAACCGGACCCCGATGATCGCCCCGCGCGGTCGGTAGCCGGGCTGCACGGCGATCCGGGCGATGTGCAGGCTCGCGCTGACCAGCTCGACGGCGAACCGGCCCGCGAACTCCAGCAGCGCCCACGGTCGCAACCGGCCACCGAAGCTGACCGCCGGCAGCGGGTAGAACACCAGCACGGCCGCACCCACCAACAGGCCACCGATCAGGTTGGCCCAGTTGACGTCACCCCAGAGCAGGATCCAGACCACCACCAGCCACCCGAGCGCCACCGCCTGGTCCCGCCAGCGCCCGAGCCGCCCTCGCCCCACCACGGCGGACCCGGGGGTGTCGGGAGCCGGCTCCGGGGGGCCGGTCACGGCACACCGCCCGGCAGCACGGCACGGACGTACGGGGTGCGCAGCCGCAGGTCCGAAGCCGCGTCGGTGGTGACGTCGAAGAGCGGACCGGCCAGCACTGTCAACGCCAGCCCGAGGGCGACCAGGGCCACTGTGGCGCCCACCATCAGCTTCGGCAGCTGGATCCCCGGCTCGCTGGTGGCCAGCCGGGGCGCGCGCCAGAAGGCGATGTTCCACACCCGGGACGCCACGTACAGGGTGAGCAGGCTGGTCAGCGTGCCGGCCGCGACCAGCACGCCGGGCAGCGGCCCGCCGGCGGCCACCCCGGCCTGGAGCAGGCCGAGCTTGCCGAGGAAGCCGGAGAACGGTGGTACGCCGGCGAGATTCATGGCCGGGATGAAGAAGAGCACACCCAGCAGCGGCGCCACCCGGGCCAACCCGCCGATACGACGCAGGTCGGTGCTGCCGGCACGCTCCTCGACCAGGCCGGCGACGAGGAACAGCGTGGTCTGGATGGTGATGTGGTGCACCACGTAGAAGATCGCGCCGGAGAGGCCGGCCACGGTACTCAACGCCACCCCGAAGATCATGTAGCCGATGTGACTGACCAGGGTGAACGAGAACAGTCGCTTCAGGTCGGACTGGGCCACCGCGCCGAGGATGCCGATCACCATGGTCAGCCCGGCGACGACCATGAGCAGGATGTGGGCACGCCCACCCGGAAACAGCAACGTCTCGGTGCGGATGATCGCGTAGACGCCCACCTTGGTGAGCAAGCCCGCGAAGACGGCCGTGACCGGAGCCGGTGCGGTGGGGTAGCTGTCCGGCAGCCAGGCCGACAGCGGGAAGACCGCCGCCTTGATCGCGAAGGCCAGTAGCAACATCAGCTCCAGGGCCAGTCGGACACCGCCGGGCAGGTCGTCGAGACGCTGGGCGAGCTGGGCAAGATTGAGTGTGCCGGTGGCCGCGTACACCAGACCCACCGACATCAGAAAGATCATCGAGGAGAGGATGCTGACCACCACGTACGTCGACCCGGTCCGGATCCGGGTCTCCGTGCCCCCCAGAGTGATCAGCACGAAGCTGGCGGCCAGCAGGATCTCGAACCCGACGAAGAGGTTGAACAGGTCACCGGCCAGGAACGCGTTCGTGACACCCGCCGTGAGCACCAGGTACGTCGGGTGGAAGATCGACACCGGGGAGCTCTCAATCGTCTCGCTGCCGCCCTGGCCGACCGAGTACAGCAACACGCACAGCGTCACCGCCGACGAGACCACGACCATCAGCGCGGCCAGCTGATCGGCCACCAGGACGATGCCGACCGGCGCCGGCCACCCCCCGACCGCCACCACCACCGGCCCGTGCCGGTACGCCTGCACCAGCAGCACCACAGCCACCGTGAGCGTGCCGCTCAGACACAGCACGCTGATCGTTCGCTGGATTCGGGGCTTCCCGGCCAGCAGCAGGGTCAGCGCCGCACCGAGCAGCGGCACCACCACCGGCAGCGGCACCAGGGCGCGCATCACGACTCGTCCCCGCGTCGTAGCCGTCGGCGGGCCGGCTCGGGATCGACCTGTTCCGGGTCTCCGTTCGGGCCCTCGCCACCGTGATCGACAGTACCCACCTCGTTGCGTCCGGCCCGGCGGATGATCTGCCTGTCCTCCAGGTCGTCGGGCACCTCGTCGTCCCCGGACAGATACCAACTGCGGTACGCCACAGCGAGCAGGAACGCGGTGAACCCGAAGGTGATCACGATGGAGGTCAGGACCATCGCCTGCGGCAGCGGGTCGCTCATCCGCTCCACCGGGCCCGTGCCGACGATCGGCGCCGCACCCGACCGCCCGCCCAACAGGATCAACAGGTTCACCCCGTTGCCGAGCATGATCACCCCGAGCAGGATCCGGGTCAGGCTGCGCTCCAACAGCAGGATCACCCCGCACCCGACCAGCACCGCGACGGCCAGCACCAGCACCAACGTCGGCCCCGCACCGCTCCTCGTCACCGCGCCACCCCTGTTCGCGACTGCGGGGCTCGCAAACCCGGCTCACTCCTCGCGCTCACCGTGCCACCCCTGTTCGCGACTGC
>NZ_JBEXHV010000022.1:13805-112700 GCF_040608275.1 Micromonospora sp. NPDC005205
CGCGGGGCTCGCAAACCCGGCTCACTCCTCGCGCTCACCGCGCCACCCCTGTTCGCGACTGCGGGGCTCGCAAACCCGGCTCACTCCTCGCGCTCACCGCGCCACCCCTGTTCGCGACTGCGGGGCTCGCAAACCCGGCTCACTCCTCGCGCTCACGCCCGGTCCCCCTTGTCGACGGCCAACCCGCCGCTGGCCGTTCCAGTGGCCTCGATGTGCCGGTCCACCTCGGCACCGAGGCTGCGCAGGATGTCCAGGACCAACCCGATCACCACCAGGTACACGCCGATGTCGAAGAAGAGCGACGTGACCAGATGGGCGTCGCCAATCAGCGGCAGGGTTCGGTCGACCTTCGCGCTCTCCAGCACCGACCCGCCGAGCAGCAGCGCCACCACACCACTGCCCACCGCCATGGCCAGCCCGGCGCCGAGGATCGCGCCAGCGCCGATCGGGGCCGCCTCGGTCAGCTCGTACCGGCCGCCGGCCAGGTAGCGCACCACCAGGGCGAGACCCGCCACCAGCCCGCCGGCGAACCCGCCGCCCGGCGCGTTGTGCCCGGAGAAGAGCAGGAACAGCGAGAACAGCACCACGGTGTGGAAGATCAGCCGGATGACCACCTCCAACACGATCGAGCGGCGCTCCTCGTAGAGGGTGGGGCCACCGCGCAGCCACACCGGCCGGCCGCGTCCGCCCTCCTCCTGCTCGGCACCGGGCCGGCGCGGCCGCGGCCCGGTGCGGGAGCGCTCGAAGATCAGGCTGGCCACCCCGGTCGCGGCCACCACCAGCACCGCCAGCTCGCCCATCGTGTCCCAGGCCCGGATGTCGACAAGGGTCACGTTGACCACGTTGCGGCCGTACCCGTGCACCACCGCCAGATCCGGAAAGGCGGCGGAGATGTCCGGCGCCCGGCGTGCCCCGACGGCGGTGAGGGCCAACCCGGCGGCCACCACACCCGCCGCCACCCCGATCACCCGACGGACCCAACGGGTACGGCGCAGCGGGCGGGCCGAGAACCGCTCCGGCAGGCGACGCAGCACCAGCACGAAGACCGCGATCGTCGCGGTTTCCACCAGGAACTGGGTGAGCGCCAGGTCGGGCGCTCCGTGCAGCACGAACAACATCGCCGTGCCGTAGCCGGTCATGCCCACCAGCAGCATCGCGGTCAGCCGGCGGCGGGCACCGACCGCCAGCACCGCCGCCACCGCGATCACCACGACGACCACCGGTTGCAGCGCGCTGTCCCAGAGTGGAATCCGCGCCCGCCAGGGGCTGGCGGAAAGCATCGCCGCACCCGGCACCAGCACCAGTGTCACCAGGATGATGCCCAGATACTGCGGCAGTGAGCCACGCTGGGTCGCGCTGGTGACCTCGATGGCCAGCCGGTCGAACCGGCCGACCGCCCACTCGTACCCCTGGTTGCCCCCCACCGGTGACCGGAGTCGGGCCAGCACCGGGGCGAGCGGCCCGCGCACGGCGAAGAGCAGACCGCCACCGACGAGCGCCAGCACGGACAGGCCGAGCGCCGGGGTCGGTCCGGCCCAGAGCGCCAGGTGCGCGTCGACACCGCCGAGCAGATCGGCGTACGGGCGCAGCAGGTCGTCCAGCACGCTCGCGGCCGGACCGGCGAGCAGACCGACACCGGCGAGCACCGCGGGCGGGACCAGCATCGACGCGGCGATCGACCCCGGCGGGACTGGCGCCACACCCGGCCGGTCGGCGAACGCGCCCCAGAGGAAGCGGGCGCTGTACGCGACGGTGAGCACCGTCCCGGCGACCAGGCCGGTGAGGAGCACCGGCTGGTCGGTGAACGCCGCGAACACCGCCTCCTTGGCCACGAAGCCGACCAGCGGCGGCACACCGGCCATCGACGCCGCGGCCAGCACTGCGACCACGAACAGCGGCCGGGACCAGTGCCGCACCCCGGACAGCTCGCGCAGGTCACGGGTGCCGGCACCGTGGTCGATGATGCCGACGACCAGGAACAGCGCCGCCTTGAACAGGGCGTGCGACAGCAGCATCGCGGTGCCGGCCAGCGCGGCGTCGGGCGTGCCCGAGCCGGTCACAGCCACCAGCAGGCCGAGCTGACTGACCGTCCCGTACGCCAGCAGCAGCTTGAGGTCGGTCTGACGCAGCGCGGCCCACCCGCCGAGCAGCATGGTCGCCACACCGGCGACCTGCACCAGCGGCCGCCACGGGCCGACCGTGGCGAGCACCGGCGCGAGCAGCCCGACCAGGTAGACACCGGCCTTGACCATGGCGGCGGCGTGCAGGTAGGCGCTGACCGGCGTGGGTGCCGCCATCGCGACCGGCAGCCACGAGCTGAACGGCAGCACCGCCGACTTGGACAGCGCGCCGGCCAGGATCAGCAGCACGGCGCCCACCAGGTACCCGCCTCCGGGCAGAGGCTGCTGGCTGATCTCCGACCAGCGGTAGGTGCCGGCGTGTTCGCCTAGCATGATGAAGCCGACCAGCATGGCGAGTCCGCCCAGCGTGGTGACTGTCAACGCCTGCGCCGCCGCCCAACGGCTGGACCGCCGTTCGGTGCTGTGCCCGATCAGCAGGTACGAGAAGATCGTGGTCAGCTCCCAGCCGACGTAGAGCAGCAGCAGGTCGTCGGCGAAGACCAGCGCGAGCATCGCGCCCGCGAAGGCGACCAGGACCGCGACGAACCGCGCCAGCCCGCTGGAACCGGCACCGAAATACCGGGCGCTGTAGACCAGCACCAGCGTGCCGACGCCGCCGATCAGCAGCGTCATCAGCCAGGACAGCGTGGTGAGCCGGAACGCGATGTCGAGGCCCAACTGCCGGATCCACGGGTACGTCTCGACCACCGCCCCGCCGTCGGCGACGGCCGGAGTGCGGGCCACCGCCCAGCAGAACGCGGCAGCCGGCGCGAGCGCCAGCGGGTAGCACGCGCGCGGACCCCACCGGCGGACGAGCAGGGGCGCGGCGAGGGCCGCCACGAGATGGAGGATGAGCAGTACCAGCACCTGCGCTCCCGATCGACATGGCCGACGCCCGTGGCAGCGGTGGCGCCTAGCAGCGATCAGACGCCAGTTCCTCCCCCGCCGGGCGGTTTTGCCAGAATTCGTCCCCCCAAGCCCTCCAACTCCACACCACCCTGACCCCCACCCACCCCCGTTCTCCCCCGCTCGCGCCGATCTTGCAGTTTCGGATGTCGACTCGCGCGGAATGCCCGCTATGCCACGACAGCAAGTGCAAGATCGCGGGGAACGAGCAGCGCACCCCGGTCGATCATGGAGCTGTGGTGCCCGATTTGGTCTTTCACGGGGCACTTGTCACCCACCACAACTCCTTGATCGACGAGGGTGGGGGCGGGCGCGGGCAGGACGAGGGGTGGGGGCGGGCGGGCAGGACGGGGGGCGCGGGCGGCGGGGAGGGGTACGGGGCGCGGGCGGAGGCGCGAGGCCCGGGCGGGCGCGCGAGGCCCGGGCGGGCGCGGGGAGCGAGCGGAGCGCGCGGGGAGCGAGCGGAGCGCGAGGCACAGGCGGGGTGCGGCGCGGGGAGCGAGCGGGGCGCGGGGAGCGAGCGGGGCGCGGGGAGCGAGCGGGGCGCGGGACACAGGCGGGGCGCCAGTGGGGCGCAGGGCACAGGCGGGGCTCGCGGGCGCGGGGTGGGGGTGGGGGTGCGGGTGGGCCGGTGACGGGGACTTTTGATTGACGGGGGTGGGGCGGGGCGGGGTTGTCAGGTCAGGAGGGCGTTGTTGAGGGGTTGCGCGTCGCCGGGTGCGGGGCGGTCGCGGCGCAGCTCGGCCAGCAGGTCGGGGCGGCCGAGTTGGCGGGCGACCCGGTCGACGACCCGCTCGGCGGCGGTCAGCGAACGCACCGACAGCAGGCGGCCACGGCTCTCGCGACGCAGCACGAAGTAGTGCACTGCCACGCGGACCTGACCCCGGTCGGCGGCGCTGGCCTGGGCGGTGCAGAGAACCATCTGGCGTAGACAGTGGGCGAGGCGTTCTGCGAGCTCGAGCTCGGGGCCGTGCAGGCCGGCGCGGAGCGCGGCGAGGTGGCTGTCGACCTTGCGAATCAGCACGTCGGTGCCCGGTTCGACGGTGCGCTGCTCGCCGGCCATCAAATCCCCTCACCCCGGTTCGCGTTGCGAGTGAAGTTACTTTATGTTGCTCCTTAGAAGCAAACAGTTAAGTGAGACTTAACGTATTAAGCGCACCTTCCACGCTTTTTGCCTTTTGCTGGTTCATTCCGTCGTGAGGTCGCTCGTGGATGTCGGACCCGCGGGGCACGATGGACCGGTGACCGGGGCAGACGCAGACGCCGGCGCGGTGCTGGCCGGGTTCGGCCCGGCCACCCGCGCCTGGTTCGACAACGCCTTCGCCGCCCCGACCGCCGCGCAGACCGGCGCCTGGCGGTCGGTCGCCGCCGGGCGCAACGCGCTCGTCGTGGCGCCCACCGGCTCGGGCAAGACGCTCGCGGCCTTCCTCTGGTCACTGGACCGACTCGCCAGCGAGCCAGCACCGGCCGAGGCCCGCCAGCGGTGCCGCGTGCTCTACGTCAGCCCGCTCAAGGCTCTCGCCGTCGACGTGGAGCGCAACCTGCGCGCCCCGCTGGCCGGCATCCGGCAGGCGGCCACCCGGTTGGGCGTCGCACCGCCCGACATCACCGTCGGCATGCGCACCGGCGACACGCCCGCCGACGAGCGACGCGCCTTCGCCCGCACCCCACCGGACATCCTCATCACCACGCCCGAGTCGCTGTTCCTGCTGCTCACCTCCGCGGCTCGCGACTCGCTGCGCGGCATCCAGACGGTGATCGTCGACGAGGTGCACGCGGTGGCCGGCAGCAAACGCGGCGCCCACCTCGCCCTCTCTCTCGAACGCCTCGACGAGCTGCTGCCCGCCCCGGCGCAGCGCATCGGCCTCTCGGCCACCGTCCGGCCGATCGACGCCTGTGCGCAGTTCCTCGGCGGCGCCCGCCCGGTCGACGTGGTGCAGCCGGCCACCCTGAAGACCATCGAGGTCAGCGTCGAGGTCCCGGTGGAGGACATGACCCGCCTGGACGAGCAGGAGCAGCCACCGGAGGACGACCTCGGCGGCCCCGGGCCACGTCGGGCGTCGATCTGGCCGGCCGTGGAGGAACGGGTCTTCACCCTCATCGGGCAGCACCGCTCGACCATCGTCTTCACCAACTCCCGGCGTAGCGCCGAGCGCCTCTGCGCCCGACTCAACGAGCTGGCCGCCGAGGCGGTGGCCGCATCCGCGTCGGTCGAGGGCGCGATCGGCGTACCGGAGGGGTTGCCGGCCGGCGACGACCCGGCGGGCGACGGTGACCCGGCATCCGGCGCGCAGCGCTGGGGCGGTCCCGCCGGTCCGCTGCGCAACCGGCCGCCGGCCGAGGTGATGGCCCAGTCCGGCGCGGCCACCGGCGCGGCGCCCGTGATCGCCCGCGCCCACCACGGCAGCGTCTCCCGGGAGGAGCGCAAGCACATCGAGGAAGCGCTCAAGTCCGGCCAGCTCCCGGCGGTGGTGGCCACCTCCAGCCTGGAGCTCGGCATCGACATGGGCGCTGTCGACCTGGTGGTGCAGATCGAGGCGCCGCCCAGCGTGGCTGCCGGTCTGCAACGGGTCGGCCGGGCCGGGCACCAGGTGGGCGCGGTCTCGCGGGGGGTGGTCTTCCCCAAGCACCGCGGCGACCTGCTCTCCTGCGCGGTGGTCGCCGAGCGGATGACCGCCGGAGCGATCGAGGAGCTGCACTACCCGCGCAACCCGTTGGATGTGCTGGCCCAGCAGATCGTGGCGATGGTGGCGCTGGAGCCGTGGACGCTGGGCGACCTGGCCGTGCTGGTCCGCCGGGCCGCGCCCTTCGCCGAGCTGCCCGACTCGGCGCTGCACGCCGTGCTCGACATGCTCTCCGGCCGCTACCCGTCCACGGCGTTCGCCGAGCTGCGCCCCCGGCTCGTCTGGGACCGGGCCACCGATGTGCTCACCGGCCGCCAGGGGGCGCAACGCCTCGCGGTGACCAGCGGTGGAACCATCCCCGACCGGGGTCTGTTCGGGGTCTTCCTGGCCGGCGCCGAGCGGGCCGCCCGGGTCGGCGAGCTGGACGAGGAGATGGTCTACGAGTCCCGGGTCGGTGACGTCTTCCTGCTCGGCTCGTCCTCCTGGCGGATCGAGGAGATCACTCCGGACCGGGTGCTGGTCTCGCCCGCCCCGGGGCAGGCCGCCCGCATGCCGTTCTGGAAGGGCGACCAGCTGGGCCGGCCGGTGGAGCTGGGCCGGGCGATCGGCGCCCGGGTCCGCACCCTGCTGCGCCAGACCGACGAGGCGGCAGTGGCCGCGCTGCGCGACGGTGGGCTGGACGACTGGGCCGCCAACAACCTGATGGCCTACCTGCGCGAGCAGCGGGAGGCCACCCGCTCGCTGCCCGACGACCGCACGGTGGTGGTCGAGCGGTTCCGCGACGAGCTGGGTGACTGGCGGCTAGCCGTGCACAGCGTGCTCGGTGCCCGGGTCAACGGACCCTGGGCCCTCGCGGTGGGCCGCCGGCTGGCCGAGCGGTACGGGGTCGACGCCCAGGTGATGCCCTCCGACGACGGCATCGTGGTGCGTCTTCCGGACACCGCCGACGAGCCGCCCGGCGCCGACGTGGTGGTCTTCGAGCCCGACGAGATCGCCCAGCTCGTGGAGGAGTCGGTCGGCACCTCCGCCCTGTTCGCCGCCCGTTTCCGGGAGTGCGCCGCCCGGTCCCTGCTGCTGCCGCGCCGCGACCCGCGGCGTCGCCAACCGCTCTGGCAGCAACGGCAGCGGGCCGCGCAACTGCTCGACGTCGCCCGCGAGTACGCGGACTTCCCGGTCACCCTGGAGGCTGCCCGGGAGTGCCTCCAGGACGTCTTCGACCAGCCGGCGCTGGCCGGGTTGATGCGCGACCTGGCCACCCGCAAGGTGCGGCTGGTCGAGGTGGAGACCAGCGCGCCGTCGCCGTTCGCGCGGTCGCTGCTCTTCGGCTATGTCGGCGCGTTCCTCTACGAGGGTGACGCCCCGCTGGCCGAGCGCCGCGCCGCCGCACTCGCCCTCGACTCCACGCTCCTCGGCGAGCTGCTCGGCCGTGTCGACCTGCGGGAGTTGCTCGACCCGGCGGTGCTCACCGAGACCGACCGGCAACTGCGGTGGCTGACCGAGCAGCGCCGCCCCCGCGACGCCGAGGACGTCGTCGAGCTGCTGCGGGTGCTCGGTGACCTGAGCGACGCCGAGTTGACCGAGCGGGGTGTGCCGGAGACGTGGCTCAGTGAGCTGGAGGCCACCCGCCGGGTGCTGCGGGTCCGGATCGCGGGCGAGCAGCGCTGGGTGGGTGTCGAGGACGCCGCCCGCCTGCGCGACGCCCTCGGCGTGGCGCTGCCGATGGGGGTGGCTGAGGCGTACCTCGCCCCGGTGGCCGATCCGCTCGGTGACCTGGTGGCCCGCTACGCCCGCACCCACGGGCCGTTCGCCGCGGCGAGCTGCGCGGCCCGGTTCGGGCTCGGTGTGTTCGTCGTCGAGCAGGCGCTGCGCCGACTCGGCGCCACAGGGCGGGTGGTCTCCGGGGAGTTCACACCGGATTCGGCCGGCGCCCAGTGGTGTGACGCCGAGGTGCTGCGGATGCTGCGTCGTCGCTCGCTGGCGGCGCTGCGCCGGGAGATCGAGCCGGTGCCGCCCCGGGCCCTCGCCACGTTCCTGCCGCGCTGGCAGCAGGTCGGCTCGTCCGCCCGAGGTGTGGAGGCGCTGGCCGCCACCGTGGAGCAGTTGCAGGGCACTGCGGTTCCGGCGTCAGCTCTGGAACGCTTGGTGCTGCCCGCCCGGGTCGCTGACTACTCCCCCGCCCAGCTGGACGAGCTGTGCGCCAGCGGGGAGGTGCTCTGGGCGGGGTCGGGCGCGATCTCCGGGGGCGACGGCTGGGTAACCCTGGCGTACGCGGACGCCGCACCGCTGCTGCTCCCGCCGCCCGACGAGGCGTTGACCCGTACCCCGCTGCACGACGCGGTGCTCGACGCGCTCGGCGACGGGCAGGCGCTCTTCTTCCGCCCGCTGGCCGACCGGGTCGGGTCGACCGACGACGCCGCGTTGACCGCTGTGATCTGGGACCTGGTCTGGGCGGGCTACCTCAGCAACGACACCCTCGCCCCGCTACGCGCGGTGCTCGGCGCCGGCGGCGCGCACCGCTCCCGGCCGTCCGCGCCCCGCACCCGTTACCGGCGGCCCGGTCGGGTGGCGCTGCCGACCCGGGGTGGCCCGCCGACGGTCGCCGGCCGCTGGTCGCGTCTTCCGGCGCGGGACCTCGACCCGACCCGGCGGGCCGCCGCGCTCGCCGACCTGCTGCTGGAGCGGCACGGGGTGGTCACCCGGGGCGCGGTGATGGCCGAGCAGGTGGTCGGTGGGTTCTCGGCGGTCTACCCGGTGCTGTCGGCGCTGGAGGAGCGCGGCGCGGCCCGCCGGGGTTACTTCGTCGAAGGGCTCGGGGCGGCGCAGTTCGCCGTACCCGGTGCTGTGGACCGGCTGCGCGCGCTGGCCGAGCCGACCGACGGCGCCCGGGGTCGGGGCGCGGTGGCGACGGTGCTCGCCGCGACCGACCCGGCCAACCCGTACGGTGCGGCGCTGCCCTGGCCGGAACGGGTGATCGACTCCGGCGACGGCGCCACCCCGGCGACCGGGCACCGGGCCGGTCGCAAGGCGGGTGCCCTGGTGGTGCAGGTCGGCGGAGACCTCGTCCTCTACGTCGAACGCGGCGGCCGAACGCTGCTCTCCTTCACCGACGACACCGACGCGCTCGCCGCAGCCGGCAAGGCGCTCGCCGACGCCGTCCACTCGGGGGCGTTGGGCGCGATGTCGGTGGAGCGGGCCGACGGCGAGGCGGTGCACTCGTCGCCGCTGCGGGACGCGTTGACCGCCGCCGGCTTCCGGGCCACCCCCCGGGGCCTACGCCTGCGCGGCTGACCCGCCGAGGACCCGCCGAGGGCAATTCCGCAGAGAGCTTGATGTCTGTGAGTCATCACGATGACTCACAGACATCACGGTCAAAAGAACAACATGCTCCGGCCACGCCGGTGGCTCAGCCCAGCCTGTCGAGGGCCTTTTCGTAGCCGGGGCGGTCGGCGGCCGGGGTCTTCGCCTCCAGGTAGTTCAACACCACCGCGCCGCGCCGGTACGACTGGCCACCCCACGTCTCCGCGATGTCACTGGCGCTGGTCTCGTCCGGGAAGACGTACACGGTTACGGCGTCGGTGGCGATCAGCTCGGAACAGCCCAGGCCGAGGCCGTCCGGCCCGCAGTCGACCGAGCGGTCCTTCGGGTGCGGCACCTTCAGGCCGGCGGCACGGAAAGCGTCGACGACCTGCTTCGCGCCGGGCGCGCTGGCCGGACGCTTGGGCAGCACCACCGGCGGCGGGCTGGCCGGCCGTCGCTGCGTCGTGCCCTGGGCAGCGGGGGGCGGGGTCGCGCCGTCGGCACTGGGTGCGGCCTGGGGCGTCGGCAGGCCGGTCGGGGCCGCCTCGGACGAGACGGACGGGGTCGCGGTCGGGTTGCCGTCGTCGTCACTGCCACAACCGGCGCTGAGGGCGACGGCGACCAGCAGGATTCCGACTGCGGGGAGGTTCCGAGTTGTCACCAGGGCAGTCTGCACAACCTCTTCCCGCGGCGGGAGGGGCCGGTCGGCCACTGCGCTGTCCCGTATCCGCCAGCACGGCGCAGGTTCCACTAGCCTGCGGGCATGTCCGCCGCGCCCTGGATCTCGCTGACCACCGACTACGGCCTCACCGACGGCTTCGTGGCCGCCTGCCACGGGGTCATCGCCCGGATCGCACCGGCCGCACGGGTGATCGACGTGACCCACCTGGTCCCGCCGGCTGATGTCCGGCGCGGTGCTGCCGTACTGGCGCAGACCGTGCCGTACCTGCCGGTGGGAGTGCACGTGGCGGTGGTCGATCCGGGTGTGGGCACCGCCCGGCGGGGGGTCGCGCTGGCCACCCCGGGCGGACTGCTGGTCGGACCGGACAACGGGTTGCTGCTGGACGCGGCCACCGCGCTCGGTGGGGTGACCGGCGCGGTCGAGCTGACCGAGCCGCGCTGGCTGGCCGCTGAGGTGTCCGCCACGTTCCACGGCCGGGACGTCTTCGCACCGGCGGCGGCCCGGCTGGCGCTCGGCGCACCGCTGGCCGAGGCGGGCCCACCTGTCGATCCCGCCGGGCTGGTGCGACTCCCGGCGCCGACGGTGTCCCGGGACGCCGAGGGCTTCACCGCCGAGGTGCTGACAGTGGACCACTTCGGCAACGTCCAACTTGCCGCGCCGGCCGAGTTGCTCGATCGGCTGCCGGCCACGCTCCGGGTGGGTCCGCCGGGACCGACGCCGACCCTCGCGGCGGTGCACGGGCGCACCTTCGGCGACGCCCCGGCCGGAGGCCTGGTGGCTTACGTCGACTCGGCCGGTCTGGTGGCGGTCGCGGTCAACGGCGGGCGGGCCGCGGACCTCCTCGCCGCCTTCCCGGGGGACCTCCTGCGGGTATCGGGCTGATGTTCGACTGTGGAATGCTTCTCCGGTGGGTGAGCATGTGGTTCCTGTGGGCTGTCCCTGCTGTGCATCCCGAACCGGCGGGGGGACCTGCCCCGTCTGTTTCTGGACCGACGACGGCCAGACCGACGCCGACGCCGACGCCGTCCGGGGCGGCCCCAACGGCGACCTGAGCCTGACGCACGCCCGCCTCAACTACGCCGTCTACGGCGCCAGCCACCCGCGCTACCAGGACATGGTGCGCACGGCTCGCCCCGACGAGCGCCCCTGACATCGACGGAGCGCCCGACGGGGTGAGCGTGGCTCAGCAGACCGGCACGCTGCCGCCGTACACGCTGGAGATGTATGCGTGGCTGACGTACTGGCCGCTGACCAGACGGTTCCAGCGGGTGGTGGTCCGGTAGGGGCCGGCGACCGACTGACCGGTGACGTAACACTGGATCGGCACGTGGGCCAGCCGGGCAGCGAGGCCTCGCGTCGCGTACGACGTGCTGGCCCCGGTGCGGATGTTGAGCGGCCCGTCACCGACGACACCGCGCGGCCCCCCTCCGGTCCACAGGTACGCGACGTCCACCCAGGAGTTGGTGGTCAGTAGCAACCCGTCCCAGAACGTCCCGTCGGCCAGGTCGATGCCGGCCGGGTTGAGCACGGTCCGCCCGAACTGGTCCCGTCCGCCGTTGTAGCCGGACTGGTACGCGGCCTGCGCCTCGGGCCGGCCCTGCGGCAGGTTCTTCCAGTTCTCCCGAACCGACGAGGGGTTCCAGTAGTCGTCGCGGGTGTTCCACGGCCCGACGTCCCAGACCGGGGCGTACTCGCAGCGGGAGCCGCTGGTGGTGCAGACCCGCACTGTGTAGTCGCCGGTGTTCAACGGGGAGAGCCCCCGCCGCGACGGCAGCGCCGCGAAGTGGTCCCGGGGTTGCACGGTACGGCCGTTGGCGGTCAGCTCGCCGACCAGGCCGATACGGGTGGCGTACACCCGGTAGGTGCGGCCGGGCGTGGCGGCGGAGACGGCGACGTTCGCGTCGGCGGTGAGCCGCACGCTCCGTGCCGTCGCCGTGGCGCCGCCGTCGGGGGCGGTGAGCACCACCCGGGTCTGCACCCTGGTGACCGGCCGGTCGAAGACCGCGCCGGTGGTGGCCGCCCGCCACTCCGTCCAGCCGGCGGCCCGCCAGCCGCGAACCTGCGCCTCCACTGTCGCCCCTGCCGGAACTGCGGCGTTGATCTCAGCGCGGACCCGGGTGGCCGGCCGGGCGAGAGTACGGGGAGCGGCCAGCAGCATCCCCTCGGCGACAGCACTGTGCGGGCTGCGGGCGCCGCGCCCGTTGGCGCGGGCATCCCGCAGGCGGAGGCCGGCGGCGCTACGCCGGACGTTGACATCGTCGCGGTCGACGATGGTGAGGTCGACGCTCCACCGTTCGTCGCCGGGCGCGGCGGCGACGAGAGTGATCGGAGCGCCGCCGGGTGCGGCCGGGGCAGGGCCGCCGGCGGGTAGCAGCGCTGCGGCGAGCAGAAGTGCGAGGGTGGCGATGAGGGCGACGGATGGGATACGACAAGAGGGTCGCGTCATGGGCATTCTCCTCAGAACCCCCTGACCTTCGCATGTCGGTAGATCATGAGGAACCTGAGTACAAATAGCGACACATGCGAATCTTGCTCGAAAGAGGGAGGATGGCAGGGTGCCCGAAGGCGACACCGTCTGGAACACCGCGCGCGTGCTGCAGCGTGCGCTGGCCGGCGCGCGGATCACCGGCAGTGACTTCCGGGTGCCGCAGCTGGCGACCACGGACCTGACCGACTGGACCGTCCGTGAGTCGGCCAGCCGGGGCAAACACCTGCTGCTGCGATTCGACGCCCCGACCGGGGAGCATTGGACCCTGCACTCCCACCTGCGGATGGACGGCGCCTGGCGGGCGTACGCCCCGGGGGAACGCTGGAGCGGACGGCCCGCGCACCTGATCCGGGTGGTGCTGCGCAGCCCTGGCGCTGTCGCGGTCGGCTACCACCTGCACGACCTGACCCTGGTGCCGACCGCCGACGAGGGCCACCTGGTCGGCCACCTCGGCCCCGACCTGCTCGGCGCCGACTGGGACCCGGCCGAGGCGGTCCGTCGGCTCGCCGACCACCCCGAGCAGACCATCGGCGAGGCGCTGCTCGACCAGCGCAACCTGGCCGGTGTGGGCAACCTCTACAAGTGCGAGGTGCTGTTCCTGCGGGGCGTGTCACCGTGGACCCCGGTCGAGAAAGTGCCCGACCTGCCGGGCCTGGTGGCCCTCTCCCAGCGGCTGCTCGCCGCCAACCGGGGCCGGTGGACGCAGAGCAGCACCGGCTCACTGCACCGGGGGCAGACCAGCTACGTGTACGGCCGCCGCGCTCAGCCCTGCCGCCGCTGCGGCACGGCCATCCGCAAGGAGGAGCTCGGCGAACGGGTCACCTACTGGTGCCCGGTCTGTCAGCCCGAACTCCCGCGCCCCTCATCATCCGGCTGACCAGGCTCTCGCCAGACGGGATCCACGGCAGAAACGGACGATTGGGTAATTCCTAACCGGCCGCCGGAGTCGCATGCTGCGGTTGAGCGCTCACCGACCGTCAGCAGAGTGCCGAGGTCCCCCACGCCGGGGTGGCGGACCTCGCGCCCCGAACCGGGGAGAGTCATGGCGATGTTCCGCAGACTCCGCTCCACCTTCTTCGAGCGGACCACCCGCGACACCGAGGCCGACAGCCGGGCCGCGTCCGTGCCGACCCCGCGTACCACCGACGAGGCCGTCGTCACGCCGAGCCTGGACCCGGCCGTCGTGCCCCGCTACTTCGGCCCGGTACCGAACTTCGCCCACAGCCCTCGCCCGACCCGGGGCCCCGACGGGCAGGTGGTGGCCGGGACCGGGCTGCGCAAGTTCGTCGACCCACTGCCCGTCCCGGGCCAGCCCGGCCGCGGCGAGCTCGGCAGCCACCTGCCGGTGGCGGTGCCGGACACCATCAGCTATCCGGGCTGCGACTACTACGAGATCGGCCTGCAGGAGTACGCGCAGCGGCTGCACCGGGACCTGCCGGTCACCCGGCTGCGCGGCTACCGGCAACTGAACCTTGGCACCGACCCGGCCGGACACAACACGGTGGCGCCTCCGGAGCGGCCCTGGCACCTCGGGCCGATGATCAGCGCCCGTCGGGGTCGACCGGTCCGGGTGAAGTTCATCAACCAGCTCCCCACCGGCCGGTCCGGCGAGCTGTTCCTACCGGTCGACGACACCGTCGAGGGAGCCGGCCTGGGCCCACTGGACGGCCCGGCGCCGTACCCACAGAACCGGGCCGTGCTGCACCTGGCCGGGGCGCAGACCGGCTGGACCAGCGCGGGCAACCCGGGGCAGTGGATCACCCCGGCCGGGGAGATCACCCCGTACCCGACCGGGCCCGGCCTGGCTCACGTGCCGGACATGCCGGCGCCCGGCACCGGGGCCACCACGCTCTACTTTCCGAACGAGCAGAGCGGCCGGCTGCTGTGGTTCCACGACAACACCCTCGGCCTGGCCCGACTCACCGTCTACGGCGGACAGCTCGCGCTCTACCTGATCGCCGACCCGGCCGAGGACCAGCTCGTCGCCGACGCGGTGCTGCCGGCCGACCAGGTGCCGCTGGTGATCGAGGACAAGACGTTCGTTCCGGACGACACCCAACTCGCCGCCGAGGACCCGACCTGGGACCGGGAACGCTGGGGCGCCCGGGGAAGCCTCTGGCACCCGCATGTCTACCAACCCCGGCAGAACCCGTACCGGTCCGGCGGACGCAACGCCACCGGCCGGTGGGACTACGGACCCTGGTCCCGCAACCCCGCCTCCGGCGACGCCCCCGCCGACGGTTGGGTGCCGAACCCGCACCACGACCCGGTCGGCGCGCCGGACGAGCCGCCGTCGAGCCCCGGCGTACCGCACCCGTCGGCGGTGCCCGAAGCGTACGGCGACACCCCGCTCGTCAACGGCGTCGCCTACCCGTACCTGGAGGTGCGGCCGCGCGCGTACCGGTTCCGGATCCTCAACGCCTGCCTGGACCGCAGCCTCAACCTTCAGCTCTACCGCGCCTGCTCCGACGCGGCGATGTGGACGGCCGACGGGGCGCTCGCCGACCCCGACGCCGGTGAAGTGCCGATGGTGCCAGCCGCGCGGGCGGCGGACCGTCCGGCGGGGTGGCCCACCGACGGACGCGACGGCGGTGTGCCGGATCCCCGCGCTGCCGGCCCGGAGTTCATCCAGATCGGCAACGAGGCCGGCCTCCTGCCGGCGCCGGTGGTGCTGCCGAACCAACCGATCGGCTACCGCTACGACCGGCTCGACCCGACAGTGCTGAACGTCGACGGACACACAGTGCTGCTCGCCCCGGGCGAACGGGCCGACGTGCTCGTCGATTTCACCGCCGTGCCGCCGGGTAGCACGCTGATTCTCTACAACGACGCTCCGGCCCCACTGCCCGGCTTCGACAGCCGCTACGACCAGCACACCGATGCCCCGGACCGCAGCGCCGGTGGCGGCCCGCCCTCGACCGAACCGGGGTACGGCCCGAACACCCGCACCCTGCTCCAGTTCCGGGTCACCGGGACGCCCGAGCCGCCGTACGACCTGAGCCGGCTGCGCGAACGGCTGCCCCTGGCGTACGCGGCCAGCCAGCGCCCGCCGATCGTCCCGCAGCCGGCGTACGACAGGGCGTTCGGCACCCGGACACCGGCGCAGACGACGGTGCCGGTGCACGCCTCCACTGTGACGTTCACGCCGACGGCCGGCACCGGCCCGGTGACCCTGCCGATCGCGGTGAAAGCCGCGCAGCAGATCTTCGAGCCGGACCACGGCCGGTCGGCGGGCCGGCTCGGCGTCGGGCACCCCCATGCCGGGCCGCTCAACCCGACGACGCTGCCGCTCGGTACGACCGACCCGGTCACCGAGGTGCTCTTCGCCACCGACCCCGCCGTGCCGGTGGGCTCCCCCACCGACGGCACGCAGCTCTGGCGGATCAGCGGCAACGTCCGGCAGACCGAGCCGTTGCACGTCGCCGGCTGCGACGTGCAGGTGATCAACCGGGTTGGCTGGGACGGCACGCTGCGACTCCCGCACGGCACGGAGCTGGGGTGGAAGGGGGTCATCCGGGTCAACCCCCGGGAGGACGTGGTGGTGGCGCTACGCCCGGTCGCGCCGGTGCTGCCGTTCAAGCTGGGAGACAGCGTCCGGTTGCTCGACCCCTGCCGTCCGGCCGGAGCGCGGACCGGGTCGACGCCGATCAGTCCGATCGACGGGCGACCGGCCACCGTGGTCAACCAACTGGTCAACCTGGGCTGGGAGTACCGCTGGCACAGTCAACTCGCCGGCCACCGCGACGGCGGGATGAGCCGGCCGCTGGTGCTGCGGGTGGCGCCGAAGGCGCCGACCGGGCTGACCGCCACACCGGTGTCCGGCTCGGCCACCGCGTTACCCGCGATCGCGCTGGCCTGGACCAGCAACGGCGGGCGTCCGCCCGCCACCAGCCACCTGCTGCAACGGGCCACCGACGCGACCTTCGGCGGCGAGGTCACCACGATCACCGTCGCGGCAGCCGCCACCCGCTACACCGACGCGACAGTCACCCCCGGGGTGACCTACCACTACCGGATCCGGGCGGAGAACGCGGTCAGCTACTCGTCCTGGTCGAACGGGGTACCCGCATCGGTACACCTGGCCGCGCCGAGCGGTCTGGCCGCGACGCTCCCGCCGGCCGCCCCGCTGCGGGTGGCGCTGCGCTGGACGAACCGCTCGTTCGCCACCGGCATCGACGTGCAGCGGGCCACCAACCCGACGTTCACCAGCGGCCCGGGCACCACGGCGATAGGGGTGGGCGACAACCACCTGGACGCGACAGTGGCACCGGACACCACGTACTACTACCGGGTGCGCACCACCTACCTGGGCTCCGCCTCCGCGTGGTCGACGGTCGCCACGGTGACCTCGCCGCCCGCGCCGGGAACCCCTACCGGGGTGAGCGCCACCGCCAGCGCACCGGGGCCGGACACCGCGACGGTGATCCTGGCCTGGGAGGCGAGCACACCCGGCGGCCCCGGGGCCGGGTTCATCGTGCAGCGGGCACTCGACCCGGCCTTCGAGCAGGAGACGGCCACCTTCACGGTGACCGGCCGCGGCTTCACCAACACGGGGTTGGCCCGGGGCGTCGCGTACCACTACCGGATCCGGTCGTTCAACGTCGTTGGCGCCTCGCCGTACACCGGACCGGTCCTGGTGACGACACCACAGTGACCGGCCCGGGGGCCGACGCGGCCTCCCCGGGGTGCGTTGTCAGCGCGCTGCCTCTCGGAGCGCGTGCGCCGTCAGCGCGTCGGCGCACGCAGCGGGGTGCCGACGGCCCGCAGCTCGGCGAGCGCCCCGGCGACCCCGTGCAGCAGGTCGGTCGCCTCGGTGAGCCGGTCGGCGGCCGGATGGGCGGTCTCCGGTCGGGAGTCCTCGGCCAGGTAGCCGGCGGCGGCGACCACCAGCCGTTCGTATGCCGCCACCCCGCCCTCCAGTTGCGCGGTCAGCGCGGCGTGCGCCTCGGCCAGCGGTGGTCGGGCGTCGGCCGGGGCCAGCCGTAGCGCCCGTTCGACGCTGGCCACCCGAGCGGCCAGGTCGCGCAGCGAGCGGTCGGCGGCGGCAGCCTCCAGCACCGCCGGCTCGGCCAGCCCGGTGAGTCGGGGGGCCATTCCGGCCAGGGTGAGCGCCGCCCGGTCCAGTCGGGCCCACTGCTCTCCGGCGCTGGTGCCGCGCAGAGCGATCCGGGAGCGGACCCGGCGTACCTCGGCCAGTACGCCCGGGCCGACCGGCAGCCGCTCGACGGCGGCGATCAGTCGGGCCCGCGACCGGGCCGCCGCCTCGGCCGGGTCGAGCGCTGGGGGCGCCGGCTGGGCGGCCAGGGCACGCACGTCGATCCAGCGCCAGGCGGCGAGCGCCACAGCGCTGCCCGCGGCGCCGGCCCAGGCCGCGTCGGGCAGACCAAGGCCGGCGTACGGAGTCAGCACCGCCGCCGCGCCGCCGAGCCCACCGGCCAGCACGCTCCACCGTCGGGCCGACCGGCGAAGCCGACCCAGCCTCCGGAAGTACCGGGTCCGCTCGTCTGCCACAGTGCCCCCCTCGATCCGGTCGTTCAGCCGGCGGCGGTCGGGTCGCCGGTGCCCCGCTCGCGAGCCATGCTGGCGCGCAGCTCGTCCAGCCGGGCGGCGGCCGTCGGGTCGTTGGCCGGGCCGGTCTTCTCGGCCTGCGGGACGGCAGGTCGCTGCTGGGCCGTGCCGCCGAGCTGCTCCCCCGCCATGCTGGACCGGATCTGCTCCAGCCGGGCGGAGCCGGCCGAGTCGATCGTGGCCTTCTGAATTTCCAACATACGGCCCTCGACGGAGTTGCCGGCCAGTTCGGCGCGACCCATCGCGTTGGCGTACCGCCGCTCGATGCGGTCGCGCACCTCGTCCAGCGACGGGGTGGTGCCCGGCGCGGTCAGCGACGACATCGACTCCAGCGAGCGGGCCACCGTCTCCTGCATCTTGGCCTGCTCCAGCTGGCTGAGCAGCTTGGTGCGCTCGGCGAGCTTCTGCTGGAGGATCATCGAGTTGTTCTCGACGGCTCGGCGGGCCTGGGCGGCGGCGCCCAGCGCCTGGTCGTGCAGCGTCTTCAGGTCCTCGGTGGCCTGCTCGGCGGAGACGAGCTGGCTGGCCAGCGTCTGCGCGGACTGCTCGAACCGCACCGCCTCGGCCTCGTCGCCCTTGGCCCGGGCCTGGTCGGAGAGCACCAGGGCCTGGCGGGCGTTGCCCTGCAACCGCTCGACCTCGGTCATCTGCCGAGACAGCTTCATCTCCAGCTGACGCTGGTTGCCGATCACCGCGGCAGCCTGCTGAACCAGCGCCTGGTGCTGCCGCTGGGCATCCTCGATGGCCTGCTGGATCTGCACCTTGGGATCGGCGTGCTCGTCGATCTTCGCACCGAAGAGCGCCATCAGGTAGTTCCAACCCTTGACGAACGGGTTCGCCATCTCCGCGGTATCCCCTCAGTAGCGTCGCTCCACCACGGCCGGCCGGCTGAACCGGCCGACCGTTGCCGGCCGGTCTCCATCGTCCCAGCCGAACGCCAATGAGGCATCCGTACCGGGCGGTCGACAGCACCGGCGGCTCCTGCGAGCAACCCTACGCGGCCGGGGCCAGCCCGCCCATGGTCAACAAAATCGCGGCTCAGGCCGCGCAGACCACGTCCCGGTCGCGCTCGGTCGGGCGGACCCGGGTGCTGCGCAGGGTGGCCTTGAGCGGCGAGTCCTGGCGGACCGAGACGGCGACCTTGCCGTCGGAGGTGACCTGACGGACACCCCGGTTGGTGCTCTTGGCAGCGGCTTCGGCCGGCTCGTCCGGCATCGAGACGAGCACCTCGGGCATCTGCTCGGCGAGCGCCACGGTGTCGCTCACCTCACGCAGCAGCTCGGAGAGGCGGGCACCGAGGGCGTCGCAGATCGCGGCGAGCAGCTCGCTCGACGGCTCCTTGTGCCCGCGCTCGATCTCGGAGAGGTAGCCGAGGCTGACGTTGGCGGCGGTGGAGACCTCACGCAGCGTGCGCTGCTGGCCCTGCCGGCGCGCTCGCAGTGCGTCACCGATCACCCGGCGTAGCAGGATCATCGCACCTCCCCCTGAGGGATACCTCGCGCTCGCCGCTGGGCGGCCGGCTGCGGCGGACCGCGCCGACCCCGAACGTCGGAGCCTTCCCGCAACCGTACCCGTTGCGGGCGCGGGCGACATCCCGCCCCGCCCGTCGGTTCGTCGGGACGGGCACGACGACGCCCGCGTGGCGTCGGCTCGGGTGGCTCTGACCGTTTCGGCCCTGGCGTTCACGAGGTTGTGGCGGCCAGCCGCTCGGAGAGCAACCGCAGCGCCTCGACCACCGCCGCCGCTCGGACGTGGTCCCGCCCGCCGCCCAGGTCGAGCTGGCGGACCTCGCTGCCGTCCGGTCCGGCGACCGCGACGTAGACCAGGCCGACGGGTTTCCCGTCCTGCGGCTCCGGGCCGGCGACCCCGGTGGTGGCCAGCCCCCAGTCCGCGCCGCACCGCTGCCGGCCGCCCTCGGCGAGCGCCACCGCCACGTCCGGGTCCACCGGCCCCCGGTCGGACAACAGATCAGCCGGTACGCCAGCCAGCGTCGCCTTCAACTCGGTGGCGTAGACCACGAGGCCGCCCCGGTAGACCCCGCTGACCCCGGCGATGTTCACGATCGAAGCGGCGAGCGACCCACCGGTGAGCGATTCGACTGTGGCCAGGGTTTCGTGCCGCTCGGCCAGCCGGTGCACGACCCCCGCCGCAGCACTGCCGACCTCGGTACCGCCCACCCCGTCACCAGCGACCCCGGCACCACTCGCCCCGCCACCGTTCACCGACACCCCACCCTCCGTCGCAGAAACCAGTCGTTCCCCACCCACCAGTCCCCAACCCAATCACCCGATCCGACCCCAACCCCACCCGATCGCGGTGATCATGGAGTTGGCGTCACGACACGCCGTCCGGCAGGGCGACAACCCCATGATCAACGGCGGAAAGCGGGGCCCGGGACTGTCAGCGGGGGCGGCGGAGGCGGAGGGCCTGCGCTACGTAGTCGAAGCCGGTGGCGACCGTGACCAGGACGGCGGCGGCCATGATCCAGGGGCCGACGGCGGCGAGCGCGGCCGGCATCGGCCAGAGGTACCAGGCGATGGCGAGGATCTGGAGCGCGGTCTTGACCTTGCCACCTCGACTGGCGGCGATGACGCCGTGCCGGATCACCCAGAACCGCAGCCCGGTGATGCCGAGCTCGCGAACGAGGATCAGCGCGGTCACCCACCAGGGCAGCTGGTCGTACCAGGAGAGCAGCACCAGCGCCGCGCCGGTCAGCGCCTTGTCGGCGATCGGGTCGGCCACCTTGCCCACCGAGGTGACCAGCCCGAAGCGGCGGGCGATCCAGCCGTCCACCAGGTCGGTCGCCGAGGCCACCGCGAAGATCAGGCAGGCCGCCATCCGCCAACCGGTGTGGGTCATCCCGGACATGATCACCGAGGCGGCGAAGACCGGCACCAGCAGCAGCCGCAGGGCGGTCAACGCGTTCGCCGCGTTGACGACGGGCACCACGGCCACCACCCGGCCCGGCGTCGACTCCGTCGCCCCGGTCACCGCCGCACTCCGCTCGGGCCGCCGTGGCGTTCCCGGCACCGCACCACCTGGGTCCCCCACTCCGCTCGGACCCGCCGTCACCGTGCCGCGCCGGGCGCCGCCGAGATCATCTCATCCGGCACAGCGAGCAGGTCCACCCCTTCGGTGCCGGTCACCGTTGCGCGTACCAGATCGCCCGGGCGCAGCGCGGCCAGGTCGACCCCGCCCTCGACCGGGGCGACGAGGGTGGTGGAACCGTCCACCTCCGGCGCCTGGTGGGCCGCCCGGCCCTCCACCACGCCGTCCTCGATCGAGTCGACAAGCACCTCGACGGTCGATCCGAGCCGGTCTTCGGCCCGCTGCGAGCAGAGCTCGTCGGCGAGGGCGCTGAGCCGGTCGTAGCGCCGCTTGATCGTCGCGGCGGAGACCTTGCCGGGCAGGCCGGCCGCCTCGGTGCCGTCCTCGTCGCTGTAGTCGAACATGCCGATCGCGTCGAGCCGGGCCTCGGTCAGGAACCGGACCAGCTCGTCGACGTCGCCACGGGTCTCGCCGGGGAAACCGACGATGAAGTTGCTCCGGGCGCCGGCGTCCGGAGCAAGGGCGCGGGCACTCGCCAGCAGCTCCAGGAACCGGTCGGTGGACCCGAAACGCCGCATCCGGCGCAGCACCGGCTCGCTGGAGTGCTGGAACGACAGGTCGAAGTACGGTGCCACGCCCGGGGTGGTCGCGATCGCCTCGACCAGCCCGGGCCGGGTCTCGGCCGGCTGGAGGTAGCTGGCCCGCACCCGGACGATGCCGGTCACCGCGGCGAGCTGGGGCAGCAGCTTCTCCAGGGCGCGCGGGTCACCCAGGTCCTTGCCGTACGAGGTGGAGTTCTCGCTGACCAGCACCAGCTCCCGTACGCCGGTCTTGGCCAGCCACTCCGCCTCGGCGAGCAGCTCGTCTGGCGTACGCGAGACGAAGGCCCCCCGGAAGGCCGGGATGGCACAGAACGCGCAGCGGCGGTCGCAGCCGCTGGCCAGCTTCAGCGAGGCCACCGGACCGGTGTCGAGCCGTCGACGCAGCACCTGGCGCAGGTGTGCCGGGGTGTGCTCGTCGGTGTCGACGACGGTGCGGGTCACCGTGCCGTGGCCGGGAAGCGACACCCCGCTGTCGCGGCGCTGCACCGGGGTCAGCGGCAGCAGCTCGCGCCGGTCCCGTGGGGTGTGCGCGCTGATCTGCTCGCCGGCGACGACGGCGTTCAGCCGGGCGGCGATGTCGGGGTAGTCGTCGAAGCTCAGCACCGCCTGGGCCTCGGGCAGGCTGTCGGCCAACTCACGGCCGTACCGCTCGGCCATGCAGCCTGCGGCGACCACCTTGGCGCCCGTTCCGGCGGCGGCGAGCAGGGTCTGGATCGAGTCCTGCTTGGCCTTCTCCACGAAGCCGCAGGTGTTGACGACCACCACGTCGGCGCCCTCGCCGTCGGTGGTCACCTGCCAGCCGTCGGCGTGCAGGCGGGCGGCCAGCTCCTCGGAGTCGACCTCGTTGCGGGCACAGCCCAGGGTCAGCAGGGCGACGCGACGGCCGTCGGCGTGGTCAGCGGGAGAAGGAGAGGTGGCAGACACCATCCGAGGGTACCGGGCCGGCCGGGTGAGCCCACGCACGCGGGCTGCGGAGACGGTCGACACGGAGGAGAACGTCATTCCGTCAGCGCGCCTCGGCGCCAACCCGGGTCAGCGCGTCGAGCAGGAACACCTCGGTGCCGGCCAGGCCGGTGCAACAGAAGACGGAGATCTGGTCCGCGGTGGTCCGGCCGGGGACCGCGCCGGCCAGGATGCCGCCAAGGTCGCGCAACCGCCCGGCGTACGGGGGTGTGGCCGCGAGCATCGGCGGCTGGTAGTCCGCCGCCTGGGCCGGTGAATCGGTGACCAGCAGGTCGGCGGTGTCCAGCAGGTCGGTGCCGAACTCGCTGCGGTCGCGCTGCTTGAAACCGACCGCGTTGACGTGCGTGCCGGGGCTGAGGTCGGCGGCGCAGAGCACCGGGGTCGGGCTGGTGGTCGCCAGCACCACCAGGTCCCGCCCGGTGGCGGCCGAGCCCGGATCTGCCACCGCACGGGCCGGCACGCCCAGTTCGACACGGACCCGGGCGGCGAAGGCCTCCCGGCGAGCTGCGGAGCGGCTGTGCACCACCACCTCGCGCAACGGGCGGACCGCGGCGGCTGCCCAGACCTGGGTCCACGCCTGCCGACCGGAGCCGATCACCCCGAGGGTGGCGGCGTCGCGACGGGCCAGCGCGTCGACCGCGAGACCCCCCAACCCTCCGGTACGACGGGAGCCCAACTCCTCGCCCACCGCGACCGCCCGGATCGCCCCGGTCCGGGCGTCGTGCAGCACCACCAACTGCTCGCCCTGCGGGTGACCGAAGGTGTCGTAGGAGCGGTAGCCGTACCACTCGTCGACCAGGTGCCCGGCGGTGAGCACCATCCGCCCGCCGCCCAGCGGTACGGCGGCCCGCGGCGGCGCGATCAGGCGTCCCTCGTACGCGGCCAGGAGGGCGGCGCGCATGGCGGCGACCGTGGTGGCGGCGTCCAGCGCGGCGGCGACCTCGGGGTCGGCGTAGAGCATGGTCATGGTGGCGATACTGCAAGTTGAAGTCAGGTAGAGGTCAACGGGTCGTGGTGACGGTCACCGTCCCGCCACCACGGGCGGTGCTAGCGTCGGCACCGGCGGCCGGATGCTCGTGGCCGCTCCGGACGAGTGGTGGGCGTACCCGGTCAGGCCAAGACGCCCCGCGTGACGTGCAGACTCGACTCGTCCCGGCGCGGCAGCCCCGGGCGCTTCCGGTGAGGTGAACGATGGCCTGGCTCGTACTGGTGATCTCGGGACTGTTGGAGACGGCCTGGGCGATCGCCCTGGACCGCAGCGCCGGCTTCAGCCGGCTGGTCCCGTCAATGGTGTTCGTGGTGACCCTGCTGCTGAGCATGGCCGGGCTGTCGTACGCGCTCCGGGACATCCCCGTCGGCACCGGCTACGCGGTCTGGGTCGGCATCGGCGCGGTCGGCACCGCGCTGGTCGGGATGCTGGCGCTCGGCGAGTCGGCGAGCCTGCCCCGGATTCTCTGCCTCTTCCTGGTGGTCGCCGGCGTGATCGGCCTCAAGATCTTCCACTGAGGTGCCGCGCAGGCAGGCGTGATGGGTGCCAACAGTGGGTATTGATCGATTCGTCACGACAGGCTCTCACTTGGAGGAAGACATGGCCGACATGCCGAGCACCGCCCGTCCCCGCAGCAACGCCGCCCGCATCCTCACCATCGTGGGCTTCGTCTTCGCGGTCCTGGCCCTGCTGCTCAACCCGATCATCTTCGGCGTGCTCGGTGTCATCGCGGGCGTCGTCGGCGCGGTTCTCGGTGACAAGCCGCTCGGTTGGTACGCCGCCGTGGCGAGCGTCGTCGCCGCGATCATCAGCCTGGTGATCATCGGCGCGCTGATCAACAACTGACCACTCTCTTGTCGCGGGCCCGCCGGGATCCGGCGGGCCCGTCGTGCGTCCACTGTCGACAGTAGGTCAGTCCACGTCGCCGCGCAGGCCGGTCAGGACCTCGTCCAGCTCGTCCGGCTTGACCAGCACGTCGCGCGCCTTCGACCCCTCGGACGGCCCGACCACTCCCCGGGTCTCCATCAGGTCCATCAGGCGGCCCGCCTTGGCGAAACCGACCCGCAGCTTGCGTTGCAGCATCGAGGTCGAGCCGAACTGCGAGGTGACCACCAGCTCCACCGCCTGCACCAACAGGTCCAGGTCGTCGCCGATGTCCTCGTCGATCTTCTTCTTGCTCTCCTGCGCCGGGGCCAGCACGTCCTTGCGGAATTCCGGCTCACGCTGGTCCTTGCAGAACTTCACCACGTCGGCGATCTCCCGCTCGGTGACCCAGGCGCCCTGGATCCGGACCGGCTTGGAGGCGCCCATCGGCAGGAAGAGCCCGTCACCACGGCCGAGCAGCTTCTCCGCGCCCGGCTGGTCGAGGATGACCCGGGAGTCCGCGAGGGAGGAGGTGGCGAACGCCAGCCGGGACGGCACGTTCGCCTTGATCAGACCGGTCACCACGTCGACCGAGGGGCGCTGGGTGGCCAGCACCAGGTGAATGCCGGCGGCCCGGGCCAGCTGGGTGATCCGGACGACGGAGTCCTCCACGTCGCGCGGCGCGACCATCATCAGGTCCGCCAGCTCGTCCACGATCACCAACAGGTACGGGTACGGACGCATCTCACGTTCGCTGCCCGGCGGGGCCTTGATCTCGCCGTTACGGACCTTGCGGTTGAAGTCGTCGATGTGCCGGACCCCGTTGGCGGCGAGGTCGTCGTAGCGCATGTCCATCTCGCGGACCACCCAGTCCAGCGAGTCGGCCGCCTTCTTCGCGTTGGTCACGATCGGAGTGACCAGGTGCGGGATGCCCTCGTAACCGGTCATCTCGACCCGCTTCGGGTCGATCAGCAGCAGCCGCACCTCGTCCGGGGTGGCCCGGGTGAGGATGGACACCAGCAGGGTGTTGAGACAGCTCGACTTGCCCGCGCCAGTGGCTCCGGCGATCAGGATGTGCGGCATCTTGGCGAGGTTGGCCACCACGTAGCCGCCCTCGATGTCCTTGCCGAGCGCCACGACCATCGGGTGGTGATCGCTGGTCGCCGCGCGCGAACGCAGCACGTCACCGAGGGCCACGTTCTCCGGGTCGGCGTTCGGGATCTCCACGCCGACGGCGCTCTTGCCCGGGATCGGACTGAGGATCCGTACGTCAGGCGACTTCACCGCGTACGCGATGTTGCGGGACAGCTGGGTGATCCGCTCGACCTTGACGCCGTGCCCCAGCTCCACCTCGTACCGCGTGACGGTCGGGCCACGGGTGAAGCCGGTGACGGCGGCGTCCACGTCGAACTGGTCGAACACGCCGGTCAACGCGGCGATCACCTCGTCGTTGGCCTTGCTGCGGGTCTTCGCTGCGGCCCCGGCACTGAGCATGTTGGCCGGCGGCAGGGTGTAGTCCCCGGAGAGCCCGGTCAACGCCAGCTGCTCGGCCCGGGTCGGGGCGGGCGAGTGCTCCGGCGGCTCGACCGACGGCTTGCGGCTCGCCGGCACCTTCGCCGGAGACTTGCGCGGCAGCACCATGGTTTCCTGGAGGTCCGCGCCGTCCAGGTCATCGAAGTCGTCCGGGTCCAGTGGTGCGGGCATCCGCTTCGCCGGTCGCTTACGCGCCGGCTTGGCGGCCACCTCGTCCGCCTCCTCATCCGCCTCCGGTGCGCCGACCAGCCCACCGGCGAGCAGGCCCAGCCGCTCCGGGATCTTGTTGATCGGCGTCGCGGTCACCACCAGCAGGCCGAAGAGCAGCAGCAGGACGAGCAGCGGCACCGCCACCCAGGCGGTGACCGCCCGCTCCAGCAGCCCACCGACGCCCGCGCCGACCAGGCCGCCGGCGAAGTCACGCTCCAGCGGGTCGACCGGATCCTGACCGATCTGGAGCAACGCGGCGGTCGACACCAGCAGCGAACCCCAGCCGATCAACCCACGGCCGCGGTGCTCCGGATCGGCCGGCTGACGCATCAGCCGCCACGCACCGATCATCAGCAGCACCGGTACGACAACCGAGATCGCGCCCAGGAACAGCCGGATCGTGTCGGCCAGTCGCGCGCCGACCGGCCCCGCTCCGGACAACCAGAGCGCCACGGCGCTGAGCAGAGCGAGCCCGAACAGGAGCAGCCCGGCGCCGTCCCGGCGGTGCTCCGGGTCGAGGTCGCGGGCCGACGCAGCCTGCCGGCCAGCGGCACGCACCGCCCAGCCCATCCCGTGCGCCAGCCCCATCCACAGTGCACCCACCGCACGGCCGACGTAGACCGCCGGGCCGGGCCGGGCCGGCGTGGTGCGACGTCGGACCGGTGCCCGGGTGGTCTTCTTCGCCGGTTGACGGGCACGACTGTTGGTGCCACCGCGCGGCGACGCGCCGCGCCGCCGGCTCGCCTGAGAGGTACGGCCCGCCATAGAGTCACGGTAACGGTGGGGGCGGGCAGATCCCCGCTTTTCCGGGTCGTGTCCGCGCGTCGAAACACGAACCCCACCGCCGGTCGTGATATCCGCCTCAGAAGGGATGCCCCATGGCGTCGCCGGAAATCGAAGGCGATCCGGACGATCCACTGGCCGGGCACCCCGACTTGCTGCGTCCGCTGACCGGTGAACTGGTCGCCGCGGTGCTCGCTGCCCGGGGCCGGTCCGTCGGTCCGACCCCGGACGGCGACCTCGTCGGCCACTTCGACGACAACCTGATCTGGTTCCTTCGCGTCGGCGGGGACGGTGAGCTGCTCCAGATCCGCACCATGGTCGATCCGACCTTCGGCATCGAACGGGTGCCCGACCTGTACGCGTTCTGCAACTCGTGGAACCACGACCGGCTCTGGCCGAAGGCGTTCGTCCACGTCGCCGACGACGGTCGGGCCCGGGTGTACGGCGAGGTGATCACCGACCTGGAACGCGGCGTGACCCCACACCAGCTCGACCAGCTGCTCGACTGTGGCATCTCCACCGGCTGCCAGCTCGCCGTGGCGGTTCGTCGACTGCCCGGAGCGGTGCCGTCGTGACCGGCCGGGACGAGTTCACCGGCAGCCGCGCCGGCACGCCACCCACCCGTGCCGGTGAGCGGCTCGCGCGGGGCCGCGTACCGGCGCTGGAGGCCGCGCTCGCCGAGGCTCGTGACCTTCCCGACGGCCCGGCCCGGCAGGTGGCCCTGGAACGGCTCGCCGAGCGTGCCGACGCGGCCGGCGACGTCCGGTCCGGGATGGACGCACGGTTCGCGTTGATCGAGGCGTACCTGCTGCACGGGGAGCGGTGGCGTCTGGTCGAGCCGGTCCGGCGCTGCCGGGCCGCCGCCGACCACCGGCCCGACGTGCTCACCGAGACGGAGACCGGGCTGCTGCTGCGTTACCAGCGGTACGCGGTGGAGGCGCTGCTCGGCACTCCCCGGGTCGGGCTGGACCAGACCCGGTCCCTGCTGCACGACCTGGCCCACCGCGTCGGCACGGATGGTCCGGACACACCGACCGTGGCGGAGCTGCACTGCCGGATCGCCGATCATCTGGGCGACGAGCCCACCGCCCGGCACTGGTACGAGCGATGGTCCGGAAAACGGCCAGGCCCGGCCGGCGGCTGCCCGGGCTGCGCCTCGGCCCGGCGGGCCGAGCTGCTGGCCGGCTGGGGCGAGTGGAATGCCGCAGTGACCGAGCTCGGGAAAACCGACGGCGACCCGCAGGCCTGCACCGACCAGCCCGAGCGGGATCTGGTCGCCGGTCTGCTGCCGGCACTGCGCATCGGTGAGCCGGAACGGGCGGCGACAGCGCACGTGCGGGCGTACCGCCGGCACCGGCGGGAGCGCGCGGCGTTCCCGCACCTCGCCGCACACCTGCGGTTCTGCGCGCTGGGTGGGCATCTGGAGCGCGGGCTGGCCATCCTGGCCGAGCAGTTGCCCCGGTTGGACCGGCCGACCGACGACCTCGCCGCCATGGAGTTCGCCGCCGCCGGGGCACTGCTCTGCGGGCTGGCCACCGACGCAGGGCTGGGCGGGCGGACGATGCCCCGGCCCGCGTACGGCGAGCGGCCGGCCACCGAGTTGGACGTCGCCACGCTCGGGGCGCTGCTGCTCGGGGTGGCGAACGAGTTGGCTGGCAGCTTCGACGCGCGCAACGGCACGGGGCACCACTCCGGACGGATGGCCGCCTGGCTGGCCGTGCGCCCGCTCGCGGCGCCGGTTCCGCTGCCCAGTGACGACGAGCCTGACGAGCCCGACGACGACCGGTCCGACGTCGGGGTCGACGTCGAGGCCGAGCTGGGCGAACGCGAATTGTCGGCGCTCTCCCTCGGCATGATCACCGGGATCCTGGACGGGCGCGGCGACCGGTACCTGGTGGACGAGGGCGAGGCGGTGGTCGGCCACTGGGAGGGAACGGTGATCCAGTTCCGGCGGGCCGGTGAACGCGGCGAGGTGCTGCACGCCCGCGCCATGGCCAACCGCCGGTTGCCGGCCGCCCGCCGCGCCGAGGCGTACGCCTTCTGCAACGCGTGGAACCACGACCGGCTGCTGCCCAAGGCGTACGCGCACGACCTCGGCGACGAGTTGGTGCTGGCCGGCGACGTGGCCACCGACCTGGCGCACGGGGTCGCCCCGGCGCAGCTACGGGTCCTCATGGACGCCGCCATCGCCACCGGCATCGCGTACGCCGAGGCCGTCGCCGCGCTGCCCTGATTCGCGAGGGGCGCCAACGGTTGCAGTTGCCGCGCGGACTGCACGACATCCGACAGCTCGCAACCGGGAGAACGGCACCGGGGTGATATCGCCGTCAGCCCACCGCAACCCCTCGGGAGTCGTCATGAACCGCCCGCTCCGGTCCGGCATTCTCGGTGCCGCCGTGCTCGCCCTGTCCGCCCTCGCCACCCCAACCGTTGCCGGTGCCGCCCCTGCAAAGCCGACCGTCTCGCCGAGCACGACGGCCGGGAGCGCCGCGCCGACGATCCTGGCCCGGGCCGACATCGTCTTCCTCGGCGGCGACCCGTGGCACCCGTCGGGTCCGCTGGAGGTCAAAGTCGTCAACGAGGGTGGGACAGCGGCGAAGGGCTTCTTCGTGCTCCGCCTGCCACAGAATGCCGACCTGACCGCGGGCGGCGACTGCCGGGCCGGCGACGGTGCGCCCAGGACCTGGGTCTGCGGCGGCGCGGAACTGCCCGCCGGCGGCGATCGGACGTACCGCCTGACGGTGACCTCATCGGCCGCGCAGCCGGTCTTCGGCGCGACCGAGTGGGGTTCCGTGGCCGGTCAGGACGCCACTGGCCGCGCCGACCGACCCACCGAATTCCGGATCAACTGGCCGGACCGCACGACGCTGCGGCTACGGGCCACCGCCGGCCCGGTCGTCGACGGTGCCGCGACCATTCGGGTCCGGGTCACGAACACCGGCACATTCGACATCGGCGGGTACTCGTTGAACGTCGCCACCCCGGACGGGGTGCGGGTGACCGCACCCGGGTGCTCCGACAGCGGCCGGACGAACGGTGTGGGCTGCGAGATCCTGCGCGAGCGCCGCCTCGCGGACGGTGCCACGGACAGTTTCGACGTACGGGTGGCGGCCACCGGCGGCACGAAGAGCGTTCGGCTCTGGCTCGCGCCCACCAACCGGTACACCAACCCGGACACCTCGGTGACGCTCCGCCTGACCGCTGGCGGATCCGGCGGCGGCGCGGCCACCACCGCGCCACCGACCGACCCGACCACGCCGGCGACCCCGGCACCGGCCACGCCCGCCCCGGAGGCAACGGAACTGCCGCGCACCGGCACGACCACCATCGTGTACGGCCTGATCGGCGTGTCGCTGCTGACCCTCGGCGGCGGACTGCTGCTCCTGCGACGCCGGCTCCAGCACGGCTGACCCGCACTGGCGAGCCCAATCGTGAAAACGGCGATGCCCGCCCGCACCTCGTGTGCGGACGGGCATCGTGACGCGTGCGGTCAGACCTCGACGACGGTGGGCACGATCATCGGCCGACGACGGTACTTGTCGTTGACCCACCGCCCCACGGTCCGTCGGACGATCTGCTGAAGCTGGTGCGGGTCGGTGATGCCGTCCGCCGCGGCCCGGTTGAGCGCCTCGGTGACCAACGGCACCACCGGGTTGAACGCCTCCGGGTCTTCGGAGAAGCCCTTCGCGGAGAGCGTCGGGCCGGCGACCACCTTGCCGGTGACCGAGTCGACGACCACCGTGGTGGCGATGAACCCTCCGTCACCGAGGATCCGCCGTTCGGTGAGCAGCGACTCGCTGACGTCACCGACGGCGAGGCCGTCCACGTAGACGTACCGGCTCTTCACGTGCCCGACCAGGCTGGCTCGGCCCTCGACCAGGTCGACCACGTCGCCGTCCTCGCAGATCACCACCCGGTCGGCGGCAACCCCGGACTCGATGCCGAGCCGGGCGTGGGCGCGCAGGTGACGCCACTCGCCGTGCACGGGCATCAGGTTGCTCGGCCGGACCACGTTGAGCAGGTAGAGCAGTTCCCCGGCCGGGGCGTGCCCGGAGACGTGCACCTTGGCCACGTCCTTGTGCACGACCACCGCGCCGGCCCGCGCGAGCCGGTTGATCACCCGGTAGACCGAGGTCTCGTTGCCGGGCACCAGTGAGGAAGCCAGCACGACCGTGTCACCGGGGGCGATGGTGATGTGCCGGTGGTCGCCGCTGGCCATCCGGCCCAGCGCGCTCATCGGCTCACCCTGGGAACCTGTCGACATCAGCACGATCTCGTCCGGCGGCAGCGTGGTCGCCTCGTCGATGCTGATGACCAGGCCGGCCGGGATGTTGAGCAGGCCGAGGTCCCGGGCGATGCCCATGTTGCGGACCATGGACCGGCCGATCAGCGCGACCTTGCGGCCGTGCTCGGCGGCGGAGTCGAAGACCTGCTGCACGCGGTGCACGTGCGAGGCGAACGACGCCACGATGATCCGGCCCTTGGCCTTCGCGAAGATCGAGTCGAGCACCGGGCCGATCTCCCGCTCCGGGGTGACGAAACCGGGGATCTCCGCGTTGGTGGAGTCCGACAGCAGCAGGTCGACGCCTTCGGCGCCGAGCCGGGCGAAACCGGCCAGGTCGGTGATCCGGCCGTCCAGCGGCAACTGGTCCATCTTGAAGTCGCCGGTGTGCAGCACCAGGCCGGCGGGGGTGCGGATGGCCACCGCGAGGGCGTCCGGGATCGAGTGGTTGACAGCGAAGAACTCGCACTCGAACGGGCCGAGCCGCTCGCGACCGCCCTCACGCACGGTCAGCGTGTACGGCTGGATCCGCCGCTCGGCCAACTTCGCCTCGACCAGGGCGAGGGTGAACTGTGAGCCGACCAGCGGGATGTCGGGCTTGTGGGCGAGCAGGTACGGCACCGCGCCGATGTGGTCCTCGTGACCGTGCGTCAGCACGATCGCCTGGACGTCGGCCAGCCGGTCCAGGATCGGACCGAAGTCGGGCAGGATCAGATCCACACCCGGCTGCTCGACATCGGGGAACAACACGCCGCAGTCGACGATCAGCAACTTGCCGTCGTACTCGAAGACGGTCATGTTCCGACCGATGGCGCCGAGCCCGCCGAGCGGGATGATCCGCAGGCCACCTTCCGGCAGCGGCGGGGGTAGCTCCGCCTCGATGTGCGCCTCGGTCACGCGTCCACCTCATTCTGCGACGCCGTTACTCGACGTCCATCGTGTCGTTCGTTCATTCGGGCAGCTCCAGGCCCGCTGCCGCGAAGTCCGCGCGCAGCTGGGCAATCTCGTCGTCGGTGGCGTCCACCAGCGGGGGTCGCACCGGGCCGGCCGGCAGGCCCTGCGCTGCCAGGCCCGCCTTCACCAGGATCGCGCCCTGGGTGCGGAAGATGCCGGTGAACAGCGGCAGCAGCCGCCGGTGCAGCGCCAGCGCGGTCGCCATGTCTCCCGCGTCGTACGCATCGATCAGTTGTGCGGTCAGCCCCCCGGTGAAGTGCGTGGAGGTGCCGACCACGCCCACCGAACCGACGGCCAGCGCCGGCAGGGTGAGAGCGTCCTCGCCGCAGTAGAAGGCGAGAGCGGTCCGGCTGGTCACCCAGCTGGTGGCGGTCAGGTCGCCCTTGGCGTCCTTGACCGCGACGATCCGGCCGTGCTCGCCGAGCCGCACCAGCGTCTCGGTCTCGATCGGCACACCGGAACGGTGCGGGATGTCGTACAGCATCACCGGCAGGCCGGTGGCGTCGGCGACGGCCGTGAAGTGCCGGACCAACCCCGCCTGCGGCGGCTTGTTGTAGTACGGGGTGACCACCAGCAGGCCGTGCGCACCCGCCTTCTCGGCGGCTGCGGCCAGCTCGATGGTGTGCCGCGTGTCGTTGGTGCCAACGCCCGCGACCACCTTGGCCCGGTCACCGACAGCCTCCACCACGGCCCGGATCAGCTGCTCCTTCTCCGCTTCCGTGGTGGTCGGCGACTCGCCGGTGGTGCCGTTGACCACCAGCGCGTCGTTGCCCTGCTCGTCGACCAGGTGGCTCGCCAGCCGGGCGACGCCGTCGAGATCGAGGGAACCGTCGGGGGTGAACGGGGTCACCATGGCTGTGATCAGCCGGCCGAAGGGGCGGGACGCCGGTCGGGCCGCGGCATCGAGGTGGTCGTGCGTCATACCCTCCAACCTAGCGGACGACCAGCCGGAGCCCGCCGGGGAAGGGCTCAGGACGCCTCGTGCGGGCTGGCCGCCACCTCGGTGCCGTCCGACAGCGTGGAGATCACGAAGTCGGCGAACACGTTGGGGGCGACACCCTGCAGCTGGCGCAGGCACTCGACGGCCAGCTCACGGATCTCCACGTCGGCGTGCTCGGTGGCCCGCATCGCGATGAAGTGCCGCCAGGCCCGGTAGTTGCCGGAGACCACGATCCGGGTCTCGGTGGCGTTGGGCAGCACCGCACGGGCCGCCTGCCGGGCCTGCTTGCGGCGCAGCGTCGGGTTGGGCTCGTCGGAGAAGCGCTGCTCCAGGCCCTCAAGCAACTCGGTGTACGCCCGAACACTCGCCTCGGCGGCCTCCACGAACTTCTTGTGCAGCTCCGGGTCGTCGGCGATGACGGCCGGCTCGACCATTGCCGCGTCCCGCTCCGGGACGTAACGCTGGGAGAGCTGGGAGTACGAGAAGTGCCGGTGCCGGATCAACTCGTGGGTGAAGGAGCGGGACACCCCGGTGAAGTAGAAGGTGACCGACCCGTGCTCCAGCACACTCAGGTGCCCAACCTCGAGGATGTGCGCCAGGTAGCCGGCGTTGGTGGCGGTCGCCGGGTTCGGCTTCTTCCACGACTGGTAGCAGGCCCGACCGGCGAACTCGGCGAGCGCCTGGCCGCCCTCCGCGTCGGTCGACCACGGCACGTCGTCCGGGGCCGCGAATTGGGTCCACGCGATCAACTTGACCTGGGGCTGCACCATGTCCGGCATTCCTGGGACTTTAGTGGTGGGGTGCCGCCCGACCCAACTCAGGCGCGCCCCGTGCAATGTCGATCACTCAGACAACGACCCACCAACCGACGTCCCCGACTCTTGGGCCGAGGGCGAGGGCGAGGGCGAGGGCGAGGGCCTTGGCCGGGCCGGAGCCGGGAGCCAAGGGCGGGGCCTTAGGCCGGGGGCCGGGGGCCGGAGGCGCGGTCAGTGCCGACTGGACGTTGCCGGAGGTCCGGGGCCGAGGGGCCGGAGGCCGAGGGGCCGGAGGCCGAGGGGCCGGAGGCCGAGAGCGGGGCCTTGAGGCGGGGCGGGGCATCGTCGTCGAGACCCGGGCGGACGGTTCCGTCGGCGTCCTTTGGAGCTGAATCGTTGGCGACATCAGCCCCGGGATGGATGGGCCGACCAAGCCGACGACGGAGACCCGAGCGCCGCTCAGGCGCCCAAGCGACCCGAACAAGTTGAGCAGTTCGGCAGCGGCTTCCGCTCGCAAGATCGCGCAACATCCTGGATGTAGTGGCATCTGTCACGCCCGACCCCACTACATCCAGGATCGAGCGCGACCTTGGGGCGAGGCGCATCGGCTGCCGTGCGCCACGGGCGCGGATATGCAGGTGCCGACTAGGGTGATCGACTCGGGTTCCCGGAAGTCGGGGTATCCGGGTCAGGTGGATGGCCCGGTTTCCTGAATGCCGAGTCGATCATGGGTGTTCGGCGCAGGAGGAGACCCGTGATGTCGTAAACGAGTCAACTCCAAAGGACGCCAGGACAACGCACGCCGGCCGAGCCCGCATCCGCCCGCCGGCCGCATCCGGGCACCGGCCCGTCGGGCGGCGGCCCATCGGGCGGCGGCAGGTCGGGCGGCGGCAGGTCGGGCGGCGGCAGGTCGGGCGGCGGCAGGTCGGGCGGCGGCCCATCGGGCACTGGCGCCTCAGACGGCAGCCCCGCGGGCAACAACGCGGTCGGTAGCAGCCCGGCCGGCAGCAACGCGATCGGTAGCAGCCCGGCCGGTGGCAGCCCGGCCGGCAGCAACGCGATCGGTAGCAGCCCGGCCGGTAGCAGCCTGGCCGGCAGCAACGCGGCAGGTAGCAGCCCGGCCGGTAGCAGCGCGGCCGGTAGCAGCGCGGCCGGTAGCAGCGCGGCAGGTAGCAGCGCGGCCGGTAGCAGCGCGGCCGGTAGCAGCGCGGCCGGTAGCAGCGCGGCCGGTAGCAGCGCGGTCAGACGTAGAGCGAGGTGAACGGCGCCCAGGGCAGGTTGCGTAGCACCGAGAAGGCCAGCCACGCGGCCAGGAATCCGCCGATGACCTTCGAGCTGATCCGCAGCTCGGGTAGGCGCCAACCGAACGCCTGGTTTCCCGCCCAGGCCACGAAGAGGTACGCGAGGAACGGCAGCGCGAAGACGAACAGGAAGTGGTGCCGGGCGGCGGCCGGCAGGTCGGCGTGCAGCACGTACCAGAGCGCTCGGGTGCCACCGCAGCCCGGGCAGTCCAGCCCGGTGGTCAACTTGAGCAGGCAGGTGGGCGCGGCATCCGGGTCGGCGTAGGTCGGGTTGCTGAGCAGCGCGTAGCTCATGCCGATCGCGACGCAGCCGACCGCGGCCAGCGGCACTGCCCAGCGCGGGGAGCGTTCGTAGAGCCGCAACACGAATCGGGTGAGCCGGTCCGGTTCAGGCGCCGGGTAGCCACCTGGCGGGGTGGTCGGCCAACCCTCCGGACCGGACCCGCCGGGACCGAAGCCGCCGGGACCGAAGCCACCGGGACCAAAGCCGCCGGGACCAGCGGCAGCGGGACCAGAGCCAGCGGGACCGAAGCCACCGGGACCGAAGCCGCCGGGACCCGTACCACCGTCGGTCGGTGCCGTGTGGACGGCGCCGGGGGCTGGCTGCGGCTGGTCGACCGGTCCGGGAGCGCTCGTCACGCGCTCACGGTACACCGGACACGCCGGCCAACGCGGCGCTGAGCGGACCAGCCAGATCGCCGGCCGCTGGCGGGGCCACCGCATCCAGGCCGAGCCAACCAGCCAGGCGGTACAGCTCGGCGGCGAGCGCGACGGCGGTCTCCCCCGGGTCGGCGCCGGGTTCGAGCCAGGCGGCCGGTACGAGCAGCACCCCGGCCTTCCGGTCGGCCTTCAGGTCGACCCGGGCGGTGAACCGGTCGCCCTGCAGGAACGGCAACACGTAGTAGCCGAAGACCCGCTGTGGCGCCGGAACGTAGATCTCGATCCGGTAGGTGAAGTCGAACAGCCGCTCGGTGCGGGCGCGTTCCCAGATCAGCGGATCGAAGGGGCTGACCAGTGTGTTGCCCCGCACCCAGCGGGGCAATCGGGCGGACGCGTGCAGCCAAGCTGGCTGTCGCCAGCCCGCCACGGTGACCGGCACCAGCTCACCGGCCTCGGCCAGTTCGGCGACGGCCTGCCGGGCGCCGGCCAGCGGCAACCGGAAGTAGTCGCGCAGCTCCGGCTCGGCGGCGACCCCGAGGGACCGCGCGGCGAGGGAAACCAACGTCCGGTACGCCTCGGCGTCGGTCGGGGTGGGCGCGGCCAGCACCGCCGCTGGCAGCACCCGTTCGGGCAGGTCGTAGCGGCGGGCGAAGGAGGTGCTGCGCTCGGCGGCGGTCACCTCGCCGGCCCAGAACAGGAACTCCAACGCGCGCTTGACCGCTGACCAGTTCCACCCCCAGTTGCCGGTCTCGCGGGGGGCGTCGTGCTCGATCTCCGCGGCGGTGAGCGGCCCCCGGGCGGCCACCTCGTCGCGGACCCAGGCGACCAGTTCCGGCTGCTCCTGGGCGATCCGCCGCATGCCGCCCCAGGATTCGCTGTGCGCCCGGGCCATTCGCCAGCGCAGCATCGGGTGCAGCTCCACCGGGACCAGCGACGCCTCATGACCCCAGTATTCGAACAGGTCACGCGGGCGTCGGTAGGCGGCCTGGTCGAGCAACGTGGTCGGATAGGGCCCGAGCCGGCTGTAGAGCGGCAGGTAGTGCGCGCGTTGCAGCACGTTGACCGAGTCCATCTGGATCAGCCCGACCCGGCCCAGCACGCGACGCAGGTGCCGGCGGGTGGGCGTGCCCGTGGGCGCCGGGTCGGCGAAGCCCTGGGCGGCGAGCGCCACACGGCGGGCCTGGGCGAGAGAGAGTGATTCCGGCGCGGTCATCGTCGGCGACCTTAATTCATCGGTACGACTCCGGTGCGGGAAGCTGGACGTGACGACCAACGGGGCATAGAACGGTGCAATGCTGACCATCCGTCGGGAGGAGCCGGACGACGCCGAGGCGGTCGCCCTGGTACACGTGCACGGCTGGCAGGCGGGCTACGCCGGCTTCATGCCGGACGAGGTGCTCGGGCGGCTCAACGTGGTGGCCTGGGCGCAGCGTCGTCGCGACGTTGGCACAGCCGATCCGGAACACCCGTTCATCACCCTGCTCGGGGAGGTGGACGGGTCGGTGGTGGGCTTCACCACCTTCGGGCCGTACCGCCGCAACCAGGACCGGGACGACCTGGACCCGACGGTCGGCGAGGTGGTGGCGCTCTACGTGGAGCCGGCCCACTGGGGTGACGGGACCGCGGCGGCGTTGCTGGACGCCGCCCGGTGCGGGCTCACCGAGCGGGGCTGGGCCGACTACCGGGCGTGGGTGCTGGCGGACAACCGGCGGGCCCGGCGGTTCTGCGAACGCGCCGGCCTGTCACCGGACGGTGAGCGGTCGACCTACCAGGTGCCGCTGGCCGGTGGGGGCCCGCCGGTCGGGCTGGTCGAGCTGCGGTACGCCGGACGCCTCGACAGCTGACCCGTTCGGGGTCAGCCACCGGCGGATGGGCAGGAAAGCCAACAGCGCGAGACTGATCCACACGTAGGCGTTGCTGCCCAGGAAGCCGTCGACGCCGGTGAAGTCCTTCTCCCAGACCCAGACGGTCCGGCTGATCAGCAGCGCGTACCCGATGGTCGCGGCGACCAGCAGGACCCGCCGTCGGCGGCCGGCCGGCGCGGCCATCGCGTTGTCGACGAGCAGGATCAACGCGGGCAGCAGCCAGACCAGGTGGTGCACCCAGGTGACCGGGCTGACCAGGCACATCACCGCGCCGGTGAGCGCCAGGCCGGTCGCCTCGTCGCCGGCCGCGACGGCGGCCCGGGACCGCCAGGCCCAGAGCGCCAGGGTGCCGAGCACCAGCAGCAGCCAGAGCACTGTGCTCGGGTGCTCCGGGTCGAGCCGGGCGACCACCCCGCGCAGCGACTGGTTGGAGACGAAGGCCAACTCGCCCACCCGTCCGGTGTTCCACAGGGCCTCGGTCCAGAACTCCCGGGACGCGTCCGGGAAGAGCGCGGCGGCCAGCAACGACACCCCGGCGGCGGTGCCGCTGGCGGTGAGCGCCGCCCGCCACCGCCCGGTCACCAGCAGGTAGACGATGAACACGCCGGGGGTCAGTTTGATCGCCGTGGCGAGGCCGATGCCCACCCCGGTCCACCGGTTGCCGGCCGGCATCAGTCGCAGCAGGTCGACCGCCACCAGGAAGAGCAGCAGCGTGTTGACCTGGCCGAAGTTGACGGTCTCCCGCATCGGTTCGAACGCGGCGGCCAGGCACAGCGCCACGGCGAGGGCGAACCACCGGGTCCACCCGGCGCGGCGGGCGATCGGGTCGACGAGCCACCAGATCAGCACCGTGGTGGTGGCCACGCTGGCGAGGACGCTCACCACGATCGCGGCCGTCCACGGCAGGTACGCCATCGGCAGCATGACCAGGGCGGCGAACGGCGGGTAGGTGAAGCCGTACTGGGTGTTCGGCTTGAGGTAGTCGTAGATCTCCCCGCCGTCGTGCACCCACCACGTCAACGCGCCGTAGTAGACCTTCAAGTCGAAGAAGCCGTGCCGCACGGCAGCGACGGCGAGGAACCCGGTGACCGCCGCGGCGAGCACCACCACCCCGACGACCTGCGCGGTCGTCCTGTTGGCACCCTGCGCCACCGTCGTCTCCCCCGCCCTGCGTAGGCTTCCGTCCCATGGCTCTCGGGTACGTCCGCCCGGCGCGTCCCGAGGACGCCGGCGAGATCGCACGCATCCAGCTCGCGACCTGGCGGGTCGCGTATCGCCGGATCCTGCCTCGGCATGTGCTCGACAACCTGGACGAGGCGTTCCTCGCCCGGCGGTGGAGCGCCGCCGTGCTGGAGCCGCCCTCGGGCGCGCACCGGGTGCTGGTCGCCGTCGAACAGGCCGAGCAATCGTATCTGGTGGGGTTCGCCGCCTCCGGCCCGGCCGACGGCGAGGCTCTCGCCCCGGGTGAGCCGGCCGACGCGCTCGGCCCGGACGTGGCCGCGGTGACCGACCTGCTGGTGGAGCCGCGGTGGGGTCGGCGCGGGCACGGTAGTCGGCTGCTCGCCGCCGCCGTCGACCTGTGGCGGGAGGACGGCATGAGTCGGGCGGTGGCCTGGGCGTTCGACGGTGACGAGGCGACCCGGAAGTTCCTCACCAGCACCGGCTGGGAGCCCGACGGCGCGGCCCGGGCGCTTGACGTCGACGACATGCTGGTGCCTCAGGTGCGCCTGCACGTGGCGGTGCCCACCGAGCCACTCGCCGAGGACCGCCCCGGCGAGTGACCCGGCCGGGTCAGCCCTTGTCGGAGCCGTCGTTGGCGTCGCGGACGAAGTACCGCTGGAACACCACGAAGATGATCGCCACCGGGATGGTGGCCAGTAGCGCGGCGCCGAGCTTGAGCGGGTACTGGGTGCCCTTGCCGAGGGAGCCGCTGACCAGGTCGGCCAGTCCGCGCGGCAGGGTGAACAGGTCCGGGTCCTGCACCGACACCAGGCTGTGTGGGAACTCGTTCCAGGACCCCTGGAACGACAGGATGGTCAGGGTGATCAGCGCCGGTTTCGCCATCGGCAGCACCACCGACCAGAAGGTACGGAAGATGCTCGCCCCGTCGATCCGGGCGGCCTCCTCGACACTCACCGGGATCGACTCGAAGAACTGTTTCATGATGAACACGCCCGCCGCGTCGGCCAGCAGCGGCACCACCAGACCGGCGTAGCTGTTGTAGAGGCCGAGCTGGTTGAGCACCAGGAACTTCGGGATGAGCAGCACCACCCCGGGCACCGCCATCACCGCGATGACCGCGGCGAACAGCCCGCCGCGGCCGCGGAACCGCAGCCGGGCCAGCGCGTACCCGGCGAGCGAGTCGAAGAACACCCGACCGAGGGTGACCAGCACCGTCACCAGCAGCGAGTTGCCCAGCCACAGCGGGAAGTTGGTGCCGGCGAAGATCCGTTCGAAGCCGGCCAGTGTGAGCGGGTCCGGGAACGGTGACAGCGGGTTCGCCGCCGCGTCGGGCTCGGTCTTGAGCGAGTTGCCGATCTGGATGACGAACGGGTAGAGGAACACCAGCCCGAAGAAGACGAGCGTGGCGTACCCGAGGAAGCGGGTGGCGAGGGTGCGGGCCGCGCGCTGGTGTCGCCGCGCGGGCGCCGCCGCCGGGCGGTCGGTGAGCACTGCCATCTCAGGACCTCTCCGGTACGCGTCGACGCCGCCAGCCGCGTCGCGGCCGGTCGGTGTCCCGCTCGGCCAGCGCCCGGCGCTGGATCAGCGTGAGCACGATGATGATCAGGAACAGGACGAACGAGATCGCCGCGCCGGAGCCGTAGTCGAAGTCCCGGAAGGCGGTCCGGTACGACAGGTACGCCGGGGTGAGTGTGGTCTTGGCCGGGTCACCCTGGCTCATCACGTACACCTGGTCGAAGACCTGCCAGGAGCCGATCGTGCCGAGGGTGAGCACCAGGAAGGTGGTGGGTCTGATCATCGGCAGGGTGACGTACCGGAAGCGCTGCCACCGGGACGCGCCGTCGAGGGTGCTGGCCTCGTCAAGCGTTACCGGCACGTTCTGCAGCCCGGCGAGGAACATCAGCATGAAGGTGCCGGACGTGGTCCAGATGACCAACGTGATGATCGACATCATCGCCACGCTCGGGCCGGCCAACCAGTCCCACCAGGTCAGCCCGAACGGGCCGCCGTCGGTCAGTGCCGCCGGTGGCGAGTCCACGCCGACCGCGCCGAACAGCAGGTGCAGCACGCCCCGGGAGTCGGCGAACCACTCCGGGCCGTCGATGCCGACGAAGCCGAGCAGCGCGTTCACCGCGCCGGAGTTGGCGAAGAGGAACAGGAACACCACGCTGATCGCGACCGAGCTGGTGACCGAGGGGAAGTAGAAGGCGCTGCGGAAGAAGCTCTTGCCCTTGAGCATCCGGTTGTTGACGACCAACGCCAGTCCGAGCGCGAGCACCGTCTGCGCCGGCACCACGATCGCCACGTAGTAGATGTTGTTGCGGATGCTCGTCATGAAGTCGCGGCGGGCCAGCCCGTCCTCGGTGAACAACTGGGTGTAGTTGTGGCCGCCGACGAACGGGACGTCGCCGGTGAACGGGCTGCCCTGGCCGTTCCAGTCGGTGAGGCTGACCCAGAGCGCCATCAGGATCGGCAGCAGCAGGAACAGCCCCAGAATGACGATCACCGGCGCGACGAAGAGCCAGCCGGCGAGGTTCTCGTTGCTGCGGATGCCGCCTCTGCGTCGGCGGGGACCCGACCCGGGCGCGGTCGTCGCGGCGGTCAGTGTCTCGGTTGCCATCTTCCCTCCCTCCCTTCCTCTCTCCGGCCGACGTGCGGCGGGGGCCCCGGTGATCACCCGGGGCCCCCGCCGTCACCTCAGCTGCCGCCGAGCGCCGCCTTGGCGTTCTTGTCGAAGTTCTGCAGGATGGTCTTCGGGTCGCCGTTGGCCAGCGCCTGCAGACCGGTGTCGAGGTCCTTGAGGACGCTGTCCATCTTCGGGGCGTTCACCGGGCCCTGGGCGTACGCGGCGCCGTCGATGAACACCTTGTCGGCCGGGAAGGCGGCGGTGTACTGCTCGCCCGCCGACTGCCGGGACGGCATGACGCCGAACGCCTTGGCGAAGGCCATCTGCTGCTCGCCGCTGGTCATCGCCTCGACGAACTTGATCGCCTGGTCCTTGTGCTTGCTCTTGGCGGCGACACCCCAGCACTGGGTGAAGGAGAGGGTGCCCTGCCCCTTGGGGCCGGCCGGCAGCGCCACGACCTTGTACTTCACGTTCGGGAAGTCGTTCTGCAGGGCACCCTTGATCCAGTTGCCCTCGATGGTCATCACGGCCTTGCCCTTGCCGAACGCCTCACCGGACCAGCCGGCGTCGAGCTGCTTCGGGTACTTGGCCAGCCCGGTCGTGAGCAGGGTTTTGACGTACTGGAGGGCGGCCAGGTTCTCCGGGGTGTCCGCCGTGGGCTGCTTGCCGTCCTTGCTGGTCAGCCAGCCACCGTTCTGCACCATGAAGGCGCCGATCCGGTCCCGGGTGTCACCGATGGCGAGCGGGACCTGCCCCTTCGCCTTGATCTTCTGGGCGACCGCGGTGAGCTGGTCCCAGGTCGTCGGCACGTCGGCGTCGGTCAGCCCGGCCCTGGTCCACAGGTCGGTGTTGATCTGGAGGGCCAGGGTCGAGAAGTCCTTCGGCGCGCAGTAGAGCTTGCCGTCGTACGTGAAGGCGGTGCGCAGGCTCTCGTAGAAGTCGCCCGGGTTGCTGACCCTGTCGCCGTACGGCTCGAGGGCGCCGACGCTCGCGTAGTCGGCGAACTGGGCCGCGTCCACGTAGAAGACGTCCGGCGGGGTGCCGCCGGCGAGAGCCTGACCGAGCTGCTGGGTGAGGTCCTGCGCCGGGGTGACAGTCGCTGTGTTGCCGGAGCTGCCGGCCCACTTCGCGGCGGCGTCCTGCACCGCCTTGGTCTCGGCCTCGCCGGACGAGCCGATCAGGATCTGCAGGCTGGCCGGCCCGCTGGACTGGGCGGTGTCGCCAGAGGAGTCGTCGAAGCCGCTGCCGCAGGCGGCGGAGCCGAGGAGGGCGACGGCGGCGAGGCCGGCCACCGCGGCCCGGGTGATTGTTCGGGGTGCCATGGTTTCTCCTGGTGGGGGGGTGTGGAACTACGCGGTGTGCCGCAGCGCCAGCGAGGGCTGGAGCAGCACGGGGGTAGGGGTCTCGCGGTCGCCGTCGAGGACCCCGGTGAGCAGGTCCACGCAGCGGGCGGCGGCGTCGCCGAGCGGTTGGCTGACGCTCGTCAGCCCGACCGCGGCGGCCACCGGCGTGTCGTCGAAGCCGATCACCGACACCTGCGGGTCGACGCCGCGGATCGCCTGGAGGGCACCGAGGGCGAGTGAGTCGCTGGCGCAGACCACGGCGCTCGGCGCCACGGCGACGAGCAGGTCACGCATCAGCCGCTCCCCCTCGGCGATGCCGTCCTCGGTCTCCCGGTGCAGCCCGGTCGGGTCGACGCCGGCTGCGCGCAGCGCGTCGCGCCAGCCGGCCCTCCGGTCGTCGCCGACGCCGGAACCGTCGGGCCAGCCGATGAAGGCGATCCGCCGGTGGCCGGCGTCCAGCAGGCGCCGGGTGGCCTGGGCGGTGCCGGCGGCGCCGTCCACGTCCACCCAGGGGTGCACGTCGAGCGCGTCCCACGGGCGGCCGAAGGTCACGAACGGTACGTCCCGGTCGGCGAGCCATTCGGTACGCGGGTCGCCGTACTTGGTGCCCACCAGCACGAACGCGTCCAACTCGTAGGTGCCGAGCAGGTCGCCGTAGGTGGCGATCTCCCGTTCGTCGTCGGTGGCGGTGTAGAGCAGCACCCGGTAGCCGGCGGCGTCGGCGGTCTCGGTGAGGCCGTGCAGGAAGCGGTCGAGCACGGAGCCGTTGATGCCGTCGCGGGTCGGGTCGATGCGGGCGGCGATGAGGCGGGACCGGCCGGTACGCATCTGTCGGGCGGCCTGGTTGGCCCGGTAGCCGAGCGCGTTGATCGCGTCCTGGACCCGCTGACGGGTCTCCTGCCGCACGATGTGCGGGCTGTTGAGGACGTTGGACACGGTCTGCCGGCTGACTCGGGCGTGCCGGGCCACCGTCGCGATGGTCACCTTTTCGGCCACTTAATCCCTCTCGCCATCTTGAACGATCCAATTTAGATAAGGCAGGATTGGATCGTTCAAGTTTCTGGAATGTTTCGCACTTTGCACCGCCAGGGGCGCGTTGTCAAGATGGCCGCCCCGCACCCCGAGGATCTGGAGCCACACCGTGATCGAACGCCAGCTGCAACCCCTCCTGCACGAGTTGGTAGGGGTGGTCTTCGCCCCGACCAGCGCGCTGGGGGACGCGACCGGGCAGATCCGCCCGACCGGCGTCCAGGGCGTCTTCCACGCCGACGCCCGGGTGCTCTCCCGCGCCGAGCTGCGGGTCGACGAACGGGAACTCGAGGGGCTGACCCGCGGCGACGACGGCCCACACGGTGCACGCTTCGTCGGCCTGGCCCGCTGGCTCGGCGACCCCACCCCCGACCCGACGGTCCGCGTCGACCGCCTGCGCCGGGCCACCCGCAACGGCCTCACCGAGGAGCTGCGGATCGTCTCCACCGCCACTGTCGACGTAAACGCCACCGTCACCGTCGACCTCGGCTGCGACCTGGCACCCATCGAGGCCGTCAAGTCCGGTGGCGCCGCCGCCGCGCTGGAGGCCAGGACCGGCCAGCCGGGCGTGCTCACCTGGTCGGGAGCAGGAATCACAGTCACCGTCACCGCGTCCGACGCGGACGTGCTGGCCGACGCCGAGCGTGCCACCGCGCCACGGCTGGCGTGGGCGGTCCACCTGCCTCCCGGCGGCGAGACCGTGCTGCGCTGGCAGTTGACCGTCGAGGACCCGCGCGCCGTCGTCGTCGGCCCAGCCGGCGAGCCGGAGTGGTCCCGACCCGAGGTGACCGCCGACGACCGACGCCTCGTCCGACTGCTGGACCGCAGCCTCGACGATCTGCGCGGCCTCCGACTGGCCGAGACCGGCGCCCCCGGGGACGTGTTCCTCGCCGCCGGCGTGCCCTGGTTCCTCACCCTGTTCGGCCGGGACAGCCTCTGGGCCGCCCGGATGATGCTGCCGCTCGGCACCGACCTGGCCGCCGGCACCCTGCGCGTACTCGCCCGCCGGCAGGGCACCCGGTTCGACCCGGCGACCGGCGAAGCCCCCGGCAAGATCCTGCACGAGCTGCGCCGACACGAGTTCACGGTGCCCGGCAACGGCCTGCGCCTTCCGCCGGCGTACTACGGCACCGTCGACGCCACGATGCTCTGGGTCAACCTGCTGCACGACGCGTGGCGCTGGGGCATGCCCGCCGAGCAGGTCGAGCCCCTGCTGCCGCACCTGGAGGCGGCTCTGCGCTGGCTCGGCGAACACGCCGACCCGGACGGCGACGGCCTGGTCGAGTACGTCGACACCACCGGGCACGGGCTGTCCAACCAGGGTTGGAAGGACTCCGGTGACGCCGTCCGATTCCGCGACGGCACCCTGGCCACCGCGCCGATCGTGCTGGCCGAGGTGCAGGGTTACGCGCACGAGGCGGCCGTGAACGGAGCCGCCCTCCTGGACGCCTTCGGCCGACCGGACGCCGACCGCTGGCGCGAGCACGCCGCCGCGCTCGTCGGCCGGTTCCGCAGGAGCTTCTGGGTCGACGGCCGCCACGGCCCGCAGCCCGCGCTCGCCCTCGACCGCGACAAGCGCCCGGTCGACTCGCTGACCAGCAACATCGGCCACCTGCTCGGCACCGGCCTGCTCGACCGGGACGAGGAAGCCCAGGTCGCGCGCCTGCTCACCACGGACACCATGGCCGCCGGGTTCGGGCTGCGGACCATGTCCAGCGACGACGCCGGCTTCAGCCCGCTGTCGTACCACTGTGGCTCGATCTGGACCCACGACACAGCGATCGTGCTCGGTGGGCTGGCCCGCGCCGGGCACCGGGAGGCCGCGCTCGGCCTGACCGAAGGTCTGCTCAGCGCGGCCGAGGCGTTCGACTACCGGATGCCGGAGCTGTACGGCGGCGACGACCGCTCACTGGTTAACCGGCCGGTGCCGTACCCGGCCGCGTGCCGACCGCAGGCGTGGGCCGCGACGGGTGCGGTGCTGCTGCTCCAGGCCGCCGCGGGGCTCTACCCGGACGTGCCGGGCGGCACGGTCCGACTGGCACCCCTGGCGGGAGCAGAGTTGGGTGCCGTAGCGGTCGACGGCCTCCGCGTGGCCAACACCCCGGTGCACGTGTCTGTCGACCGCACTGGCGAAGCCACAGTCACCAACCTCCCCACCCCGCTAACCCCAACCCCAACCCCAACCCTCCCCACCCAACGCCGCCCAAAATCCCCAACCCACCCCGCCTAACCCGCCCCAGCCCTTGACCCTCCCCAGCCCTTGACCCCTCCCCGGCGCCCCGTCCCCGCCGGCGCCCGTCCCCGCCCCACCCCACCGGTCGATCATGGAGTTGTGGTGGGCGACAGTTCCGTGTACGACCCATTTGTGGGGCACCACAACTCCATGATCGACGCCGGCCCAGGCTCGCCGCCCCGGCGATCTTGCAGTTTCGGTTGCCGTTACGGGTGGGATGTTCTCTATGTCGCGACAGGAAGTGCTAGATCGCGGAGGGGGTCAGGGGGCTCGTTCGGCGATCAGCTCTTCGTCGTCGACCGCGCCTGTCGGGTGGAAGCCCAGGGACTCGTAGAGGGCGGCAGCCTGGGTGTTGTCGGGGTGGTACGAGAGGCGGACCGGGGGGTTGCCCTCTCGGGCCGCCAGCCAGGGGGCCAGCGTCTGCACGGTGGCCCTGCCGACGCCCTGGCCCTGCTCGGCGGCGTCGATCAGCATCCCGCCGATCCAGTGTGAGCCGTCGTCGTCCACTCCCCACATGACGTGACCGACGACGGTCTCGTCGGCGTACACCGCGAGCGAGTTCCACACCTCGGAGCGGGTGCTCAGCAGCAGGTAGCGCGCGCCCAGCGCGGCCACGAAGCGGCGCTGGTCGTCGCGCGGGGCGACGTCGGCCACCGCACGCCAGTTGTCGTCGTCCACCGGTCGCAGCGTCACTCGCCGCCCGCGCCGGTCCAGGTGTCCACCATCAATCATCGGCGGATGCTACCCGGTCGGTCCGCGTGCGGAGATCTTGGACAGTTTCCGTCAGCGCGTGACTGAATAGTCAGCGCGTGACGGCAACTGTCCAAGATCTGTGCCAGCAACGAGGGAGCGGGAAGGTCTGAGCTCAGTCGAGCAGGGCGTCCAGGCCGACGGTGAGGCCGGGGCGGTTGCGCACCGCGCGGACGGCCAGCAGCACACCCGGCATGAACGACACCCGGTCGTACGAGTCGTGCCGGATGGTCAGCGTCTCGCCGGTACCGCCGAACAGCACCTCCTGGTGGGCCACCAGGCCGGTGGCGCGCACCGCGTGGACGCGTACCCCGTCGATGTCGGCGCCGCGCGCACCCGACACCTCGTCCTTCGTGGCGTCCGGGACCGGGCCGAGGCCGGCCTCGGCGCGGGCCCGGGCGATCTGCCGGGCGGTGTGGGTGGCGGTGCCACTCGGGGCGTCCAGCTTGCGCGGGTGATGCTGCTCGATGATCTCGACGGACTCGAAGTGTCGGGCTGCCCGCGCGGCGAACTGCATCATCAGTACCGCGCCGATACCGAAGTTCGGGGCGATGACCACGCCCACCTCGGGCCTGTCGGCCAGCCAGCCGCGCACCTGCTCCAGCCGCTGCTCGGTGAAGCCGGTCGTGCCGACCACCGCGCTGATGCCCTGCTCGATGCACCACTGGAGGTTGTCCATGACGACGTCCGGCGTGGTGAAGTCGACGACCACCTCGGCGGTGGAGACGGCGGAACGGTCGTCACCCTGGTCGATCGACGCCACCAGGGCGAGGTCGTCGGCGGCGTCGACAGCCTTGCAGACCTCGATGCCCATCCGGCCGCGGGCTCCGAACACGCCGACCCGCACCAGCCCGGCGGGGGTCTTCTCCTGCTCGTCAGTCACGGGGCACAACCTATCCCAATCGGGACGGGCCCTTCCGGCCGGATCCGGGGCATCCACCCGCCGGGATGCCACGCGCGAAAGGGCCGCAGCGGAAGGACTCAGACCGCGCAACGGTGGAAGGACTCAGACCGCGCTGGCGACGGAAGGACTCAGACCGCGAAGTCGCCCGCGCCGAAGGGGCCCACCACGGCCAGCGACATCGGCCGGTTGAGCAGCTCGGCGGCGAGCACGTTCACGTCCTCCACTGTGACCTCGTCGACCCGGCGGAGCAGCTCGTCGACAGGCATCAGGTCGCCGTAGAGCAACTCACCCTTGGCCAGACGGCTCATCCGGGAACCGGTGTCCTCCAGGCCGAGCACGAACGAGCCCTTGCTCATCCCCTTGCCCCGGGCCACCTCGGCCTCGGTCAACCCGTCGGCGGCCACCCGGGCCAACTCGGCGCGGGTCAGGGCCAGCACCTCGTCCACCTTGCCCGGCGCGCAGCCGGCGTAGACGGCGAACAGGCCGGTGTCGGCGTACTGGCTGGCGTAGGAGTAGACCGAGTACGCGAGGCCACGCTGCTCGCGGATCTCCTGGAACAGGCGGCTGGACATGCCACCGCCGAGCACGTTGTTGAGCACCCCGAGGGCGAACCGCCGCTCGTCGAGCCGGTCGATGCCGGGGCAGCCGAGGATGACGTGTGCCTGCTCGGTCTCCTTCGGCTCCACCAGTGTGGTCGTCGGCTTGGTGCGTACCGCCGGGGTCGCCGCGCGGTGCGGCGCCGGGCTGGCCGGGTCGCTGTCCAGCGGGGTTCCGCGCACGGCCTGACGGACCATCTTGACCACTGCGGCGTGGTCGAGGTTGCCGGCGGCGGCGATGACGATCTGCGGCGCGGTGTAGCGACCCCGGTAGAAGGTCTGGATCTGCCGCCGGGTCATCGGGGTGACGGTCTCCGAGGTGCCGGAGATCAGCCGGCCCAGCGGGTGATCGCCGTAGACGGCCTGGACGAAGAGGTCGTGCACCTCGTCACCCGGCTCGTCGTCGTGCATGGCGATCTCCTCCAGGATCACGCCACGCTCGGTCTCGACGTCGGCCGGCTCCAACAGCGAGTCCGCTACCAGGTCGCACATCACGTCGATCGCCAGCGGCAGGTCCTCGTCCAGCACGCGGGCGTAGTAGCAGGTGTATTCCTTCGTGGTGAAGGCGTTGGTCTCGCCACCCACCGCCTCGATCTGCGAGGAGATCTCCAGTGCGGTCCGCTTGTGGGTGCCCTTGAAGAGCAGGTGCTCGAGGAAGTGCGCGGCACCGGCCTGGGGGCCGGTCTCGTCACGCGAGCCGACCGCCACCCAGATGCCGAACGACACGCTGCGCATCGCCGGAATCGCCTCGGTGAGGACGCGCAGACCGCTGGGCAGCACGGTACGACGTACCGTGCCGCCCAGCGGGTCGTCGCTGAGCGTCCGGGTCACCGCGCGGGCGGTGCCGCCGGAGCGGCCCGCCCCGGTGTCCCGAACTCGACTCGCTTGGCTGGCCCGCCAGCCGGGGGCCACCCCCCGTCGATCCGGTGGAAACGGCGCGCTGATGGCCCGACTCACGACTTGCTCCCGGTTCGACGAGGGGTGGGTGATGCGTTGTGCGACGGTCAGCTGTGCCGGGTCCGACGGCGCGGACGCTCGCCGCCCTCGCCACCCTCGCCGCCGCCACCCTCGCCGCCGCGCTCCGGGCCACGCCCGCCACGGTCGCCGCCACGCTCACGGTCGCCACGGTCACGCGGAGCCCGGTCGCCCCGGTCCCGACCAGCCGGCCGGTCGCCAGCGGCGGCCTCACCGGCGGCCGGAGCCTCGGTGCCCTCCGGGCGGACCTTGTCGAGGTAGATCTTGCCGCGGGCGTCGATGTCCGCGATCTCGACCTCGACCCGGTCACCGACGTTGAGGAAGTCCTCGACGCGCTCGACCCGCTTGCCGTCGCCCACCTTGGAGATGTGCAGCAGGCCGTCACGGCCCGGCAGGAGCGAGATGAACGCGCCGAACGCGGCGGTCTTGACCACCGTGCCGAGGAAGCGCTCGCCCTGCTTCGGCAGCGTCGGGTTGGCGATCCCGTTGATCCGGTCGACGGCCGCCTGGGCCGACGGGCCGTTGGTGGCGCCGACGTAGATCGTGCCGTCGTCCTCGATGGAGATCTCGGCGCCGGTCTCGTCCTGGATCGCGTTGATGGTCTGACCCTTCGGGCCGATCACCATGCCGATCTTGTCGACCGGGATCTTGACGGTGGTGACCCGCGGCGCGTAGTCCGACATCTCGGCCGGAGCCTCGATCGCGGCCTTCATGACACCGAGGATGACCTGCCGGGCCTCGTTCGCCTGCTGCAGCGCGGCAGCCAGCACGTCCGACGGGATGCCGTTGAGCTTGGTGTCGAGCTGGAGCGCGGTGACGAACTCCGGCGTGCCGGCGACCTTGAAGTCCATGTCACCGAACGCGTCCTCGGCACCGAGGATGTCGGTCAGCGTCACGTACTGGGTCTTGCCGTCCACCTCGTCGGAGATGAGCCCCATCGCGATGCCGGCGACCGGCGCCTTCAGCGGGACACCCGCGGAGAGCAGGCCCAGCGTCGACGCGCAGACCGAACCCATCGAGGTGGAGCCGTTGGAGCTGAGCGCCTCCGACACCTGCCGGATGGCGTACGGGAACTCCTCGCGCGACGGCAGCACCGGGATCAGCGCACGCTCGGCGAGCGCACCGTGGCCGATCTCGCGACGCTTCGGCGAGCCGACCCGGCCGGTCTCACCGGTCGAGTACGGCGGGAAGTTGTAGTTGTGCATGTAGCGCTTGCGGTTCTCGGGGGACAGCGTGTCCACCATCTGCTCCATCCGGAGCATGTTCAGCGTGGTGACGCCCAGGATCTGGGTCTCGCCCCGCTCGAACAGCGCCGAACCGTGCACCCGGGGCAGCACGCCGACCTCGGCGGTGAGCGCCCGGATGTCACGCGGGCCGCGGCCGTCCATGCGGACCTGCTCGCGCAGCACGCGGTTGCGCACCTCGGACTTGGTCAGCGAGCGGAAGGCGGCGCTGAGCTCCTTCTCCCGACCCTCGAACCGAGCGCCCAGCTCCTCGGCGACCCGAGCCTTGACCCGGTCCAGGGCCTCCTCGCGGTCGGCCTTGCCGGCGATGGTAATCGCCTCGGCCACGTCACCGCGAGCGAACTCGGCGACGGCGTCGTAGATGTCGTCCTGGTAGTCCAGGAAGACCGGGAACTCGGTGACCGGCTTGGCGGCGACCTCGGCCAGCTCGCTCTGCGCGCGGCACAGCTCACGGATCGCCGGCTTGGCGGCCTCCAGGCCGCTGGCGACGACCTCCTCGGTCGGGGCGGTGGCACCGGCCGAGATCAGGGCGACGGCGTTCGGGGTGGCCTCGGCCTCGACCATCATGATCGCGACGTCGCCGTCCTCGAGCGTGCGGCCGGCCACGACCATGTCGAAGGTGGCGCGAGCCAGCTCCTCCAGGGTCGGGAAGGCGACCCACTGGCCGTCGATGTGGGCGACGCGGGTCGCCCCGATCGGGCCGGAGAACGGCAGGCCGGAGAGCTTGGTCGACATCGAGGCGGCGTTGATCGCCACGACGTCGTACGGGTGCTGCGGGTCGAGCGCGAGGATGGTCTCGACGACCTGGACCTCGTTGCGCAGGCCCTTCACGAAGGACGGGCGCAGCGGCCGGTCGATCAGGCGGCAGGTGAGGATCGCGTCCTCGCTCGGCCGGCCCTCACGGCGGAAGAACGAGCCGGGGATGCGGCCCGCGGCGTACATCCGCTCCTCGACGTCGACGGTCAGCGGGAAGAAGTCGAACTGCTCCTTCGGGTGCTTACCGGCGGTCGTGGCGGAGAGAACAACCGTCTCGCCCAGCTGGGCGATGACGGAACCGGCGGCCTGGCGAGCCAGCCGACCGGTGGAGAAGGTGATCTCGCGGGTGCCGAAGGACCCGTTGTCGATCACGGCGGTGCGGGATTCGGTGCCGAGTTTGGTCTCGGTCATGTGCTGTCGTGCTCCTTCGCGTCGTGGGCCCACGACATCGGGGAGCTGCTCAGCCGGCCGGTCTTCGATCGAAGCGCCCGGGTGGCCGGCATGATGCCGGGTTCCCGGGGGCCACTACCGGAGACCGGTACGCTGACCGGCTCCCTCTCGGGTGGTCGCGCGGCCCGTGTTTCTTCAGGTGGGACGCGGTACGGGGGAGTAGCCGAGCGGCCACTCCCCCGTCACGTCACCGGCGCAGACCGAGCCGCTCGATGAGCGACCGGTAGCGGGCAATGTCCTTCTTCTGGACGTAGTTGAGCAACCGACGGCGACGGCCGACCAGCAGCAGCAGCCCACGGCGGCTGTGGTGGTCGTGCTTGTGCACCTTCAGGTGCTCGGTCAGCTCGGCGATCCGCTTGGTGAGGACCGCTACCTGGACCTCCGGCGAACCGGTGTCGCCCTCGGCGGTCGCGTACTCCGCGCGGATGCTGGCCTTGGCTTCCTGATCGAGCGCCATGTTCTCCCTGTTTCGATGGGTTGATCAAGTGGGTGTCCGTCGTCCCGATGGACCGGGAACGGACCGGTACCTCGCACCCGCGGCGTCGAGCAGGCACGCGAGGCCCCACGCCGGTCACCCGACGTCCCGGCAAGACTACCAGCACTCGCCGGTAACACCCGGCGAAGGGCCTCGGTGGCGGCCCGGCACCCCGGCACGATCAGGCCAGTACGCGCCGGGTGCGCTCGACGTCCTGATTCATCTGGGCGATCAACGGCTCGATCGAGTCGTACCGGATCTGGCCCCGCAGGTGCGCCACGAAGTCCAGGGCCAGCCGCTCGCCGTACAGGTCGCCGGTGAAGTCCAGCGCGTACGCCTCCACCCGTCGCTCCCGGCCGGAGAAGGTCGGGTTGGTACCCACGGACACCGCCGCCAGCAGCGGCTCGTGCTGACCGCGGCGGATCAGCCGGGCCGCGTACACGCCGTCGGCGGGCACCGCCGCGTACCGGTGGCAGAGCAGGTTGGCGGTGGGGAAGCCCAGCTCCCGGCCCCGCTGGTCGCCGCGGACCACGACGCCCTCCACCCGGTGCGGGCGGCCCAGCGCGCCGGCCGCCGCGCCCACGTCACCCGCGTCGACACACGACCGGATGTACGTGGAGGAGAAGACGGTGCCGGCCTCGGCGACCAGCGGGGCGCCCTCCACGCCGAAGCCGAACGTCTGACCCAGCCGTTCCAACAACGCCACGTCGCCGGCGGCCCGGTGCCCGAAGCGGAAGTTGCCGCCGACCACCACCAAAGCGGCGTGCAGGTGCTCGACCAGGACGTCGTGCACGAACTGTTCGGCCGGCACCCGGGAGAACTCCGGGGTGAACGGCACCACGCAGAGCACGTCCACGCCGAGCGCCTCGATCAGCTCGGCCTTGCGGGCCGGCTCGGTGAGCACCGCCGGGTGCGAACCGGGGCGGACCACCTCGGCCGGGTGCGGGTCGAAGGTGACCACCACCGACTGCACGCCCAACTCGCGGGCCCGGGCCACGGCGTGCCCGATGGTCGCCTGGTGCCCCTTGTGCACACCGTCGAAGACGCCGATGGTGACCACCGAGCGTCCCCATCCGCCAGGCGCCGCGTCGTAGCCCCGCCACCGCTGCATGCCGTTCCTCTCTGCTGTCCCGCCGGCCGGCGGGTCGACACCGCCGGCTGCGGGCCGACGGACCTGCGCTGCGCTGTCAGGCCGGTGCGAGCACGATCTCCGCGCGGGCCCGCCCGTCCCGCTCGCTGACGATAGCGATCAGGCCGCCGGCCGGCCCGAAGACGGCGTACGGCCCGGAGAGGCCGGCCGGGTCCAACGGCCCACCGTGGGCGAGCACCCGGGCCTCGTCCGGCGTGGCCTCCCGGCGCGCGAAGAACCGGTCGGCCGCCGCGTCCAGTGGCAGGTTCACCACGTCCGGAGCGCGCTGTTCCAGCTCGTCGAGGGTCGCCGCCTCGGCGAGGGTGAAGCCGCCCACCGCGGTGCGCCGCAGTGCCGTGAGGTGCCCGCCGACGCCGAGCGCCAGGCCGGCGTCCCGGGCGATGGCCCGGATGTACGTGCCGGAGGAGCAGGTCACGTCCACGTCCACGTCCACCACGTCCGGCTCGGTGCGACGGATCGCCAGCACCTCCAACCGGGAGATGGTGACCCGCCGCGCCGGCAGCTCGACGCTCTCCCCGTCGCGGACCCGCTTGTACGCCCGCTGCCCGTCGATCTTGATGGCGCTGACCGCGCTCGGCACCTGGTCGACCTCGCCGCTCAGTCCGGCCAGCGCCGAGGAGATCGCGTCGTCGGTGACCTGCCCGGCCGGCACGGTGGCGGTCACGTCGCCCTCGGCGTCGTCGGTGACTGTGGTCTGGCCGAGCCGGATCGTGCCGGTGTAGCTCTTGCCCGCGCCGATCACGTAGGTCAGCAGCCGGGTGGCCCGGCCGACACCGATCACCAGCACGCCGGTCGCCATCGGGTCGAGGGTGCCGCCGTGCCCGACCCTCCGGGTCTTCGCCAGTCGGCGGATGCGCGCCACCACGTCGTGCGACGTCATGCCGCCGGGCTTGTCGACCACGATCAGACCATCGGTGCTCACGTCGGCCAAGCCTGCCAGATGGCCCGTACTCCGCGGGGCGTGGGCACGCCCCGCGTGACCCGAGCCTCTGCCAACGCGTCCTGAGTCGTTTTGTGGGGACAGGGCGTCCATCTGGCGGAATGTCGGGCGGGGCAACCGACCGACCGTCGTGATGCAAAGATCATCCGCCCGCTGCCGTCGCCCCGAGATCAGGACCGCCGATGACCTCCGACCGACCTCCGGGCCACGAGCACCGCGCCCGGGTCGACCTGCCGCAGTGGATGCGGCAGCCGACGCCGCAGCGTCGTACCCCGATGCGCTACGTCGATGACCTGATCGAGGGTTGGCCGGCGCTGCGGGCCGCCCGCCGGGCGGTGTGGCGCTGGCGCGGCCGGACCCGGTGGAGCGAGTCGCATCCGCACATCGTCGCCGTGCTGTCGTTCGTCGTGGCCGCCGTCCTCGGCACCGCCCTGGTGACCGGTGCCTACTACCTGCTCGCGCTGGCCACCAGCGGCGAATACTGACGGAGGAAGCGTGGAGAACACCCCGCCGGCGGACCCGGTCGACCCGCCACCGCCGTCCACCGCGGTAGCGCAGGTCAACCCGGTCCAGCTACCGGAGTGGTTGCGGTCACCGCAGGTCGAGCACCAGCCCACCGGGTGGGACCGGGTCCGCTTCTTCTCGGCCCGGCACAACGGCGCGCTGCTGCTCGGCCTCGGGCTGGTGCTGGCACTGCTGATGGTCGTCGGCGGGGTGGTCCTGGTCGGCCGGATCGCGGATGACGTCCAGGCCTCCACCTCGGCGAGCCCCACCCCGAGCCCCACCCCGCCGGTCAGCAGGGTCGGCGAGCCCCGGGACCTCTTCGCCGGGTCGCCGGCGGCCGCCTTCGCGCCGGGCGAGGAGGCCGTGCGGATGCCGGCGGCCAAGGCCACCGGGCCGTTCACCGCTGCCCAGGTGCGAACCGCGTTGGAGTCGGTGCGCAGAGCGTTGATCCAGAGCCGGCTCGACACCTCGATGTTCATGGGTGATCCAGAGCCGTTCCTCGCACTGCTCGCCGCGGACGCCCGCGAGCAGCTCCGGCCGGACTTCGCCAGCAATAGCTTCCTGCGGTACGCGACCCGGATGGCGTCGCCGTCGCAGTGGAAGCCCGGCGCGCGAGCCGCGGGCCGGATCAGTTACCGGGCCACCACCGAGGAGAAGGGGATCCGACTGCTGGAGGTTTCCACGGAGTTCGTGTGGGCGTACCCGTTCAACGTGGACCCGCGGGCACCTGCCGGTGCCGCTGTGGTGGCGGTCCGCGACCGGGTGGTCTGGCAGATGCCGCACCCGGACGACGTGCAGGCATCCTCCAAGGGCCTGTGGCTCGGTTCAGCGGAGGCCATCACCTGGAACGCGGACTGCGGTCAACTGCGGGACGGCTGGATCCGAGAGCAGTACTGGTTGGCTGCCCTGCACGGGAAGCGGATACCCGCGGGCGACCCGGGCACGATCTTCGACCTCGACGCGCCCGCGCCGACCACCACGCGCTGCTGACAGGTGGGCCCCGGCGACCCGGTCAGCGGACCGCGCCGGTCACCGCCCACCTGCCGTTGCGCAGTCGCAGCAACAGGGCGACCAGCCGGATTACCACGAACACTGCGAGCCCGGCCCAGATGCCGCCCAGCCCGAGATTGAGCGCGTACGCCAGCCAGATGGCCGGCAGGAAGCCGCCGAGCGCCGCCACGATGGTGAGGTTACGCAGGTAACGTACGTCGCCGGCGCCGATCAGCACGCCGTCGAGGGCGAACACCACCCCGGCCAGCGGCAGCATGACGACGAACCACGGCCAGGCCACCATGGCCTGCTCGCGTACCCCGGCATCGGAGCTGAACCACGACGGCACCACGCCCGCGCCGGCGGCGACGAGCAGCGCGAAGCCCACGCCGCAGACGCCGCCGAGCAGCCCGACCCGGCGGGCGAGCGCCCGCGCACCCGCGTCGTCGCCAGCGCCGAGCGCGGCACCGACCAGGGACTGCGCGGCGATGGCGAGGGCGTCGAGGACCAGGGCGGTGAAGAACCAGAGTTGCAGGGCGATCTGGTGGGCACCGACGGCGGCGGCGCCGAAGCGGGCGGCGACGGCGGTCGCGGACAGGAAGCTGGCCTGGAACGCCAGCCCACGGATCAGCAGGTCCCTGCTGAGCACCAGTTGCTGGCGGATCACGCGGGGTTGAGGGCGCAGCGACACCCGTTCACCGACCAGGGCGGCGGCGAAGAGCATTCCGCAGAGCGTCTGCGCGACGACGTTCGCCACGGCCGAGCCGACCAGACCCAACCCGCCGGGATAGACCAGCAGCGGGCAGAGCAGCGCGGAGAGCAGGTTGGGGCCGAGCACGAAGTACAGGGGGCGGCGAGTGTCCTGCACGCCGCGCAGCCAGCCGTTGCCGGCGGCGGCGAGGAGCAGGCCGGGAGCGCCGAGGGCCGCGATCCGCAACCAATGGGCGGCGGCGTCGGCGACCTCGCCACCACCACCGGCGAGGGTACGGGCGAGCGCGCCCCCGCCAAACTGCATGCCGATCGCGATCAGCAGACCGACACCGAGCGCCAACCAGGACGACTGGACGCCCTCGGCGACGGCGGCAGCCCGGTCACCCGCGCCGAAGCGGCGGGCCGTGCGTCCGGTGGTGCCGTAGGCGACCACTGTGCCGACCCAGGCGGTGAGCGTCATGACAGTGCCGCCGACGGCGAGCGCGGCGAGCGGCACCCGGCCGAGGTGACCGACCACTGCGGTGTCGACCAGCACGTAGAGCGGCTCGGCGGCGAGCACCACGAGGGCCGGCAGGGCGAGCGCGGCGATCCGCCGAGGCGAGGCGGGTTGGTGGGCGGTGGTGGCGGTCTGGCTCATCGCGGCCGATCCTGGCACGGCTGCGGTAAGGATCGCAATCCCGCCGACTACTTACCTCCGCCGGTGCGCCCGGAGCTGGCCGAATCTCCCGCCCGCACCGATCTGAGGATCACCGTCGGCGGGGTCGGATCACTGGCGGGTGTCCATCGACGTCTGCAGTGCGCGGCGGGCCTGCTCGCGGGCGTCGTCGGTGGTGGTCTCAGGCTTGGGCTTGTTCGGCATGGTGGCGCTCCTCTTCCCAGGGCGTGAGCCGCCGACACGCGGCGGCCCTCACGGGCGGTCCTGCTGAGCGCCCCACGGCGGTCCGGGGTTACCGGAGCAGCCGACTGGGCAGCGTGAGCCCGGGTCGATCCGACCCTGGAGGGAGGCAGCGCGGGGTGTGGCACCACCGCCCATGACCTGCACCGCCAGGCGGCACCGGCCTTCTCCCAAGTTATCGTTCAGGTCCACATACTGCTTACGGTTCCCGCCATTTGGACGGTCGGCAACCCGGCTCAGCGGGCCAGGAAGTGCCAGCCCAGCCACCACCAGAACCCGAACAGACCGATCCGGCCCACCGGCACCGAACCGACCTCGTAGCGCATCACGTAGGCACAGACCTCGCCAAGGGTGGGGATCCGCGACCCCTCCCGCCGGGCCATCCACTCGACCACCGCGAAGAGGATCAGCGCGGCGAGGAAGCCGCCGATCGCGAGCGCGCGCATCATCGCCGCACCAGCCCCCAGAAGGCGGCCAACCAGGCGAACCAGGCTGCCGACCTGGTCAGTTGATCCTCCAGAAGAGGGTCGGCCAGCCGGGAGAAGGTGGGGAAGTCATCGCCGGCGGCCAGCACGAAGGTCACGCCCTCGAAGACCCCGAAGACCACCACCGGCACCGCCCACCAGGCCGCTCCCGCGCCCAGTCGGCGCGGCGCCGGCCGGCGGGGCACCCGGTTGCTCAGACCGAGCCAGATCAGCACCCCACCCGTCCCGAGGGTGAACAGATTCGCCTCGGTCGAGAAGGACGCGAACCGGCCACCGACGAGCGAGAGGCAGACGAGGACGGGAACGGAGACGGCGGGCCGGTCCCAGGCGCGGGGGGCCTCCACGGTGAGGTCGTGCGGCTGCTCCATCCCGCAATTCTTCCCGGTATCACGGAAGGCGGGAAGACCAACACTCCCCGGAGCTGACCCTGATCTTCGAGACCGGCAGATCGATGGCGGCCGAAGGCGCGTCAGCCGGTAAGCGCAGCGTCCAGCTGACCGCGGATCGACTCGACCACCTGCTCGACGGTGCCCCGACCGGTGAACCCGGCCGCGAACGTGTGCCCACCACCACCCAGCGCCACCGCGACCCGACTGACGTCCACAGCGCCCTTGCTGCGCATCGACACCGCCCACTCGGCCGGCCTGGTCTGCTTCACCACACAGCTCACATCCGCCTCGGCGGTGCAGCGCACGGAGTCGATCAGCGCCTCCAGCACGTACGGCTGCTGGTCGTGCCGGGCCAGGTCATCGAGGGTGGCGAAGGTCCAGACCAGACCCCGACCTCCGGCGGCGGCCGGCTCCAGTCGAGCCCGGCCGAGCACCTCGCCAAAGAGGCGGACCGCGCCGAAGGGCCGCGTGTCGAAGACCTGCCGGGAAATGTCACCCGGTGAGATCCCGGTCGCCAGCAGTCGGGCGGCCATCTCGTGCACCGCCGGAGTGGTCGCCGCGAACCGGAAGGAACCGGTGTCAGTGGTCAGCGCCACGTAGAGGCACTCGGCGATGGCCGGATCCACCACCACCCCGAGCCGGGCCAGCAGTTGCTCGACCACGACAGAGGTGGCCGCAGCCCCCGGGTCGACCAGGTTGACGGTGCCGAAACCGGGGTTGGAGGCGTGGTGGTCGAGCACCAACGCCGCACCCGCCGACGGCAACCGCCCGGCCAACTCGCCGAGACGCGACTCGCTCGCCGCGTCGAAGCAGATCACCAGATCGGGCGCCGGGTCGGCGGCGTCCGCCGGGACCAGCAGGTCCAGACCCGGCAACCCTCGGAACGGCTCCGGCACCTCCGGCGGCCCGGGAAAGGTCGCCTGCACGTCGCGTACGCCGAGCTGCCGCAGGCCCAGACCGAAGCCGAGCATGCTGCCCAGCGCGTCGCCGTCCGGATTGATGTGGCAGATCAGCAGCACCCGGGCGGTCGGCGGGAGAGCCCGCACCAACGCCTCGGCCTCGGCCCACGCCGCCTCGGTCGGGCCGAGCCCGGTCGAGGCGACGAACGCTGCGCTGGCGGTGCTGGTCACCGCGCTTCCCCACCCCGCGGGGTCTCCTTGACGTCGGCCTCGTCGGCCTCGTCCGTCTCATCGTCCTCGTCATCCACCCGGTACGGCTGGGCCTCGCCCGCGTACTTCGCCTGGGCGGCGAGCCGCTGCACCTCTGCGTCGGCGTTGCGGGCGGCGGCGAGCAGGTCGTCGATGTGCTTGACCTGGTCCTGTACGTCGTCGAGGACGAACGCGAGCGTCGGCGAGTGGCGCAGCCCGAGCGCCTTGCCGACAGTGCTGCGCAGCATCCCCTTGGCGCTCTCCAGCGCCGCGGCGGTGTCCGCCTGGGCCACCGAGTCCCCGAGCACCGTGTAGAACACCGTCGCGTCACGCAGGTCAGCGGTAATCCGGGCGTCGGTGATGGTGATCATCCCGAGCCGCGGGTCCTTGATCTGGCTCCGCACCACCGACGCGACCAGCTCACGCACCCGTTCCGCGTGCCGGCGTACCTTGGCCGGATCAGACATCTCGCCACCTCCACGGCGTCCTGCTTCCGGTCGACCCGGCGACCCGGAGGCCGCCGGCCGACCGGCCAACATCTCGAACATTACCTTCGGGGCCGCTCCGGTCGCCCGGCACAGCCGGCACCATGGTCAGTCGTCGTCCGCACCGTAGAGCCGGCGTCGAACCGACAGCAACTCGACCTCGGGGCGATTGGCCACCAGGCGCTCACAGGAGTCGAGCACCTCGCGGACGTGCGCCGTCTCGGCGGCCACCACGGCCACCGCCAGTTGCGCTCGACCATGCAGGTCGAGCGCACCCACCTCGGCGGCCGACACCTCGAAGCGGCGCAGCGCCGCCACGATCGGCCGTACATATGATCTCTTGGCTTTGAGCGACCTGGAGTCGCCCGGCAGCAGCAGGTCGAAGACCGCGGTTCCGGTGAACATCGCCCCGGACGATACCGCCAACCCGCCCCGCATGATCAAGGGGTTTACGCCGAGTGGCGTAAACCCCTTGATCAGCGTGTCACTGCCGGCTCAGGCGCGAACCTTCTCCCGCATCTCGAAGGTCTCGATGACGTCGCCGACCTGGACGTTGTTGTAACCACCCAGGGTCAGACCGCACTCGAAGCCCTCGCGGACCTCGGTGGCGTCGTCCTTGAACCGCTTGAGCGAGGTGATCGTGAGGTTGTCCGCCACGACCGCCCCGTCCCGAAGCAGTCGAGCCTTCGCGTTGCGTCGGATGATGCCCGACCGGACGATGCAACCGGAGATGTTGCCGATCTTGGACGAGCGGAAGACATCGCGGATCTCCGCGCTGCCCAGCTCGGCCTCCTCGTACTCCGGCTTGAGCAGGCCCTTGAGCGCTGCCTCGATCTCTTCGATGGCCTGGTAGATGACGGTGTAGTACCGGATCTCCACGCCCTCGCGGTCGGCCATCTCACGGACCTTGTTCGAGGCCCGCACGTTGAAGCCGATGATCGTGACCGGCTCGGACGAGGCGCTCGCGAGCATGACGTTGCTCTCGGTGATCGCGCCGACGCCCCGGTCGAGGACCTTGAGCTGGACCTCCTCGGGGATGTCGAGGTTGAACAGCGCGTCCTCCAAGGCCTCCACCGAACCGGAGACATCGCCCTTGAGGATGAGGTTGAGCGAGGTCTTCTCGCCCTCCTTGAGCTGCTCCATGAGCGTCTCAAGAGTGGCCCGGCCACGGGAGTTGGCGAAGGACGCCGCCCGCCGCCGTGCCTGCCGCTGCTCGGCGATCTGCCGCACCGTGCGGTCGTCCGCCGCGGCGAGGAACGTGTCACCCGCACCGGGCGGCGCGGTCAGACCCAGAACCATCACCGGACGCGCCGGACCAGCCTCGGAAAGCTGGTTGCCGTTCTCGTCGAGCATGGCCCGAACCCGGCCGTGCGCTCCACCGGCGACGATCGAGTCGCCCGCCCGCAGGGTGCCCTTCTGCACCAGCACCGTCGCCACCGCACCGCGGCCCTTGTCCAGGTGCGCCTCGATGGCCACACCCTGCGCCGGCCCGTCGATCGGAGCGGTCAGCTCCAGCGACGCGTCGGCGGTCAGCAGGACGGCCTCGAGCAGTTCCTCGATGCCGATGCCCGGCTTGGCTGCCACGTTGACGAACATGGTCTCGCCGCCGTACTCCTCAGCGACCAGGCCGTACTCGGTCAGCTGCTGGCGGACCTTGTCCGGGTTGGCGTCCGGCTTGTCGACCTTGTTGACCGCGACCACGATCGGCACGTCGGCCGCCTTGGCGTGGTTCAACGCCTCGATGGTCTGCGGCATCACGCCGTCGTCGGCCGCGACGACCAGGATCACGATGTCCGTGACCTGGGCACCACGGGCACGCATGGCGGTGAACGCCTCGTGACCCGGGGTGTCGATGAACGTGACCGCCCGGTCCTCGCCCTCGTGCGGGACGTGGACCTGGTACGCACCGATGTGCTGGGTGATGCCACCCGCCTCACCGGCCACGACGTTCGCCTTACGGATGGCGTCGAGCAGCTTGGTCTTACCGTGGTCGACGTGACCCATGACGGTCACCACCGGCGCACGGCTGACCAGACGCTCCTCGGCCACCTCCGCGTCGAGGTCGATGTTGAACTGCGCGAGCAGCTCGCGGTCCTCGTCCTCCGGGCTGACGATCTGGATGTCGAAGCCCAGGTGCTCACCCAGCAGGTGCAGGGTGTCGTCAGAACAGGACTGGGTCGCGGTCACCATCTCGCCCAGGTTGAACATCTCCTGGACCAGCGAACCCGGGTTGGCGTTGATCTTGTCGGCGAAGTCCGACAGCGAGGCCCCACGGGAGAGCCGGACGATCTGACCCTGACCCCGGGGAGCACCCGAGCTCATGGTCGGAGCCGACAGGTTGTCGAACTCCTGTCTGCGCTGCTTCTTGGACTTGCGACCGCGCGTCGGCCGACCACCCGGACGCCCGAAGGCACCCGCGGCGCCGCCGCCACGGCCACGACCGCCCGCACCCGGACGACCGCCGCCACCGGCCGGACCACCCGGACGGAAACCGCCACCGGGAGCACCGCCACCGCCGCCGGGGCCGCCACGGTAGCCACCGCCACCGCCGGCACCCGCGCCGCCACCAGGGCCGCCGCGGTAACCGCCACCGCCACCGGCGCCACCGCCGGGACCGCCACGGAAACCACCGCCACCGCCACCGGGACGACCGGCGCCACCGCCACCGGGGCGACCAGCGCCACCGGGGCCGGGACGACCAGCAGCCGGGCGCTGGCTCGGCATGGACGCCGGGCTGGGCCGCGGCGGCATGGAGTTCGGGCTCGGCCGCGGCGGCATGCCCGCCGGGGTGTTGGGCCGAGGGCCACCCGCACCGGCGGCCGGGGGCCGTTGCTGCTGGCCACCCTGGATGCCGAACGGGTTGTTACCGGCGCCACGCGCCGGCGGACGACCGCCGGGGCGGGCACCCGGACCCGGAGCCGGCGTGCTCGGACGAGCTGCCGGGGAACCGGGACGGGGCGGCATCGCCGCGGGACCGGGCCGAGGGCCGGGACGGTTACCGCCGTCGGCCGGAGGCTCCCGGCGAACGGGGTTGTCCCGCTGCTGCTGGCGGGCGGCCTGCGCGGCCTTGACAGCGGCCTCCTGCTCAGCCTTCAGCGCGGCGGCACGCGCCTCCGCGGCCGCCACCTCGATGTCGTGGGCACTCGCCGGCTTGGCGACCGGGGTCGCCGACTGCGGGGCACCGGGAACCGGACCCTTGGGCTTGGGACCGGGTGCCGGCGCGGCCGGCCGCCGAGGCGGCATCGGCTTGGCCGAGACCCGGGGCGCGCCCGGGGCCGGGGTTGGCGTCGGGGTCGGGTTTGAAGCCGGCGTCGACGCGGGCGCCGACGGGGCGGCCGGAGCCGGGGCTCCGGCGGACGCGACGAATGCGTTACGCAGCCGCCGGGCGACGGGCGCCTCGACGGTGCTGGACGCGGACTTCACGAACTCGCCCATTTCCTTCAACTTGGCGAGAACGGTCTTACTCTCGACCCCGAGCTCTTTTGCAAGCTCGTGAACGCGGGCCTTGCCTGCCACTGCACTCCTCACTCCGAGGTCGTGCGGGCAGCACCCGCAGCGACCTCACTCGTGCACTTGAAGCCTGGTCATTTCAGGGACTTCATCGTGTGCTCATGTCGGTCGTCCTACCCTGCTAGCGACCCTCGCCCGGTCGGGCTGACCGGACGTAGTGGTTGGCGCATCGACGTGCTCCGCCAGCGCACCGTGGTCGAGGACCTCGGTGCTGCGCAGCGCACGCCCGAAGGCGCGGCGCCGCACCGCCAGCGCGAAGCAGGCCGGATCCGGGTGCATGTTCGCTCCCCGACCCGGCAGCCTGCGGCGCGGATCAGGCCGGAGGCTGTGACCAACCTCGTCCCTGACCGCGACAACCCGCAGCAATTCGCTGGCCGGCGCACGTTGCCGGCAACCCACACAGGTGCGCTCCGGCAGCGCGCGTCGTACCACTGGAGGAAGTCTACCCCTAGCTGCCCGAGATCGCTCCGCCCGGCTCCCGCACATGATCGGACACCCCACGCGTGGCCGGTGCGGTCTGCTCCGCATCGGACCGAATGTCGATCCGCCAACCGGTCAATCGGGCTGCGAGTCGGGCATTCTGCCCCTCCCGACCGATGGCGAGCGAGAGCTGGAAGTCGGGAACTGTCACCCGGGCGGCGCGGTTGGCCAGGTCGACCACCTCGACCCGCAGCGCCTTGGCCGGCGACAACGCGTTGCCGACGAAGGTGCCCGGGTCGTCCGACCAGTCGATGATGTCGATCTTCTCACCGTGCAGCTCGCTCATCACGGCACGCACCCGCTGACCCATCGGGCCGATGCAGGCGCCCTTGGCGTTCACCCCGGGGGTGGTGGAGCGGACGGCGATCTTCGTGCGATGGCCCGCCTCACGGGCGATCGCACCGATCTCGACGGTGCCGTCGGCGATCTCCGGCACCTCCAGCGCGAAGAGCTTCTTGACCAGAGCCGGGTGCGACCGGGACAGGGTGATCTGCGGACCGCGCATGCCCTTGGCCACGTGCACCACGACGCAGCGAACCCGCTCGCCGTGCGCGTACCGCTCGCCGGGCACCTGCTCGGACTGCGGCAGCACGCCCTCCAGCTTGCCCAGGTCGACGCTGACGATGCCCTTCTCGGTACGCGTCTCGTGCGCCTGCACCACGCCGGTGACCAGGTCACCCTCACGGCCGACGTACTCACCGAAGTGCACCTCGTCGGTGGCCTCCCGCAACCGCTGGAGAATCACCTGCTTGGCGGTCATGGCGGCGATCCGGCCGAAGTCGTGCGGGGTGTCGTCCCACTCCCGCACCAGGCTGCCGTCGGCATCCATCTCCTGGGCGTACACCAGGGCGGCGCCCGACCTGCGGTCGATCTCCACCCGTGCGTACGGTTCGGCCCCGTCGGTGTGCCGGTAAGCGGTCAGCAACGCGGTCTCGATCGCCGCGAGAATCGTGTCGAACGGGATCTCCCGCTCGCGCTCGAGTGCGCGCAGCGCCGCGAGGTCGATGTTCACCTCTCCTCGTCCTCCACATCATCTTCGTCGTCGATGTCGTCTGAATCGTCGAACTCGTCGGAATCGTCCGCGTCGTCGATCTCGTCCTCCGGCTCGCCGAGCTCGGCGAGCCGGGTGAACTCGACCTGCACACGGCCGGGGCCCAGCTGGGCGTACGCCCAGGCGGCGCGGCCGTCGTCGGTCTCCAGGTGCACGCCCTCGTCGTCGGCCGCGACCACCCGGCCGGTCAGCTGACGGTCACCGGCGGGCTGTTCGCCGCGCTGGCCGGGCAGCGTGGCCGCGCCCCGGGCGGTGACCTTCACCAGTCGGCCCACGTTGCGCCGCCAGTGACGGGGCAGGGTGAGCGGCCGGTCGACGCCGGGCGAGCTGACTTCCAGTTGGTACTCGCCGGCGACGATGTCGCCACCGGTCTCCTCGGCGGCGTCCAGCGCGGCCGAGACCTTGCGGGAGACGTCCGCGACGGCGTCCAGGTCGATCCCGCCGTCGGTGTCCACCATCACGCGCACCACGTGCCGGCGGCCGGCCCGGGAGACCGACAGGTCCTCCAGGTCGTAGCCGGCGTCGTTGACCACTGGCTCGATCACGGCCCGCAGTCGGTCCCGCCGCGCGGCGAGGTCACCGCCGCGGGGGCCCGCAGCACCGCGGGGCTGACCCGTCGGCCTGGTGGCACGGCCACGCTGCGTCATCTCCGCACCCTTTCCCTGGTCGACGGGGATCGGTGTTCCCGCCATGCCGGCACGCCACCGGAGTGGACACGCCGGTGGTTGCGCAGAGCGTAACGCGCCTGCCGGGCGGCGGACCGGGCGGCGCACCGACGCCGGTGACCCCCGGAGCGGCACGGATGGTGTTGACTTGCCCGGTGGGGATCGGCAGAACGACACAGCGCGACCAATCATCCGGACATTCCCGGCGAAAGCTCCTGAGCGCCGGGGCGTTGCTGGTGCTCGGCGGTGCCGTGACGCCGCTGACCGGCTGTGATCTTTTCGACCGCGACGACCAACCGGCCCCACCGCCCGACCCGCTGCGGCCGATGGTGGACGAGTCACTCGCGCTGGCCGCCGCGTACCGGGCGACCGCGACCGCCCACCCCGAGCTCGCCGACCGGCTCAACCCGATCGCCGAGACGCACACCGCGCACGCCACCGAGCTGGCCCGGGTGATCGGCGTGACAGTGCCGTCGGCGGCCCCCGCCACCCCGACCACCGCCCCGGCCGCCGATCCGAACGGCGCGCGCGCCGCCCTGCGGGCGCTGGAGAAGACCGCCCAGCAGTCCGCCGCCGCCGCCTGCGCCGCTGCGCCCGCGGAGCGGGCGGCGCTGCTCGGGTCGATAGTCGCCGCCCGGGCAACCCACCAGGAGGCACTGGAGTGAGGCAGCCGTCCGCCGGGGAGGCACTCGCCTCCGCCCTGTCCGCCGAGTACGCGGCCATCTACGCCTACGGACGGATCGGTGTCCGGCTCAGCGGAGCGGCGCGGGACGCGGCGCGCCAGGCGGAGGCCGCGCATCGACGCCGGCGCGACGCGCTGGTCGTGCAGCTCACCACAGCCGGCGGCGTCGTCCCGCCGGACCGCGCCGGGTACGCCCTGCCGTTCCCGGTCACCGACCGGGCCAGCGCCCTGCGGCTCGCCGCCGAGGTGGAGGAGCGCACGGCCGCGCACTGGCGGGCCGCCCTGGCATCCACCACCGGCGCCGACCGGGACCAGGCGTTGGCCGCCCTGGTCGAGTACGCCGTGCGGGCCACCCGGTGGCGGAAGACGGCCGGGCTGACCCCGCTGACTGTCCCGTTTCCCGGTCGTCCGACCTGAACCCGTCCACTCCGGTTGCGGTACGCATACCAGGTATGCATACTCCGTTGCCATGTCCATCCGTCACGGGTTGCTCGCCCTGCTCGAACGCGGCCAGATGTACGGGTACCAGCTGCGCGCCGCGTTCGAGGAGTCGACCGGCTCGACCTGGCCGCTGAACATCGGGCAGGTCTACACCACGTTGTCCCGGCTGGAACGGGACGGTCTGGTGCGCCCGCTGCCGGAGAGCGAGGGCGGGCAGCGCCCGTACGAGATCACCGACGCTGGCCGGGCGGACCTGGCGCTGTGGTTCGCCACCCCGATCAGTCGCAACGACCGCCCCCGTGACGAACTGGCGATCAAACTGGCGCTGGCGCTGACCACCCCGGGGGTCGACGTCCGGTCGGTGGTGCAGGCCCAACGCAGCGCGACGATGCGGGCCCTTCAGGAGTTGACCCGGTTGAAGTACGGCAGCAACCGGCCGGAGGACCTTCCCTGGCGCCTCGTGCTCGACTCGATGGTGTTCCAGGCCGAGGCCGAGGTGCGCTGGCTGGACCACTGCGAGACCAGTCTGGTCCGGCACCAACCCAGCGGTCCGGCGCCTCCCACTACCCGACTCGATGACGCCGACGCGCGGGACGCGGCTCGATGGGCCGGCGAGGAGGCAAGACGGTGAGCGGATCGGACGACGCGGTGCTGGAGCTACGCGCCGTCCACCGCACCCACGGCTCCGGGCCGGCGGCGGTGCACGCGCTGCGCGGCGTCAGCCTGGTCGTCCGGCCCGGTGAGCTGGTCGCCGTGATGGGGCCGTCCGGCTCCGGCAAATCGACGCTGCTGGCTCTCGCCGGTGGGTTGGACCGTCCGACCGGCGGCGAGGTCCGGGTCGAGGGGCAGCCGCTGGGGGCCCTGGACCGCCGCGGGCTGGCCCAGCTGCGCCGCCGTCGGATCGGCTACATCTTCCAGCAGCTCAACCTGCTGGGCAGTCTGAGCGCGCTGGAGAACGTGGCGCTCCCGTTGGAACTCGACGGGACCAGCGGACGTCGGGCCCGCGCACTGGCCATGGCCGCGCTCACCGAGGTGGGGCTGCCCGCGTTGGGAGACCGTTTCCCGGACCAGCTCTCCGGCGGGCAGCAGCAGCGGGTGGCCATCGCCCGCGCGCTGGTGGGCGACCGTCGGCTGGTCCTCGCCGACGAGCCCACCGGGGCGTTGGACTCCCAGACCGGTGAGGCGGTGCTGCACCTGCTGCGCCGCCGGATCGACGCGGGCGCCGCCGGGGTGCTGGTCACCCACGAGGCGCGGCACGCCGGCTGGGCGGACCGGGTGGTGTTCCTCCGCGACGGCGTGCTGGTCGACACGACGGCACCGCTGGGCAGTGTCGAGCAGCTGCTGTCCGGCAGCGACCGGTGACCGTTCGCCGTCCGATGCGGGCCCCCGGGCGGGCCGGCACGGCGACGCCACGGCCGGTCACGCCGCCCGCCCCGGTCGGCCGGCGGCGGTTCGCCGAGCTGACCGGCTCCTGGCGGGCCGCGCTGCGAATCGCCCGGCGGGAGTCACGCCGGTCCCGGCGGCGGACCGCCCTGGTGCTCGCGATGATCGCCCTGCCGGTGGCGGCGCTGGCCTTCCTGGCGGCGAGCTACGACATGGCCGAGCTGACCCCACCGGAACGCGTCGACCGCCGGCTCGGCGTGGCCGACGCGGAGTTGCAGTGGATCGCCGGCAGCCCGGTGCGGCAGGACGGCTGGGGTGAGACATGGTCCACGCAGGACGGTGAGCCCCCCGCGCGGGTCACCGCCGCCCAGATGACCACTCTTCTGGGGCCGGGCAGCCGGGTCACCGAGCTCCGTCCCAGCGTCCCGCTGACACTGCGCGGCCCGCGCCGCGACGAGGCCGTGAACGGGCGGGCGCTGGACCTCACCGACCCGTTGGCCCGAGGGCTGGTGCGGTTCCGGGCCGGCCGGGCACCACAGCAGGCCGGTGAGGTAGCCGTCAGTCCGGTGGCGCTGCGCCGCCTGGGTCTGCGCCTCGGCCACGCCGTGGCCACCGCCGACGGCAGCAGGGCGTACACAGTCGTGGGGGTGGTCGAATTTCCCGACGACCTCGGGCCGGTCGTGGCGCTGCACCCGGGGGCCGTGCAGGCGACCGGCCCGGAGCCGGACAGCGTCTGGCTGGCGGACCTGCCCGGAGCAGTGGACGCCGCGCTGGTGTCGCGGCTCAACGAGCGGGGGGTGGTGGTCACCGCCCGAAGCCCGGTCGGCTCGGGGACCACTGCGGACCGGACGTGGTTCGGGGCGATCAGGCAGAGCGGCGCCAACGACCTGAGCACCGGCGTCCTCATCGCGGGCCTCGGGCTGCTGGAGGTGGTCCTGCTGGTCGGGCCGGCCTTCGCCGTCGGCGTCCGTCGCCGACGGCGGGATCTGGCACTGGTCGCGGTGGCGGGCGGGGACGCCGCCCAGCTTCGCCGGGTCGTGCTGGCCGACGGTGTGGTGTTGGGCGTGCTGGGGGCCGCCGCCGGCCTGCTGGTCGGCGTCAGCGCGGCGTTCGCCGGTCGCCCGCTGATGGAACAGTACGTCTTCAGCGCCCGTTTCGGCGGCTACCGCTGCTGGCCGAGCGCGCTGGCCCTGCTCGGTGGCGTCGCGGTGCTGGCCGGAGTGCTCGCCGCGCTGGCACCGGCCTGGACCGCCGCCCGGCAGGACGTCAGCGCCGGGCTCGCCGGACGACGCACCCCGGCGAAATCCCCGGGCCGGTGGCTGACTCTCGGACTGGCACTGGTGGTCGGCGGGGCGGGGCTGGCGGCGTTCGGAGCCACCCAGACTTCCCCGGCGGTGGTTCTCACCGGGCTGATCCTCGGCGAGTTGGGCCTGGTCTGCTGCACGCCCACGCTGCTCGGGGCGCTCGCCCGCCTCGGCCGGGTGCTGCCGCTGGCACCACGGATCGCACTGCGCGATGCCAGCCGCAACCGGGCCGCCGCGGCACCGGCCATCTGCGCCGTGATGGCCGCTGTCGCCAGCAGCGTCGCCCTCGGCGGATACCTGGCCAGCGACGGCGCCCGCGACGCGCGCGCCTACCGGCCGGCGCTGCCGACCGGTCACATGCTCATGTACGCCAACCGGCCGGACGGCCAGCCCACCCTGGCGCAGGTCGCCGACGCGGCCCGGGACCAGTTGGGGGTCGACGCGGTAGCCACCGTGTACGAGCCCAACTGCGCCCCGACGGGTGCCCGTTACTGCGACGTGACGCCCGTCCTCCCGCCGAGCCGAGCCTGTCCATTTCAGCCCGGCGACAATCTTCCCGCCGCACACCGCCAGCAGGCGCGGGCCGACCCACGCTGCCAGATCCGCGAGCCGGACTACGTCGGCGGCTACATCCAGGCCGGGGTGGACGACGGATTCGCGCTGCCACTTCTCACCGGCGCGGACCCGGCGACGACCGCCGCCGCCACTGCGGTACTGCATGCCGGTGGCGTGGTGGTGACCGACCCGCGCTACCTGCACGACGGCCTGGTGACCGTCCGCGTCTACAGCACGGACGGGAGAACGGACACTCCGGCCACGGTCGTCCGCGACCTACCGGGGTACGCGCTGCCCCAGGCGGCGGGCTCGTCCCGCCTGCTGCTGTCCACCCACGCGGCCCGACAACTCGACATGAGCTGGTCCCCGGCTGGCTGGGTGGTCGGCACCACGACCCCGCCGGACGAGAAGCAACAGGCGCGGTTCTCCGCCGCGCTGCGCACCTTCGGGACGTTCTCGCTGAACGTCGAGTACGGCGGCGCCCCACGCGACGTCTCACCGTTGCTCCTGCTGCTCGCGGCGGCGGCCGGGCTGATCACCGTGGGGGCGGCCGGGATCGCCACCGCGCTCGCCGCCGCCGAGGGACGCGCCGAACTGACCACCCTCGCGGCCGTCGGCGCGGCCCCAGCGGTACGCCGGCTGCTGGCGATCTGCCAGGCCGGGGTCATCGCCGGTATCGGTTCGGTGCTCGGCATCGTGGCCGGGCTCGGCACCGCCGCGATCGTGCTGGTCTCGGTGAACCGGCAGTACGCCAGTGACTGGCCGGTATCCGATCCGTACCCCTTTCTGGTGCCGTGGCCCGCGCTCGGGGTCCTGGTGCTGGTGCCGGTGGTGGCGATGCTCGGGGCGGGCCTGTTCACCCGGGCCCGACTGCCCATCGAACGGCGACTGGACTGACCGGTCCGCCGGGCAGCCGAAAGTGGGCCGCGTGGGGGTGCCGCCGGGGCCGGGCAGCCGGCAGACTGACCGGCGTGTCAGTGCTCAGGAATGTCGTCCGTCGAGTCGGTCATCATCGCTGGTTCGGGGCCACCGCGCGTCTGCTGGTTCCGGCCGACCGGATGGTTGGTCGACTCACCCGGGGTCGGGTGGTCGCGCTCGGCCTGCTCCCCTCCCTGCTCATCACCACAACGGGTCGCCGCTCCGGCAAGCCCCGCAGCAATCCGCTGCTCTACGTGCCCGACGGCGACGCGTACGTGGTGATCGGCTCCAACTGGGGGCAGACCCACCACCCCGGCTGGGCGATGAACCTGCTCGCCGATCCGGCCGCCGAGGTGGACGTGAAGGGCCGGCGGGTCGCGGTGCGGGCCCAGCGGGCCTCCGGCGCCGAACGGGACCGGTTGTGGCAGCTGTTGGTCAGCGCGTGGCCCGCGTACCACACGTACGTGCAGCGGGCCGGTGGCCGGGAGATCCACATCTTCCGGCTGGCCCCGACCGGGCGCGGCGCGCCCGAAGCGCCGCCGTCGGCTGGCTAGGCTGACGCTCGGTAGTTAAGGCGAGGTGGTTCCGTGAGCGCGAGGAGTGAGCCGGGGTTGCGAGCCCCGCAGCCGCGAACAGAGCTGGCCCGGTGAGTGAGCGGGCCGGTGTCGACCGGGGCCTCGACGATCGACGGTGGACGGTCGCGGAGCGGGTCGCCGAGGCAATCCGGCGGCGGTTCCCGGCCGACGCGCTCGCGATCGCGGTACACGGGCCTCTGGCGCACGGGGACGACGACGGCGGCGGGGACCGCGAGGCCGGACTGCTGGTGGTCACCTATCGGCCCGGGACCGGCCCGTCGCCCGCCACCCGGCGGGTCGACGGGGTGCTCGTCGACCTGACCGTGGCCGCCGCCGATGACTACCTGGCCCAGGCGCGGGTGCTCTCACCGCTCTGGCCGCTGACCGCCGACCGGTACGTCACCACGCAGGCGTTGCACGATCCGACGGGCTGGTTGCGGACGCTGCGCGACGAGCACCTCGGCCGGCTGGCCCGGGCCCGACCGGCGGAGTTCAGCACCGCGGCCCGCCAGGCGTGGTACAGGGGCAGCGCGGCGCACTCCCGCGCGGCCCGGCTGGCCGAGTGGTACGAGACCGATCAGGCTCTGCTGATGCTCGCCGAGGCCCGGCTGGCGGCGGCCACGGTGACCGGTCTGCTGAGTCGCACCTACTTCCGGGACCCGGGGGACGCGGTGCGACGCACCGGGTTGGCCGGGGCGGACATGACCGAGGTGGGTGTGGTGCTGGCCCGGCAGGCCGAGGAGCTGGCCGCCCGGGGTCGTGCGGTCGACGGCACGATAGACGAGCTGCTCAGCACCTGAGGCGCGTCACAGCCCGCCCGGTACGCCGATCAGCGAGCCGATCAGGTAGGTGGCGCCGGCCGCCGCGGCGCCCAGCAACAGCTGGCGCAGCCCGCTGGTCCACCAGGGACGGTGGGTGAAGCGGGCTACCACGGCACCGGCGGCGAACAGCCCGAGCCCGCCGACGGCAAGCGCCAGCCACAGTTCGGTCGCGCCGAGCAGGTACGGCAGCAGCGGGACCAGCGCGCCGATCGAGAAGAACAGGAACGACGAGATCGCCGCGGCCCACGGGCTGGGCTGGTCGTCGGGGTCGACGCCCAGCTCCTCGCGGACGTGCACCCGCAGCGCCTCCTCCGGGTCGCGCCGCACCGCCTCGGCGACCTGGGTGGCGAGGTCCCGGGGCAGGCCCCGGGCCACCCACGCGTCGGCCAGCTCCCGGGCCTCCGCCTCGGGGTGCCGTTCCAGTTCCCGTCGTTCCTTGGCCACCTCGGCGGCGACCTGTTCGTTGGCGGAGCGCACGCTGGTGTACTCGCCGAGGCCCATCGAGATCGCACCGGCGACGAGGCCGGCGCTGCCGGTGAGGACGATGCTGCGAGGCGACACTCCACCGCCGCCGACGCCGGCGATCAGGGCGATGTTGGTGACCAGGCCGTCCATCGCGCCGAACACGGCCGGGCGCAGCCAGCCGCCGGAGACGTCCGCGTGGTGCGCCTCGCGCAGCGCCGCTGGGGTGTCGGTCACGGCGCATGCCCTTCGTTCGCGACTGCGGGACTCCGCTTCGCTGCGTTCCTCGCGCTCACGGCAGGGTCAGGATCTCGTGGCCGTCGTCGGTCACCACGATGGTGTGCTCGAACTGTGCCGTCCACTTGCGGTCCTTGGTGACCACTGTCCACCCGTCGTCCCACATGTCGTACTGGTAGGTGCCGAGGGTGATCATCGGCTCGATGGTGAACGTCATGCCGGGCTCCATGATGTCGGTGGGGCGCGGGCTGTCGTAGTGCGGCACGTAGAGGCCGCTGTGGAATGCCTCGCCGATGCCGTGGCCGGTGAAGTCGCGCACTACGCCGTAACCGAAGCGCTTGGCGTACGACTCGATGACGCGTCCCACCACGTTGATCTGGCGTCCCGGGGCGACGGCGCGGATGCCGCGCATCATCGCCTCGTGGGTCCGCTCGACCAGCAGCCGGGCCTCTTCGCTGACCTCGCCGACGCAGAAGGTGGCGTCGGTGTCACCGTGCACCCCACCGATGTACGCGGTCACGTCGACGTTGATGATGTCGCCGTCGTGCAGGACCGTGGTGTCCGGGATGCCATGGCAGATGACCTCGTTGAGGCTGGTGCAGCAGGACTTCGGGAAGCCCTTGTAGCCCAGCGTCGACGGGTACGCGCCATGGTCGCAGAGGAACTCGTGCACCACCTTGTCGATCTCGTCGGTGGTCACGCCGGGTTTGCAGTGCTCGCCGGCGAGCTGGGTCGCCTGGGCGGCGAGCCGGCTGGCGATCCGCATCTTCTCGATGGTCTCCGGCGTCTGCACGTGCGAGCCACGCCACTCCCGCGGACGCGTCTTGCCCACGTACTCCGGTCGGGCGATCTGGGACGGCACCGGTCGCATCGGGGAGAGCGTGCCTGGTGTCAGCGGCGGACGGACGGTCATGCCGCAAGCCTATCGCCGGGGCCGCTGGTGACCCGCGCCACGGCCGCCCGGTGGAGGTTGTTGCCCTGCCAGGGTGGCTGTGCCATGGTGTCAGCGTGGATCAAGGGGGAGCACCACCCGTCTTCTCCGCCAGCGCAGAAATCGACGGTGACCACCTCCACGTCGTGGTCGCCGGCGAGGTCGACATGGCGACAGCGGACACGATGCTCCAGACCGCGCGGCGCGAGCCCGCCGCCGGGAAGATCACTCTCGACCTGAGTGCGGTGACCTTCTTCGACTCGGCCGCCATCCACGCCCTGGTCCGGCTCGCTCAGGAGTTTCCGGGGCGGCTCAGCGTCCGCCCGTCCCGGCAGGTCCGTCGGGTGCTGGAGATCTCCGGCCTGGGCGAACAGGGCTGGCTCGACCCGGCCTAGGCAGCCGGCCGCCGCCGGGCGCGCGGTCAGTCCTGCAACTGCCGGCGCAGCGTCACCTCGGTGCCCTCGGCGGTACGCCGTACCGACAGTTCACCCAGCGCTCTGATCAGGTCCAGTCCGCGGCCCCGGAAGCCGGAACCGGTCGACTCCCGCCACTGCCCGCTGTCGCGCACGGTGGCCGTCACCGTCCGACCGTCGATGGCCACCTCCACACTGATCATGGCCTCGGCGGGGTGGACCGGGTGCTCGATGGCGTTGGCGGCGGCCTCGGAGACGGCAACCGTCAGGTCGAACCTGTCGGTTTCGCCGACGGAGTGCGCGACGAGGAAATCCTCCAGCCGCTTGCGGAGCACGCTGAGCCGGGTCGGGTCCGCCGGTAGCCGCAGCGCGAAGCGGTTCAGCTCCGCCGCCTCCAGGGCGAGAACCGCCACGTCGTCGCGGCGCGGCCGCCCGGTGACCCGCTCGACCACCGCGTCGATCAGGTCCACCACGTGCTCGCTCGGGGTGGCCGCGTCGATGCGCAACTGGGCCAGTGCGGCATCGATGCCGAGCTGACGGTCCTCGACCAGCCCGTCGGTGTAGAGCAGCAGTCGGGTGCCGGCCGGCAATTCGCCCTCCACCGACTCGTACGTCGCGTTGGGAAGCGCACCGACAGGTGGGCCGAGCGCCCGGTCGTGCAGGAACGCCACGTCACCTCCGGTGATCAACAGTGGAAACGGGTGACCGGCGCTCGCGTATCGCAGCCGCCCGGTGCCGGGGTTGAACAGCAGGCAGACCACCGTCGCGAAGGAGCGGCCCTCGGTGGAGCCGACCAGCCGGTTGAGCCGGGTCAGCGACTCACCCGGATCGAAGCCCTCCAGCACGTACGCCCGCAGCGCGTTGCGCAGCTGCCCCATCGCCGCGGCGGCCGGCACGCCCTTACCGACCACATCGCCGATGACGAGCACCAGCTCGTCGCCGTTGAGCGCGATCGCGTCGTACCAGTCGCCACCGACCTCGACGTCGGCGCTGCCGGGCAGGTAGCGGCTGGCGATCACCGCGCCGGGCAGTTGGGGCAGCGACCGGGGCAGCAGGCTGTGCTGCAGGGTGGTGGCGATGCGGTGTTCGGCTTCGTAGAGCTGGGCGTTCTCCAGTCGCACCCCGACGAGCCGGGCCAGCTCGGTCAACGCGGCGTCGTCGGCCTGCGCCTCGTCGCCGGCTGCCCGCCAGACCCGCAGCTCACCGAGCTGCTTGCCGGCGGTGCCGGTCAGCTCGGCCACGAACGACGGGTCGGTGGCGGTGGTGCCGCCGCCGTCCGCCTCGAAGCGCGCCTCGGCCGCGGAGACGACCACCCGGGCCGCCTCGGCGAGGCTCAACGCGTGCCGGGCGGCGACCTGGAGCACGTCGGCTGTGGATCGGGCGGAGTTCACCGCCACCGCTGCGTCGGCCAGCGCGCGGAGCCGGCGGATGATCTGCCCGCGCAGCTGGCCCAGCTCGACGTTGGCCCGGACCCGGGCGACCAGTTCCTGCGCGGAGAACGGCTTGGTGAGGTAGTCGTCGGCGCCGACGGCGAGACCGGCGACCTCCTCCGCGGAGCCGGCGCGGGCGGAGAGCAGCACGATCGGCACATGCCGGGTACGCGGGTCCGCGCGCAGCGCGCTCACCAGCCCGAACCCGTCCAGCCGGGGCATCATCACGTCGGTGAGCACCAGGTCGAACCCACCCTCGCGGGCCAGCGGCAGGGCGTCGAGCCCGTCGTTCGCGGTGACCACGTCCCAGGTCGGGGAGAGCAGCCGGCTGACGTGCTCCTGGAGGTCGGCGTTGTCGTCGACGACCAGGATCCGGCCGGCCGAGACGCCCTCCGACGGCTGCTGGTCGAGGTCCGGTGTCGACGCGACGCCGGCCCACAGCGCGGTCTCCGCGACGAAGAGCCGGGCCTGCTGGGGCTCACCCACCGGCAGCGGGTCGAACGCCGCCACCTGGTCCGCCGGCAGGTGCGCAGAGCCGAACGGAACGGTCACCGTGAAGGTGCTGCCCGCGTCGACCTGGCTCGTCAACCCGACCTCGCCGCCGTGCATCTCGACCAGTTCCCGGACCAGCGCGAGGCCGATGCCGGTGCCTTCGTGGGTACGTGCCCGCGCCCCGGGAACCCGGTGGAACCGTTCGAAGACGTGCGGCAGCTCGTCCGTCACGATCCCGATGCCGGTGTCCGTCACCTCCAGCCGGGCCGCGCCCTCCACGGCCCGGACCCGCACCCGGATCTCGCCGTCGAAGGTGAACTTGACAGCGTTCGACACCAGGTTGAGGACGACCTTCTCCCACATGTCCCGGTCGACGTGGACCGGCATCGGCAGCGGCGGACAGTCCACCACCAGTCGCAACCCGGCCCGGTCGGTGGCCGAGCGGAAGGTGCTGGCCAGCCGGGCGGTGTAATCGGCGAGGTCGGTGGGCTGGTAGCGGGCGGCGAGCCGACCGGACTCCAGCCGGGAGAAGTCCAGCACCGTGTTGACCAGCTTGAGCAGGCGCAGCGCGTTGCGGTGCATCATGGTGAGCCGGTCGGTGTCGGTGGGGGGCAGCGCCGGATCGGCCAGCATGTCCTCCAGCGGGCCGAGCACCAGGGTCAGTGGGGTGCGGAACTCGTGGCTGACGTTGGCGAAGAAGTTGGTCTTCGCCCGGTCCAGCGCTGCCAGTTCGGCGGCGCGGGCCCGTTCCTGCTCGTACGCCCGCTGGGTGTCGACCGCCCGGGAGATCTGGGCGGCGACCAGGTCGAGGAAGTCGCGGTAGTCGTCGCCGAGCGGCAACTGGCGGGCCACACCGACGACCAGCGCGCCGACCGTCTGGTTGGTCGCCGTGAGCGGCAACACGAGGGCCTGGTCCGCGGCGTCGACCGGCAGCGCGTCGAGCAGCGCGGTGACCTCGATCGTGGCGGGCGCGTCATCGGCGCTGAGCCGGGCCAACAGGTGCGCCGTGACATCGGCGGCGGGCGGGGTGGTGCCGGTGGAACCGGCCAGGGTGAGCTGGTCGCTGTCGTCTGCCAGATAGATCAGGGCGAACGGCACGTCGGCCCGGTGCCGGCCGAGCACCTCGGCGGCGGTCCGGCCCAGCTCCGTGGCGTTGCCGATGTCGCTCAGCTCGGCACCCAGTTCGGCCAGCGTGCGCAGTCGACGCTCGCCGAGCACCCGCCCGGTGGTCTCGCTGACGATGCAGTAGACGCCACTGACCGAGCCGTCGTCACCGCGGATCGGGTCGTACGAGACGTTGAAGTAGGTCTGCTCGACGAAGCCGTACCGGTCCAGCAGAAAAGGGTGGTCCTCGCCCCGGTAGGAGCGGCCGGTGCTCCGGACGTCGTCGAGCAGGGGGCCGAGCACCGCCCAGGTCTCCGCCCAGTTCGCGCGGGCCGGTTGGCCGATCACGTCCGGGTGTTTGCCGCCGATGGTCGGCCGGTAGGCGTCGTTGTAGAAGACCAACTGCTCGTCGCCCCAGAACATGACGATCGGCGCGCTGGAGGCGAGCATCATCCCGACGGCGTTGGAGAGCGCCGGGGGCCACTGAGCGGGCCCGCCCAGGGGGCCGGAGGACCAGTCGAAGGAGGCCAACCGCTCGCCCATCTCGCCGCCGGCCGCGAACGCGGCCGCCAGCATCGGCGGGGTCTCGCGACCGGACAGGGCCGGATGCCCGATGTCCGCGCCCCCCTGGGCCGAGCTCATGCAGCCTCCCCGCCCCGGCCGTACCCCTCGACCGTTGATCTTCACCCGCTGTGCCTCGACTTGTACCCCAGCGGACCAGCAACGTAACGCATCACGGGCGATGGACGCTGGTTACGTACGCCTGGGCCGTCGGGCACCGGACAGTGCGGGTGGCCGGCGGCGTCGAACGACGGCGGCCGAAGTGCTCTGACGAGTCAGAAGACCGGAAGTCCGTCGATGCTTGCCGCATTTTTGGTGGCCCGGTAGGCGACCAGATCATCGGCACTGCGGCGGGAGTGTGAGGTGAGTAACAGATCGCGTTCGGCCCGGAAGTCCATCAGAGGCACCGCGTATCCGCAGGAGTCACTGACCCGCTCCACCTCGACGGTGATGACCGCCCGGACGGCGTGGACATCCGGCGGTGCGGGAAACTCGGCGAGCCGATCGGCGAAGGCGTCTTCGGTGACCGCGACGCTGCTGCCCCGACCATGCAACCGGACGATCTTCGGCGGGCCGTCGAAGGCACAGAACATCAGCGTGATCCGGCCGTTGTCCCGCAGGTGGGCGATGGTCTCCGCCCCACTGCCGTGATAGTCGAGGTAGGCCACCCGGTGCGGGCCGAGGATCACGAAGGTGCCCCGCATGCCCTTCGGTGACACGTTGACGTGCCCCTCGACCCCGGACGGGGCGGTCGCCACGAAGAAGAGCGGTTGGGCCACGATGAAGTCACGTAGTCGAGAGTCGATCTCCGGATAGACCTTGCCCATGCGTCGATCCTCCCACCGGGGCCATCGACGGGCGGGGGCGATCTCAGTCACACCCGCCGGCCGGCCGCCCGCACCAACGCCGGGATCGGGGCGGCGTCCAACTCGTTCTCCGGATGCCACTGCACCCCGAGCACGAACGGCAGGGCCGGGTCCTCCACCGCCTCGACCACGCCGTCCTCCGCCCAACCGGTCACCGTGAGCCGGCCCGGATCGGCTACCGCCTGGTGGTGGTACGAGTTGACCTGGTCGACCCCGGCCAGCACCGACGCGGCCAGGCTCCCCGGCGCGAACCGCACCGCGTGCGCGCCGTACACCCCGGGTGCCGGGCGGTGCGCCTCGTGACCCACCACGTCGGGCAGGTGCTGGTGCAGGGTGCCGCCGTACGCCACCGCCAGCAACTGCATCCCCCGACACACGCCCAGCACCGGCACCTCGGCGGCGAGCGCGGCGGCCAACAGTGTCAACTCGCCGGCGTCCCGGTCCGGCCGGTCCTCGGTACGGGGGTCGGGCGGCTGGCCGTACCGCCCCGAGCCGACGTCCGCACCACCGGCCAACAGCAACCCGTCGAGGACAGCCACCACGTCGGCGTCCACGTCGTCCGGCGGCAGCACCACCGCCCGGCCGCCCGCAGCCGCCACCGCCCGCGTGTACGCCTCCGGCACCAGCACCGCCCGCACACCCCGCCAGACGGCCCAGTCGGCGGGTTCGACGTACGCGCTGACCCCGATCAGCGGGCGTCGGGCTGGCCGGGTTCGCGACTGCGGGGCTCGCAGACCCGGCTCACTCCCCGCGCTCACAGCGGCGTGACGTACGCGCCCGTGATGCCGCCGTCGACCACGAACTGCGCGGCGGTCATGAACGAGGCGTCGTCGCTGGCCAGGAACGCCACCGCGGCGGCGATCTCCTCCGGCTGCCCGAAGCGTCCCATCGGCACGTGCACCAGCCGGCGGGCCGCGCGCTCCGGATCGGCGGCGAAGAGTTCCAGCAGCAACGGGGTGGCCACCGGGCCGGGACAGAGGGCGTTGACCCGAATGCCCTCACGGGCGAACTGCACACCCAACTCCCGGGTCATCGCCAGCACCCCGCCCTTGCTCGCGGTGTACGCGATCTGCGACGTGGCCGCACCCATCAACGCCACGAACGAGGCCGTGTTGATGATCGAGCCCTTGCCCTGCCGACGCATGTGCGGGATGGCGTACTTGCAGCACAGGTAGACGCTCGTGGTGTTGACCCGCAGCACCCGCTCCCACGCGTCCAGGCCGGTGTCCAGGATGGAGTCATCGTCGGGCGGCGAGATGCCGGCGTTGTTGAACGCGATGTCCACCCGGCCGTGTCGGTCGGCCACCCCGTCGAACAGGTCGCGCACCGCCGACTCGTCGGCCACGTCGGTGGCCACGAACTCGCCGCCGCACTCCTCGGCGGCCTTCGTACCGGCGGCCACGTCGATGTCCACGCAGACCACCCGGGCCCCCTCGGCGGCGAACCGCCGCACTGTGGCCAACCCGATGCCGCTGCCCGCTCCGGTGACCACGGCCACCCGGTCCTGCAACCGACCCTGCACTGGCGTCACTCCTCCGTCGCGATGAACACGTTCTTGACGTCCGTGAAGGACAGCAGCGCGTCCGGGCCCAGCTCACGGCCGAGCCCGGAGCGCTTCATCCCGCCGAACGGGGTCCAGTAGCGCACCGAGGAGTGCGAGTTGACGCTCAGGTTGCCCGCGTCGACGGCGCGGGCCAGGCGCAGGGCCCGACCCACGTCCCGGGTCCAGACCGAGCCGGAGAGCCCGTACTCGGTGTCGTTGGCGAGCCGGATCGCGTCCGCCTCGTCGTCGAACGGCAGCACCGAGACCACCGGGCCGAAGATCTCCTCCCGCCAGTGCCGGTCGGCCGGTGAGTCGGCCAGCAGCACTGTTGGCGCGTGCCAGAACCCGGGGCCGTCCGGGCAGGAGCCCGTGAAGGCGACCTTCGCCCCGTCGAGGTAGCCGGCGACCCGGTCCCGTTGGGCGGCGGAGATCAGCGGGCCCATCTCGGCGGTGTCGCGGGACGGATCCTCGACGCGCACCGCGCGTACCGCCGGTTCGAGCAGTTCCAGGAACCTGTCGTACACCGAACGCTGGACCAGGATCCGCGACCGTGCGCAGCAGTCCTGGCCGGCGTTGTCGAAGACCGCGCCCGGCGCGGTCGCGGCTGCGCGCTCCAGGTCGGCGTCGGCGAACACGATGTTCGCGCTCTTGCCGCCCAGCTCCAGGGTGAGTCGCTTCACCTGGGCGGCGCAGCCGGCCATGATCCGGGTGCCGACCTCGGTGGAGCCGGTGAAGCAGATCTTGCGGACCGCCGGGTGGGTGACGAACCGCTCCCCCACCACCGAGCCCTCGCCCGGGACGACGGTGAAGACGCCGTCGGGCAGGCCGGCCTCGCGGGCCAGCTCGGCCAGGCGCAGCGCGGTGAGCGGGGTCAACTCGGCGGGCTTGAGCACCACTGTGTTGCCGGCGGCGAGCGCCGGGGCGAACCCCCAGGCGGCGATCGGCATCGGGAAGTTCCAGGGCACGATCACGCCGACCACACCGAGTGGCTCGTGGAAGGTGACGTCCAACCCGCCGGGCACCGGGATCTGCCGCCCGCTCAACCGCTCGGGCGCGCCGGCGTAGTAGTCCAGGACGTCGCGGACGTTGCCCGCCTCCCACCGGGCGTTGCCGACGGTGTGCCCGGAGTTGCGCACCTCCAACACTGCCAACTCGTCCAGATGCGCGTCGACCACTGCGGCGAACCGCCGCAGCAACCGCGCCCGGTCCCCCGCCCCCACCCGCCGCCAGGTCGTAAATGCGGCAGCCGCCGTTGCGATGGCGGCGTCCACGTCCTCCACAGAGGTCGCCGCAACCTCCCGAAACCCGACCCCACGCGCCGGATCCACCAAAACCGTCACACCGCTACCCCTCGTCATCCCAGTCGATCATGGAGTTGTGGTGCCCCACAAAAGCCGCCCCAGGGGGCCTTCCGCCCACCACAAGTCCATGATCGACGCGGTGTGGCGGCGGTCAGAGGCGTTCGAAGCCACGCTTGAGCTCCCAGTCCGTCACAGCGGCGTCGAAGGCGGCCAGCTCGACCCGCGCCTGGTTGGCGTAGTGGGCCACCACCTCCGCGCCGAACGCCTCGCGGGCCACCGTCGACTCCTCCCACAGGGCGAGAGCGTCGCGCAACGTGCCGGGGACGCGCTCGGCCTCCGGGTCGTCGTACGCGTTGCCTGTGCACTCCGCACCCAGCTCCAGCTCGCCGTCGATGCCGTGCAGCGCCCCCGCGACCAGCCCGGCGATCGCCAGGTACGGGTTGACGTCAGCGCCGGGCACCCGGTTCTCCACGCGCATGCCCTGCCCGTGCCCGACCACCCGCAGCGCGCAGGTGCGGTTGTCGACACCCCAGCGCAGCGCGGTCGGGGCGAACGATCCCGGCTGGTAGCGCTTGTACGAGTTGATGTTCGGGGCGAAGAGCAGGCTGAACTCGCGCATGGTGGCCAGCAGCCCGGCGAGCACCCGCTGCCCGGTCTGCGACAGGTGCGCCGGTCCGTCGCCGAGCATCGCCGACGAGCCGGAGGAGTCCCGGAGCGAGAAGTGGATGTGGCAGGAGTTGCCCTCCCGCTCGTTCGGCTTGGCCATGAAGGTGATCGCCATCCCCTCCTGGGCGGCGATCTCCTTGGCGCCGTTCTTGTAGATGACGTGGTGGTCAGCGCAGGCCACCGCCTCGTCGTACCGGAAGGCGATCTCGTGTTGCCCGAGGTTGCACTCGCCCTTGGCGCTCTCCGGGGTGAGCCCCGCGCCGGCCATCTCGACCCGGATGCGGCGCAGCAGCGGCTCCACCCGGGCGGTGCCGAGCAGCGAGTAGTCGACGTTGTACTGGTTGGCCGGGGTGAGGTCGCGGTAACCGCGCTGCCAGGCGTCCTCGTACGAGTCGCGGAACAGCACGAACTCCAACTCGGTGCCGGCGTACGCGGTCAGCCCGTGCTCGGCCAGCCGGTCCAGCTGCCGGCGCAGGATCTGCCGGGGCGAGGCGACCACGTCACCCGAGCCGTCGAGCCAGGTCAGGTCGGCCAGCAGCAGTGCGGAGCCAGGCTGCCAGGGCACCCGGCGCAACGTGGCGAAGTCCGGAACCATCGCGAAGTCGCCGTAGCCGCGTTCCCAGCTCGACATGGCGTACCCGTCGACGGTGTTCATGTCGACGTCCACGGCGAGCAGGTAGTTGCAGCCCTCGCTGCCGCCCTCCACCACCTGGTCGAGGAAGAAGGGCGCGTGGAACCGCTTGCCCTGCAACCGGCCCTGCATGTCGACGAGGGCCAGCACCACGGTGTCGATCTCGCCCTCGGCGACGGCGACCCGCAGTTGTTCCAGCGTGAGCGGTGCTTTCCTCATTCGCGGGCCTCCATCACCAAGGTCTACTGGCAAACCGGATCACCGTCAATGCCCCCGGTGGCAAGGGCCGCAAACCCGGCGGGACGGCAGCACCGTCCGTCCCGCCAGGTGCCGATCAGACCGGGCCGTCGGCCGGTGCCGGGTCGGCCGCCCTCGCGGATTCCTCGACGGTACGAACCGGGCCGGTGAACCACTTGCGGGCCGAGGCGTACCACCAGACGGCGACCACGAGCAGCACCCCGCCGACGGCGAGCGGCGCGTAGTTCACCGCCGACCAGGTGAACCCGTCGTTGCCGGGCACCCCGGCGGGCACGATCGGCAGCACGAAGTAGACGGCGATGATCGCGATCTCGATCACCGCGATCCAGCCGAACAGCTTGTACTTGCGGCCCAGCGTCCACGGCCCGGGGACGAACCGGTCGCCCATCCGCAGGCGGAGCGCGATCGGGATGAGGAACGACAGGTAGAGCCCGAGCACCGCGACGGAGACGACGGCGTAGAAGGCGATCGGGATACCGGCGGAGCTCTCGTACAGCGCCGGCAGGGTCAGCACCAGGCCGGCAAGGGTGGCGCCGATGATCGCCTTTACCGGGGTGCCGTTGCGGTCGACTGTCGACCACAGCCGCCATCCGGGTACGGCACGATCCCGGCTGAACGCGTACGCCATCCGGCTCATCGAGGTCACGCAGCTCATGCCGCAGAAGAACTGCCCGATGGTCGAGATGATGATGACGATCTTGAAGAAGACCGGGGTCAGCGCCGACTCGAAGATGGCGCCGGAGAAACCGCCCGCGGCGTTGATCGCCTCGACGTCGGTGGCCGCGAAGAGGAACGCCAGCAGCAGGATCCAGCCACCGACCGCCGAGTAGAAGATCGACTGCCAGAGCCCACGGGCCGCGGCCTGTGAGGCGCCCCGGGTCTCCTCGGAGACGTGCGCGCAGGCGTCGAAGCCGGTGATCGTGTACTGGGTCAACAGGAAGCCCAGCGGCAGCACGTAGAACCAGAACGTCAGCCCACCGATGTCCCCGTCGCCGAACCCGGAGTTGTTGAACCGCTCGGTGAACACGAACTGGAAGCTCTGGTGGTTGTCGGGCACGAAGACCAGGATGGCCACCACGACGGCCGCGCCGGCCACGTGCCACCAGACCGAGACGTTCTGGAGTACGTCGATGATCCGGTGCCCGAAGATGTTGATCAGCCCGTGCAGCACCAGGATGATCACGAAGAGGACGAACGCCTGACGCAGCGTCCCGGCCCAGCCGTCGAAGAGCGCCGACAGGGTGAGGTTGAGGAACGTCGCACAGCCGTAGTCCACCGAGGCCGTGACGGCCACCAGGCCGATCAGGTTCAGCCAGCCGGTGAACCAGCCGTGCACCGGGCGACCCATGGTGGCAGCCCACCAGTAGATCCCACCCGCCGTCGGATACGCCGACACCAGCTCCGCCATGCAGAAGCCAATGATCAGGATGAACAGCGAGATCAGCGGCCAGCCCCAGGAGATGGCGACCGGCCCGCCGTTGTTCCACGCCTGGCCGAAGGTGGTGAAACAGCCGGCCAGGATCGAGATGATCGAGAAGGAGATGGCGAAGTTGGAGAAGCCGCTCCACTTCCGGCGCAACTCCTGTTTGTAGCCGAGTTCAGCGAGCCGTCGGGCGTCGTCGTCCATCGGTTGCTCGGCGGTCGGCACGGGCGTCGTGGCCACTGCACACCTCCCTGAGGTGGTTCCGCGTGCGAGTGGGCAAAGTGTCGTCCCGGCCGATCAAGGCGGTCAATACGTAGTCGGTGGGAATCTCACCGCCGTCGGGCTAATTGCGTTGCCGACCGGCCACCCCGGCCGGCATCCTGGACCAGTGACCAGGCCCGACAGGGCCTACCCCGGGCGCTCGGACCGCCCGACCCGGTGGCGCGGGGCACGCCTCTCTCTCACGTACGGCCATTCCGCCGTACCCGAAAAGTGCCCCGCGCCCCACTCCCCCTCGCCGCGCGTCACGCCTCCTGCACCGCGCCGATCTTGCAGTTTCAGTTGCCGATATCAGCGGGATGCGCCGTATGTCAGCGCAGTAAGTGCAAGATCGCGGGGCTCGGGCTGGGTCAGGTCAGGTCAGGAGGAGGCCGGCTACCCAGAGGGCCGCGACCAGGAGGCCGGCCAGGAACTCCACCAGCATCGACAGGCCGGCGGCCTTCAGTGCCTGCACGGTGGAGGGCCAGGCGAGCTGATTACTGCCCAGCCGGAGCCGTTCGGCCGCCCACACCCCGGCGACAAAGCCGAGCACCAGGCCGACGACCGGCACCACGAAGAACCCGATGATGCCGAGCACCCCACCGGCGAGCAGCGTGGACGTCGGCACACCGGTGCGCTTCAGGTTCCGGCCCGGCCACGCGTACTTGATCACCGCGCCACCCCCGGCGACCAGCGTGGCGGCGGCGAACACCGCCCAGCCGACCAGGCCCGCGCCGCCGAAGATCGCCCAGAGCAGCACGCCACCCCAGCACAGCGGCAGCGCCGGCAGGCCCGGCACCACCACGCCGGCCAACCCGGCCAGGATGGCCAGCCCGGCCACCACCGTTACCGCCGTCTGCGAGTCCGTCAGGTCCACGCCGCCATCCTCCGTCGCCACCCTCCGGACCGGAACGATCCCCCTCTGCGCTGCGTGCCGTCGCTTCGCGCCACGCTGCTGAGCTTGCTGGTTCGCTCGCTGCGCTCGCTCACGACGACGCTCCGCCGCGCAGCCGGGCGGTGATCACGTCGGCCGGTGCTGGCGCACCGAAGAATCGGCCCTGCCCGGTGTCGCAGCGCAGCGCCCGCAGCCGTTCCGCCTGCACGCCGGTCTCCACCGCCTCGGCCGTGACCCACAGCTCCAGGGCGTGCGCCAACCGGACCAACGCATCGACGATCCGTTCGTCGCGGTGGTCGGCCGCCACGTCGGTCCCGTCCGCGCGGATGCCCTCCACGAACGGACCGGCGAGCTTGAGGCAGTGGATCGGCAACCGGCGCAGGTACGCCAGGTTGGAGTACCCGGTGCCGAAGTCGTCGACGGCCAGCCGGACGCCGAGCGCGGCGAGCCGGTGCAGGCTGCGCAGGGGTTCACCGGCACTGCCCATCACGGCGCTCTCGGTCAGCTCCAGTTGGAGCAGCTCCGCGGGCAACCCGCTGGTCTGCAGGGCATCGGCGACGGTGTCCACGATGGCCGGTTCGTCGGCCTGCCGGGCGGCCAGGTTGACGCTGACCACCAGCCTGGCGTCGGGGAACTCCCGCCACCACCGTTCGGCGTCCTCGCAGGCCCGCCGCAGCACCCACTCGCCGAGCCGGACGATCAGGCCGGTCTCCTCGGCCAGGCCGATGAACCGGTCCGGCCCGATCAGGCCCAACTCCGGATGCTCCCAACGGACCAGCGCCTCCACCGCGAGCATGGTGCCCTCCAGCAGCGACACGATCGGCTGGTAGTGCAGCACGAACTCGCCCCGCTCCAGCGCGGCGGGCAGCCCGGCGACCAACGCCGCACGGGCGATGTCCCGCGCGCCGCGCTCGGGGTCGTAGACCGCCCACCGGCCCCGGCCCGCCGCCTTGGCCCAGTAGAGCGTGGTGTCCGCGGCCTTCATCAGCTCGGACGCGCTGGTCTCCGAGGCCGGGCACTGGACGATGCCCACACTGGCCGAGACGGCCAACTGGTGCTCACCGACGTGGACCGGGGCCGCGACGGCGGCCAGCGCCGCTTCCGCCACGGAGACCGGGTCGTCGGTGTCGTCGCCCCCGTCGACGAGGATCACGAACTCGTCGCCCCCCATCCGGGCGACCAGGTGGCCGTGGTCGGCCACGCAGGCGGCCAGCCGTCGGCCGATCATCACGAGCAGCCGGTCACCGAGGTCGTGGCCGAGACTGTCGTTGATCGCCTTGAAGCCGTCCAGGTCGAGGAAGCACACCCCGACGCGCTGCCCGGCGTCCGCGGTGTCGAGCACCCGTCCCAACGTCTCGAAGAACAGCGTCCGGTTGGGCAGCCCGGTCAGCGGATCGTGCAGCGCCTGGAAGCGCAGCCGCTGCTGGAGTTCGTACCGCTCGGTGATGTCCTCGATCATCGCGACGGTGAATCGGGGCCGACCCTCGTGTCGGATCAGCGAGACGGCCAGATCCGTCCAGACCGTCGTGCCGTCCTTGCGGTAGTAACGCTTCTCCACCCGGGCCGCGTCGTGCTTCCCCTCGATCATCTCCTGGTAGAGCTCCCACATCCCGGCCGCGTCGTCGGCGTGGACCAGCCCTGTCACGTTGGTCTCGCGCAGCTCCTCGATCGAGTAGCCGAGCATGTCGGCGAACGCCTGGTTGACGTCGATGATCCGACCGTCCACGCCGGCGATCCCGATCCCGATCGCGGCGCCGGTGAACACCGCCCGGAACCGTGCCTCGCTCTCGCGCAGCGCCTGCTCGACCTCGTCGCGCGCCTGCCAGGCCGACCTGGCGATCCGCTCCTGCTGGCTGAAGGTGCGGTCGCGCAGCGCACGGGCGAACCCGGCGGCCAGTCCGCCCTGCACCGCTGCGATCCGGTCGGCGAGGTCGGCCGGCGGGTCACCGTCGCACAGCACCCGGTGCCCGAAGGTCGCGCCGAACGCGTGCAGCGTCCACTCCAGGGCCTGCGGCTCGGTGAGGTGCGCCTCCACCAGGGCCCGCCCGACCTCCTCGGCCGCTTCCGCGCTGAACGGCTCCGACCGTACCGCCTGGGCCAGCCGGATCGTGTGCGCCAGCAGCAGCCGCTCGGTCTCGGCCACGCTGAGCGGCACGAAACCGAGCCGACGCACCGCGCGGGCCCAGTCGGCGGCGAACCCCTGGGCGTCCGCCCGGCCGGCATCGACCCCGCCGGGGTCCCGGCCGGCATCGGCCCCGGCGGGGTCCGGGACGGCAGCCACGAGATCAGCCGGCGGGCTGGTCGTACCGGGCGACGCCCCCGAAGGCGCCGAACCGCTCCGGGTGCTCGTCCACGTCGGACGGTGAGTCCGGGCGCCAGAGCGGCATGTGCACCACACCCGGTTCCAGGACGGTCCAGTCGCCGAAGAAGCCGGTGACCTGAGCACGGGAGCGCAGGGTGATCTCGGTGGCGGTGCGGGCGGAGAGACGCTGGGCGTCCAGCATCTCCTGCGGTTGGTCCTCGAAGGTGGAGTGGGAGACGACCAGGAAACTGCCCGGCGCGGCGGCGGCCCGCAGGGTGGCGAGGATCGCCTCGGGCCGGTCGGCGTCCGGGATGAAGTGCACCACCCCGGCCAGCAGGATGCCCATCGGACGGCTGAAGTCGATCAGCCCGAGCTGTCGGGTCTCGGCGAGGATCCGCTCCGGCTCACGCAGGTCGGCGTGGATGACCCCGGTCAGGTCGTTGCCAGCCAGCAGCTCCCGGCTGTGCGCGACCGCCACCGGGTCGATGTCGACGTACACCACGCGGGCCTTGGGGTTCACCCCCTGCGCCACCTCGTGCACGTTGCCCACGGTGGGAATTCCGGAGCCGATGTCGAGGAACTGGTCGATGCCGGCGTCGAGCAGCACCCGGACGGCCCGGCGCAGGAACTCCCGACCGGAGCGCATGGTGGCGGCGAGATTCGGGGTCATGCTGGCGATCTGCTCCGCCAACTGCCTGTCGATCTCGAAGTTGTGCGCTCCACCCAGAAAGTAGTCGTACACCCGGGCCGCGCTCGGCCTGGTCAGATCGATCTCGGTCGGCAGTCCGTCCGGCATCTGCGTGCTCCCCAGTTCATCGCCGCGGCGCGGGACGGCACCGGCGTCGGGGCGCGCAGCGGGCACGCGTGGCCACCGGTCGACCCGCGGGTCGTGTGGTGTGGACCACTCTAGGCGGCTGACTCCAGCAACAGCGAGATGCCTTGACCAACGCCGATGCACATGGTGGCCAGAGCCCGGCGTCCGCCGCGACGGCGCAGCTCCAGGGCGGCGGTCAGCGCCAGCCGCGCGCCGCTGGCGCCGAGCGGGTGCCCCAGCGCGATGGCACCACCGTTCGGGTTGACGTGCTCGGCGTCCACGGGCAACCCCAGCTCACGCAACACCGCCACGGACTGCGCGGCGAACGCCTCGTTCAACTCCACCACGTCCACAGCGCCCACCTCGACGCCGACGCGTTCGAGCAGCTTGCGGGTGGCCGGCACCGGGCCGATCCCCATGATCCGGGGCGGCACACCAGCCGCCGCCGCGCCGACGATCCGGGCCAGCGGGGTCAGGCCGTACCGGGCGACCGCCGCCTCGCTGGCCACCAGCAGGGCGACAGCGCCGTCGTTGACGCCCGAGGAGTTGCCGGCGGTCACCGTGCCGCCGTCGCGGAACGGGGTGGGCAGCGCGGCCAGCTTGTCCAGCGAGGTCTCCCGGGGGTGCTCGTCGACCTCGACCAGCCTGGTCTCCCGACGACCCGCCGGCACCGACACCGACACGATCTCCTCGGCGAACCGGCCGTCCGCCTGCGCCCTGGCCGCACGCTGCTGCGAGCGGTACGCGAAGGCGTCCTGCTCGGCCCGGCTGACGCCGTACTCGGCGGCCACGTTCTCCGCCGTCTCCGGCATCGAGTCGACCCCCCACCCGTCACGCATCAGCGGGTTCACCAACCGCCAGCCGAGGGTGGTGTCGTACACCTCGGCCGAGCGGGAGTACGCCGACGTCGCCTTCGGCATGACGAACGGCGCCCGGCTCATGCTCTCCACCCCGCCGGCGATCACCAGCTCCGCGTCCCCGGCGACGATGGACCGGGCGGCGGTGGCGAGCGCGTCCAGGCCCGAACCGCAGAGCCTGTTGACGGTGCTGCCCGGCACCTCCTCGGGCAGGCCGGCCAGCAGCGCCGCCATCCGGGCCACGTTGCGGTTGTCCTCGCCGGCCTGGTTGGCGCAGCCGAGCACGACGTCATCGACCCGCGCCCAGTCCACCGACGGGTGGCGGGCGACCAGTTCCCGGATCACGTGCGCGGCCAGGTCGTCGGGGCGGACGCCGGCCAGCGCGCCCGCGTACCGACCGATCGGGGTGCGGACACCGGCCACCAGGTATGCCACGGTCATCGCGAGTCCTTAGGGGGTGCAGACGGCGGGGGTGGGGCACGCCCACCGGGTCACGAGGGCTGCCGGCCGCCAGGATATCCACGCCGGCAGCGGATAGGTTGACGGCATGGCCCGGGCCCAGTTCAGCGCAGAGACCAGTGGCGGCGGCGCGTTCGTCCGCCAGCCGAACCGGTTCACCGGTCGGGTCACCGCCGACTCCAGCTCGCCACCCGGCGGCGGCCCGGACGAGCAGGACCGCTGGCCGTTGGAGGCCGGCCGTTACCGGCTGATCTGGTGCCGGGCCTGCCCGTGGGCGCACCGGGCGAGGATCGTGCGTGGCCTGCTCGGGCTGGACGACGCGATCTCGTTGGGCACCGTCGACCCGATCCGGGACGAGCGGGGCTGGGCGTTCGCCCTCGACCCGGACGGCTTCGACCCGGTGCTCGGCGTGAGCTTCCTCTCCGAGGCGTACCTGGCCACCGACCCGGACTACACCGGCCGGGTGACAGTGCCGGCACTCGTCGACACAGTGACCGGCCGGGTGGTCACCAACGACTACCCGCAGCTCACCCTCGACTTCTCCACCGAGTGGCGGCGGCTGCACGCGCCCGACGCCCCGGATCTCTACCCGGTCGCACTGCGCCCCGAGATGGACGCGCTGATGGCCGAGATCCACACCGATGTGAACAACGGGGTCTACCGGTGCGGGTTCGCCACCTCCCAGCAGGCGTACGACGAGGCGTTCCGGGCGCTCTTCGCCCGGCTGGACGCGCTCTCCGAGCGGCTGGCCGGGCAGCGCTACCTGATGGGCGACGCGATCACCGAGGCGGACGTACGGCTGTTCACTACGCTGGTGCGCTTCGACGCCGCGTACCACGGGCACTTCAAGTGCAACCGCGACAAGCTGACCGAGATGCCGGTGCTCTGGGCGTACGCCCGGGACCTGTTCCAGACGCCGGGTTTCGGCGAGACGGTGGACTTCGACCACATCAAGCGGCACTACTACGGCACGCATCGGGAGATCAATCCCAGCGGCATCGTGCCACTCGGGCCGGACGAGTCCGGCTGGAGCACGCCGCACGGGCGTGGCTGAGCAGGGTCGGCCGACCGCCCCGACCCTGCCGAGCGCCCGCGGCGAGGTCGCCCGCCGGGTCGCCGGGTCCGCGGCGGCCGGCTGCACCCTGGCCGGTGCCGTGGCGGTGACGCTCGCCGTGGTCGCCGGTCCCGGTCCAGGGCTCACCGGGTACGTCAGCGAGGCGGGCATTGCCGGCAGCGCCCACGCCGCGACGTACCGGATCGGGATCCTGGCCCTTGCCGGCGCGTTGCTGCTGATCGGTGCGGCGCTGCCTCCCGGGGTGTGGGCGGCGGCCCCGGCCCTGCTCGCCACCGGGGCCGTGTTCACCGCCGTGTCGGGGGCGGTGACCTGCTCCGGCGGCTGCCCGTTGCCGCCGTTCGAGCGCGCGACGACGGCGGACCTGGTGCACGGCGGCGCGAGCATCGCGGCGACCGCCGCTGTGGTCTTCGCCATGATCGCGCTGGCCGTCTCCGTGCCGGCGGGCCGGACGGTGCGTCGGCTGGCCGGCGTCGCCGCCGTGCTGGCCCTGCCGCTCTGTGCCACGGTGGGGCTGGCGATGCTCGTGATCGGTCGAGGCCCGGTGGTGGGGGTGCTGGAACGGCTGATCCTCGCCCTGGCGGTGCTGTGGGGCCTGGGCACCGCCACCGCGCTGGCCCTCTGTAAGGAGCCTCACGCCGTCCGGTCCTTCCGATGAGCGGGAATCGGCGTATCGTCGGCCAGCGATGACCAATCTCTGGGGCCTCACTGTCCGCCTGTATGTCGATCTCCGACTGCAGGCCAGTGGCATCTGTCCGGGCTAGCCGCGTTCCCACGCCTGCCCCGATCGGACCGGACAATTGGATACATCCTCATGCCCTTCAGCCTGCGCAAAATTCCCTTCTCCGTGCAGATCCTGCTCGGCCTCGTGCTCGGCGTCGCGCTGGGCTTCCTTGCCCGCAGCAACGACCTGAGCTGGTTGACCAGCACCCTGCACACCGTCGGTAGCCTCTTCGTCCAACTGCTCAAGCTGGCCGTGCCGCCGCTGGTCTTCACCGCCATCGTGGTCAGCGTGGTCAGCCTGCGTGGCGTCGCCAACGCCGCCCGGCTCGCCGTCAAGACCCTCATGTGGTTCGGCATCACCGCGCTGATCGCGGTGAGCATCGGCATCGGCCTCGGCCTGCTCACCAACCCGGGCAGGGGCGTGACCCTCGACCTGGGTGGCGCGGCCGCGCCGAAGAACACCGGCTCGTGGACCGACTTCCTCACCGGCATCGTGCCCACCAACCCGGTCGGCGCGTTCGTCGAGGGCAACGTCCTCCAGATCGTCTTCCTCGCCGTCGTCATCGGCGCCGCGGCGCTGCTGGTCGGCGAGCCCGCCGAACCGTTCGTGGCGCTGAACCGCTCCCTGCTGGAGATCGTCCAGAAGGCGCTCTGGTGGGTCATCCGGCTCGCCCCGATCGGCACCCTCGGCCTGATCGGCAACGCCGTCGCCTCGTACGGCTGGGACCTGCTGGCTCCCCTCGCGAAGTTCACCACTGCCGTCTACGTCGGCTGCGCCATCGTGCTGTTCGTGGTCTACCCGCTGGTGCTGATCCTCGCCGGCCGCCTCAACCCGCTGCGCTTCTTCGCCGGCGCGTGGCCGGCGATCGAGCTGGCCTTCGTGTCCCGCTCCTCGGTCGGCACCATGCCGGTGACCCAGCGCTCCGTCGAGCGCCTCGGCGTCCCCCGCGAGTACGCCTCGTTCGCGGTGCCCTTCGGCGCGACCACGAAGATGGACGGTTGCGCCGCCATCTACCCGGCCCTCGCCGCGATCTTCGTGGCTCAGGTGTTCGGCGTGCAGCTCGGCATCGGCGACTACCTGCTGATCGCCTTCGTCTCGGTGGTCGGCTCGGCGGCCACCGCCGGCCTGACCGGCGCGATCGTGATGCTCACCCTGACCCTCAGCACGCTGGGCCTGCCGCTGGCCGGCGCCGGTCTGCTGCTGGCCATCGACCCGATCCTGGACATGATCCGCACCGCCACCAACGTCGCGGGGCAGGCGCTGGTGCCGACAGTGGTCGCCGCCCGCGAGGGCACTCTCGACCGCGCCGCGTACGAGTCCGCCGGCCGGCGTGACCTGACCGACCCGGAGCCGGTCGCCGACACCCGGCCCGAGCTCACCCCCGTTCCTGCCTGACCGATCAACCCCTACGGCGACGGGCCCCTCTCCCCGGGGGCCCGTCGCCGTGTCGGAGAGGATGACAACATGAGTTCCCTGTTCACTCCCCTGGCCCTGCGCGGGGTCACACTGCCCAACCGGATCGCCATGGCACCGATGTGCCAGTACTCCGCCGGCCCCGACGGTCTGCCCACCGACTGGCACCTGATCCACCTCGGCAGCCGCGCGGTCGGCGGGGCCGGCCTGGTGCTGACCGAGGCGACCGCCGTACTCCCCGAGGGCCGGATCAGCCCACAGGACACCGGCCTCTGGTCCGATGCGCACGTCGACGCCTGGCGACCGGTGACCGCGTTCGTCGCCGCCCATGGCGCGGTGCCGGCCGTGCAGCTCGCGCACGCCGGCTTCAAGGCCTCCACCTACCGGCCCTGGGCGCCCGAGCGCGGTGGCGTGCCGGACTCCGAGGGCGGCTGGACGCCCGTCGCCCCCGGCTCGGAGCCGTTCACCGCCGACTACCGGACGCCGACCAGCCTCGACGAGGCCGGCATCGCCGGTGTGGTCGACGCGTTCGCGGCCGGAGCCGTACGCGCCCTGGACGCCGGCTTCGCCGCCGTGGAGATCCACGCCGCTCACGGCTACCTGCTCAACGAGTTCCTCTCGCCGCTGACCAACCGCCGCACCGACGCGTACGGCGGCGACCGCGCGGCCCGGATGCGGCTCACCCTGGAGGTGGCCCGCGCGGTGCGCGCCGCTGTCGGCGAGGACGTGCCGGTGCTGACCCGGATCTCCGCCACCGACTGGGTCGAGGGCGGCTGGACGATCGAGGACAGCGTGGTGCTCGCCGGTGAGCTGGCCGGCGTCGGCGTCGACCTGGTCGACGCGTCCTCCGGTGGGGTGAGCACGGACCAGCGCATTCCGCTCGGCCCGGGTTACCAGGTGCCGCTGGCCGCCCAGATCCGCCGCGAGGCCGGCGTGCCGACCGGCGCGGTGGGCCTGATCGTGGAGCCCGAGCACGCCGAGCAGATCGTCGCCAGCGGCGAGGCCGACCTGGTGCTGCTGGGTCGGGAGTTGCTGCGCGACCCGTACTGGCCGCGCCGGGCGGCCGCGAAGCTCGGCGTCGCGTACTCCGGCCCCGCCCAGTACGCCCGCGCCTGATCCTGCCGGTCGGGCGGCTGCTCACCCAGCAGCCGCCCGACCGTCGGCACTCAACCCGCCAGGTGTGACCAGTCGCCCTCCAGGTCCTGCCAGGTGCCCTGGGCGGCCACCGTGCCGCCGATCAGCACCACCACGTGGTCGGCCCGGACCAACGCGGCGCGCTTCGCCGTCGAGCCGACGACCGTCACCCCGTGGCCGCGCAACGCCTGCCATAACGCCAGCTCGGTGGTGACGTCCAGCGCCGACGACACGTCGTCGGCGACAAGCAGTTCGGTACGCGGTGCCAGCGCACGGGCCAGCGCCAACCGCTGCAACTGCCCGCCGGACAGCCGGGTGCCCTTGTGCCCGATGAGCAGGCCCAACCCACCACCGGCGGCGGCCAGGTCATGGTCGAGCTGGGCGGTGCTGACCGCCCCCGCCGCGTCCACCTGGTGCCCGAGCGCGATGTTGTCGACCACCGTGCCGGAGAGCACCCGGGGCAACTGACCGACGTAGCCGACCTGGTTGGGGCGCAGGAACAGCTCCGGCTCGGTGACCGGGTCACCGTTCCAGGCCAGCTCACCGGTGTGGTGCACGATCCCGGCCAGCCCGCGCAGCAACGAAGACTTGCCCGACCCGACCGGCCCGACGACCAGCACCAACTGCCCCCGCTGCACGGTGAGGTCCACGTCCCGGACGGCCACCGTGCCGTCGGAGTGCACCACCCCGAAGCCACGCAGCTCCAGCCGGCGCAGCGGATGCCGGGGTGGCATGGTCGGCGCGGGCGCCGTCCCAGCGGTCAGGTCGACCTCCGGCACCCCCGCGGAGTACGTGCTCACCCCGGTCATCGCCACGGTGCGTCGGGTCCAGACCCGCGCCGAGGGCAGCTGCGAGATCAACGACGCCGTCGTCCAGGCGAACCAGCGGGCCGCGCCCAGAGTGGAGACGGCCACCAGCACCGCCCCGGCGGAGAGCGAACCATTCAGGTAGAGCGCCCAGGCCCCGATCGGCAACAACCCACTGGCCATCGACGGTGTGGAGCGTGCCCACACCTGCACCGAGATCTCCCGCCGCTGCCGGTCGCTACGGAGCACGTCCAGGCCGGCCAGGTGACGCAGCACCGCAGTGGTCGCGCCGGCGAGCTTCACCGTCCGCGCCGCGGAGAGCGCGGAGACCAGCGCCGTGGCGAAGGAGGCCCGCGCCGCCACCGTCGCCCGGGCCGCACGCTCCAGCTTCGGCCCGAACAACGTCGCGGCCAGCCCGGAGACGACCATCGTCCCGAGGAAGAACAGCCCGGGTACGACGCTGCCGGTGACCGCCGTCATGGCGACCACGAGCACCAGCGCGACGGTCTGGTCCAACACGTTGTCGGCGAGTTGGACCACCCGCTCGGTGTCCCCACCCTGCGCCACCACCTCGGCGGGGGTGTGTGAGCTGACCCGGCGCGGCCCGGTCTGGCCGTGCACCAGCCGAAGGCCGATCCGCAGCATCTGCCGCACCCACCACTGCGGGAACCAGACGTGGGTGTAGAACGGCAGCGGCAGGGTGACCAGCAACCCGGCGACGATCCCCACCGCCGGCAGGTACGGGTTGCCGGTCCCGTCGACCAGATCCGCCCAGAGCCAGGGCAGCACCGGGCCGTCCAGCCCGAGCAGGCTGAGCCCGAGGAACAGCACGATCGCCGCCGCCCCGTACCGGGGATCGTTCGTGCAGAGTCGGAAGATCTCCCGCAGCGTCCGGGCCGGCGGCACCGGCGGCAGCGGCGGCGGATCGGCCCGGGTCGGCCCGACCGCGTCCCGCGTGCTGTCGGGGGGTGTCTCCCGTGTGGCCTGCTCATCCGGCTCGGCCCGCGTCGACGCCGGCTCGATCGGCCAGGCGACGGCCTGCTCATTCGCCGCGACCGGCTCGCCCCGCGCCGGCTCGCTCGGCCACGCGTCCGGGCCGGGGCCGACCAGCAGGTCGGTGCCGACGCCGGTACGACCGGCCGGCGCCACCGTCGCGTACGCGGCGGCATGGCTGGTCGCCAACAGTTCCGCGAAGCGCGTCGACGTCTCCAACGGACCGGCCTCGACCACCGCGCCGTCGGCCAGGACGACCACCTCGTCACAGCGGCGCACCGAGGAGAGTCGGTGCGCGATGACGATGCCGATCCGGTCGCGCAGCAGTCGTTCGGTGGCCCGCTGCACCCGCGCCTCGGTGACCGGGTCCAGCCGCGCGGTGGCCTCGTCGAGGATCACCACGTGCGGCTCCCGGACCAGGATCCGAGCGAACGCCACCAACTGCTCCTGACCCGCGGAGAGCACGTGCCCGCCCTCCCCCAGCCGGGTCGCCAACCCGTCCGGAAGCTCGGCGATCCAACTCGCCAGGCCCAGCTCGTCCAGCGCCCGAGCCGCCGCGTCGAGCAACTCCCCGTCGAAGAGCGCCACGTTCTCGGCGAGCGTGCCGGCCAGGATCTCGGTGCGCTGCGGCACCAACGCCACCCAGCGGCGCAACTGCTCGACGTCGAGGTCACACAGGTCGGTGCCGCCGAGGAAGACAGTGCCCGGCGGCACGTCGACCGCCCGGGTGAGCACCTTCGCCAGCGTCGACTTGCCCGAGCCGGTCCGCCCGATCAGCGCGTACGAGCGACCGCGCGCGAAGGTGAGGCTGAGCCCGCGCAGCGCGGCACCCCGGGCACTCTCCCCGTACCCGAACGTCAGGTCCCGAATGCGCAGGTCGCCCTCGCTCGGGCTGGCCCCGCCGACCGGTTCCTGCCGGGCCTTGGAGAGCAACTGCACCCGCGCCCACGCGCCGAGCGCCTCCTGGATCTCCGGCACCATCCGGCTGACGTGTTCCGCTGTCGCCCCGAAGGCCAGGGCGAGCAGCCAGATGGCGGTGAGCCGGGCGGCGTCGATCCGGCCGGTGGCCAACGCCCAGGCACCGCCGAGCACCACCGCGCCGATGCCCGCCCGGATCGTCGCGGTGGCCACCGTCGCCACCCGGGCGGACAGCACCCAGACCACCAGGCCACGGGAGAGCACGGCGGAGGCCCGCCGGGCGTACAACCGCAGCACGTACGGCCGCGCCAGACTGGTGCGTACGTCGTCCTGGCCGTGCACCGCCTCCTCCATCACGGCCGCCAGGTCGGACCACGCCTCCTCCTCGGCCATCCGGGCCGGGCCGATCCGCGCCGTGGGCCGGCGCAGACCAACCGCGAGCGCCACGGTGAGCAGCAGCATCGCGATCCCCGCCGGCCACCACACGAACAGCGCAACGACCATCGACAACAGACCGACGCAGAGGCCCTGGGCGAGACGGGTGCCCTGGTTACGAATTGCCGACGCCACCTGATAGACGTCCCCGTCGATGCGGTCCAGCAACTCGCCGACCGGAGTGGTCTCCAGGGTGGGCAGATCCTGCCCGAGAGCGACGCGGCACAGCCGGCGACGCACGTCGGCGGACCAGTCGGCGGTCAGACCGGCCATCAGCAGACTCACCGCGAGGTCGCTGAGGACCACAGCGACAAGGGCCACGGCCAGCACGGCGAAGAAACCAGCCGAACGGTGCACCAGCACCGCGCCGGCCAGCGCAGACGCGCCCGCCTGCCCCGCGGCACCCAGCACGATCAGGACGGCCACGATCGTCACACGACGGGTCGACGTACCCCACAGATCACGGAGCAGGCGCATGGAAAGTCCTCCGGGACGTGGGTGGCGGAGACCTCAGCCTGCCGGCAGCACCCCGTCATCTCAACCGATTTACCCGCCCCTGAGCTGGGCTTCCGTCAGTTCCGCCAATGACCAGGACAGGGCCGCTCCGTGGGCGTTTGACCGATTTGAGAACTTCTAGCCGGTCGGCGCACGGCGTCAGAGGTCTAGATCGACTCGGGTTCTGTGATATCGCGGTGTCCGGGCGGCCGGGACAGCGCGACTTCCACGTACGCGAGTGGATCACGCGGGTGAGGGGTGATTTTGCTGCCCTGAGCCACGCGCCCAATGGAGTTTTTGTCGGTTTCTGGGCCGTCTGGGGTGTGGCCGGGGGCACTCGTGGGCCGGAATCATGGCCGGGGCGGGGTCGTTACATACCCTGACGATGGCAGTACCACGGCCCGCCGCCGACCTTCCAAGGTTGGTCGCGCAGGTCGGAATGAGAACCTCCCCCGGTCGTTGCAGTCCCCACGGACGACCGACGGGCACCGCTTAGACAGGGTGCCGGCAGGTGGGCCATTCCGGAATGACCTCGGCCCCCCGGTCGTTACAACCCCCACGACCGCTGGCACCGCCGCGATGAGGGTGCCGATGGAGGGGCCAACCCCGGAATGACCCCGGCCCGGCGGTCGTTACACAGGGTCCCGGCGCCACGAGCCCCCACGCTCGCCAGGCCGCCGACTCCGACGCCCGATCAGGCGTCACCCCTCAGACTTTTCCCCTTTGTAAGTGCAGCGCCGGACGAGGTGCTCACACCCTGCCGCCGCCCCCCCCTTTTGGCGGTGTGGGTGTTCTACCCCCGAAGGAGCTACCCCCATGAACACGATCATGCGTAAGAGCATGCTGTCTGTTGCTGGTCTCGCGTTCGCCGGTGGTGTCTTCGCCGGCCCGATCGCCGCCCACGCCGCCAGCCCGGCCGTGGAC
>NZ_JBEXHV010000023.1:0-108402 GCF_040608275.1 Micromonospora sp. NPDC005205
CTTCCTCGGCGTCCTCCCGGTTGGGCAGGAACCGGGCGCACAGCCGCAGCGCCTCGGGGCGTACCGCGAGCAGCAGGGCGTCCAGGGCGGCCGGCCCCCGACCCCACCCGAGAATTAGCAGTACAGACGACGACATAGGGGACATAGTGCTCGACGTCAACTTCTTCGACGAGCTGCGCATTGGTCTCGCCACCGCCGACGACATCCGTCAGTGGTCGCACGGCGAGGTCAAGAAGCCTGAGACGATCAACTACCGCACCCTGAAGCCGGAAAAGGACGGGCTCTTCTGCGAGAAGATCTTCGGTCCGCAGCGGGACTGGGAGTGCTACTGCGGTAAGTACAAGCGCGTTCGGTTCAAGGGCATCATCTGTGAGCGCTGCGGCGTCGAGGTGACTCGCTCCAAGGTCCGCCGTGAGCGGATGGGGCATATCGAGCTCGCCGCTCCGGTGACCCACATCTGGTACTTCAAGGGCGTTCCGAGCCGGCTGGGTTACCTGCTGGACCTCGCTCCCAAGGACCTCGAAAAGATCATCTACTTCGCCTCGTACGTCGTGACGAGCGTGGACGCGGAGTCGCGTCACCGCGACCTCTCGACGATCGAGAACGAGATCCTGGCTGAGAAGCGGCAGTCCGAGAACAGCCGCGACTCGGAGATCGAGAAGCGGGCCGCCAAGCTCGAGGCCGACCTGGCCGAGCTGGAGGCCGAGGGTGCCAAGGCGGACGTCCGGCGCAAGGTCAAGGAGGGCGGAGAGCGCGAGATGCGCCAGATCCGCGACCGGGCCCAGCGCGAGATCGACCGCCTGGACGAGGTGCTGGACACCTTCCGCAAGCTGGAGCCGAAGCAGCTGGTCACCGACGAGCTGCTCTACCGCGAGCTGCGCGACCGGTTCGGTGAGTACTTCACCGGTTCCATGGGCGCCGAGGCGATCAAGGCGCTGGTCCAGAACATGGACCTCGACGCCGAGGCCGAGAGCCTGCGGGAGACCATCCGGTCCGGCAAGGGTCAGCGGAAGATCCGGGCGCTCAAGCGACTCAAGGTCGTCGCGGCGTTCCTGAACACCCGCAACTCGCCGCTCGGCATGGTGCTGGACTGCGTCCCGGTCATCCCGCCGGACCTGCGCCCGATGGTGCAGCTCGACGGTGGCCGCTTCGCGACCTCCGACCTGAACGACCTGTACCGCCGCGTGATCAACCGGAACAACCGCCTCAAGCGGCTGATCGACCTCGGCGCGCCCGAGATCATCGTCAACAACGAGAAGCGGATGCTCCAGGAGGCCGTCGACGCGCTGTTCGACAACGGCCGTCGCGGCCGGCCGGTCACCGGCCCGGGTAACCGCCCGCTCAAGTCGCTGTCCGACATGCTCAAGGGCAAGCAGGGCCGGTTCCGCCAGAACCTGCTGGGCAAGCGCGTCGACTACTCCGGCCGTTCGGTCATCGTGGTCGGCCCGAAGCTGAAGCTGCACCAGTGCGGTCTGCCCAAGCAGATGGCGCTGGAGCTGTTCAAGCCCTTCGTGATGAAGCGGCTCGTCGACCTCAACCACGCACAGAACATCAAGTCCGCCAAGCGGATGGTCGAGCGTCAGCGCCCGGTCGTGTGGGACGTGCTGGAAGAGGTCATCGGCGAGCACCCGGTGCTGCTCAACCGGGCGCCGACCCTGCACCGCCTGGGCATCCAGGCCTTCGAGCCGCAGCTGGTCGAGGGCAAGGCGATCCAGATCCACCCGCTGGTCTGCACCGCGTTCAACGCCGACTTCGACGGTGACCAGATGGCGGTGCACGTGCCGCTGTCCGCCGAGGCTCAGGCCGAGGCGCGGATCCTGATGCTGTCGTCGAACAACATCCTCAAGCCGGCCGACGGTAAGCCGGTCACCATGCCTACCCAGGACATGGTCATCGGTCTGTACCACCTCACCCACCTCACCGCCGGTGAGAAGGGCGAGGGCCGGGCGTTCAGCTCGGACGCCGAGGCGCGGATGGCCTTCGACAACGGCGAGCTGCACCTGCAGGCGCCGGTGAGGATCCGCCTGCGCGGCGTGGTCGGGGTCGACAACGGCAACGGCTCCGAGGCGTGGACCGCCCCGGAGGGCTGGGTCGAGGGTGACCCGCTGACCGTGGAGACCACCCTGGGTCGGGTGCTGTTCAACGAGACGCTGCCGCAGGGCTACCGCTTCGTGAACTACGAGATCCGCAAGGGTCAGCTCTCCGCCATCGTCAACGACCTCGCCGAGCGCTTCCCCAAGGTGGCGCTGGCCGCCACCCTGGACGGGCTCAAGGAGGCCGGTTTCCACTGGGCCACCTGGTCCGGCGTGACGATCGGCATGGAGGACGTCATCGCACCGCCGCGTAAGGCGGAGATCCTGGCGAAGTACGAGAAGGACGCCGACCAGATCGACAAGCAGTACCAGCGTGGTCTGATGACCGCCGAGGAGCGTCGCGGCGAGCTCATCGAGATCTGGACCAAGGCGACCAACGAGGTCGCCAAGGAGATGGACACCGCGCTGCCGCAGGAGAACCCGCTGTGGAAGATGATCAACTCGGGTGCTCGCGGTAACCTGCTCCAGCTCCGGCAGATCGCGGCGATCCGTGGTCTGGTGGCCAACCCCAAGGGCGAGATCATCCCGCGGCCGATCAAGGCCAGCTACCGGGAGGGTCTGTCCGTGCTGGAGTACTTCATCTCCACGCACGGTGCCCGTAAGGGTCTCGCCGACACCGCGCTGCGGACCGCCGACTCGGGTTATCTGACCCGTCGTCTGGTGGACGTCTCCCAGGACGTCATCATCCGCGAAGAGGACTGCGGCACCGACCGGGCGATCCCGATGCAGATCGGCGAGAAGCTGGACGGCAAGCTCGTCGTCCACACCCACGCCGAGACCAGCGTGCACGCCCGTACGCTCGCGGACGACATCAAGGGGCCGGACGGCACCGTGGTGGCCGAGCGCGGTCAGGACATCAACTCCATCGGGGTCGACAAGATCGTCGCCGCTGGTGTGGAGACGGTCCGGGTGCGCAGCGTGCTCACCTGCGAGTCGAAGCTGGGCGTCTGCGCGGCCTGCTACGGCCGGTCGCTGCCGACCGGTAAGTCGGTCGACATCGGCGAGGCGGTCGGCATCATCGCCGCCCAGTCCATCGGTGAGCCGGGTACGCAGCTGACGATGCGTACCTTCCACACCGGTGGTGTCGCGGGTGAGGACATCACCCAGGGTCTGCCGCGTGTGCAGGAAATCTTCGAGGCTCGGGTCCCGAAGGGTAAGGCGCCCATCGCCGACACCCCCGGTAAGATCCGGATCGAGGATGGCGAGCGCTCGCGCAAGATCATCGTGGTGCCGGACGACGGCAGCGAAGAGATCGTCTACGACAAGATCTCGAAGCGCGTCAAGCTCCGTACCCACGACGGCGGTCACGTCGCGGTCGGCGAGAAGCTGACCGAGGGCACCATCGACCCGCACGAGCTGCTGCGGATCATGGGTCCGCGGGCGGTCCAGGTCCACCTGACCAGTGAGGTCCAGGAGGTCTACCGCTCGCAGGGTGTGCTCATCCACGACAAGCACATCGAGATCATCATCCGCCAGATGCTCAAGCGGGTGACGGTCATCGACTCCGGCTCGACCGAGTTCCTGCCGGGTGTGCTCGTCGACCGGGCGCTGTTCGAGTCGGAGAACCGCCGGCTCGTCTCGGAGGGCGGCGAGCCCGCCGCTGGTCGTCCGGTGCTGATGGGTATCACCAAGGCCTCGCTGGCCACCGACTCCTGGCTCTCGGCGGCCTCCTTCCAGGAGACCACCCGGGTGCTGACCGACGCTGCGATCAACTCGCGCAGCGACTCGCTGGTCGGCCTCAAGGAGAACGTGATCATCGGAAAGCTCATCCCGGCCGGTACCGGCATCAGCAAGTACCGCAACGTCCGGGTCGAGCCGACCGAGGAGGCCAAGGCCAAGGTCTACTCGATGACCGGTTACCCGGAGACCGACTACGGGTTCGGGCCGGCCGGCGGGCAGGCCGTGCCGCTGGACGACTTCGACTTCGGGTCGTACCGCTAAGCACCAGTCACACGACGAGGCCCCCGGTGAAAGCCGGGGGCCTCGTCGTGTCCGTGCCAACCCACCGCTTGCGCCGGGTTCGGCATGATGGGGGGATGACGACCGCACCCGGGCAGGTGTCCGTCGCCCAGCAGGGCGTGCGCCACCCGCTTGACCCGGACCCGGCCCGCGCCACGAAGGCACGGGCGGTCTTCGCGCTGGGCCTGCTCGGCATGCTGACCGGGTTGTTCATCGGTGGCGTGGTGCCGGCCACTGTGGCCCTGCAGCTGGCCCGGCAGGCGCGCCGGGAAGCGTACGCCTCGGGGGGTTTCCTGACCGGCGGCGTCTGGCTGCGGCGGGGGGAGTGGATGGCCTGGACCGGCCTGGTGCTGGTCGCGGTCAGCGTCGTGGCCGCTGTGGTCATCGGGGTGGTCCGGTTGGCCGGCGCCCCGTTCGGCCACGACTACCCCGCGAACATGGACTGAGCCACCGGTGGCCGCGCCCGGCGCGGGCGGCGGTGCTGCCGGCGGTAGCCTGGCCGATGTCCACCGTGTGACGGTGGCGGCCTTTCGACAGGAGGACCTCGTGACGGAACCGGCGCGGCCCCCTGCGGACGAACCGGCCGGCCCGCCGGACGTGCCGGCTCCGCCACCCGAGCCGAGCGACTGGGCGCGCCCCGGCCCGAGCGACGAGACCCACCAGCCGGCGTCCGCCCCGGGCCCGCAGGCCCCTGCGACGCCGCCTCCCGGTTGGGGTCCGAACGGCTGGGACGCCACCGCGACGCCCGGCTCGGACCAGCCGTACCCGGTCTCCAGCGCACCGACCTCGACGCCGCAGGGCTGGGGCCCGCCCACCTCCGGACCGGGTGTGCCGCCCGGCTGGGGCCCACCGCGGGCTGGTTCGGGAATGCCCCACGGCTGGGGCCCGTCTTCGTCCGCACCGGGTGTACCGCCAGGCTGGGGTCCGTACCCGTCTGCGCCGTCCGCGCCGCCCGGGTGGGGCCCGTCGCCGTCCGCGCCGGTTGCGCCACATGGCTGGGGCCCGCCGTCGTCCGGGCCCGGTGCGCCGTACGGTTGGGGCCCGCCGCCGCCGGGGCACGGCCCCGGGTGGGGTGGCACGCCGGGGCGTTCCGTACCGCCGCCCACCGACGACCAACGCCGGCCGCCGAAGCGGGTGGAAGCGGTTTCGGGTACGCCGTTCGGCGTCGTGCACCTGGACGTGGCACCGGTCACCTCCGGGCTGGCCATCGGGGCGCTGGTGGCGGGGATCGCCTCACTTCTGGTCTCACTGCTGGTGATCTGCTTCGGAGTGGCTTTCAAGAACGACGGCGGGGCCTGGGCCTCCGGGGCGTTCGCCGCGCTGGGTGTGCTGGCCGGCGGGGCGGCGGTCGTCATCGGGCTGCTCGGCCGGCGACAGATCCGGCGGCCGACCGCCCCCTCCGCGGTCCAGTTCACCGGTCGCGGGCTGGCGATGGCCGGGATCAGTTGCGGCGCGGCGGGGGCGCTGCTCAGCCTGCTGGGCCTGGGCCTTGCCCTGCTTCTCACACTGACCTGAGGGTCATCACCGACAGATCCGGCACCTGACGGCGGTTTTCCGCGGAAGGCTTCCGGTCGCCCCGGGGGCGATGGGTGCTTCTGCGGGGAAGCCGGTACACTTGTATTCGTAGGTGCCCATCGCGGGCGACAGGGCAGGACGAGATCCGGCCGGCTGGTGTGAGACAGTCGCCGGGCCATTCCGTTTTGACCTGGGCGGTTGTGGTAGGTACTCTTTCCCCTTGTGCCCGGGCATGCCCGGGCAACTCGTGCGTGCGCTGTTTCCGGCTTACGGACGGCGGCACGACAAGCCAAGGATCCGGAGCGGGGCGACCCGCGCGCCGGTGACAAAACCCGGTACGAACGCGAGAGCGTCGCAACGGGGCCGTGACGAGGGCGACACGCCCGACCGCGGGTGCCGGGGTCTCCGCAAGGCGACCCTGGTCGGAATGTAGGAGAGCCGGTCATCAGGCCGGCTAACGAGCAGACGGCGCGGCCGCGGATGCGGCCGAAGGGAGCGGAGAAACCCGGTGCCCACGATCCAGCAGCTGGTCCGAAAGGGCCGCCAGGCGAAGACGACCAAGACCAAGACCCCGGCGCTGAAGGGTTCCCCTCAGCGGCGCGGCGTGTGCACCCGCGTGTACACCACTACCCCGAAGAAGCCGAACTCGGCGCTGCGCAAGGTCGCTCGCGTGAAGCTCAGCAGCCAGATCGAGGTGACCGCCTACATCCCCGGCGTCGGTCACAACCTGCAGGAGCACTCGATCGTGCTCGTTCGCGGCGGCCGGGTGAAGGACCTCCCCGGCGTGCGTTACAAGATCGTTCGCGGCTCGCTGGACACCCAGGGCGTCCGCAACCGCAAGCAGGCGCGCAGCCGTTACGGCGCGAAGAAGGAGAAGAGCTGACATGCCGCGTAAGGGACCCGCTCCGCGGCGGCCACTGGTCGCTGACCCGGTGTACAACTCGCCGCTGGTCACCCAGCTGGTGAACAAGATCCTGCTCCGCGGCAAGCGTCAGCTCGCCGAGACCATCGTGTACGCGGCCCTCGAGGGCTGCCGCGAGAAGTCCGGCACCGACCCGGTCGTCACCCTCAAGCGGGCGATGGACAACGTCAAGCCGACCCTCGAGGTGCGCAGCCGTCGTGTCGGTGGCGCCACCTACCAGGTTCCGGTCGAGGTCCGCCCGACCCGGGCGACCACCCTGGGCCTGCGCTGGCTGGTCACGTACTCCCGCGCCCGGCGCGAGAAGACCATGGTCGAGCGGCTGATGAACGAGCTGCTGGACGCGAGCAACGGCCTCGGTGCCGCCGTCAAGCGGCGCGAGGACACGCACAAGATGGCCGAGTCGAACAAGGCCTTCGCGCACTACCGCTGGTAACACCCTGGTTCCGGCGCCTCCGGGCGCCGGAACCGCCACCAGTTGTGTCGAGACGACGATAAGTAGGGATTGAAGTGGCCGCCGCAGACGCGCTCGCCAAGGTACGCAACATCGGCATCATGGCGCACATCGATGCCGGTAAGACCACGACCACCGAGCGAATCCTGTTCTACACCGGCATCACGTACAAGATCGGTGAGGTCCACGAGGGCGCTGCCGTCATGGACTGGATGGAGCAGGAGCAGGAGCGTGGTATCACCATCACCTCCGCTGCTACCAAGTGTGAGTGGAAAGACCACACGATCCAGATCATCGACACGCCCGGCCACGTCGACTTCACGGTCGAGGTCGAGCGGTCGCTGCGGGTCCTGGATGGTGCGGTAGCGGTATACGACGGTGTCGCCGGCGTGGAACCGCAGACGGAGAACGTCTGGCGGCAGGCCGACAAGTACAACGTCCCGCGTATGTGCTTCGTCAACAAGCTCGACCGGACCGGCGCCGACTTCTTCCGCTGCGTGCAGATGATGATCGACCGGTTGAACGCCACCCCGCTGGTGCTCCAGATCCCGATCGGGCTCGAGGGTGACCACATCGGTGTCGTCGACCTGATCGGCATGCGCGCGCTCACCTGGCGCGGGGAGACCCAGAAGGGTGAGGACTACGCGGTCGAGGAGATCCCGGCCGAGCTGGCCGACTCCGCTGCCGAGTGGCGCGAGAAGCTGATGGAGACCCTTGCCGACGTCGACGACGCGGTGATGGAGAAGTACCTGGAGGGCGAGGAGATCTCCGCCGAGGAGATCAAGGCCGCCATCCGGCGTGCCACCATCGCCGGCAAGGCCAACCCGGTGCTCTGCGGCTCGGCGTTCAAGAACAAGGGCGTTCAGCCCATGCTGGACGCCGTTGTCGACTTCCTGCCGTCGCCGCTGGACGTTCCGGCGATCGAGGGTACGGCCACCGACGGCGAGACCCCGCTGCTGCGTAAGCCGTCCAACTCGGAGCCCTTCTCCGGCCTGGCCTTCAAGATCCAGACGGACAAGCACCTGGGCAAGCTCACCTACGTGCGGGTCTACTCCGGCACGCTCGATTCCGGTTCCCAGGTGGTCAACTCCACCAAGGACCGCAAGGAGCGCATCGGCAAGATCTACCAGATGCACGCCAACAAGCGGGAAGAGCGTCCGTCGGCGCAGGCCGGCGACATCATCGCCGTGCAGGGTCTCAAGCAGACCACCACCGGCGACACTCTCTCCGACCCGGCGAACCCGGTCATCCTGGAGTCGATGACCTTCCCGGAGCCGGTCATCTCGGTGGCGATCGAGCCGAAGACCAAGTCCGACCAGGAGAAGCTGGGCACTGCCATCCAGCGCCTGGCCGAGGAAGACCCGACCTTCCGCGTCCAGCTGGACGAGGAGACCGGTCAGACGGTCATCTCCGGCATGGGTGAGCTGCACCTGGACATCCTGGTCGACCGGATGCGCCGCGAGTTCAACGTCGAGGCCAACGTCGGCAAGCCGCAGGTGGCATACCGCGAGACCATCCGCCGCAAGGTGGACAAGGTCGAGTACACCCACAAGAAGCAGACCGGTGGTTCCGGCCAGTACGCCCGCGTGATCGTGAGCGTCGAGCCGCTTCCGCTGGACAACGACTCGCCGACCTACGAGTTCGCCAACGCCGTCAGCGGCGGCCGCATCCCCAGGGAGTTCATCCCCTCTGTGGACGCCGGTGCGCAGGACGCGCTGCAGTACGGCATCCTGGCGGGCTTCCCGCTGGTCGGCGTGAAGCTGACCCTGCTGGACGGCCAGTACCACGAGGTCGACTCGTCGGAAATGGCATTCAAGATCGCCGGCTCGATGGTGATGAAGGACGCGGCCCGCAAGGCCGATCCGGCACTGCTCGAGCCGATGATGGCCGTTGAAGTCACCACTCCTGAGGAGAACATGGGTGACGTCATCGGTGACCTCAACTCCCGCCGCGGCATCATCCAGGCGATGGAGGAGCGCAGCGGCGCCCGCATCGTCCGGGCCCTGGTGCCGTTGTCGGAGATGTTCGGCTACGTCGGCGACCTGCGGTCGAAGACCCAGGGCCGGGCTAGCTACAGCATGCAGTTCGACTCCTACGCCGAGGTTCCGCAGAGCGTCGCGAAGGAGATCATCGCCAAGGCAACGGGCGAGTAGCGCTCTGAGCAGGTGATTCGTGGTTGGTCGCGGGAGGGTTCACCCGCCCGCGGCCACCACGATCGGATCGCGTGAGACCGGGCCTGTAGGCTTCATCGCCGCAGAACCCACAAAGGCTCTCCGGCCTTCGGGCCGGAAAGGCTGTCGACAGAGTCCTAAGCGCCGACCGGCGCGCCGGGCGTACGAACCAAGAAGTCCACAGGAGGACACCAGTGGCGAAGGCTAAGTTCGAGCGGACTAAGCCGCACGTCAACATCGGCACCATTGGTCACATCGACCACGGTAAGACGACGCTGACGGCGGCCATCACCAAGGTCCTGCACGACCAGTACCCGGACCTGAACCCCTACACGCCGTTCGACGAGATCGACAAGGCGCCGGAGGAGAAGGCCCGCGGTATCACGATCTCGATCGCGCACGTCGAGTACCAGACCGAGTCGCGGCACTACGCGCACGTCGACTGCCCTGGGCACGCCGACTACATCAAGAACATGATCACCGGTGCCGCGCAGATGGACGGCGCGATCCTGGTGGTCGCGGCGACCGACGGTCCGATGCCGCAGACCCGCGAGCACGTGCTGCTGGCCCGTCAGGTCGGTGTGCCGTACATCGTCGTGGCGCTCAACAAGAGCGACATGGTCGATGACGAGGAGCTCCTGGAGCTCGTCGAGCTCGAGGTCCGTGAGCTGCTCTCCTCGCAGGAGTACCCGGGTGACGACCTGCCGGTCGTTCGGGTTTCGGCGCTGAAGGCCCTCGAGGGTGACCCCGAGTGGACCGGCAAGCTGCTGGACCTGATGACCGCTGTCGACACCTCGATCCCGCAGCCGGAGCGCGAGGTTGACAAGCCGTTCCTGATGCCCGTTGAGGACGTCTTCACGATCACCGGTCGTGGCACCGTCGTCACCGGTCGCGTGGAGCGCGGCGTTCTCCTGCCGAACGAGGATGTTGAGCTCGTCGGTATCAAGGAGAAGAGCTTCAAGACCAAGGTCACCGCGATCGAGATGTTCCGGAAGACCCTGGACGACGCCCGCGCAGGTGAGAACGTCGGCCTGCTGCTGCGTGGTACCAAGCGCGACGAGGTCGAGCGCGGCATGGTCGTCGTGAAGCCGGGCTCGAACACCCCGCACACGGAGTTCGAGGCGACGGTCTACATCCTCTCCAAGGAGGAGGGTGGCCGTCACACCCCGTTCTTCCAGAACTACCGTCCGCAGTTCTACTTCCGGACCACGGACGTCACCGGTGTCGTCACCCTCCCCGAGGGCACCGAGATGGTCATGCCGGGTGACAACACGTCCATGTCGGTGAAGCTGATCCAGCCCATCGCCATGGAGGAGAACCTCAAGTTCGCGATCCGCGAGGGTGGCCGCACCGTCGGCGCCGGGTTCGTCACCAAGATTAACAAGTGAGCTAGGTAACCCCGATTAGACCCGCCGCCGGTCGTGCGGCATACTAGTCAGGTTGCGTAACGACAGTTCGTCGCCTGTGTTCGGCTTTCGCTGAACCTCCGGGTGGCGAGGCAGTCGAGCGTAGGGTGGTTGGCGGCCCAGTCGCCAACCACCCTCGCACGGCGTTCAGGTCGCGGTAATGCGATCGGCGCCTTGACCCCCCGTGCGGTCAGCACCACTCCGGTACCTAGGGGCGGAGCTCGGCCCGAGGGCGCGACACGCCCGACCGCGGGGGTCGGCGAAGTGGGCCTGTGCCAGCCGGTACAGGCGCCCGCAACACAGCGGCATCGAGAGAAGGAACAGAAGCCACCATGGCGGGACAGAAGATCCGCATCCGGCTCAAGGCCTATGACCACGAGGTCGTCGACTCCTCGGCTCGGAAGATCGTCGAGACGGTGACGCGCACCGGGGCGCAGGTCGCGGGCCCGGTGCCGCTGCCCACGGAGATCAACCGTTTCTGCGTTATCCGCTCGCCGCACAAGTACAAGGACTCGCGCGAGCACTTCGAGATGCGCACGCACAAGCGGCTGATCGACATCATCGACCCGACCCCGAAGACGGTCGACTCGCTCATGCGCCTCGACCTGCCGGCTGGCGTCGACATCGAGATCAAGCTGTAGGGACCGGACAATGGACAGGCAAGTCAAGGGGATCCTGGGCGCCAAGCTCGGCATGACCCAGGTCTGGGACAACAACCGTGTTGTTCCCGTGACCGTGGTCGAGGCCGGCCCGTGCGTCATCAGCCAGGTTCGTAGCGCCGAGAAGGACGGTTACTCCGCGGTCCAGCTGGCGTACGGCACCATCGACCCGCGCAAGGTCAAGAAGCCGATCAGCGGGCACTACGCCAAGGCGGACGTGGCGCCGCGCCGGCACATCGTCGAGCTGCGCACCACTGACGCTGGGGAATACTCGCTCGGCCAGGAAATCACTGTCGAGGAGTTCCCGGCCGGCGTCACCATCGACGTCACCGGCAAGACCAAGGGCAAGGGCTACGCCGGCCCGATGAAGCGGCACGGCTTCCACGGTCTGGGCAGCAGCCACGGTGTCGAGCGCAAGCACCGCTCGCCCGGCTCCATCGGCGCCTGCGCCACTCCGGGTCGTGTCTTCAAGGGCACCCGGATGGCCGGCCGCATGGGTGGCGTTCGCTACACCGTGCAGAACCTCACCGTCCAGGCGGTCGACACCGAGAACAACCTGCTGCTCGTCCGGGGTGCCATTCCTGGCCCCAAGGGCGCGCTGGTTCTGGTCCGTACCGCGGCCAAGAGCAAGGTGAAGAAGGGCGGTGCGGCCAAGTGACCACCGTTGACGTGCGCACCGTCGAAGGCACCACCAGCAGCTCCGTGGAGCTGCCGGCGGACATCTTCGACGTGCAGGCCAACGTCGCGCTGATGCACCAGGTCGTGGTGGCCCAGCTCGCGGCGGCCCGACAGGGCACACACAAGACCAAGACCCGGGCTGAGGTCGCCGGTGGCGGCAAGAAGCCTTACAAGCAGAAGGGCACCGGTCGCGCCCGGCAGGGCTCGATCCGCGCGCCGCAGTTCGCCGGCGGTGGCGTCGTGCACGGTCCCGTGCCGCGCGACTACAGCCAGCGGACCCCGAAGAAGATGAAGGCCGCCGCGCTGCGGGGTGCCCTCTCCGATCGGGCCCGCGCCGGGCAGGTGCACGTCGTCGAGGCGTTCGTCTCGGGCGAGAAGCCGTCGACCAAGGCGGCCCTGGCCACGCTGACCAAGCTCACCGAGGCCCGTCGGGTCCTGGTCGTGCTGAGCAGCACCGACGAGCTGAACTGGGTGTCGCTGCGCAACGAGCCGCGGGTGCACCTGATCGAGTCCGGCCAGCTGAACACGTACGACGTGCTGGTGGCCGACGACGTGGTCTTCACCAAGGACGCCCTGGACGAGTTCCTGGGTGTGCCCGCCGAGACCACCGAGGAGGGTGGCAAGTGAGCACCATCGCCGACCCGCGCGACATCATCGTGGCGCCGGTCGTCTCGGAGAAGAGCTACAGCGAGCTGAACCGGAACTGGTACACCTTCCTGGTGCACCCGGACGCGAACAAGACCGAGATCAAGATCGCTATCCAGCAGATCTTCAACGTCCGCGTCCTGACGGTCAACACGCTCAACCGCCAGGGTAAGCGCAAGCGCACCAAGACCGGCTTCGGTCAGCGCAAGGCGACCAAGCGGGCGATCGTGAAGCTGGCTGACGGTGACCGCATCGAGGCCTTCGGCGGCCCGGTCAGCTGAAGGGTGTAGACAATGGCTATCCGTAAGTACAAGCCGACGACGCCGGGCCGACGTGGCTCGAGTGTCGCTGACTTCGCCGAGATCACCCGGTCCACGCCGGAGAAGTCGCTGCTGGCTCCGTTGCCGAAGAAGGGCGGGCGTAACGCCCACGGCCGGATCACCACGCGGCACCACGGTGGCGGTCACAAGCGTCAGTACCGTCTGATCGACTTCAAGCGGGTCGACAAGGACGGCGTGCCGGCGAAGGTCGCTCACATCGAGTACGACCCGAACCGCACGGCGCGCATCGCGCTGCTGCACTACGCCGACGGCGAGAAGCGCTACATCCTCGCGCCGAAGGACATGAAGCAGGGCGACCGCGTCGAGTCCGGTCCGGGCGCCGACATCAAGCCGGGTAACAACCTGCCGCTGCGCAACATCCCGGTCGGTACCACGATCCACAACGTGGAGCTGCGTCCGGGTGGCGGGGCCAAGCTGGCCCGTTCCGCCGGCGTCGGCATCCAGCTGCTCGGCCGCGAGGGCGCGTACGCGACCCTGCGTATGCCGTCCGGCGAGATCCGGCGGGTGGACGTGCGCTGCCGCGCCAGCGTCGGCGAGATCGGCAACGCCGACCAGTCGAACATCAACTGGGGTAAGGCCGGCCGGATGCGGTGGAAGGGCAAGCGCCCGACCGTCCGTGGTGTCGCCATGAACCCGGTCGACCACCCGCACGGTGGTGGTGAGGGTAAGACCTCCGGTGGTCGCCACCCGGTCAACCCGCAGGGTAAGCCCGAGGGCCGCACCCGCCGTAAGGGCCAGCCGAGTGACCGGCTGATCGTCCGCCGCCGCTACGCCACGCGTAAGCGCGGCTGAGGGAGATAAGACATGCCTCGCAGCCTGAAGAAGGGCCCGTTCGTAGACGACCACCTGCTCAAGAAGGTGGAAGTTCAGAACGACAAGGGCTCCAAGAACGTGATCAAGACCTGGTCGCGGCGCTCGACGATCATCCCCGAGATGCTGGGGCACACGATCGCCGTGCACGACGGACGCAAGCACGTCCCGGTGTTCGTGACCGAGGCGATGGTCGGGCACAAGCTCGGCGAGTTCGCGCTGACCCGCACGTTCAAGGGTCACGAGAAGGACGACCGGAAGAGCCGTCGGCGCTGACGCCGCCAGGCATACGGATAGAGGGAACAAGGGGTTACAGCGATGCCAGGAAAGGGCGACGCTCCGGTGCTTCCGGGCGCGCGGGCGGTTGCGCGGCACGTGCGCATCTCGCCGATGAAGGCGCGCCGGGTGGTCAACCTCGTCCGCGGCCTGCCCGCGAAGGAGGCGCTCACGGTGCTGCAGTTCGCGCCGCAGGCTGCGAGCGAGCAGGTGTACAAGGTGCTCGCTAGCGCGATCGCCAACGCGGAGAACAACGAGCGGCTGGACCCCGACGCGCTGCTCGTCAGCGAGGCCTTCGTGGACGAGGGCCCGACGATGAAGCGGTTCCAGCCGCGGGCGCAGGGTCGGGCGTACCGAATCCGCAAGCGCACCTGCCACATCACCGTGGCGGTCGAAGCGGTCGCGCCGGCAGCGCCGAGGAAGGCCGCGGCGAAGAAGGCCGCCCCGGCCACGGAGGCCGCACCGGCCGAAGCGCAGAGCAAGACGGAGGACGCCGAGTAATGGGTCAGAAGGTTCACCCCACTGGGTTCCGGCTCGGCATCTCGACCGACTGGAAGTCCCGCTGGTTCGCGGACAAGCTCTACAAGGACTACATCGGCGAGGATGTCAAGATCCGCCGCATGATGTCCAAGGGCCTCGAGCGTGCCGGGATTTCCAAGGTCGACATCGAGCGCACCCGCGACCGGGTCCGGGTCGACATCCACACCGCCCGGCCGGGCATCGTCATCGGCCGTAAGGGTGCGGAGGCCGACCGGATCCGCGGCGAGCTTGAGAAGCTCACCGGCAAGCAGGTTCAGCTGAACATCATCGAGGTGAAGAACCCCGAGTCGGACGCTCAGCTCGTCGCGCAGGGCGTGGCCGAGCAGCTGTCCAGCCGGGTCAGCTTCCGTCGGGCGATGCGCAAGGCCATGCAGTCGGCGATGAAGAACCCGGTCTGCAAGGGCATCCGGGTTCAGGTCTCGGGTCGCCTCGGCGGCGCCGAGATGAGCCGGACCGAGTTCTACCGTGAGGGCCGGGTTCCGCTGCACACGCTGCGGGCCAACATCGAGTACGGCTTCTTCGAGGCCCGTACCACGTTCGGCCGGATCGGTGTGAAGGTCTGGATCTACAAGGGCGACGCCGTCATGGGCCGGGAGACTCCGGCCGAGGCCGGTCCGTCTCGCCCGCGTCGTGGTGAGCGTGGCGACCGTCCCGAGCGTCCGCGTCGTGGCCGGTCGGGTTCGTCCGGCACCACGGCTGGTGGCACCGAGGCCGGTCGGGCTGCTGCGACCACCATCGCGCAGCAGGCCGAGACGCCGAGCGGCGAGCCGGTGGACAGCGCAGCTGTCGCCGCCGTGGCTGCTCCGGCAGAAACGCAGCAGGAGGGCTGACAGATGCTGATGCCGCGCAAGCCCCCGAAGGGCTTCCGCAAGCCGCACCACCCGGACCGCAGTGGCGCGTCCAAGGGTGGTAACCGGGTGGTGTTCGGCGAGTTCGGGATCCAGGCTCTCGAGCCGGCGTACGTGACGAACCGGCAGATCGAGTCGGCGCGTATCGCGATGACTCGCCACATCAAGCGTGGTGGCAAGGTCTGGATCACGATCTTCCCGGACCAGGCCCTCACCAAGAAGCCTGCCGAGACCCGGATGGGTTCCGGCAAGGGCTCGCCCGAGTGGTGGGTCGCCAACGTCAAGCCGGGTCGGATTCTCTTCGAGATGTCCTTCCCCAACGAGCAGACCGCGCGAGAGGCCATGCGTCGCGCGATCCACAAGCTCCCGATGAAGTGCCGCATTGTTACGCGCGAAGTGGGTGAATCCTGATGGCAGCGGGCGTTAAGGCGACCGAGCTGCGTGAGCTCTCCGAAGAGGAGCTGGTCACGAAGCTGCGGGAGGCCAAGGCGGAGCTGTTCAACCTCCGCGTACAGGCCGCAACCGGGCAGCTGGACAACAACCGGCGGTTGCAGGTCATCCGTCGGGAGATTGCCCGGATCTACACGATCATGCGTGAGCGTGAGCTGGGGCTCTCGGCCGCGCCGACTGAGGTGACTGCATCATGACCGAAGAGACCGCCACCGCCGCCGCGCGGTCGCGCCGCAAGGTCCGCGAGGGCCTGGTGATCAGCGACAAGATGGACAAGACCGTCGTTGTCGAGGTCGAGGACCGGGTTCGGCACGCGCTGTACGGCAAGATCATGCGCCGTACGAGCAAGCTGAAGGTGCACGACGAGCAGAACGCCGCTGGCACCGGTGACCGGGTTCTCATCATGGAGACCCGGCCGCTGAGCGCCACCAAGCGTTGGCGGATCGTGGAGATCCTGGACAAGGCCAAGTAGCGAAGGCTCGAGCCCGGCGGTTGCGTCGGGCGTAGGTTCCGCCAGGCTCCGGCCGCTACGGCGGCCGGAGAACCGGCAGACATAGGAGATAGACGTGATTCAGCAGGAGTCGCGACTGCGCGTCGCCGACAACACGGGTGCTCGGGAGATCCTTTGCATCCGGGTTCTCGGTGGCTCCGGTCGGCGCTACGCGAGCATCGGCGACGTCATCGTGGCCACGGTCAAGGACGCGATCCCGGGTGCCGGTGTGAAGAAGGGCGATGTCGTCAAGGCGGTCATCGTTCGCACGGCCAAGGAGAGGCGTCGGCCGGACGGCTCGTACATCCGCTTCGACGAGAACGCCGCCGTCATCATCAAGGACGGCGGGGACCCGCGTGGAACCCGTATCTTCGGCCCGGTGGGTCGGGAGCTGCGGGACAAGCGGTTCATGAAGATCATTTCCCTCGCGCCGGAGGTGTTGTGACCGTGAAGGTCAAGAAGGGCGACACGGTCGTCATCATCGCCGGCAAGGACAAGGGTGCCAAGGGCAAGGTCATTCAGGCCTACCCGCGGCAGGACAAGGTCCTGGTCGAGGGCGTGAACCGGGTCAAGAAGCACACCCGCATCAGCACCACCCAGCGTGGCGCCAAGACCGGCGGCATCGTCACTCAGGAGGCCCCGATCCACGTCTCGAACGTGCAGGTCCTGGACTCCGACGGCAAGCCGACCCGCGTCGGTTACCGGATCGACGACAACGGCCAGAAGGTCCGCATCGCGCGTAGCACCGGTAAGGACCTGTGATGACCACGGCTACCGAAAAGACCCTGCCGCGCCTCAAGGAGCGGTACCGCAACGAGATCGTGGCCCAGCTGCGTGAGCAGCACAGCTACGGCAACCCCATGCAGGTGCCGCGGCTGGTCAAGATCGTCGTCAACATGGGTGTCGGCGAGGCTGCTCGCGACGCCAAGCTGATCGACGGCGCGGTCCGCGACCTCGCCACGATCACCGGCCAGAAGCCGCAGGTGCGGCGGGCGACCAAGTCCATCGCGCAGTTCAAGCTCCGCGAGGGCATGCCGATCGGCGCGAAGGTGACTCTTCGCGGCGACCGGATGTGGGAGTTCCTGGACCGGCTGCTCTCCATCTCGCTGCCGCGCATCCGCGACTTCCGCGGCCTTGACGGGCGCAAGCTGGACGGGCACGGCAACTACACGTTCGGTCTGACCGAGCAGTCTGTGTTCCATGAGATCGACCAGGACCGGATCGATCGCCAGCGGGGCATGGACATCACGGTGGTCACCACCGCCACGACCGACGACGAGGGCCGGGCGCTGCTCAAGCTCCTGGGCTTCCCGTTCAAGGAGAACTGAGATGGCCAAGAAGGCGCTGATCATCAAGGCGGCCGCGAAGCCGAAGTTCTCGGTTCGCGCGTACACCCGCTGCCAGCGGTGCGGGCGTCCGAAGGCGGTCTACCGCAAGTTCGGGCTCTGCCGGGTCTGCATCCGGGAAATGGCCCACCGCGGTGAGCTGCCGGGTGTGTCCAAGGCTTCCTGGTAAGGGCGACCGCGTCCCGGCCGTCGGCCGGGAACTCCTGCACCGATTAGGTATTGCTCTTCGCCGTAGGCCCGGAGCTGATGCTCCGGGAACCCCGGCGAGAAAGGCTGACGAAATCCATGACGATGACCGACCCGATCGCAGACATGCTCACGCGTCTGCGTAACGCCAACCAGGCGTACCACGATCAGGTGAAGATGCCCTACTCCAAGATCAAGGCGAACATCGCCGAGGTCCTGAAGGCCGAGGGTTACATCGCCACCTGGTCGGTCGAGGAGCCCGAGGAGGGCGCCGTCGGCAAGCGACTGGTCGTCGAGCTGAAGTACGGCCAGAGCCGCGAGCGGAGCCTGGCCGGCATCAAGCGCGTGTCCAAGCCCGGTCTCCGGGTGTACGCCAAGTCGGACGGGCTCCCGCGGGTGCTCGGTGGGCTGGGCGTGGCGATCATTTCGACGTCCCAGGGGCTGCTGACCGACCGGCAGGCCCGCAAGCGGAGTGTTGGCGGGGAAGTCCTCGCCTTCGTCTGGTAACGGGAGACAGGTAGAAATGTCGCGAATTGGACGTAAGTCGATCCCGGTACCAGCCGGCGTCGACATCACGATCGACGGGCAGACCGTCAAGGTCAAGGGCCCCAAGGGCCAGCTCCAGCACACCCTCGCCGAGCCGATCACGGTCGAGCGGGCAGAGGATGGGCAGCTGAGCGTCAACCGGCCGAACGACGAGCGCAAGGCCAAGGAACTCCACGGCCTGAGCCGTACGCTGGTTGCCAACATGATCGTCGGGGTCACCGAGGGCTACCGCAAGAGCCTGGAGATCGCCGGCACCGGTTACCGGGTCACCGCCAAGGGTTCGGACCTCGAGTTCGCGCTCGGGTTCTCGCACCCGGTGGTCGTCCCCGCCCCGGCGGGCATCACCTTCACGGTGGAGCGGCCGACCCTGTTCCACGTGGCTGGCATCGACAAGCAGCAGGTCGGTGAGGTCGCCGCCAACATCCGGAAGATCCGCCCGCCGGAGCCCTACAAGGGCAAGGGCGTCAAGTACCAGGGCGAGGTCATCCGCCGCAAGGCTGGAAAGGCAGGTAAGAAGTGAGCGCCACGCTGCTCAAGCGCCGCCGCGGTGTCGCCGCCAAGCGCGCCGTTGGGCGTGCGCGTCGACACTTCCGCGTCCGCAAGAACGTCAGCGGTACGGCCGAGCGTCCGCGCCTGGTCGTCACCCGCTCGCTGCGGCACATGGTCGCCCAGGTCGTCGACGACACCAAGGGTCACACCCTGGCGTCGGCGTCGACCCTGGACGCCTCGCTGCGCGGTGCGGAGGGCGACAAGAGCGCCCTGGCTGGCAAGGTGGGCGCTCTGCTCGCCGAGCGGGCCAAGGCCGCCGGCGTCTCCAAGGTCGTCTTCGACCGCGGCGGTAACCGGTACGCGGGGCGAGTCGCCGCGCTTGCCGACGCCGCCCGCGAAGCCGGGCTCGAGTTCTAACAACCCCGTCACGAGAGAGAAGGAAGGCTGCTGATGCCAGGTCAACAGCGCCGTGGCGGCGGGTCCGGTGGCAACGAGGGTGGTCGCCGCGACAACCGCCGTGAGGGCGGCCGCGGAAACGCGCCCGTCGAGAAGACCCCGCACCTTGAGCGGGTCGTCGCGATCAACCGCGTCGCCAAGGTCGTGAAGGGTGGTCGTCGCTTCAGCTTCACCGCCCTGGTGATCGTGGGCGACGGCGACGGCACGGTCGGCGTGGGCTACGGAAAGGCCAAGGAGGTGCCCGCGGCCATCGCCAAGGGTGTCGAGGAGGCCAAGAAGCACTTCTTCAAGGTCCCGCGGATCGGTCAGTCGATCCCGCACCCGGTGACGGGTGAGGACGCCGCTGGTGTGGTGCTGCTCAAGCCGGCCTCGGCCGGTACGGGTGTCATCGCCGGTGGACCGGTGCGTGCCGTGCTGGAGTGCGCTGGGATCCACGACGTGCTCTCCAAGAGCCTCGGTTCGTCGAACCCGATCAACATCGTGCACGCCACCGTGGCGGCCCTGAAGGGGCTTGAGTCCCCCGAGCAGGTCGCGGCGCGTCGTGGTCTGCCGGTGGAGGACGTCGCGCCGGCCGCCATGCTGGCGTCGCGTGCGGGGGTGGCGCGCTGATGGCACGCCTGAAGGTCACCCAGCTCCGGTCCGGTATCGGGACCAAGCACAACCAGCGTGAGTCGCTGCGTTCGCTCGGTCTCAAGCGGATCAACGACGTGGTGGTCAAGGAGGACCGGCCCGAGATCCGCGGCATGATCTTCACTGTGAGCCACCTCGTGAAGGTCGAGGAGGTCGAGTAATGACGATCAAGGTGCATCACCTGCGCCCGGCGCCCGGTTCCAAGACCGCGAAGACCCGTGTGGGTCGCGGTGAGGGTTCCAAGGGCAAGACCGCTGGTCGCGGTACCAAGGGTTCCAAGGCCCGCAAGAACATCTCGGCGGCGTTCGAGGGTGGGCAGATGCCCATCCACATGCGCCTGCCGAAGATGAAGGGCTTCAAGAACAAGTTCAAGGTGGTCTTCCAGGTTGTCAACCTGGACCGACTCGCTGAGCTGTTCCCGAATGGTGGTCAGGTCGGCCCGCTGGAGCTCGTCGAGTCCGGTGCGGTCCGCAAGGGTCACCCGGTCAAGGTCCTCGGCACCGGGGATCTCGGCGGTGTGGCGCTCCAGGTGTCCGCGCACGCGTTCAGTGCGTCGGCCAAGGAGAAGATCGCTGCCGCCGGTGGCTCCGTCACCGAGCTGTAAGGCGTACGACCATGGCGCCCGTCCAGTTGAGAGCAACTGGCGGGCGCCATGGTCTGCCTGGGCCGTGAGCGCCCGGTAACATCGGTTTCGATTTATGTAGTCGGGCGCATCTGCCCGGACCGGGGTGAGGCTGTTAGAGTCCCATCCCAGCCATGGATTGCGGGCACTCGCCCGTGATCCACCCCGACCCGCCAGGGATCACCGGCGGCCCGCCTCGCGCAGGAGGAAGAAGTTGCTGTCCGCCTTTCTCAGTGCGTTCCGTACGCCTGACCTGCGCAAGAAGCTGCTGTTCACAGTAGGCATCATCGCGGTCTACCGGCTGGGCGCAACGCTCCCCAGCCCGGGCGTCTCGTACGGCAACGTGCAGAAGTGCCTCGACACCATCCAGGGTGACACCACCGGGGTGGTGAACCTTCTCAACCTCTTCTCCGGCGGAGCGCTGCTGCAGCTCTCGGTCTTCGCGCTGGGCATCATGCCCTACATCACCGCGTCGATCATCCTGCAGCTGCTGACCGTCGTGATCCCCCGCCTCGAGCAGCTCCGCAAGGAGGGCCAGGCCGGTCAGGCGAAGATCACCCAGTACACCCGCTACCTGACCCTCGGTCTCGGTGTGCTGCAGGCCTCGGCGTTCGTGGCGCTGGCCCGCTCGGGCCAGCTGTTCCAGAACCGCTGCGACCAGTTCCCGATCATCCCCACCGGCACCGGCATCCCGGACTGGCTGACCCTGGCCATCCTGGTGATGACGATGACCGCCGGCACCGGCATGGTCATGTGGCTCGGTGAGCTGATCACCGACCGTGGCGTCGGCAACGGCATGTCCGTCCTGATCTTCACCTCGATCGCGGCGCGGCTGCCCAGCGAGGGCTGGCAGATCAAGACCAGCAAGGGCTGGGACATGTTCGCCCTGGTCATCGCGCTGGTCCTGGTGGTCATCACCGCTGTCACCTTCATCGAGCAGTCGCAGCGCCGGATCCCGGTGCAGTACGCCAAGCGGATGATCGGCCGGCGGATGTACGGCGGCACCTCGACCTACATCCCGCTCAAGGTCAACCAGGCTGGTGTGATCCCGGTCATCTTCGGTTCGTCGCTGCTCTACCTGCCGCAGTTGGCGCTGCAGTTCTTCGACCAGACCGACCCGGGCAAGACCCAGTCGTGGATTCAGAACAACCTGGTCAACCCGAGCAGCCCGATCTACATCGCGGTCTACTTCCTGCTGATCATCTTCTTCACGTACTTCTACGTCTCGATCACGTTCAACCCGACCGAGGTCGCTGACAACATGAAGAAGTACGGCGGGTTCGTGCCGGGTATCCGCCCGGGCAAGCCGACCGCCGACTACCTGGACTTCATCCTCAGCCGGATCACCCTGCCGGGCGCGCTCTACCTCGGCATCATCTCGATCCTGCCGAACTTCTTCTTCATCTGGCTGGACAACCAGCAGTACCAGAACTTCCCGTTCGGCGGCACCGCTGTGCTCATCATGGTCGGCGTCGGTCTGGAGACCGTGAAGCAGATCGAGAGCCAACTCATGCAGCGGAACTACGAAGGGTTCCTGCGGTAGATGAGACTCGTTCTGGTTGGCCCGCCGGGCGCGGGCAAGGGCACGCAGGCCGAGTTCATCGCCGCGCACCTCTCGGTGCCGAAGATTTCGACCGGAGACATCTTCCGGTCGAACGTCACCCAGGGCACGCCGCTCGGTGTCGAGGCGAAGCGGTACATGGATGCGGGCGAGCTGGTTCCGGACGAGGTCACCATCAACATGGTCCGGGACCGGCTGGCCGAGCCCGACGCCAGCGAGGGTTTCCTGCTCGACGGCTTCCCGCGGACGACTCCGCAGGCTGCCGCTCTGGACAAGCTCCTGGCCGATCTGGGCACTGCCCTGGATCTGGTCCTGGAGCTGGTCGTCGACGACGACGAGGTGATCCGGCGGCTCTCCGGCAGGCGCACCTGCCGGGGCTGCGGCAAGATCTGGCACGTCGAGTTCGACGCCACGACCCGGCCCGGCATCTGTGACCGCTGCGGCGCCGAGCTGTTCCAGCGCGACGACGACAAGCCGGAGACGATCGCGACGCGGCTCCGCGAATACAGCGAGAAGACCGCGCCCCTGGTCGACTACTACGGCGCTCAGGGCAAGCTGGTCGGGATCGACGCCACCGGGCCGGTGGAGGACGTCACCACCCGGGCCATCGACGCGCTGCGGTCGTACGGCGGCTGAGGTCCGGCCGGGCCACGGCGGATAGAGTGCGAACAGCGGGGTACGCGTTATGTGCCCCGCTGTTCGGCAACGAAAGGTAACCGCTCCATGCGTCGTCCCCAGCTGGACATCCAGCTGAAGACCCCTGACCAGATCGAGAAGATGCGGGCCGCCGGGCTGGTGGTGGCCGAGGCGTTGCGTCGGATGCGGGAGGCTGTCGCCCCCGGTGTGAGCACCGCCGATCTGGACGCCATCGCGGAGGCGACCATCCGCGAGGCGGGCGGCGTTCCGTCGTTCAAGGGCTACCACGGCTTTCCGGCGTCGATCTGCTCCTCGGTCAACGAGCAGATCGTGCACGCCATCCCGTCGCCGAAGCAGGTGCTCCAGGCCGGTGACCTGATCTCCATCGACTGCGGCGCGGTGCTGGACGGGTGGCACGGCGACTCCGCGATCACGGTCGGGGTCGGTGACGTCGACCCGGCGCTGTTGAAGATGGCCGAGGTCGCCGAGGACGCCATGTGGGCCGGTATCGCCGCCGCTGCGCGTGGTGCCGCCAGCGGCAAGGGCCGCCTCACCGACATCTCGCACGCTGTGGAGACCGCTGTCCGCAAGGGCGGCCGGTACGGCATCGTCGACGGCTACGGCGGGCACGGCATCGGCACCGAGATGCACCAGGACCCACACGTGCTCAACCACGGTCGGCCGGGCAAGGGTCCGCGACTGGTCACCGGGATGGCCCTGGCCATCGAGCCGATGATCACCATGGCGTCCCCGCGTACCGTCGAGTTGGCCGACGGGTGGACGGTCGTCACCCGGGACGGCTCTGTGGCCGCGCACGTCGAGCATTCGATGGCGCTGCTGCCGGACGGGGTCTGGGTGCTCACCGCGTTCGACGGTGGCCGGGCCCGCCTGGGCGACCTGGTGACCGCCCGCCAACCCGCGGGCACGAAAACTCCCTAGTACGCTCCCGGCCCCGCGTCGCGCCGTTGATCATGAAGTTCCAGCCCCGACACGCCGGTGGGGCGGGCAACAGCTTCATGATCGACCGCTGTCGGGGGCGGGCGTGAGTGGCGCGACGGTGGCATGCTTGCCGGCATGGACGGGCGCGACGGGATGCGAGCCGCGGACTCGGACCGTGCGGCGGTGGCTGACCGGTTGCGGGTCGCCCTCGACGAGGGCCGACTGGATCTGCACGAGTACGACGAGCGGTTGCAGCGGGCCTACGCGGCGCGCACGTACGCCGACCTCGAGGGCCTGCTGACCGATCTGCCGCCGGTGACGCCGGCGCAGCGGTCGGGCCTGGCGCCGGTCGCCGGGTCGACGATGAGCCCGCTGGGTGACCAGCTCGATCCGGCCTTCAGCAGGGGCGTGGCCGCCCGCTGGCTGGCCGAGGTGTGGTTCCCGTACCTGCGGGTGATCGCCATCGTGGTGACCATCTGGGCGGTGACGTCGGTGCTCAGCAAGGACCTGCTCTACTTCTGGCCGGTCTGGGTGGCCGGGCCGTGGGGCGCGGTGCTGGTGGTCCGCACGGTCAGCGGGCTGGCTGCGAAGGAGCCCCAGCGCCAGGCCGTGAAGCGCCAACGCCGCCGGGAGCGCAAGCAGGCAAAGCGCGCCCTCAAAGCCGACAACGACGAACCAACCCCCTGAACCCCACCGACTCCAAGCCGCGGACCGGACTCGCCGCGGTTGGTCGATCATGAAGTTGTTGCTGCCGACTACGGCGTGTCGTGACAACTACTTCATGATCAACAGGGCCTGAGGGTGGGGTTCGGAGGGGCTCGCGCGGGTTGGTGGGTGCCGGTTTGGCGGGGGGCCGCAGGCCGGCGTACACTTTCAGATCGGCGCACAGCGTCCACTCCGGCATGCCCACCCTGCGCTTCGGTGGGAGCTGGAGCCGCGGCTGGCGCGGGCTTCTGATTCTGATCAGATTTCCGTGTAAGACGTTGTGGGCCGCCCGGTGCAATCGACGTCAGGACAGCGGAGGACATGCCGAAAAAAGACGGAGCCATTGAGATCGAGGGTCGGGTCATCGAGCCCCTGCCGAACGCCATGTTCCGGGTGGAGCTCGCGAACGGCCACAAGGTGTTGGCTCACATCAGCGGGAAGATGCGGCAGCACTACATCCGTATCCTTCCGGAGGACCGGGTCGTCGTCGAACTCTCGCCGTACGACCTGACCCGCGGGCGCATCGTCTACCGCTACAAGTAGTCCTGACGACGGCCGGGAAGTCCCGTGTCCGTCTTCGACGTCCGGTGCCGCGCAGAACGCGTAACCGGGCCAGATGGGAAGTAAGGCAACCGTGAAGGTCAAGCCGAGCGTCAAGAGGATCTGCCAGAAGTGCCGGGTTATCCGCCGGCACGGCCGGGTCATGGTCATCTGCAGCGACCCGCGCCACAAGCAGCGCCAGGGCTGACTCAGCCCGTCCGGCCGGAGCACGGCCGGGTGGCGTTGGTCCAGGCGGATCCCCAGCGACACACACATCACACATGCTCGTCCCAGCCGCGAGCGGTACGCCAGACGTACCTCTGCGTGGCTGACCCCCGGTCGGAGGCCGGGGCCCGCTCGGGCAGCGACCGATCCCGGTCGCCGGCGCTCACCGCGTCGGAAGGACGGGACGGCCGGTAGCGGGGTGGGACGGGTCCACACCTCCGCCACACATCACGAGGAGTACGCCCGCACATGGCACGTCTAGTCGGCGTGGATCTCCCCCGCGAAAAGCGGTTGGAGATCGCGCTCACCTACATCTTCGGGGTCGGTCGCACCCGCGCCCTGGAGACACTCGCCGCCACCGGCATTTCGCCGGACAAGCGCGCTCGGGACCTCACGGACGAGGAGCTCGTGCAGCTCCGCGACCACATCGAGGGCAACTACAAGGTTGAAGGCGACCTGCGCCGCGAGGTCGCCGCTGACATCCGCCGCAAGGTTGAGATCGGCTGCTACGCCGGCATCCGGCACCGCCGGGGCCTGCCCGTGCGTGGCCAGCGGACCAAGACCAATGCCCGGACCCGCAAGGGCCCGAAGCGGACCGTCGCCGGCAAGAAGAAGCCCGGCAAGAAGTAGTTCTTAACCGGATGACGGGATCGGCCGCCGCCGAGGCGGGTCGGGTCGCAACCCAGTCCGGAAAGTCAACTAGGAGCGCACAGACTTATGCCACCGAAGGCTCGTGCCGGAGCCGCTGTAAAGAAGGTCCGGCGCAAGGAACGCAAGAACGTCGCCCACGGGCAGGCGCACATCAAGAGCACGTTCAACAACACCATCGTGTCCATCACGGACCCGACCGGTGCGGTCATCTCCTGGGCCTCCGCTGGCCAGGTCGGCTTCAAGGGCTCCCGCAAGTCGACTCCGTTCGCTGCGCAGCTGGCCGCCGAGGCTGCCGCGCGTCGCGCCATGGAGCACGGCATGCGCAAGGTCGACGTGTTCGTCAAGGGCCCCGGCTCCGGCCGGGAAACCGCCATCCGTTCGCTGCAGGCAGTGGGCCTCGAGGTCGGGCAGATCGCCGACGTCACCCCGCAGCCGCACAACGGGTGCCGTCCGCCGAAGCGTCGCCGGGTCTGAGAGGTAGAGAGAGATGGCTCGTTACACCGGTGCAGACTGCCGCCGTTGCCGGCGGGAGAAGATGAAGCTGTTCCTCAAGGGCAGCAAGTGCGATGGTCCGAAGTGCCCGTTCGAGTCCCGGCCGTTCCCGCCCGGGCAGCACGGCCGCGGCCGCACGAAGGAGACGGAGTACCTGCTCCAGCTCCGCGAGAAGCAGAAGGCCCGTCGGGTTTACGGCGTGCTGGAGAAGCAGTTCCGCGGTTACTACGAGGAAGCCGTTGGCAAGCAGGCCAAGACCGGTGAGGTCCTCCTGCAGATCCTCGAGTCGCGGCTGGACAACGTCGTTTACCGGGCCGGCTTCGCCCACTCGCGGGACATGGCCCGCCAGCTGGTCAAGCACGGTCACTTCACGGTGAACGGCAAGAAGGTCGACATCCCGTCGTACCGCGTCAAGGAGCACGACATCATCGAGGTTCGGGGCAAGAGCAAGGAGCTCACCCCGTTCATCGTCGCGCAGGCTCAGGCCGGCTCGAAGACGGTTCCGGCGTGGCTTGAGGCCATCCCGAGCCAGATGAAGGTGCTCGTGCACTCCCTCCCGGCCCGGCAGGTCATCGACACGCAGGTCCAGGAGCAGTTGATCGTCGAGCTCTACTCCAAGTAGTCCGAGCTCGTTCGGTGGCCCGCCCTTCGGGGCGGGCCACCGGAACAGTTTGTGTCGTGGGCGTCAAATAGCGGGCGCCCCGGAAGAGAAGAGAAAAGATGCTCATCAGCCAGCGACCCTCCCTCTCCGAGGAGTCGATCAACGAGACCCGGTCCCGGTTCGCCATCGAGCCGCTGGAGCCGGGCTTCGGCTACACCCTGGGTAACTCGCTGCGGCGTACGCTGCTGTCGTCGATCCCGGGCGCGGCCGTCACCTCGATCAAGATCGACGGTGTGCTGCACGAGTTCACCACGATCCCCGGTGTCAAGGAGGACGTGGTCGAGCTCGTCATGAACATCAAGGAGCTGTGCGTCAGCTCCGAGCACGACGAGCCGGTCAGCATGTACCTGCGTAAGCAGGGCCCGGGCGATGTGACCGCGGGCGACATCCAGCCCCCGGCCGGCGTCTCGGTGCACAACCCGGATCTCAAGCTCGCCACCCTGAACGGCAAGGGCCGGCTCGACATGGAGCTGACCGTCGAGCGGGGCCGGGGCTACGTGACGGCGGCGCAGAACAAGCAGTCCGGCGCCGAGATCGGCCGCATCCCGGTCGACTCGATCTACTCGCCGGTGCTGAAGGTGACCTACCGCGTCGAGGCGACCCGTGTCGAGCAGCGCACCGACTTCGACCGGCTGATCATCGACGTCGAGACCAAGCCGTCGATGGGTCCGCGTACCGCGCTGGCCTCCGCCGGTTCGACGCTGGTGGAGCTGTTCGGGCTCGCCCGGGAGCTGGACGAGACCGCCGAGGGCATCGACATCGGGCCGTCCCCGCAGGACGCCCAGCTGGCGGCGGACCTCGCTCTGCCGATCGAGGAGCTGGACCTCACTGTCCGCTCCTACAACTGCCTCAAGCGCGAGGGCATCAACTCCGTTGGTGAGCTCATCGGGCGTACCGAGGCCGACCTCCTCGACATTCGCAACTTCGGTCAGAAGTCGATCGACGAGGTCAAGATGAAGCTCGCCGGGATGGGTCTCGGGCTGAAGGACTCGGCTCCGAACTTCGACCCGGCGCACGTCGTGGACACCTTCGGCGAGGCCGACTACGACACCGACGACTACCGCGAGACCGAGCAGCTCTAGTCCGCGCTGCCGCCACAACTGAGGAGCACCAAAAATGCCCACGCCCACCAAGGGCCCCCGCCTCGGCGGCAGCCCCTCGCACGAGCGGCTGATGCTGGCCAACCTGGCGACCGCGCTGTTCCAGCACGGGAAGATCCAGACCACCGAGACGAAGGCCCGGCGGCTGCGCCCGCTGGCCGAGCAGCTCATCACCAAGGCCAAGCGCGGTGACCTCGCCTCGCGGCGTCGGGTGCTGGGTGTCGTCAAGGACAAGGACGTGGTCTACGCCCTGTTCGACCAGATCGCGCCCCGGTACTCCAACCGCCCCGGCGGTTACACCCGGATCGTGAAGACCGGTCCGCGCAAGGGTGACAACGCGCCGATGGCCATCATCGAGCTGGTGGAGGAGCTTCAGGTCGCCGAGCCGAAGGCGAACAAGAAGACCGCCGCCCGCAAGGCCGCGCAGCAGGACAAGCTCGAGGCGCTCGCCCCGGCCGACGAGGCCCCGAAGTCGGCTCCGGCCGACCAGGACTCCGAGGCGCCGGTGTCGGCGTCCGGTGACACCGACGCCGCCCGCGAGGACAGCGACGAGGCCACCGAGAACAAGGCCTGATCAAGGGCATCGTCGGGCCCGGCACCCCATCGGGGTGTCGGGCCCGACCCGTAACAGGAGGTACGAGGTGGACGAGCGGATCCGGCTGCGGCTGGACGTCTCGTACGACGGCACCGACTTCTCCGGCTGGGCACCCCAGCCGACCAGGCGCACCGTCGCGGGGGTGCTCGTCGAGACCCTGGACCTGGTTCTCGGCGTCGGTACCGCCACCGGGCTGACGGTGGCCGGGCGGACCGACGCGGGAGTGCACGCCACCGGTCAGGTGTGCCACGTGGACCTGCCCGTGGACGTGTGGCGCCAGCACGAGGGGCGGCTGCTGCGTCGGCTGGCCCGGCTGCTCCCCGCCGACGTGCGGGTACGGGCGATGACCGAGGTGCCGGCCGACTTCGACGCCCGGTTCTCGGCCACGTTCCGGCGATACGAGTACCGGGTCACCGACGCTCCCTTCGGCGCCGAGCCGTTGCGCCGCCACGAGGTGCTGGCCTGGCCGAAGCCGTTGGACCTGGCCTCGCTGAACGCCGCCGCCACCGGGCTGGTGGGGGAGCACGACTTCGCCGCGTACTGCCGGCGCAAGGAGCACGCCACCACACTGCGCGAGGTGACCCGGCTGGAGTGGCGTCGCGACCCGGACGGCATCCTGGTCGCCACCGTGCAGGCGGACGCGTTCTGTCAGGCGATGGTGCGCAGCCTGGTGGGAGCCATGCTGGTGGCCGGGGACGGCCGCCGCCCGGTCGAGTGGCCGGGAACTCTGCTCACCCAGCGGGAGCGGTCCAGCGAGGTGACGGTGGCCCCCGCGCGCGGGCTGACCCTGGTCGCCGTCGGTTACCCGGCAGATCCGGCCGAGTACGCCCAACGGGCGACCCTCACCCGCCGGCTGCGGGTTCCGATCGAGGGCTGACCGTCCGCACTGTCATTCGCCGGGCAGATCGCCCTGGTTGGCGTTGCTGCCGGTAGGTGCCGCCGTCGGTTGCGAGGCGGTGCCACCGTCGGCCCGGCTCTGCAGCACGCCCCGGCTGAGGTGCAACTCGATCATGTCGAACAGGATCTCGCGGACCTTGGCGTCTCCCGCCTTCACCGCTGTGCCGTCCTTGCGAACCACCAGTGCGTACGCCAGGTAGTGGCCACGGACCTGCCAGCCGACGCGTGCCGGGGCGTTGGCCAGGACATCGGTGCCGTCGCCGTCGTCAACGGTGAGGCCACGGAAACGGCCCTGCCGCTCGTCGAGAAGTTGCCGGAGCCGGTCTCGGGCGCGTTCCGCGCTGACCTTGTCGGTGAGGTTGAACAGGCCGGCGGTGACCAGGTGGTCGCCGCCGGGCGTGCTCAGCGTGCCCCGGACGACCTGGTTGCAGCCGAGGAGAACCAGCAGGTCGGCGACCTCGTCGGTGGCGGCGACGGCGCAACTGCCGCTGGACTGTGTCTTGAGCACCTGGTAGCTCGGCTGGCCGTCGGTGAGCTTCACGTCTTTGGTGGGGAAGAGTTCCTTGGCGGTGAGCGGGGCCCGGTCGGACTCCCGGGAGTCGAGGGCGAGCCGTTCCGCCGACGCCGACGTGGGGGCGGCGTTCGGCTGGTTCGTCGGGTTGCTCTGCGGCTGCTCGCCGCGGTCGATGAGCAGCGCGGCGGCGCCGAGGCCACAGAGGGCGAGCAGCACCAGGACGGCTGCGCCGCCGATCAGTGCCTGCCACAGTCGACCGCCGCCGCGCCGGGCGGGCGGCTCAGCCGCCGTCGCCGAGGTGTAGATCTGGCTGCGCGGCGGTGCGGGTGGGATGTCGGCGCGTGTCGGCACCGCCTGCAGCGCATCGGTGTGAGCGGTCGGCCCGAGCTGCGGCATCTCGGCACGAGCCGGTGCCGGCTGCGACGAGGGCAGCGAGAGCTGGTTCGGGCGGGGCAGCGACGGCGTGGGGAAGCGCGACGGAGAGGGCCCGGCCGGCGGGGGCGGACCGGCGCCGAGCACCGACAGGTCGGACCCGGGCTCCGGGTACTCCTCGAAAGCGTCCTCATCGGACTGGTACCGATACACCATGTCGCCCAGAGTAGGAGTCATTGTCCCTTTAGGGGGTAATTTCGGGGAAATGTACGTGTGGGCCGCGTCAGGTCCGCCCCGGACCGATGCGAGAATTGTCGGGTGACCGGCGACCACTACTTCACCGCTCAGCCCACCAGCGACGCCCCGGCGCGCGAGGTCGAGTTCACCGTCGCCGACCGCGACTACCGGCTCACCTCGGCCGGCGGGGTGTTCTCCGCCAGCCGGCTCGACCCCGGCACCGCGGTGCTGCTGCGCAAGGCCGAGCTGCCCGCCGACGACACCACCGGTGACCTGCTCGACCTCGGCTGCGGGTTCGGGCCGATCAGCTGCGTACTGGCCGACCTCGCGCCCAGCAGCACCATCTGGGCCGTCGACGTCAACGCCCGGGCCCGCGAACTGACCGCCGCCAACGCGGCTCGGGTCGGTGCCGCCGACCGGGTCCGGGTCAGCGCGCCAGACGACGTTCCGGACGACGTCCGCTTCGCCCAGATCTGGTCGAACCCGCCCATCCGGATCGGCAAGGACGGGCTGCACGACCTGTTGCTGCGCTGGCTGCCCCGACTCGCCCCGGACGGCGTCGGCTGGTTGGTCGTCGCCCGACACCTCGGCGGCGACTCGCTGCAACGCTGGCTCACCGAGCAGAGCTGGCAGGTCGATCGGTACGCCAGCCAGAAAGGCTTCCGGGTGCTGCGCGTCACCCGGTAATTGGATGTACCCCCCGACCCTCACTGGGGCAGGATCCCGGCGTGGGATACGTGGACGTGGCAGCGGTCGGGCACATCCTGCCCGACGGTCGGGAACTCTTCGCCGACGTGTCGTTCCGGGTCGGTGAGGGCAGCAAGGTCGCCCTGGTCGGGCCGAACGGCGCGGGAAAGACGACGCTGCTGAGGATGGTCGCCGGCGACCTGCCGGTGCGCAGCGGCGTGGTCGCGCGGGCCGGCGGGCTGGGTGTGATGCGCCAGTTCATCGGCATGATCGGTGACGAGTCGACCCTCGCCGACCTGGCGTTGTCGCTGGCCCCTCCGGCGCTTCGCGACGCCGGCCGGCGGCTCGGCGAGACCGAGGCGGCCATGCGGGCGGCTGAGACCCACGGCAAGTTCAGCAACGCCGCGGGCAAGGCCCAGTTGGCGTACGCCGATGCGCTCGGCGCCTGGGGCGAGGCCGGCGGGTACGACGCCGAGGTGCTCTTCGACACCGTCGCGACCATCGTGCTCGGTAAGCCGTGGGACGCCGTACGGGACCGTCCGGTGCGTACCCTCTCCGGCGGCCAGCAGAAGCGCTTCGCCCTGGAGTTGCTGCTGCGCGGCCCGGACGAGGTGCTGCTGCTCGACGAACCTGACAACTTCCTCGACGTGCCCGGCAAGCGCTGGCTGGAGGCGCGACTGCGCGAGTCGACGAAGTCGGTGCTCTACGTCTCGCACGACCGCGAGCTGCTGGCCCAGAGCGCCGACCGGGTGGTCGCCGTCGAGGGTGGCAGTGCCTGGGTGCACCCGGGCGGCTTCGCCAGCTGGTACGAGGCTCGGGTGGCTCGGCACGCCCGCCTCGACGAGCTGCGCCGGCGCTGGGACGAGGAGCACCAGAAGCTGCGCGAGCTGGTGCTGATGTACAAGCAGAAGGCCGCGTACAACGACGGGTTGGCCTCGCGTTACCAGGCCGCGCAGACCCGGTTGCGCAAGTTCGAGGAGGCCGGGCCGCCGCCCGTACCGCCGAAGGACCAGGACATCCGGATGCGGCTCAGCGGCGGGCGGACCGGCAAGCGCGCGGTCGTCTGCGAGCAGCTGGAGCTCGACGGCCTGACATTCCCCTTCGACCTGGAGATCTGGTACGGCGACCGGGTGGCGGTGCTCGGTGCCAACGGCACCGGCAAGTCGCACTTCCTGCGGCTGCTGGCCCGCGGCGGCACCGACCCGGACCCGGCGAACGGCCCGGTCGACGGCGCGGGCGCGCTCGCTCCGGTGATGCACGAGGGGTCGGCCCGCCTCGGTGCCCGGGTCCGCCCCGGGCACTTCTCCCAGACTCACGACCGGCCGGAGCTGATGTCGAAGACGCTTGTCGAGATCCTCTGGCGGGGCGACGAGCACCGCACCGGGATGGACCGGCACGCGGCGATGGGTGTGCTCAGTCGCTACGAGCTGGCCGCGCAGGGCGACCAGCGCTTCGGCACGCTCTCCGGCGGGCAGCAGGCCCGGTTCCTGGTGCTGCTGTTGGAGCTGTCCGGGGCGACTCTGCTGCTGCTCGACGAGCCCACCGACAACCTCGACCTGGCCAGCGCGGAAGCTCTCGAAACGGGCCTTAACGCCTTCGAGGGGACGGTGATCGCTGTCACCCACGACCGTTGGTTCACCCGCTCCTTCGACAGGTTCGTGCTGTTCCGAGGCGACAGCGAGGTGGTGGAGACCCCGGAACCGGTCTGGGATGTGAAGTGAGCGGTTCCCGGCCGGCATAGGGTGGATTCGTGACTGAGATGACCTATCGCCGGCTGGGCGACTCCGGGCTCGTGGTGTCCGTGGTCGGCATCGGCTGCAACAACTTCGGCCGCAAGTTGGACCTCGACGGCACCCGGGCGGTGGTGGACGCGGCCCTGGACGCCGGGATCACCCTGTTCGACACCGCCGACATCTACGGCGAGCCGCAGGGCGGCTCCGAGGAACTGCTCGGGCAGGCGCTCAAGGGCCGCCGGGACGACGTGGTGGTGGCCACCAAGTTCGGCATGGACATGAACGGTCTCAACGGACCGGACTACGGCGCGCGGGGTGCGCGGCGCTACATCGCCCGCGCGGTGGAGGCGTCGCTGCGCCGGCTCGGCACCGACCACATCGACCTGTACCAGATGCACGAGCCCGACCCGGGCACCCCGATCGACGAGACCCTCGCCGCACTGGACGACCTGGTCCGTGACGGCAAGGTGCGCTACCTGGGCAACTCCAACTTCGCCGGCTGGCAGATCGCCGACGCGGACTGGGTCGCCTCATCCAACGGCCGGTCCCGCTTCATCAGCGCGCAGAACCACTACAGCCTGGTGGAGCGGTCCGTGGAGGCCGAAGTGATCCCGGCGTGTGAGCGGTTCGGCCTCGGCATGCTGCCGTTCTTCCCGCTCGCCAACGGCCTGCTCACCGGCAAGTACAAGCGGGAGGGTCAGCCGCCGGCCGGCAGCCGGCTCTCCGGTGGTGGCCGGTACGCGGAGCGGCTCGCCGCGGCCGACTGGGACACCATCGAGGCGATCGAGGCGTACGCGGCCGAGCGGGGTCTGACGATGCTCCAGGTGGCGATCGGCGGACTGGCCGCCCAGCCGGCGGTGACCTCGGTGATCGCCGGTGCCACAACGCCCGAGCAGGTGCGCGCCAACGCCGCCGCCGGCGTCTGGGAGCCCAGCGACGACGATCTGGCGGCGCTGCGCGCCATCCTCTGACGGCGCGCTGTCGCTGATCCACCCGCGTTCCCTGAAATCGGGGCATCTGCGGTCTGCGGAAGCCCCGACTTCATGGAAGCCGAGACGACACAGGGCCGGGCCGCTCGTCGCGGCCCGGCCCTGTCATGCACTGCTGGTTCGGGTCAGGTGGTGCGTCGGCGGCCGAAGAGCATGGCCACCCCCATCGCCGCGGCGACGAGCACGAGACCGGCCGCCGCGAACGGCCACCAGGCGGCGCTGCCGGCGTCGTCCGTCGGCGTGGTCACCGCGACCGGCGCGGGCGCCGGCGGCGACTGCGCCGCCTTGGCCTGCACCGTGGCGGTGGCCTTGCCCGCCAGGGGAGCGGGGGAGTTCACCGACACCTTCCACGTGCCGGTGGAGAGCACCGGGCCGCTGCTGTAGAAACCCTGCCCCTCGGGCTGCGGTTCCAGCTGCACCGGCCCGACCCGCTGCCCGTTCGGACCGGTGGCGGTGAGGACCAGCCGCACCACCTGCTCCAGCCGACGGCCATCGGCGTAGGTGGCCTGGATGGTGACTCCCTGAGCCCCGTCGCCGGCCACAGTGAGTTTGAGCTTGTCGGCCTGCGCCGCCGGAGCGGCCTGGGCTGCCTGCGCCGCCGGGGCGGCCTGGGCTGCTTGCGCCGCCGGGGCGGCCTGGGCTGCTTGCGCCGCCGGGGCGGCCTGGGCTGCCTGCGCCGCCGGGGCGGCGGCGGACAGGGTCAGGGCCAGCCCGACGAACACGGCGGCCAACGCCTTGCGGATACCGGTCACGGACATCTCCCTTCCTACCGATGAGGGAGGCCCCTCCCCGACGCCGCAGCGCCGAGGAGGGGCCTCGTCGGATCAGAGCTGGCGACCGGGTGCCAGCCGGGTGGCGTCGCCACCAAGCCGTCCGGTGCCCTTGACCGAGTCACCGTCGTTCGCCTTGACCCCGGCCTTGCTGGCCGCGCCGCCGAGCCGAACGATCATGGCATCGGCGTCCCGGATCAGGACGTCCCGGACCTCCGCCTCGCCCACCAGCGCGGTGTCGGAGGCGAGCGTCCGGAACGCGGTCAGCTGCCGGACAGCCGCCTTGTCGTCGCCGGCCGCCTCGGACGCACGGACAGCGTCGAGCTTGTTCGACAGCTGCTTGTGCGCCTTGGTCGAGAGCCGCCCCGTCGCCTTGAACCGGTCCAGCAGACTCTGCATGTCCCGGAACGAGGTGGTGACGAAGAACCGGACCGTCGAGGTGGTCTTGTTGCCCGCCTTGTCGGTCGCGGTCACGGTCAGCTCGTGCAGGCCGAGCGACAGGTCGTACATGGCCTGCAGGGTGCCACTGGTGTACGCCTGGCCGTCGAGCTGACCGACCACGCTGGCGATGCCCGAGGTCGGGTCAACGGCCTGCCAGGCCACCCGGACGTCCTGGCTGTCGCCGTAGAGCTGGCCGTCGGCCAGCCCGGACACCAGCAGCGTCGGCTTGGTGCCGTCGATGCGCAGCACCGCCGACTTCAGCGTCTCGACGTTGCCCGCCCTGTCCGCCGAGCGGAACAGCAGCTCGTGCTGTCCGTCGCCGGTCACCTCGATCGGCGTCGAGTACGGCGCCCACGCGCCACCGTCGAGCGACCACTCCACCGTCTTGACACCGGAACCGGCGTCGGTGGCGGCCAGCACGACCGGGATGGTCCCGTTGTGCCAACCGGCGTCGTTCGCCGGAGCGAACGTCGCGGAGGTCACCGGCGCGGTGGCGTCGATCTTGACCGAGACGGTCTTGGTCGCCTCCACGTTGCCGGCCTTGTCCGTCGAGCGGAACCGGAGCTCGTGCTCGCCGTCCCCGCTGACCGCCACCGGAGCGGTGTACGCCGTCCAGGTGGTGGCCCCGTCCAGCTGGTACTCCGTACCGGCGAGCCCGCTACCGCCGGCCTCGTCGGCACCGGTGAGCGTGATCGTCACCGGCCCGGTGTGCCACCCGTCGGTCGGGGTGCCGGAAACCGCCGCAGTGGTCACCGGTGCCGTCTCGTCGGCCACCTCCGTGCTGAGCCGGAAGTAGTCGAACGAGGCGGTCTTCGACGCCGTCTGGTTGGCGCCGAGGGTGAACAACCCGACCTTCGGGGTGGCACCCACCGCGCTGTTGGTCAGCGTCTCCAACGCGGTCCAGGCCGTGCCGTCGGCCGAGTACGACGCGGTGAACGTGTCGCCCGTGCGGGCCAGCCGCAGGTGCCACACCGCCGAGGTCAGGTTGCCCGCCTCGGGCTGCGGGTTCTGGACCACCCCGGCGATCTCGCTGCGGAACTCGATCCGCCGCGTCACCGCCTGGCCGGCCTGGTTGTCCGCGATGAAGTCGAGCTTCAGGTAGTTGTCGTCGTCCGCCTGCACGAGCAGACCCGCCTGCTGGTACTGCTCGTTCAGCAGACTGCCGTCGACCTTCGTCTCCAGGGTCCAGTCGCCCGACGGCGCGGTCTGGAGGATGAAGTTCTTCGGCCCGGTGTTGTCGGTGCCGTAGATGTCACCGTTGGGCACGTCGATGCGCAACGAGCCACCGGTGACCCGGTAACCGTTCGGGTCCTCCCGAAGGATCGCGTCCCACCGGCACTTGTCGAGCGTGCTGCCGGTGAACTCGTCCGACGGGTCGACCGGCCCGGCCGGGGCGTCCGGCGTCACCTGGAACGAGTCGAAGGCCGCGTCGACAACAGGTGCCTCAGTGCCACCGTTGAGCGCGAAGACCCCGATCCGCGGGTTGGTGATGCCGGCGAGCGCGGCCGAACGGCCCACCGGGGTGAACGTCTGACCGTCGCCCGAGGCGGACGCGGTCAGGTTCGTCCCGTCGCTGGTGATCCGCAGGTACACGGTGTCACCGGCAGGTGCGTTGGTGGCGTCGGCGGCCTCGTTGCGAGGAGTGGCCGCCGTCTCCCGGATGAACTCCACCCGACGGCTGCCGTTGTACAGCAGGTCCACCTTGGCGTAGTTGTCGTCGTCGCCGTACACCAGCAGACCTGCCTGCTGGTAGTTGGCCGTCACCGGCAGGGTGACCTTGGTGGTCATCTCCCACGCGCCGGTCGGGGCCGCCTGGAGCACCAGGTTCGTGGCGTCGTTGCGAGCGCCGTAGAGGTCACCAACGCCAGTGGGCAGCCGGAGCGCGCCGCCACTGAGCGAGTAGAGCTGGTTCTCCCGGATCACGCTGGTCCAGCGGGCCTTGTCGAGGCTGTTGCCGTTGAAGTCGTCCGAACGCGCCCCGAAGCAGGACGTGTCCGGAGCGTCGACCCGCACCGGCACCGTGGCGTACGACTTGGCGCCCTTGCTGTCGGTCACCGTGAGGGTGGCCGTGAAGGTGCCCGCGGTGGTGTAGGTGTGGCTGGCGTCCACTGTGGTCGCCGTGCCTCCGTCACCGAAGTCCCAGGCGTACGTCAGCGGGGTGTCGCCCTCGGCGTCGGTGGCCGTGCCGTCGAAGGCGACGGTGACCGGTGCGGTGCCGGTGCCCGGGGTGGCCGTGGCGCTGACCACCGGCGGCCCGTTCTCGGTGACACCGCGGCCGACGAAGTCCATCCAGTTGACGTTGAACAGCGAACCACTTCCGCCGTTCGGATCGCGCGCCAGGAAGTACAGCGAGCCGCTCGCGGCACCGGTGACCGGCGCGCTCACGTCCGTGTACGTCTGCCACGCCCCGGTCGACGGTACGACGGCCGTGGCGACCACCGGTCCGTCGACAGCACCGGCGCGCACCTCGATCCGACCGCCAGCGGCGGCGGAGGCGGCCCGGAACCGGATCTCGGTGATGTTGGTCAGGTTCGCCGGGGCGACCGACCACCAGTCCCCGTCCTCGATGAAGGCGATGCTCTGGCCGCCACCGGCGGTGTCGGCGCCGGCCTCGCGCTGCACGCCGGGGTCTCCACCACCGGTGCTCACCGGGGCGCGCCCGGTGGCGGTGAAGTACTCGGCCTGCTTCTGCTTCGGCTGGAGGACCTCGATCTGCCGGCCGGTCAGGGCACCGGAGCCACCGGCTCCACCCTCGTCGGTGTAGGTGGCCTCGAAGACCGCGAAGACGTTCGCCTCGGCGCCGTGCCCGGAGGCGAGCGACGTCTGGACGGTGCCGGTGCAGCCGGTGTGCTGCTCCAGCGGGTGGGCGTGCTCGTCGTGACCGAGCAGCACCTGCAGCCCGACCCGGGCGCAGTCGATCTCCCCGTCCTCGGGGTCGGTCACCTTGATGGTGTACCGGACCTGGTCACCCCAGTTGAAGAAGCCACCGTCCGGCGGGAACTCGATGGTTACCGTCGGCGCGGTGTTGCCGACCGTCACCGGCACGTTGGCCACCGCGGTACGACCCTTGGGGTTGGTGACGGTGAGCTGGGCGGTGTAGTTGCCCGCCGTGGCGTACGTGTGGGTCGGGTTGGCCTCGGTCGAGGTCTGCCCGTCGCCGAACGTCCAGGCGTAGGTGAGCGCGCCACCGTCCGGGTCCCGGGAACCGGCGCTGGAGAACGTGACGGCCAACGGCGCCGGACCCGAGGTCGGGTTGGCGGACGCCGCCGCGATGGGCGCACGGTCACCGGCGGTGTAGTCGATCCGGTAGACGCCGGAGTTGTCGTTGTTGCCACCGAAGCCGCTGCCCCACTCGATCAGGTACAGCGCGCCGTCCGGGCCGAACTCGAAGTCCATCGGCCGGACCATGCTCATGCCGGTGAGCAACTGGTTGATGTCCACCAACGACTTGCCGTCGGGGGTCACCTGCATGGTGTACATCTTGTTCTGGTTCCACTCACCGAGCAGAGCCTTGCCGTCGTAGTACGCCGGCCACTTGCGGTTCGAGTTCAGGTCGGCGTCGTAACGGTAGACCGGGCCACCCATCGGGGCGCCGCCGCCGCCGATCTCCGGGTAGCGCGCGTCACCGGCGTACCCGTAGTCGACGGTCGCCGGGACCACCGGCGGAAGGTTGGTCAGGCCGGTGTTGTTCGGCGAGTTGTTGACCGGTGCGGCGCAGTCGAACTTCGGGCCACTCGGACCGGACGGGAACGTGTAGTCGTTGTACGCCTCGTTCGTGCCCGTGCAGTACGGCCAGCCGTAGTTGCCCGGGGTGACGATGTTCCACTCGACCAGACCGCGGGGGCCGCGGTTCGGGTTGTCGGTGTTGGCGTCCGGCCCGTAGTCCGCCACGTACAGCGTGTTGGTCTTCGGGTCGGTGCCGATCCGGAACGGGTTGCGGAAGCCCATCGCGTAGATCTCGGGACGGGTCTTCTCGGTGCCCGCCGCGAAGAGGTTGCCGGCCGGAACCGTGTACGTTCCGTCGTCCTCCGGGTGGATCCGGATCACCTTGCCGCGCAGGTCGTTGGTGTTCGCGGAGGTGCGCTGCGCGTCGTAGTCCTGGCGGCCCGCCCGCTCGTCGAGCGGCGAGTACGAGTTCGACTCGAACGGGTTGGTGTTGTCACCGGTGGCCAGGTAAAGGTTGCCGTCGCCGTCGAAGGTCATGCTGCCCCCGGCGTGGCAGCAGGTGTTGCGCTGGGTGTCGACCCGGAGCACCTGCTTCTCGCTGGCCAGGCTGATGGTGTCGCCGGTGACCGTGAAGCGGGACAGCAGGTTGCGGGTGACCCCGTCGTTCGGGGCGTAGTACAGGTACACCCAGTTGTTCGTGGCGAAGTCCGGGTCGAGCCGGATGCCGATGAGACCGTCCTCGTTGCCGGTGAAGACGTCCAGGTCGACGGCGGTGACGGTGTTGCCGGTGTCCGGCTTCACGATCTGCACGCGACCGTCACGCTCGATGTAGAAGACCCGCCCGTCGGGGGCGATGTCCAGCTCCATCGGGTTGCTGGTGTTGCTGTCCAGCGTGACCTTCTCGAAGTTCGAGGTCTTCGAGGCGCCGCAGTCGGCGTTCTCGACGCCGGCCGCGGTGCGGATGCCGCCGAGCAGGTGGGACAGGAACTCGGGCTCGGCGTACGACTCCCGGGTGTGCCCCAAACCGGTGTACCAGGAGCGGCCACCGTCGTAGTCCTGACACCAGGCGACCGGGTGGTCCGCACCCATCGCGCCGGCGCCGGGGGTGTAGCTCTTCTCGTCCAGGCTGGCCAGCACGTGCACGTCCGGCCGGGGGTTGCTCTGGTAGTTGTACCACTCGTCGAACCGGGACCACCGGTCCGGCAACCCGGCCGTGGACGGGTGGGCGTGGTCCTCCACCTTGACGGTGGCCGTCTGGTTCTGCGGGTGGTTGGCGAAGTACGCGCCGACCAGGTCGCCGTACCAGGCCCAGCTGTACTCGGTGTCCGACGCGGCGTGGATGCCGACGTAGCCGCCGCCGGCCTTCACATAGCGCTCGAACGCCGCCTGCTGGTCGGCGTTGAGCACGTCACCGGTGGTGGAGAGCCAGATCACCGCCTTGTACTTCGCCAGGTTGGCGTCGTTGAATGCTGCGCCGTCCTCGGAGTTGTCCACTGTGAATCCGTTGGCGGCGCCGAGCTGTTGGATGGCGGCGACGCCGGTGGGGATCGAGTCGTGCCGGAAGCCGGCGGTCTTGGAGAAGATCAGGACGGAGAAGGGATCGGCCGCGGCCTTTGGCGCCTTCGGCGCCACCTGGCTGACCGGGGCTGCGGCTTTCGCATCCCGTGGGGGAGCCTGGGCGGCCGCCTGCGCGGGCGCGCCGAACAGGGTGGTCGAGGCCATGGCCAGGGAGATCAGGGTTGCGGTGATTGGTACGCGGGCACGACGAGAACGGGACACGCCGCCTCCTGTGTCGTAGTGACAGAGCTCGCGGGAGTCGGCTCGCCGAAGGCCGTCCCTGATGGAGCCGGTGGTCACACCGTGCCAGGGTGCCCCCACCGACATTTTGTCGAATCGCTGAACAAATTAATTCGGCTGGTTCGATGTCGGGCAAGATGCGGACGGGTAACGGTTCTGCAACGGGAGGCGACATTCCGAACAGGACCGTATGAAGTGCCCCATTGGATCTAGCTCGTTTTGACGCGCCGGCCCGGCCGGCCACCGCCGACCCCGCGCCTTGGCAGGCCGCCGGATCTGTCGTACGGTGACACGCAAGTAACCCACGGGAGCCCGGTGTACCGGGCTGAGAGGGGGGCTGACAGCCCCCGACCGTCGAACCTGATCCGGATAATGCCGGCGCAGGGAGGAGCGTTGCCATGCCGTCCCTGGGGCGATTGCATCTCGTCACCGACACCCGACCCGGTCGCGACCCACTCGCCGTGGTCCGCGCCGCCCTCACCGTGGCCCACGCCGACCTGGTGGTGCAGGTCCGGGTCGAGGATGCCGCCACCGACCGCGAGGCGTACGACCTGACCGGGCGGGTGTTGGCGCTCTGCGCGCCGTACCGGGCGACCTGCCTGGTCAACGACCGGTTGCACGTGGCGCTGGCGGTCGGCGCGGCAGGTGGGCACGTCGGCGTCGACGACCTGCCGGTCGCCGCCGCCCGCCGGGTGCTCGGCCCCACCGGTGTGCTGGGCGCCACCTCTCGCGCGCCGGGCCCGGCGGCCGAGGCCGTCGCGGCGGGCGCCAGTTACCTGGGCGTCGGTCCGTGTCACGCCACCAGCACCAAGACCGGCCTGCCGGACCCCATCGGGCCCGCCGGAGTACGCGCCGTCGTCGACGCCGTCGACGTTCCGGTCATCGCGATCGGCGGAGTGACAGCGGCCCGGGTGCCGGCGCTGCGGGCCGCCGGGGCGTACGGGGTGGCGGTGGTCGGCGCCGTCTCCTCCGCCGCCGACCCGGCACGGGCAACCGCCGAGCTGATCGAGGCCCTGACGTGCTGACCGGCCGGTCCCCGTCACCGCCGTCGAGCGACCGGGTCCGGCCGGACGTGGCAGTAGTGGGGGCGGGGCCGATCGGGCTGGCCATCGCCTGGCGTTGCGCCGCTCGCGGGCTGCGGGTGGTGGTGCACGATCCGGCACCCGGCTCGGGGGCGTCGGCGGTGGCCGCCGGCATGCTCTCTCCGGTCGCCGAGGCGTACTTCGGTGAGCGGCAGCTGACCGGGTTGCTTTTGGCATCCGCTGCCCGCTGGCCGGCGTTCGCCGCCGAGTTGACCGAGGCGACCGGGGTCGAGATCGGCTACCGGACCGAGGGCACCCTGATGGTCGGGCTCACCGGCGACGACCTGGCCGAGGCGCGCCGGCTGTGGGCGTACCAGCAGGGGTTGGGCCTGCCCGTGACGCCGCTGCGCCCGAGCGAGCTGCGCGACAGCGAACCGGCGCTCGCCCCACGGGTGCGCGGCGGCGCGCTCGCGCCCACCGACCATCAGGTCGACCCCCGGCTGCTGGTGCCGGCACTGCGCACGGCCGCGCAGCGGGCCGGCGCGGTGCTCGTGCCGCAGCCGGTCCGGAAGCTGTCCGATGTGGACGCGACGATCACCGTTGTCGCCGCCGGCTGCGGGGCCACAGCGCTCACCGGCCTGCCCGTGCGGCCGGTGAAAGGTCAGATCCTCCGGCTCCGCGCGCCCGACGGCGTCGCGCCGGGCTTCCGGCACGTGATCCGGGGGTACGCCGACGGCGAGCACGTCTACCTGGTGCCCCGCGCCGACGGTGAGGTGGTGCTCGGCGCGACGGTCGAGGAGCGCTCGGACACCACTGTCACCGCCGGTGCTGTGCAACGGCTGCTGCGCGCCGGGGTCGACCTGCTGCCCGAGCTGGCCGAGTACGACCTGGTCGAGGCGGTCGCCGGGCTGCGCCCGGGCACCCCGGACAACGCGCCGATCCTCGGGCCGCTGCCCGACCGACCGGACGTCCTGGTCGCCACCGGGCACCACCGGCACGGCATCGTGCTCACCCCGATCACCGCCGACCTGATCGCCGACCTGGTGCTGGGCGGCGTACCCGACCCGATGCTCGCGCCCTTCCGGGCCGACCGCTTCGGCGGTGCCGCGGTGGCCGCGTCGGGCGGACCTGAACCGGGTGTGGAGGGGGACCTGTGGAGTTGACAGTGAACGGGGCCGGGCGCAGCGTCGCCGCCGGCGCGTCAGTGGCGGACCTGGTCCGCGACATCGTGGCGCACCCACGTGGGGTGGCGGTCGCTGTCAACGGCGAGGTGGTGCCCCGGACCGGCTGGCCGGCACGGGCACTGCGCGACGGTGACCGGGTCGAGGTGCTCACCGCGGCGCAGGGCGGGTGAGCGGCGTGCCGTTCGAGCTGGGTGGGGAGACCTTCACCTCACGGCTGATCCTCGGCACCGGCGGTGCCGCGAACCTGTACGTCCTGGAGCAGGCGATCCGGGCGTCCGGCACCGAGCTGGTCACAGTGGCGCTGCGCCGGGTGGGCACGGCACCGGGCTCCACGGGTGGGCTGCTGGAGTTGCTGGACCGGTGCGGCGTACGCCTGCTGCCGAACACCGCCGGCTGCCACACCGCGACCGAGGCGGTGAAGGTGGCCCGGTTGGCCCGGGACGCGTTCGACACCGACTGGGTCAAGCTGGAGGTGATCGGCGACGAGCGGACGCTCCTGCCCGACGGGGTGGAGCTGCTTCGCGCCGCCGAGGAGTTGGTCGCCGACGGTTTCACAGTGCTGCCGTACACCAGCGACGACCCGGTGCTCGCCCGCCGCCTCGCCGACGTGGGCTGCGCGGCGGTGATGCCGGCCGGCTCGCCGATCGGCTCGGGGCTCGGCATCGGCAACCCGCACCACATTCGACTCATCCGGCAGGGTGTGGACGTGCCGGTGATCCTCGACGCCGGCATCGGCACCGCGTCCGACGCGGCGCTGGCAATGGAGCTGGGCTGTGACGGGGTGCTGCTGGCCAGCGCTGTCACCCGGGCGGCCGACCCGGTGGCGATGGCCACCGCGATGCGGTACGCCGTCGAGGCGGGCCGGCTGGCGGCCCAGGCCGGCCGGATCGAGCGGCGCTTCCACGCGCTCGCCTCCACCCCCGACGAGGGAAGACCCGAGCTGTGACCCCGCCGTCCGGGGTTGTCGTGTTGACCGACCGGCTCGTCGCGCGGGAGGGGCTCGACCGGGTCGTGGCGGGAGCCGTGGCCGGGGGAGTGCGCTGGGTGGTGCTGCGGGAGAAGGACCTGCCCCGCGCCGAACGCGTCGCCCTCGCCGCCGACCTGCGCGCGATCCTCGCCGACGTCGGCGGAACCCTCATCGTGGCCGGCCCCGACCCGCTCGGCGGTGACGCCGTGCACCTGCCCGCCGCCGGCCCGTACCCGCCGCCAACCCACCCCCTGGTAGGCCGCTCCTGCCACGACCGCAGCGAGCTGGACCGCCTGACCACCGAGCACTACGCCACCATCTCCCCGGTCTGGCCGACGAAGACCAAACCGGGTTACGGCCCACCCTTGCTCGTTGCAGGCCTGGGCAGCCTGGTTCGCGCCAGCCCGGTGCCCCTGCTGGCCCTCGGCGGAGTCGAGACACCGGAACAGGTGATCGCCTGCGTCCAAGCAGGAGTCGTCGGAGTAGCCGTACTGGGCGCACTGATGCGAGCAGAAGACCCCGCCGAAACAGCGGCGAGTCTGACCAGCGCTTATGTCGAGGCGGTCACCCCTGTGCTGACCCGAACCCGGCGCGGGGTCACCCAGGTCCCCACGTCAGGGCTGCGGCCGACAGTGCCCACGCAGGGATCAAGCCTGACCGCCCGGAGTGGGCACTGTCGGCCGCAGCCCCAAACCGCAACCAAAGAGAGCAAATGACCCCGCGAACACTACTGACCATTGCCGGCTCGGACTCCGGCGGCGGCGCCGGCATCCAGGCGGACCTCAAGGTCTTCGCCGCACTGGGCGCGTACGGCACCAGCGTCCTCACGGCGGTCACCGCGCAGAACACCCGGGGTGTCGACGCGGTGCTGCCGCTGCCCCCGCGCACTGTCACCGAGCAGTTGGACAGCGTGCTCACCGATTTCACAGTCTGCGCCGTGAAGACGGGGATGCTCGGCACCCCGGCGATCGCGGACGTGGTGGCCGAGGCCGCCCGGGACGGCCGGCTGCCCCATCTCGTCGTCGACCCGGTGCTGGTCGCCACGAGCGGTCACCGGCTCGGCGTGGTGGGTGCTGTGGAGCGGCTGCTGCCGTACGCCACTGTGGCGACCCCGAACTGCGCGGAGGCCGCGGCGATCACCGGACGCCCGGTGGGCGACGTGGCCGCGATGGTCGTGGCCGCCGAGGCCCTGGTGGCCGGCGGCCCGGAGTACGTGGTGGTCACCGGCGGTGACCTGGAGGGGGGCGAGGCGGTCGACGTGCTGCACGGCGGCGGCGTCACCACTGTGTTGCGCGCACCCCGGGTGACCACCCGGCACACACACGGCACCGGGTGCTCGTTCTCGGCGGCGATCGCGGTGCGGCTCGGTCTCGGCGACCCGGTGCCGGACGCCGTGGGGGCCGCCAAGGAGTACGTGCTCCGTGCGCTGACCGGCGCGCGGGGCTGGGAGCTGGGCGCGGGGCGCGGGCCGCTGAACCACTTCGGCTGGTCCGCTTGATCACCAGGGAGGCTGTCATGCACGCACGAGGCAAGGTGTACGTCGAGGGTTCACGGCCGGATGTCCGGGTGCCGTTCGCGGAGGTGGGGCTGACCGGTGACCTGCCGCCGGTGCGGCTCTACGACACGTCCGGCCCGGGATCGGATCCGTTGGTGGGGTTGCCCGCGCTGCGCGGCCGGTGGATCGCCGAGCGGGGTGACGTGGCACCGGTGCGGGGTGCGGGCACACCGCTCGCCGGGGTGGACAATCGCCGGCCCACGCAGTTGGCGTACGCGCGGGCCGGCGTGGTGACGCCGGAGATGGAGTTCGTGGCGATCCGGGAGAACGTCGAACCGGAACTCGTGCGGGCCGAGATCGCCGCCGGTCGGGCGGTGCTCCCGCTCAACGTCAACCACCCGGAGTGCGAGCCGGCGATCATCGGTAAGGCGTTCCTGGTCAAGGTGAACGCCAACATCGGCACCTCGGCGGTCAGCTCGTCGGTCGCGGAGGAGGTGGAGAAGCTGACCTGGGCCACCCGCTGGGGCGCGGACACCGTGATGGACCTGTCCACGGGTAAGCGGATCCACGAGACCCGTGAGGCGATCGTGCGGAACTCGCCGGTGCCGATCGGGACGGTGCCGATCTACCAGGCGCTGGAGAAGGTCGGCGGCGACCCGGTGAAGTTGAGCTGGGAGGTGTTCCGGGAGACAGTGATCGAGCAGGCCGAGCAGGGCGTGGACTACATGACTGTGCACGCCGGGGTGCTCCTGCCGTACGTGCCGCTGGCCGTGGACCGGGTGACCGGGATCGTGTCCCGAGGCGGTTCGATCATGGCGGCGTGGTGCCTGGCGCACCACGAGGAGAACTTCCTCTACACCAACTTCGAGGAGCTTTGCGCGCTGCTCGCGCGCTACGACGTGACGTTCTCCCTCGGCGACGGGCTGCGCCCCGGGTCGATCGCCGACGCCAACGACGAGGCGCAGTTCGCCGAGCTGCGCACCCTCGGTGAGCTGACGAAGATCGCCTGGGCGTACGACGTCCAGGTGTTGATCGAGGGCCCCGGGCACGTACCGATGCACAAGATCAAGGAGAACGTGGACCTTCAGCAGGAGTGGTGCCACGAGGCGCCCTTCTACACGCTCGGTCCGCTGACCACCGACATCGCGCCCGCGTACGACCACATCACCTCGGCGATCGGCGCCGCGATGATCGGCATGTTCGGCACCGCGATGCTCTGCTACGTCACGCCGAAGGAGCACCTCGGCCTGCCGGACCGCGACGACGTGAAGGCGGGCGTGATCGCGTACAAGATCGCGGCACACGCGGCGGACCTGGCCAAGGGGCACCCGGGCGCGCAGGCCTGGGACGACGCCCTGTCGAAGGCGCGGTTCGAGTTCCGCTGGGAGGATCAGTTCAACCTCTCGCTGGATCCGGAGACCGCGCGCTCGTACCACGACGCGACCCTGCCGGCGGAGCCGGCGAAGACCGCGCACTTCTGCTCGATGTGTGGCCCGAAGTTCTGCTCCATGAAGATCACCCAAGAGCTCAAGGAGTACGCGGCGCGCGGCATGAAGGACAAGTCGGAGGAGTTCGTCTCCGGCGGGAGCAGGGTCTACCTGCCGCTCGCCTGACTTCCCCGCGGGCGGAGGCCGTCCCTGTGTTGCGAGGCGACGCAGGGACGGCCCGCCTGGCCGGTGTCGGCCTGCGCGGCCCGGCGCGTGGCGATGTCGCGGGGTCGGTCAGACGACCGGTCGGTGCGTCTGCGTGGTGGAGTCAGTCGCGGTGGTGTCGACCGGTGGAGCGCAACGACCGGCGGCTGTTCTCCTGCTCGGGCTCGTTGTCCGACACCGGCTTGCTCAGGCCGGCGACCCAGTCGACGAATTCCTCGTCCTGGGACGCCAGCGGCTCCGTCTCATCCGACGTCTTCGGGCTCTCCTCGTCGGCGCGGGAGCGGTTGCGGCGGAACAGCCCACCGAGCCGCCCTCGCCGGGAGGGCTGCCCTGCCACCTTCGGTTGCGTCGGTTCTGCCGACGTGGTGTCGGTAGGCGTCAGATCGCCGGTGCCGGTGCCGGTGCCGGTGCCGGTGTTGGTGTCCGCACCGGTGGGCGCGCCCTCCGGCCGGCCCGGGTGTTCGGCCGGAGCGGTCTCGCCGGCTTCGGTTGGCGCTGTCCGTGTCGTCGAGCTGTCCTGCGGTCCCGCGGACCCGCGGCGCCGGGAGGTGTCGAACGCGTTCCAGGTGCCGGCCCGGCTCAGGTCCGGCAACGGTGCCCGATGCCGTGGCCTCGGCCCGGTCGGCGCGTCAGGACTGCTCGACCCCGCCGATGCCGTTGCCCCCGGCTCGGAGGCCTGCGGTGGCACCGTCCACGTCGAGGTGACCGGCCAGGCCGACGGCGCGGGCGTCCACCGGTCCGTGTCCGGGTCATTGGCGGCGGTCGCCGCGAACAACCCGGCGGCCGGAACGTCCTCGGCGTCGGACCGCGCGCTGTCGGTGCCACGAGCCCCGGCGATCGCGGAATCGCTGGTCGCGTCGGCCGCTGCTGCCTCGCTGCCCGTGCCGGCCTTCGGGACGCGCGGGGTGGCTTCCGCGCCAACCTGGTAGGCAGTGGTGGTCGGTGCTGGTGTCGCCCCCGTCCCGGTGGTCGGGGTCTGTGTGGCGTCGGTCGGCGTGCTGGGGGACTCCGGGTTGGCCGGCACCTGCGTCGCGCCGATTTCGGCGGTCGTCGACGCGGCCGGTGCTCGCTTCGAGCCGGTGGCGGAGGTGGCAGGTGCTGGCTTTGCGCCGGTGGCGGAGGTGGCCGGTGCTCGCTTCGCGCCGGTAGCGGTGGTCCGGTCTGCTGCCGTGTCGGAGCCAGCAGCCGAGGTGACCTCGGAGGTCGAACTCGACAGCTCACCCAGGCTTCCCTGGCTGGACGCCAGAGTGCCGGTGGCGGTGCTGTCGGCGGACCTGCCCGACCGGGTGCCCTTCGTGGCGCGGCCGGTGGTCGTCTCGGGGGTGGTCGTCGCGTCGGTGGTCGCCTTGCTTGCGGTCGTCGCGTCGGTGGTCGTCGCGTCGGTGGTCGTCTCGCGAGCGGTCGTCTTGCTGGGGGTTGCCGAACCGGCAGAGGACGTGCCGTCGGCCACGTCGGAGGCGGTGGCGTCCGGGTTGGCTTTCGGCTTGCGGCTGCGTCGCGGCTTGATCGTCGGCGGCGCCTCGGGCGTGCCGTGGTCGGGCGTGCCAGCTGTGCTCGGCGCTGGTCCCGTGCCCGTCGACGCCGTGGCGTCGGGACTGGGAGCGTCAGTGCCAGGCGATGCCGTGCTGGTCGCCTCGGCGCCGCTGCCCGCGCTGGTCGGGCCGGAACCGGGTGCGCCCGTGGCGCTCGCCGTGTCGGCGGACTTGCGGGTGGTGCGCCCACCGGTCGGCCTGCCACTGGTCGCGGTGCTGCCGCTCGGGTCAGTCGCCGTGCTGCCGCTCGGGTCCGTCGCCGTGCTGCTGGTCGGCTCGTCGACGGCCCGGCCGCCCGTCGGGGTCGCGGCGTCGGCGCGGCCGGCCGTCGTGCCGGTCGCGGTGGCGTCGGTGACGATGCTGACGTCCGCGCCGGCCGAGGGCTCGGTAGTGGCCAGGACATCATCCTGACGCGCGGGCGTCTGCCCGGCGGCGGTGAACTCACCGGTCGGCGCGGTCAGCCAGGCCGCGGGCTGAGCCGGTGCGGCGGCAGTAGCCGGTGCGGCGGCAGTAGCAGTGGCGGGAGCCGGACCGTGCTGTCCGCTCGCTGTGGTCGCCGGCCAGTCCCAGTGGGCCGGGACGGTGCGTACGGCATCGGGATCGCCCGTCGCCCACGGACCCGCAACGACGCCGGCGGGCGTCGTGCGGGTGGCCAGCTCCGTGTCGGTGCCCTCGGCGCTGTCAGTGTCGTTCGGCGCGCTGTCTCCGCCGTTCGCCGCGCTGTCCTTGTCGTTCGGCGCGCTGGTCAGCGCCGGGCCGGTGGACAGCGGGCGCAGGATGGCGGTGGGCTCGATCGCCTGCGGATCGTTGGTACGGGTGCCCATCGGCCAGCGCAGCAGCGCTGCGGCGGCCGCGCCGAGCGCTCCGGCGAGGATCGCGATCAACGAGCCGTAGTAGGGGGCGGTCTGGTAGCGGTCCACGGCGTCGCCCGGACCGGCGGTCAGGTAGGCGAACGCCACCAGCACCGGACCGGCCACCCCGGTGGCTCCGCTGACCAGTGGAGCCTGACCCCGCGAGCGAGCCAGCCCGGCGGTCGCCGCGCCGGCCAGCAGCGCCACGATGGGCAGCAGGAGCATCGCCAGTCGCTGTGCGGCGGCGTCGTCGAGCCAACTCGGCTCCAGTACGCCGAGCCGGACGGTCGGCAGTGGGCCGGCCGTGCCGAGCGACGGTAGGACGGAGATCAGCGCCAGCAGCCAGACCGTGCCGGCCACGGCCGCCATGTTCCACCCCAGCTCGGGCCGGAACAGGACGGCGATCGCCGCGCCCGCCCCGATCACCGCACCGACCATGGCGCAGATACCCACCGCCCAGACCGGGTCGACGGAGATCAGCTCTGCAGCGCGGGCGGGCTGCATGCAGAGCGGGGCGATGACTGTGGCACCGAGCGCTGCCGCGCCGCCGACCGCCAACTGCCGGCCGGTGCTGGCCGCCGGAGCGTCACGGCGAGCGAGGCGTCCGGTCAGGACGGCGCCGGCGACGGCTGCGTTGGCGGCGAACCAGCCCACCCAGACCAGCTGGGCCGGCCACTGGTTGACTGTCGTACCGGTGAATGCGCCGGTCAGGCGGACGATGCCGAAACCGTACGCGACGCCGAGCTGGCCGGCTCCGGCCAGCACGCTCACCCCGAGCGCCGTGAGCAGCAGTCTGCCCCAGGTCCGAAAGGCCATGTCCGGCACGTTACGCACCCGGTACACCCGATAGCCAACGGCGCGCCGCGCGGCACGCCGGTGGCCATCGGCGGGTCTACTTGAGTTCGACCAGCCGAGCCAGGTAAGTCGTATCCCCGACATTGGTCAGCATGTGCACCGCGCCCGGGTCCCGGTAGACGACTCCACCGGTGGGCTCGACGGCGTCGATCAGGGTGCCGTCGATGGTCTGTACGACGTTCTTGGCGCCCTCGATCGCCACCACCAGGTACGGGTGGTCGTGCCGGTGCAGCGGCTGCCGCTCACCGGGTTCGAGGCGGATGTGCCAGACCCGGACCCGGTCGTTCTCGAACACGATCTCCTGGCCCACCGGTCCGAGTTCGGTTCCGTCGATCACGTCGGTCATCGTGCTCCGTCCAGTTGGGGCAGCACCTCGGCGGCGATCAGCTCAAGGTGGTCGAGGTCGTCGAAGTCGATCAGGCGCAGGTGGACCCGGGTGGTACCGATCGCGGCGAACTCGCCGAGCCGCTGCGCGAGCTGCGCGGGGGAGCCGACCACCGGGTCCTCCGGTGGCAGAGCGCTCTTCTCGTGCAGAGGGGCGGCCCGATGCTGGGCCTCCGCGTCGGTCCGGCCGATGGCGACGACGATTCCGGCGGACAGCACCAACGGGGCGCGCCCGGACTCCGTCCGTCCGGTGCGCTCACACGTCTCGCGCACCCGGTCGTACGCTGCGGCGGTGGCGGCCACGGACTTGAACGGCATGTTGAACTCGTCGGCGTACCGGGCAGCCAGTTCGGGTGTGCGCTTGGGGCCACGCCCGCCCACGATGATCGGCGGGCCGGGCACCTGCACCGGCTTGGGCAGGGCGGGAGCGTCCACCAGGCGGTAGTGGTCGCCGGTGAAGCTGTAGGTCTCGCCGGGTGGGGTTCCCCACAGCCCGGTGATCACCTCAAGCTGCTCGGCCAGCCGGTCGAAACGCTCGCCGACCGCCGGGAACGGGATGCCGTACGAGGTGTGCTCGCGCTCGTACCAGCCGGCGCCGATGCCGAGGTCGACCCGGCCACCGCTCATCTGGTCGACCTGCGCGACCATCACCGCGAGGGGGCCGGGCAGGCGGAACGTGGCCGACGTCACCAGGGTGCCGAGTCGGATCCGCTCGGTCTCCCGGGCCAGCGCGGCGAGGGTCAGCCAGGCGTCGGTGGGGCCGGGCAGGCCCGGGTCGGCGCCCATCGACTGGTAGTGGTCGGCGCGGAGGAAACCTTCGTAGCCACAGGCCTCGACCAGCCGGGCGAACCGGAGCTGGGTGTCGTAGCTGGCGCCACGGTTCGGCTCGGTGAAGACCGACACCCGCATTGTCAGTGTCCTTCCGCGCCGGCGGTGGCCGGCTGTTCGCGTTCCATCAGCAGTTCGTGCAGGTCGGCGCTGACCTGGGCGACGTCGGCCAGGTGGGCGTTGCGGCCCAGGGTGCGAGGCCGGGGGATGTTCACGTCGACGACCTTGCGGATCCGGCCTGGGCGCGGGCTCAGCACGACCACCCGGTCGGCGAGCAGCACCGCCTCGTCGATCGAGTGGGTGACGAAGACGATGGTCGGCTTGTTCTCCATGTGCACCCGCTGGAGTTCGCCGGAGAGTTCCTCGCGGGTGAGCGCGTCCAGTGCGGAGAACGGCTCGTCCATCAGCATCACCCGGGGCTCACCGATCAACGACCGGCACAGCGACACCCGCTGCTGCATTCCGCCGGAGAGTTCGTGCGGCAGCCGCTTCTCGAAGCCGGCCAACCCGGCCACGTCGAGCAGTTGCCGGGCCCGCTCCCGGTGCTTGGCGCGGCTCCAGCCGAAGATCTCCACCGGCAGCAGGACGTTGTCCAGCACGGTGCGCCAGGGCAGCAGCGCCGGCTTCTGGAACAGCATGGCGATGTCCTGGCGGGGGCGGGCGATCGGCGTACCGGCGACGGTGATCTCACCGGCGCTCAGCGGGAGCAGCCCGGCGATCAGCCGCAGCAGTGTGGACTTGCCGCAGCCGGAGCGGCCGAGCACGGCGACGAACTCGCCCTCGGCGACGTCGAGGTTGATACCGCGCAGCGCCTCCACCCGGCCGGATCGGCCCTCGAAGGTACGGGACACCCCGGACAGTCGGATCATCTCCGGCGTACCTCCGCTGAGTGGACGGTCAGGAATCCGACAAAGGCTAGCCGCCCTGTCGAGGTATCGCACCGGCTGGGGTGGTCGTCAGGTTGTTTCCGTTCCGCAACCCGATACGCCTGGCGTCGCAACTGTGGGTTTCTCGTACGCTGTGCCCGCGAAGAGTCCCCCCACGACGGCGGCGCCCGGCTTCCACCCCTCCCGCCGGCCCGTCACGACAACCCCCTCCGGTGGCCTGCCGGCCCCGGTCGGAAAGGACATGGTGCACTGATGAGAAGGCTGACCCGTACGGTCGCTACGGCCGCGCTGGCCACCACCCTCGCCCTTGTCTCCGCCTGCAGCAGCGGGTCGGATTCGGCCGACGATGCCAAGGGCGGCGACGGGACGACGCTGACGAAGGTGACCTACCTCACCTCGTTCGGTAACTTCGGCCGTGACTCCTACGCCTGGGTGGCGAAGGACAAGGGCTTCTTCAAGGACGCCGGTTTCGACGTCGAGATCAAGGCCGGTCAGGGCACCGGTGGTGTGATCCAGACCGTCGTCGGCGGCCAGGCCGACTTCGGCCCGATCGACCTCACCGGCGGCCTGCTCCAGCTCGGCAACGGCCAGGCGAAGGACTTCACCGCGGTGGCCGCGATCCAGCAGCGCACCATGGCGGGCATCGCCACCGTCGAGGGCAAGAACATCAGCTCGCCGAAGGACCTGGAGGGCAAGAAGCTCGCCGACACCCCCGGCTCCGTCGTCCGCAACCTGTTCCCGACGTACGCCCGGCTCGCCGGTGTGGACGCGACCAAGGTGACCTGGGTCAACGGTGAGGCCCAGGCGCTGATCGGCACGCTGGCCTCCGGCTCGGTGGACGGCATCGGTCAGTTCGTCGTCGGTCAGCCGACCATCGAGGCGGTGGCCAAGAAGAAGGCCGTCATGCTGCCGTACAGCAACGTGATGCAGGATCTCTACGGCAACGTGCTGATCACCTCCTCGAAGATCGCCAAGGAGAAGCCCGAGATGGTGAAGAAGTTCACCGCGGCGCTGCTCAAGGGCCTGGAGTACAGCCTGGCGAACTCCAAGGAGGCCGCCGACATCCTGAAGAAGAACGTCGACGCCACCAACCCGGTCTCCGCCGCCGCCGAGCTGGAGCTGATGGCCGCGTACGTCCGTTCCGGCAACACCGGCACCGCGATCGGCACCCTGGACAGTGGTCGGGTCGCCAAGAGCATCGCCATCCTGCAGGGCGCCGGCGCGCTGAAGCAGAACATCACCCCCGAGCAGATCATCGACTTCAGCCTCGCGCCGAAGGCCTGATCGTCCGGTCGTCATCAGGGGGTACGTCCCGCCGATCCCGGTGGGGCGTACCCCCGTCGCTCGTCGGCCCCCGGCGGGCCGTGGGATTTCGAGGAGGACAGAGATGACCGACGTCCGGTCAGCGGACCCGGCGGTGGCGGAACCTCCGCCCCCGAGTGCCGGCCCCGAGGTGGGGCGAGCGGGTCGAGGTGCCGGTCTGCGGGCCGGAGCCGAGGCGGTGCTGCCCGCGGTCGGCATCCTGGTCGCGCTGGCGGCGTGGTGGCTGATCGCCCGGCTGGAGCTGGTTCACCCCGCAGCCCTGCCCCCACCCGGCGACGTGCTCACCGCGTTCGTCGACAAGCCGGCGCAGCTGCTGGAGCACACCTGGGACACCACGTTGGAGATCCTGACCGGGTTCGCCCTCTCGGTGGCCGCTGGTGTGCTGATCGGGCTCTCGCTGGCCAGTTCCCGCACCGTGGAGCGGATGTTCACGCCACTGCTGGTCGCCGTGAACGCGGTGCCGAAGATCACGCTGGGTCCGCTGCTGGTGGTGGCGCTCGGCTGGGGCCAGAAGCCGATCCTGACCATGGTGTTCCTGCTCTGCTTCTTCCCGATCGTGCTGTCCACCGCGACCGGGTTGACCACCACGCCGGCCGACCTGGCCGAACTGGTGCGGTCCTGGAACGCCTCCCGCTGGCAGGCTTTCCGCAAGGTGCGCTTCCCGGCCGCGTTGCCGCAGATCTTCGTCGGTCTCAAGGTCGCCATGCCACTGGCCGCGATCGGCGCGGTGATCGGTGAGTTCCAGGCCGGCGAGAGCGGCCTAGGTTTCGTCATCACGCAGTACGCCGGTGTCGGCGACACCGCCACCGCCTGGGCGGCGATCATGCTGGTGGCGCTGGTGAGCATCCTGCTCTACTCGGCGCTCCTGCTGATCGAGCGGTTCGCCCTGCCCTGGGTGCGAGAAACCACAAGCAGCCGCTAACCACCAGAAGAGATCAACGACCAGCACCAGGACTCAGACCAAGATCAAATCCCAGTAACGCGAAGGGCCGGCCTCCCAGTGGAGACCGGCCCTTTTCGTCGACGCTGCTGGCGCAGAGGGTGTGGCCGACCGTGCCCGGCGGAGGGATCAAGCCTGACCGCCCGGAGCCGGGCACGGTCGGCCACACCCCACCCGGCACCCGACGAAGAGCGCCGGGACCAGACGACATGAGGCCCGAGCGTCTACCCAGCCAACCGCCAGCGCCCGTTGCGGGCGACCAGCGTGGTGAGCGCCTGCGGCATCAGGCCGCTGTGGTTGTCCGGCGTCATGCGGATCGGGCCGGAGAGGCCGTCCATCTGGGACGTCTCCAGCACGTCCCGGATGCCGTTGCGGTCCACCTTCCCGATCTCACCACCGGCGCGCAGTTCGGCGTCGGCGATGAGCTGGACGGCGTCCGCTGCGAACGACGAGGACCCGTTGTAGCCACCGAAGCGGGCCGTGTAGTCCTGGAACCACTGCCGCCGCGCCGCCTTGGCCGGCGTGGTCGCGATCACGTCATCGATCACCATCGTCTGCGTGAAGATCAGCGTGGCCTTCTCGGTCGCCTTGGCCGCAGCGCCGAGAAAGAGGTCCCCGGCCGCTGCCGCGTCGAAGTAGATCGACCCACGGAAGACGGTCTGCTGGACGGTGGTGGCGGCCAGTGTCGCCTGCTCCGGCGGGGTCCAGAAGACCATCGCGTCGGGCTTGCCCGACGCGAGTTGCTGGACCTGCTGGCTGACGTCGGTGTCGGTGGTCTTGACCCGCTGCTGTCGGAGCGTGATCTTGGCCTTGTCGAGCTCGCTCTTGAGCGCTGTCGCGCCCTCCTGGCCGTAGTCGTCGTCGCTGACCAGCATCCCCACCTTACGGATGTTGTTGCGGCGCAGTTCGGTGGTCAGTGCGGCGGCGCTGTCCGGGGCGTTGGGGCCCAGCTTGAACACGTAGCGCCGTTCAGCGGCCGGTGCGGCGATCGCGCCGGAAGCGGCCAGCGCAATGGTGGGAATCCGCTTCTCGTTGATGGTCCCGACGGCTCCGACCGCGCATTCGTTGCAGCCGCCCATGATGATGGCGCTGACCTTCGAATCGCTGCTGAAGTCGACGATGTTGCGAAGTGACTCGGCCGAGTCGGAACGGTTGTCCTTCACCTTCAGGTCGATCCTCCGGCCGTTCAGTGCTCCGGAGGCGTTCAACTGATCGACCTTGAGTTCTAGGGCGCGCTGGTATGTCCGGCCAACTGTGGCTGCGGCGCCGGACAGTTCGAGATCGGCGGCGATCACGATCGGACTCGTGTCCTTCTCCGCCTCACCAAACTGGCAGCCGGTGAGCGTGGTGGCCACTACGGCCGATGCGAGCGCCGCGATGGTCGCGGAGCGGATGGGGCTCAACTCAGTCCTCCAGGTGCGGGCGCGGGCGCTGCCCGGTCACCGCCGCTAATCCGTCCTCAGTGGAGGACGGGATCTCCTCTGCCGTACGGTGTGCGCGAAGCCTGCAAAACCTTGCCAATGGCCGGCGCTGTGGTCAAGCGCGGACCCCGGCAGCATTTTCGGGACGGCCATCCCACATGCTGGGGTAACGCAATGTTTGCAAAAGCTCACTTTGCATACACGCGTGACCACTCTGGAGTTACATGCCCTGTTCAGGGGCTTGCGGAAATGAAGGTATCAGTTGCCCGGATCACGGGATGCGCTCCGTCCGACCGTTTCCTACCTCACTGCGGCTTCCCAAACACGATCATCTCTGATGAAATCGCGGCCGTGCCGCGCGTGGTCCCCTCCGCTTACGGCATGGCTCGGCGGCTCAGGCGGGGAAGAAACGACGGAGGCGATGTCGTGAGCACCGGACCGACGACCCTGCCCGCGCTCGGCGATAGCGGTCGGCCTGCGCGCCGACGGATGCCGAGACTGCGTGACGCCCGGATCCGGTCCAAGTTGGCGTTGATTCTGGTCGTCCCGGTGGCGGCGGTGATCGCGCTGGCCACGGTCCGCCTGATCTCCGTCGGCGAGGGCGCGTTCGACGCCACCCAGGCCCGGTCACTGACGGCCCTCTCCGTCGACGTCAGCGCCCTCACCCAGGACCTCCAGTCCGAACGGATGGCCGCGGCCGCCTACCTCGCCGCTCCGCAGCAGCCGGCCGACGCGTACAACCTGCGGGTCCGCCAGACGCAGCAGCGGGTGGACGAGTACCGCGCCGAGCGGGGCCGGGTCGGCGACGTGCCGGCCGCCCTGCGGGACCGGCTGGCCGCCATCGACGACCACCTGGCCACCCTGGACGGCACCCGTCAGGAGGTGTTGGACCGCCGGCAGATGGCGGTAGCCGAGGCGGTGCTCCGTTACGGAGTCATCCTCACCGACCTGGTCTCGTACGGTGACGGTCTGGCCCAGCTGCCCGGCTCGGAGAGCCTGGCGGACAGCCGCCGCGCGGTCGCCGCCTTCGCCCGAGCCAAGGCCTCCGTCGCCGAGGAAGAGGCCGTCGCCTTCACCGCGCTGACGGCCGGCCAGCTCGACTCGGAGCAGTTCTCCTCCTTCGTGGCAACGTTGACCGGTCAGCAGGAGGCCCTGGTCGCCTTCTCGCTGGCCGCCGACCCGGTGCAGCGCGCCCTGGTCGACAGCACCGTGTCCGGCGACGCCGTCGGCCTGGCCGACCGGGTGGCCACCGACATCACCCGCTCGGTCGGGCAGCGCTCACTGGTCACCGCCCAGGACGCCACCGCGGCGATCGGCGCCGTGAACGACCTGATGCGCTGGGCTGAGATCCAACTACAGGACCGACTGCTCCAGCAGGCCGACCAGGCCCGCTCGGACGTCATCCGGCAGGCAGTGGTCGAGTCGATCCTGGTGCTGTTGACCCTGATCATCGCCGTGTCGCTGGCCGTGGTGCTGGCCCGCTCGCTCAACCACTCGCTGCGCCGACTGCGCGAGGGCGCGCTCTCGGTGGCCAACCACGACCTGCCCGACGCCGTGCAGCGGCTGCAGAACATGGGCAGCGTGGGTGACGGCGGGGTGGACGAGATCGTCCGCCAGGTCCGGGACCCGATCCAGTTGAACAGCCGCGACGAGGTCGGTCAGGTGGCGCTGGCCTTCAACGTCGTACACCGGGAGGCGGTGCGGGTCGCCGCCGAGCAGGCGGCACTGCGTACCAGCGTCTCGGCGATGTTCCTCAACCTGGCCCGCCGCAGTCAGACCCTGGTCGACCGGATGATCGGCGAGCTGGACGCGATCGAGCGCGGCGAGGAGGACCCGAAGCGGCTCGCGCAGCTCTTCGAACTGGACCACCTGGCCACTCGAATGCGCCGCAACGACGAGAACCTGCTCGTCCTGGCCGGCGCCGACTCCGCCGCACCGCGTCACGACGACGCGCTGGTGGTGGACGTGCTACGCGCCGCCCAGTCCGAGGTCGAGCTCTACAACCGCATCGAGTTCGGCACCGTGGACACCGACATCTCGGTGGCCGCGCACGCGGTGAACGACGTGGTACGCCTCGTCGCCGAGCTGCTCGACAACGCCACCCGGTTCTCACCGCCGAACACCACGGTGGTCGCCGACGGTCGCCGGATCCGTGACTACGTGCTGATCCAGATCGAGGACCGCGGGCTCGGCCTCACCGACGACCAGCTCGACTCGCTCAACCGGCGGCTCGCCGCCCCGCCGAGCGTGGACGTCGCTGCGTTCCGACTGATGGGTCTGGCCGTGGTGAGCCGGCTCGCCTCCCGGTACGGCATCCGGGTGGAGCTGCGCCGCAACGTCGAGGGCGGCACCGTCGCCCAGGTGACGTTGCCCGCCGCCACCGTGGTGCTGCCCAGCAACCGGGGCCGCGAGCAGGTGCTCACCCGGCCGCGTCAGCCGATGGCAGTGGAGCAGGCCCCGCTCTCCTCAGCCGGCCACGCCGAGCAGTTCGCCGGTGCTGCCACGACGGCGGCGACGCTGCCCGACCAGTGGCGGACCAGTTCGCCGGCACCCGCCCAGTGGCAGTCGCCGCTGGACTCGCGGGACACCACCCCGGCCGTGCAGGCCGGTGGCTACACCGGTCCGCGCTCGACGATGCCGCCGGCACCCGCCGCCCCGGCACCCGCCGCCCCGCTGCCGCCGGCCAGGCCGGCCTACAGCAGCGGTGCGGGCGCCTCACTGGGCAGCCCGACAGTGGCGTACCCGACGGTCGACCCACTGCCTCGGCGTGGCTCCAAGCCGGACACCGCGGATGGGCGTGGCACCCAGGGCCTCCCGGTCGGGCCGGTCGCCGGACCGGGCGCGGTGGCGCCGCCAGCCGCTCCGTCGGTGCCCGCCGCGCCGGTCAGCACCCGGCCCGACTTCCCGGCCGAGGCTCCGATCTTCCGGGAGATGGAGGCGGTCTGGTTCCGGTCGCACGGCGACGACGCCACAGCGATCTTCACCCGGCCCAACTTCGACGAGCCGCCCGCGCCCGCCACCACCGCAACGGCCGACACCGGCCTGCGCACCGGCAACGGCGGCCAGCCGAGCGCCGGGACGGTGCCGGCCGCCTCGCCGGCCCGACCGAAACTGCCGACCCGCACCCCGGGCGGCACCGACGGCACAGCCACCCTGGGCGACGGCCCCGGCGCCACAATGGACGGCTTCGCTGCGCGACCGTCGGTGCCGCCGACGTACGCCCCGCCCCCGGCCGCCCCGACGGCTCCGCCCGCGCCCGCCCCCGACCCGGCAGCATGGCGTACGGCGGCCGACGAGGGCTGGTCCCGGGCCAGCCGGGCTGCCGAGCCGGCTCCCGCCGGCACCACCCGATCCGGGTTGCCCAAGCGGGTGCCGCAGCAACAGCTCGTGCCGGGTGGCATCGAACCGAAGAGCGGCCGGGACCGCAGCCGGCGGACCCCGGACGAAGTACGTGGTCTGCTGTCGGCCTACCACCGCGGTGTGCAGCGCGGTCGGACGGCCGGAACGGACCTGAACAGCACCTCGACCAAGGAGAGCCGATGAACAGGCCAGCTGCCATGCAGGACATGGGTTGGCTGCTCACCAACTTCGCCGACAGCGTGGCGGGCATCGCCCACGTGGTGGCGGTGTCCGCAGACGGGCTGTTGCTCGCGTCCTCCCGGGATCTGCCGGGGGACCGGGCCGACCAGCTCGCCGCGATCACCTCCGGGGTGGTGAGCCTGACCGAGGGCGCGGCCCGGATGTTCAGCGCGGGCGGGGTGTTGCAGACAGTCATCGAGATGGACAGCGGGTATCTCTTCCTGATGTCGATCAGCGACGGCTCCTCGATGGCCGTGCTGGCCGCGCGGAGCTGCGACGTGGGCCAGGTGGGCTACGAGATGGCGCTGCTGGTCGAGCGGGTGGGTGCCGCGTTGGTGCCGCTTCCGCGCGACGCGGTGCGTTCTTAGCACCGGAGGCCGGCGCTCGTTCCGAGCGCCGGACCAGGGACGAGAGACGGCACAGTCCGGCTCAGCAGGGGACGAGGAGGTGATCGGGAATGGACCAACGACGCGCTGACCCGCGTGGCGCGCTGGTGCGTCCGTACGCGGTCACCCGTGGTCGTACCGAGCCCCGGCAGGACATCGCCCTCGAGGCCGTCCTGACCGCCTCTCCGACCCAGGTCGCCGAGTCCCGCTTCGCCGGGCACGACAAACACCGCATCGCCACGGTCTGTGAGGGCCGAGCACAGTCGCTGGCGGAGATCGCCGCGTATACCCGGATGCCGCTGGGCGTCGCCCGGGTGTTGGTCGCCGACATGGTGGCCGAGAGCCTGCTGACGTTACACACTGCTGCTCCCGCCGAGGGGTTCGAGGAGCGGATGGAACTGCTTGGAAGGGTGCTAAGTGGACTTCGCAGGCTATGACCCCGCAGGGGGGCGGCCGGGCCGGGGAATCGTCTCCGCGAAGATCGTCGTCGCGGGCGGATTCGGCGTCGGTAAGACGACACTGGTCGGGGCGATCTCCGAGATCACACCGCTGACCACCGAGGCGTTGATGACCGCGGCGGGTGTCGGTATCGACGACCCGTCCAAGGTGCCGGGCAAGGAGACCACCACGGTCGCCATGGACTTCGGCCGGATCACAATGGCCCAGGACCTGATCCTGTACCTCTTCGGTACACCGGGTCAGACTCGGTTCTGGTTCATGTGGGACGAGATCATCCGGGGGGCGGTGGGTGCGGCCGTGCTGGTGGACACCCGCCGGATCACCGACGCCTTCGCCCCGCTGGACTACTTCGAGAACCGTAACCTGCCGTACGTGGTGGCGCTGAACAAGTTCGACGGCGCACCGCAGTACGAGGCCGAGGAGGTCCGCGAAGCGCTGGCCATCTCGCCGCAGGTGCCGCTGGTGATGACCGACGCCCGGCAGCGGGACTCGGTCAAGCAGGTGCTGGTGACGGTGGTCGAGCACGCCATGCTCCGGCTTCAGTCCGAGCACGGGCGGGGCTTTCCGACGCCGGTCGGCTGACACGTCGCGTCACGGCCGGCACGCTACGGCCGGCCGTGACGTGTTCAGGGCGTGTGGCAGTGCCCTCGGCCCGACCGGGGACTCCGCACGCCCTAGTCGACCCGCAGCCGGTAGCCGCGCTTCACCACGGTCTGCACCACGCGGGGCGCGCGCAGCCCGGCCCGGAGCCGGGCGACGGCCATCTCGACGGCGTGCTCGTCCGCGCCCCGGGGCAGGGTCCTCAGCAACGCCGTGCGGGACAACACCCGACCCGGGGTCTGGGCCAGCGCCCGCAGCACCGCCATCGGCGCGGGCGCGAGCGGCCGCAGCTCGCCGTCGATCACCGCGGCGTGCCCGCGCAACGTGAGCAGGTGCCCGCCGGCCTTGAACGTCACGGTCCGGCGGGGCAGCTCGTCGACGATGGTCCGCACCAGTGCGCCCAACCGGGCCCGGCCGGGCGCGCTCACCGGCACCCCGTGCCGCAGCAGCGGCTCGGCGGTCACCGCCCCGACGCAGCTGGCCAGCACGTCGCCGCGCAACGCCGACAGCACCGCGTCGGTACGGTCGCCGGCGGCCCGCAGCAACGCCTCGGCCGCCGGTGCCGAGGTGAACGTCACCGCGTCCACCAGCCGACCGGCGATCAGGTCGATCAGCCGGTGCAGCGGCGCCGGATCGGTCGGCGGCGCCCAGCGGTAGACCGGCACCTCGATGACCGTGGCGCCCGCCGCCTCCAACGCGAGCGTGCACTCGGGCTGCCGCTCGCCGTGCAGCTGCATGGCGATGACCTGCCCGGCGACGCCACGCCGACGCAGGTGCTCGACCACCTCGTCGCAGCTCTCCGAGGCGGGTGACCACTGGTCGTGCAGCCCGGCCGCCCGGATCGCACCGCGTGCCTTCGGGCCGCGCGCCACCACGTACGAGCTGGCCAGCACGGAGCGCAGTGGCTCGGCCAGCCCCCAGCCCTCGGCCGCCTCCAACCAGCCGCGCATGCCGATGCCGGTGTTGGCCATCAGGATGTCCGGCGGCTGGTCGAGGCAGGCGCGGGTCGCCTCGCGCAGCTCGGTGTCGTCGGACAGCGGCACGATCCGCAGCGCCGGGGCGAGCACCACCCGGGCACCCCGCCGTTCGAGCAGCGCGGCCAACTCGTCGCGCCGCCGGTCGGCGGTCACCCCGATGGTGAAGCCCGCCAGTTCTTCGCGCATCAACCCTCCTGTCGCAGCCGCACCTCGACCAGCCCGTCGCGGCACCGTGCGTCGTGCCGAGCCACCGCCACCCCCGGCAGGTCGAGGCAGTGCCCGCTGCGCAGGTCGTACACCTGCTTGTGCAGCGGTGACGCGACGGTCGGCACTCCGCCGCGACTGCCGACGATGCCCCGGGACAGCACGTACGCCCCGGAGACCGGATCGCGGTTGTCGATCGCGAACAGCTCGTCGGCGGTCCGGAAGAGAGCGATCTGCACCCCGTCGACCAGGGCGGCGACGCCCCGGTCCGGTTCCAACCGGTCGAGCAGGCAGACGGTGGTCCAGGTCAGCGTGAGGGTCTGGGTCATCGCCGTACCTCCGGTAGGCCGAGGGTGACCGGTTGCCGACGGTGACCGTTGGTCGCCTCGGATCCGGTCGGGGACTGGTCGCGTACGGGAACCGGCTGGCCGCGTTCCCGGATGAAGGTGATCGACGGGTCGGGTACGTCGGGGGCGTTGACGAAGGAGGTGTAGCGGCGCAGCCGATCCGGGTCGTCCAGGACGTCGCGCCACTCGTCGGAGTACGACGAGACGTGTCGGGCCATCGCCGCGTCGAGGTCCTCGCAGAGCCCGAGCGAGTCGTCCACGATCACCGAGCGCAGATGGTCCAGGCCACCGTCCATCGCCTCGATCCAGCCGGCGGTGCGTTGCAGCCGGTCGGCGGTGCGGATGTAGTAGATGAGGAACCTGTCGATCAGCCTGATCAGGGCGTCAGTGGTCAGGTCGGTGGCGAACAGGTCGGCGTGCCGGGGTCGGAAACCGCCGTTGCCGCCGACGTAGAGATTCCAGCCGGTCTCGGTGGCGATGATGCCGAAGTCCTTGCTGCGTGCCTCGGCGCACTCCCGGGCGCAACCGGAGACAGCCGACTTCAGCTTGTGCGGAGCACGCAGCCCGCGATAGCGCAGCTCCAGCGCGACGGCCAGCCCCACCGAGTCCTGCACCCCGTACCGGCACCAGGTCTCGCCCACGCACGACTTCACAGTGCGCAGCGCCTTGCCGTACGCGTGCCCGGACTCGAAGCCGGCGTCGACCAGCCGCCGCCAGATCTGCGGCAGCTGCTCCACCCGCGCCCCGAACAGGTCGATCCGCTGCCCGCCGGTGATCTTCGTGTAGAGCTGGAAGTCCCGGGCGACCTCGCCGATCACGATCAGCTTCTCCGGGGTGATCTCGCCGCCCGGTATCCGGGGCACCACCGAGTAGCTGCCGTCGCGTTGCAGGTTGGCCAGGAAGTGGTCGTTGGTGTCCTGCAACGACGCCTGTTCGCCGTCGAGCACGTGCCCGCTGCCCAGCGAGGCGAGGATGGACGCCACCACCGGTTTGCAGATGTCGCAGCCGCGGCCCCGCCCGTGCTCGGCGACCAGCCGGGAGAAGGTGCGGATGCCGCGGACGCGGACGATCTCGAACAGCTCCCGCCGGCTGACGTCGAAGTGCTCGCAGAGCGCGCTGGACTGCGCCACCCCGGCCGCGTCCAGGAGCTGCTTCAGCATCGGCACGCAGGAGCCGCAACTGGTGCCGGCCCGGGTGCACGCCTTCAACGCCGGTACGTCCGCGCAACCGTCGGCGATGGCGGCGTCCACGTCGCCCCGGGTCACGGCGTTGCAGGAGCAGACCTGCGCGGCGGCGGGCAGCGCCCCGGCGTCCGCGCCGCCGCCGTCCGGGGCGAGCAGCGCCAACGGCGCGGCCGGCAGCGGGCCGCCCACACTGGCCCGCAGCGTCGGGTACGCGCTGGCGTCACCCACCAGCACCCCGCCGAGGAGTGTATGCGCGTCGTCGGAGAGGACCAGCTTCGCGTAGACCCGGGTGGCCGGGTCGGTGAACGTGACGTCCAGGCAACCCTCGGTCGCGCCGTGGGCGTCGCCGAACGAGGCCACGTCGACCCCGAGCAGCTTGAGTTTGGTCGCGGTGTCCGCGCCGGGGAAGGTGGCCGCGCCGCCGACCAGCCGATCGGCCACCACCTCGGCCGTCGCATACCCCGGCGCGACCAGACCGTGGCAGGTGCCGTCGACCGCCGCGCACTCTCCGACGGCCCAGATCCGCTCGTCGGCGGTACGACAGGTCGCGTCGACCAGCACCCCGCCGCGCGGGCCCAGCGGCAGACCGGCGTCCCGGGCCAACTGGTCCCGGGGCCGGATGCCGGCGGCCACCACCACCAGCTCGGCGTCGAGGGCGGTGCCGTCGGACAGTTCCAGGGCCGCGACGCCGCCGTCCGGGCCGGGCCGGATCGCTGTGGTCGCCACCCCGAGATGGGTCCGTACGCCCAGTTCGTCGACGTAGCGGCGGAGCATCGCGCCGCCGGCCTGGTCCACCTGCACCGGCATCAGCCGGGGCGCGAACTCGACCACGTCGGTGCTCAGGCCGAGCAGTCGCAGGGCATTTGCGGCCTCCAGGCCCAGCAGTCCACCACCGATGACGGCGCCGACCCGTCGACCCCGCGCGTACGCCCGGATCGCCGCCAGGTCGTCCAGGGTCCGGTAGACGAAGACCCCGGGCAGCTCCGTGCCGGCCACCGGCGGCACGAACGCGTACGACCCGGTGGCGAGCACCAGCGCGTCGTAGCGGTACTCGCCGACGGCGGTGGTCACCACCTGGCGGTCCCGGTCGACGGCGGTGGCCGGCTCGCCGAGGCGCAGCCGCACCCCGTCGTGCGGGGTGTGCAGGTTGAGTTCGCTCTCACTGACCCCGTCGAAGTACGCCGAGAGCCGCACCCGGTCGTACGCCGGGCGCCCCTCCTCGGCCAGCACCGTCACCCGCCAGTCGCCCTGTGGGTCACGGGCGCGCAGCGCGTCCACGAAACGCTGCCCGACCATGCCGTTGCCGATGACGATCAGTTCGCCGCCGCTCATCGCGTCACCTCCACCGATTCCGCCTGGCTCAGCCAGTCGACGATGCCGCTCACCGCGTCCCGGCATCCGCCGCATCCGGTGCCGGCCCGGGTCGCGGCCACCACCGCATCGACGGTCCGGGCGCCGGAGCGCCAGCTTCTGACCAGTGCGCCCTTGCTCACCGTGTTGCACTGACAGACCGTGGCCGCGTCCGGCATCAGCGCCGGTGAGGCGGCCGGCGTCGCGCCGACCGTGCCGAGTGCCCGGCCGAGCAGCAGCGCCCGGCGGTCACTCGGCACCGGCTGGGCACGGTCGAAGAGTTGGATCACCGTGCCGACCGCCGGGTTGTCGCCGAGCAGGATCGCGCCGATCAGCCGCTCGTCCCGGATCCGCAACCGGGCGTAGGTGCCCCGGGTCGGGTCGGCGAACGTCAACTCCTCGCCCGGTCCGCCACTGGCCGCGTCACCCATCGAGGCCAGGTCGATCCCGGCGGCCTTCAGCCGGGTCACCACCGGCCGGGGCCGGTACCGGGCCAGTGGGTCCGTGCCGCTCAGCACGTCCGCGAGCACCTGGGCCTGGGCCCAGGCGGGCGCGACCAGCCCGGTGAGCACGCCGTCGTGCTCGGCGCAGTCGCCGATCGCCGAGATGGACCGGTCGCTGGTGCGCAGCCGGTCGTCCACCACCACGCCGCGCCGCACGGTCAGGCCGGCGGCCTGCGCGAGTGTGGTGTCCGGGCGTACGCCACAGGAGAGCACCAGCAGGTCGGCGCGGAGCGTCCGGCCGTCGGCGAGGTCGAGGCGGACGCCGCTGGCGTCCGCGACCACGCCGGTCGCCGAAACCCCCAGTTGGACGGTGACGCCGAAACCGGCGAGCGTGCCCGCGAGCACCGCCCCGGCGGTCGGGTCCAATTGCCTTTCCATCAGGTGTTCTCGCGGGTGCACGACCGTGGTGGCCAGCCCTCGGGTGGCCAGCCCTCGGGCCGCCTCCAGGCCGAGTAAGCCGCCGCCGAGAACCAGCGCGCTGCGGGCGCCGTCCGCCGCGGCGAGGATCCGCCGGCAGTCGTCCAGGGTCCGGAAGAGCACCACCCGCTCCGGAAGGTTCGCCGGGTCGAGGCCGGGCAGTGGCGGCACCACCGCACGGGCGCCGGTGGCGAGCACCAGGTGGTCGTAACCGATTCGTTCGCCGTCGTCGGTGCGGACCTCCCGGGCGGACCTGTCGACGGCGGTCACCGGTACTCCGCTGCGCAGGTCGACGCCGTGCCCGGCGGCTTCGGTCAGCTCCACGTCCGGCTCGTCGATCCGGCCGGCCAGCAGGGTGGAGAGCAGGATCCGGTTGTACGCGCGGTGCGGCTCGGCCCCGAGCACTGTGACCTTCCGGTCTCCCTCCCGGGCGTGCAGCTCACCGGCGAGGCGTGCGCCCGCCATCCCGTTGCCGACGATGACCACCCGCGCGGTCATGCCTTCTCCACCCGGACCGCGCAGATCTTGAACTCGGGCATCCCGGAGATCGGGTCCACCGCGTCGTTCGTCACCGAGTTGGCGCGTCCCGCCCCCGCGTAGTGGAACGGGGCGAACACGGTGTCGGGTCGGATCCCGGCGCTGAGCCGGGCCGGCGCGCGGAACTCACCTCGTCGTGAGGTGACCCGCACCGGGTCGCCGTCGTCGATGCCCAGCCGGGTGGCCAGGTCGGGGTGCAGTTCGACGAACGCCTCCGGGGCGGCACGGCGGAGCGCCGCAACCCGTCGGGTCTGGGTGCCCGACTGGTACTGCGCCAGCACCCGACCGGTGGTGAAGTGCAGCGGGTACGTGGCGCAGACCTCCTCGGCGGCCGGCCGATGGTCGACGGGGTGGAAGCGGGCCCGGCCGTCCGGGGTGGCGAACCTGTTGGCGAAGAGTCGGGGCGTGTCCGGCCCTTCCTCGGTCGCACACGGCCAGTAGACCCCGTCGTCGGCGTCGATCCGGTCCCAGCTGATGCCGGCGTAGTCGGCGGCCCCGCCGGCGGATGCGCGGCGCAGCTCGGCGAAGACGACAGCCGGGTCGGCCGGGAACCGAGCCGCCGCCACGGCTTCCGGTCGCGTGTCGGCCGACGCCACGCCAGCCGGTACGGCGTCACCTGGTGCGGCGCGGGCCGGTTGGGCGGTGGGCGCCTCGGCGGCTGCCAGCCGCACCGCCAGGTCGGAGATGATGGCGAGGTCAGTGCGGACGCCCGGCGGGGGAGGCCGTAGCGCGCGCCGACGCAGCACCCGACCTTCCAGGTTGGTCATGGTGCCGTCCTCCTCGGCCCACTGCGCGGTGGGCAGCACCACGTCCGCCAGCGCGGCCGTCTCGGAGAGCAGGAGGTCCGCGACGACAAGCAGGTCGAGGTCGCGCAGCCGGCCCTCGATGCGAGCCGCCCGGGGTGCCGAGACCACCGGGTTCGACCCGAACACCAGCAATGCGCGCGGGCCACCAGGGGTACCGAGCGAGTCGAGCAGCTTGTAGGCGGGCACTCCCGGGCCGGGCAGTTCGTCGGCCGGCACGCCCCAGACCCCGGCCACGTGCTCGCGGGCCGCCGGGTCGTCGATCCGCCGGTAGCCGGGGAGCTGGTCGGCCTTCTGCCCGTGCTCCCGCCCGCCCTGGCCGTTGCCCTGGCCGGTGAGGCAGCCGTACCCCGAACCGTCGCGGCCGGGCAGCCCGAGAGCGAGAGCGAGATTGACGTACGCGGTGACGGTGTCCACCCCCTTGGCGTGTTGCTCGGCGCCGCGCGCAGTCAGGATGATCACGCGACCGCCGGTGCCCAGCGCTCGGGCGGTCGCCTCCAGGTCGGCCACCGGCACCCCGGAGAGCTGTTCCGCGCGGGCCGGCCACCAGGCGGCGACGCCCCGGCGGACCGCGTCGAATCCGGTGGTGCGGTCGGCCACGTAGGCCCGGTCGACCCAACCTTCGGTGAGAGCGATGTGCAGCAGCGCGTTGGCCACCGCGAGGTCGGTGCCGGGCAGCGGTTGCAGGTGCAGGTCAGCCTGGCGGGCGGTGGCGGTGACCCGGGGGTCGACGACGATCAGTTTCCCGCCGTTGCGGCGTTGCTCGGTGAGCCAGCGCACCAGCGGCGGCATGGTCTCCGCCGGGTTCGCTCCGACCAGCAGCAGGGTGTCGGCCCGGCCCAGGTCGGCGAGGGGGAACGGCAGCCCGCGGTCGATGCCGAAGGCCCGCATCCCGGCGGCTGCCGCCGAGGACATGCAGAACCGTCCGTTGTAGTCGATGTGCCTGGTGCGCAGCCCGATCCGCGCGAACTTCCCCAACGCGTACGCCTTCTCGTTGGTCAGCCCACCACCGCCGAAGACGGCGACCGCGTCCCGGCCGGCGTCGTCCTGAACGGCGCGGATGCCGGCGACCACCCGGTCGAGTGCGGTGTCCCAGCTCGCCGGGTGCAGTTCGCCGGTGGCCGCGTCGCGCACCAGCGGAGTGGTCAGCCGATCCGGGTGGTCGAGTAGTTCGGCGGCGGTCCACCCCTTCTGGCAGAGCCCGCCCCGGTTGGTGGGGAACTGGCGCGGGTGGACCGTCACACCGGTGTCGTCAGCGCGCAGTGTCATCCCGCACTGCAGTGCGCAGTACGGGCAGTGCGTCGCCACTTCCCGGGGCGTCAGCCCCAGTGCAGTTGCCGACCGTGCACCGTCTGTCATGTCGGGAAAGCGTGCCGCCGGGCGGTTTCCGGTCCGGGTCTCTTCTGTTTCGGTCCTGTCAAGTGGGGCTCACACCGCACAGGGGCAGCGAGCGCGTTGGAGGGCGCGGGTCGGAGCCTGTGGAGCTGAATCGCTGACGACATCGGTGGTCGATTCGTTCGCGACATCAGCTCCACAGCGACAGCGCACTCCACCCCGTGGAGGCGGTCAGCGCAGGTCGGCCCGGCGTGGCCGGCGGGTCAGAGACAGCCAGCCCAGGAACCGGGCGTGCAGTGCTCGCGGGTCAGGACGAAGGTTCAGGGAGTACAGGTCGTCGAACGCGTCCTGCATGTTCGCCGCCAGGTAGAACGCCAGGGCGATCGAGTGGCCGTAAAACTCGGTCGTGAGGTGAAGCTGAGCCGGCGCACACGGCCAGGGCGCCGCGCAGGTACGGCAGAGCCACGCCGGGCGCATCGGCTGGTGCGGGCGAGGTCGGCGGCTCATCCGACCCGCACCGGACCGCGCCTGACGGGCGTGCGGGTGGTCGGGCGACGGGCCGGCGGGGCGGGCGGGTCCGACCAGATCAGGCCCGCCGGCATCACGAACAGGGACCGGCGCGCGACCGCATCACCATTCGCGCCGAGCTGGTAACCGTCGATCCACACCCACCCGTCGTACGTCGGCCAGTCGAGAACGCGAATCACGCGGACGAAGATCGGACGCAGGAACTGCACACTCGCGGCGCGGGTCAGGTGCAGGACCTCACCCGTGTTCGGCTTCCGCGGCGTGGGCTTCGGCGCGGGTCTCCGATCGGGCGGCTCATCCGGCACGGCGCTCTCCCTGGTCGTCACTGTGGGAAAGGACCGCCCTGTGATGCTCACCCGTCGAGATCTTGGACAGTTTCCGTTACCAGGGCCCGCCCAGGTAACGGAAACTGTCCAAGATCTGCGGCAGGCCGAGGGCGGCCCCGACACGAACGCGCCCGCCGGGTCTCAGGTCCCTACCGGCCGCGCTGTCTGATCCCCACCTTTCGACTAGTGATGGAACAAAAACAGCCCGTAGCGATATGGTCGCGAGACATTCCGCGTATCCGATGGGGCAGTTGTGAACGATGCGCTACGCGCCGCGCTCGACGAGACGGGCCACTCGATTGAGTCCCTGGCAGGGTTGGTCGGGGTCGATCGAAAGACGGTCGCGCGCTGGCTGAACCACGACCACATTCCCCATCCTCGACACCGGCAGGCGGCGGCGAGTGCGCTCCGACGGCCCATAGGGGACATCTGGCCGGACACTTCAAGACGCCGTGAGCCAATTTGGTTCCGACCATGGCAAGAGATCGAGCGCGAGGCGATCTCGCTGCGGTCGTTTCAGTCGACCGTCCTCCCCGGCCTGCTCCAGACCGAGGCATATGCCCGCGCCGTGCTCGCCGGAGCCGACGTCATCGCCCACAGCGACGTCGAGCGACACCTGGCCGCACGGCTCGCCCGGCAAAGCATCCTCACCCGTGAAGACCCGCCACACTTCACCGCCGTTGTTGACGAAGCCGTATTGCGGCGGCCAGTCGGTGGACGAGCCACCATGCGCGAGCAGGTGCAGACCCTCGTCACCGCATGCGGGGCCCCGCACGTTCGCGTGCACATCGTCCCCTCTACCGTCGGCGCGTACGCTGGCCTGAACGGTCCGTTCGTGATCGCGGTAGGGCCCGAGCATCGGATTGCCGGCTACCTCGACAATCAGCTTCAGGGGCAGGTCGTCACCGGTGCCGAGGACATAGCGGCGATGCTGGCCGCATGGGAGAACGTGCGTGGCGAGGCGCTGTCCCACTGGCAATCCGTCGATCTACTTACGGAGATGGCGAAGACATGGAACTGACCGGCGCGCAGTGGCGTAAGAGCACCCGCAGCAGCGGCAATGGCGGCGACTGCGTCGAAGTCGCTGACAACCTTCCCGGCGTTGTCCTCGTCCGCGATACCAAAGACCGCGACGGAGGGACGCTGACTTTCGGGCCGGCGGCATGGGCCGGCTTCGTCGATCTGGCGAAGGCGATCGGCCCCGTCGGCTGACCAACGCAGCACCAACTGCCCCCGGCGTCCTGGACATCACGGAACCGGGGGCCATTCGTGTGTCCAGGATGAGGTCCGCTCACCCCTGCGGTGCTTATAATGTGGGAAAATCGTCTCACTTGTTGGGAGACAGCGATGAGCGTGACGGACGTCTTCGACGCCGTGGCCGGCACGTACGACGAGGCGCGCAGGCGGCTGGTGCCGTGCTTCGACAGCTTCTACGGCACTGCCGTCCAGGTGGCCGCGCCGCCGTTGCGGGCCGCGCTCGCCGCCGGGCGTACCCCGCAGGTTCTGGACCTGGGCGCGGGCACCGGCCTGCTCTCGTTGCTGCTCGCCGCGGCGGTGCCCGGAGTCCGGCTGACCCTGGTGGACGGAGCGCCGGCGATGCTCGCCCGCGCCACCGACCAGTTGGACGCGCGGTCCGTGCCACACCGAACGGTCCACGCCGACCTGGCCGACGAACTGCCGCCGGGCCGGTACGACGCGGTGGTCAGCGCGCTGGCGATCCACCACCTGGACGACGCCGGCAAGCGCGTGCTGTACCGGCGCGCCGCCGCCGCGTTGGCACCGGGTGGGGTGTTCGTCAACGCCGAGCAGGTGGCCGGCCCGACGCCGGAACTGGACCGGCGCTACGACGAGGTGTGGATGCAACGGATCACCGAGCTGGGTTCGTCCCCCGACGAGATCGCTGCTTCCCGGGAGCGGATGCGCCACGACCGCCCGGCGACAGTGGCCGACCAGTGTCGGTGGCTCGCCGAGGCGGGCCTGGTCGACGTCGACTGCTACTTCAAGGAGTGGCGCTTCGCGGTGTTCGGCGGCCGGGCCGGGTGAGCCCGGCGGAATGTGCGTTTCGCCGCCCGGGGACGAGCCGGTGAGCGCGGGGATGACTGTCGGTCATACCTCTGGGTAATCTGCTCGGCATGACTGCCAAGGTGACTCTCTCGTTCACGGACGAGACCATCGAGGAGGCGCGGCGGTTCGCCAAGCGCGAAGGGCTGTCGCTCTCCGCATGGATGGACCAGGCCGCCCGGGAGAAGGCGCTGCGCGAGGTCTTCACCGCGCACGCCGCCGCCGTGGGCCGCGCCAGCCTGGATCTGGAGTCTGCCGCGCTCGCCGACGCCCGCGAGGTGGGCATGGTCAACGACCTGTTCTCCGGCGGACGGCCGCGTGCTGCGTAGGGGTGAGATCTGGCGCATCGAAGGCGCCCGGGAACGCCTCGGCCTCGTGATCAGCTCGGACGTCTACAACTCCACCGACGTGCCCATCGTGATCGTGGTCGAGGTGGTCGAGGAATCGCTCCTGCGGGACTCGCCGCTCGCCGTGTCGATGGGCCGGTACGTGGTGATGCCCGACCGGATCTCCTCGCCCATGAAGAAGTGGTTCACCGCGTGCGTGGACGTTGCCGACACCGACACCATGCTCCGGGTCGGTCGGGCGCTGCGCATCCTCCAGCAGCTCTGACCGCAAGGGTGGCAGCTCTGCGCACGCCGCCCCCGGTGGCGTGCTCACCATCGCCGCCGGCCCGTGGTGCGATCGACGTTTCCGGCCCGACCCGCGACGGGCACTGCCAGGTAACCGGCCGTTCCTAGCGTTTCTGCTCGTCACATCGACGAGGAGGAGCCGCCGTGAGCACGCTCACCAGCACCGTAGTCAGCGCCGAGCCGCCCGCCGTCACCGGTCGTCGGCAGCCGCTGCACGACTGGCGCCCCGAGGACCCGGACTTCTGGCAGGCCACCGGCGCGCCGATCGCCCGGCGCAACCTCTGGGTCTCCATCTTCGCGGAGCACGTCGGCTTCTCGGTGTGGAGTCTCTGGTCGGTCACCGTGCTCTTCCTCGGCCCCGCGTACGGCATCGATCCGGCCGGGAAATTCCTGCTCACCGCCGTGCCGGCCGCCCTGGGCGCGGTGCTGCGACTGCCGTACACGCTGGCGGTGGCCCGCTTCGGCGGACGACGCTGGACGATCATCAGCGCACTGCTGTTGCTGGTGCCCGCCGTCCCGATGACGGTGCTGCTGGAACCCGGCGTGTCCTACACCACCCTGATGGTGCTCGCCTGCCTCACCGGGGTCGGCGGTGGCAACTTCGCCTCCTCGATGGCGAACATCAACCTGTTCTACCCACAGCGGCTCAAGGGACGGGCGCTCGGGCTCAACGCCGGTGGCGGCAACCTGGGCGTACCCGCCGTGCAGCTCGTCGGCCTGGCCGTCCTCGCCACCGCTGGTGCCGCGTACCCCCGGTTGGTGCCGGCGGTCTACCTGCCGCTGATCGTGCTGGCCGCGCTGGCGGCGGCCCGCTGGTTGGACACCGTGCCCGGCGCGCGCAACGAGCCGGGCGCGTTGCGGGAGGCGGCCCGCGACCCGCACACCTGGGTGATGTCGCTGCTCTACATCGGCACCTTCGGCTCGTTCATCGGCTTCGGGTTCGCCTTCGGGCAGGTGCTCCAGCTCCAGTTCGCCGAGCGGTTCCCGACCCCGGTCGACGCCGCCTGGCTGACGTTCCTGGGCCCGCTGGTCGGCTCGCTGATCCGGCCGCTGGGTGGGCACCTCGCCGACCGCTTGGGCGGGGCACGGGTGACCTTCTGGAACTTCGTGGCGATGGCGGCCGGCGCGAGCACAGTGCTGTACGCGGCCCGGGAGCGTTCGTTCGGGCTCTACCTCGCGGGGTTCCTCGCCCTCTTCGTCTTCTCCGGCGTCGGCAACGGCTCCACGTACAAGATGATCCCGGCGATCTTCCGGGCCCGGTCGGCGGACGCGGTGGCCACGGGTCAGCGTGATCCGGAGGCCGCCGCGCGGTGGGCGCGGCGGATGACCGGCGCGTTGATCGGCATCGCGGGTGCGATCGGCGCCTTCGGCGGGGTGCTGGTCAACATCGCGTTCCGCCAGTCGTTCCTCAGCTCGGGCAACGCCGACGCCGCCTACCTTGCCTTCATTGGCTGGTACGCGTTGTGCTTCGCGGTCACCTGGGTGGTCTACCGCCGTCCGAGGGCCGGTCGACTCACCAACGTGTGAGCTGAGACACCCTCGGCGCGTCGCCGCGCGGGACCGCACCCCCGTTTTGACCTGCGGACCGGGCGCCGGGTATCGTTGCCTGCTGTTGTACGACATCCAGAGGCGTGCCCCTTCAGGTACGCTTGGTCGTTCGTGCGCGCTGGTCCGGCCTGCTAGATCTGGTCACCTCGGCGCGCGACCCCAGACCGACGACGAGACAAGGTAGACCTGTGCGTACGTACAGCCCGAAGCCGGGTGAGATCGAGCGTCAGTGGCACGTCATCGACGCCTCTGATGTCGTGCTGGGCCGCCTGGCCACCCACGCCGCCACGTTGCTGCGTGGTAAGCACAAGCCGACTTTCGCGCCGCACGTCGACACGGGCGACTTTGTCGTCATCGTGAACGCGGGCAAGGTTGCGTTGACCGGCAACAAGCGCCAGACCAAGGTCGCTTACCGCCACTCGGGTTACCCGGGTGGTCTGAAGCAGATCGGCTACGACGAGCTGCTGACCAAGCGTCCCGAGCGGGCCATCGAGCTGGCTGTGAAGGGGATGCTCCCGCACAACAAGCTCGGCCGTCAGCTGATCAAGAAGCTGAAGGTCTACGCCGGTGCCGAGCACCCGCACCTCGCGCAGCAGCCGGTGCCGTTCGAGATCAAGCAGATCGCGCAGTGAGCGCGGGCGAAGGAAGCAGCATGACCGACATCATCGAGACCGAGGTCGCCCCGGAAGCTCCGGAAGCCCCCGAGGCCACCGAGGCGCCGGCGCCCGTTGCCCGCGCGCCTCGTGGTGACCGGCCGATCCAGACCGTGGGCCGCCGCAAGGAGGCCATCGTCCGGGTCCGCATCATCCCGGGCACCGGCAAGATCACCTGCAACGGCCAGGACCTCGAGTCCTACTTCCCGAGCAAGGTGCACCAGCAGCTCATCAAGGACCCGCTGGTCACCGCCGAGAAGCTCGAGCAGTTCGACGTGATCGCCAACCTGCGTGGCGGCGGCACCACCGGCCAGGCCGGTGCGCTCCGGCTGGGCATCGCCCGCGCGTTGATCATCAACGAGCCGGACGACCGCCCGGCCCTCAAGAAGGCCGGCTTCCTCACCCGTGACGCCCGGGTCAAGGAGAGCAAGAAGTACGGCCTCAAGAAGGCCCGTAAGGCTCCCCAGTACTCGAAGCGCTGATCTTTCCCAGCGCGTTGTACTTCTGACGGACGGCCGGTCCGCCTCCCCCTCGTTGGGGGGAGGCGGGTCGGCCGTTCCGCTTTCTCCTCACTGGCAGTGCACTTTCGGAGGTTGGCGGGTATGGGTCGGTTGTTCGGCACGGACGGCGTACGCGGGCGGGCGAACGCGGATCTCACCCCGGAATTGGCGCTGGCGCTCGCGGTGGCCGCCGCGCACACACTCGCCGAGACGGACCGCAGCCATCCGCCGCTCGCCGTCGTCGGTCGCGACACCCGCGCCAGCGGCGAGATGCTGGAGGCCGCCGTGGTCGCCGGGCTGACCAGCGCCGGTGCCAACGTGGTGCGGGTCGGCGTGCTGCCCACCCCGGCGGTGGCGTTCCTCACCGCCGAGGCCAAGGCCGACCTGGGTGTGATGCTCTCCGCGTCGCACAACCCGATGCCGGACAACGGCATCAAGCTCTTCGCCGCCGGCGGACACAAGTTGCCCGACGAGATCGAGATGCAGATCGAGGCGGCTGTCGAGACGAACGCCACCACCGCCTGGGACCGGCCGACCGGTGCCGGCGTCGGCCGGGTGCACGACCTGCTCGACGGTGCCGACCACTACGTCCAGCACCTGGTGGGCACCGTTCCGCACCGGCTCGAGGGGATCAAGGTCGTGGTCGACTGCGCCAACGGCGCAGCCGCCGAGGTCGCCCCCGTCGCCTACCGGGAGGCCGGCGCGGAGGTCATCGCCATCCACGCGGAGCCCGACGGGCTGAACATCAACGACGACTGTGGCTCCAACCACATCGACGCGCTGCGCGCCGCCGTGGTCGAGCACGGCGCTCACCTGGGCATCGCCCACGACGGCGACGCCGACCGCTGCCTGGCGGTCACCGCCGACGGCGACGAGGTGGACGGCGACCAGGTCATGGCGATCCTCGCGCTGGCCATGCGGGACGCCGGCACGCTCACCCAGGACACCCTGGTGGCCACCGTGATGAGCAACCTCGGGCTGCGGCTCGCGATGTCCGCGCAGGGCATCCGCCTGATCGAGACCAAGGTCGGTGACCGGTACGTGCTGGAGGAGCTGCGCGCCTCCGGGCTGGCGCTCGGCGGTGAGCAGAGCGGCCACATCGTGATGCCCGCGCACGCCACCACCGGCGACGGGGTGCTGACCGGCCTGCACCTGATGGCTCGGATGGCGGCCACCGGCCAGTCCCTCGCCGAGTTGGCCTCGGTGGTCACCAAGCTGCCCCAGGTGCTGATCAACGTGCCGGTCGGCGACCGGACCGTCGGCGCCGCCGCACCCGCGGTACGCGCCGAGGTCGAGCGGGCCGAGGCGGAGCTGGGGGAGACCGGCCGGGTGCTGCTGCGCCCGTCGGGCACCGAACTGCTGGTCCGGGTGATGGTCGAAGCGGCCACCGAGGCGACCGCCCGTGAGGTCGCCGAGCGGATCGCCGAGCTGGTCCGCACCGCGAGCCCGGTCGCCTGAGGCCACCTCGGGCGGCGTCACAACCGCAGTCGGGCCGCCCGCTCGTACGTGTCGGCGGGGTCCTCGCCGTCGGTGAGGTCGAGGTCCTCGGTGACGCGTCCGTCGGTCAGTCGGACCAGTCGGTCACAGCGGGCAGCGATGGCCTGTTCGTGGGTGGCCAGCAGGATGGTCATGCCGTGCCGGTCACGGAGGTCGAGCAGCAGGTCGAGGATCTGCCCGCCGGTGGTGGAGTCGAGGTTGCCGGTGGGCTCGTCGGCCAGCAGCAGGCCCGGCGCCCCCATCAGGGCGCGGGCGATGGCGACCCGTTGCTGCTGGCCACCGGAGAGCTGCGCGGGCAGGGCGCGCTCCCGCCCGGCCAGGCCGACCGCGTCGAGCAACTCGCGGGCTCGGGTCGCGTGGTCGGCCCGGCCCCGCCGGGGGAGGACCGGCGCGATCACGTTGTCCAGCACGCTGAGTGCGGGCAGCAGGTGGTAGCGCTGGAACACGAACCCGACCCGTTGCCGGTAGCGGGCCAGTGCGGCCCGGCGCAGGTCGCTGACCACCACGTCGTCGACGGTCACGGTGCCCTCGTCGGGCTGCTCGATCGCGCCGATGAGATGCAGCAGCGTCGACTTGCCCGACCCGCTCGGCCCGGTCAACGCCACCACCGAGCCGGCCGCGACGGACACTGACACGTCGTCGACAGCGGTCAGCTGGTCCGCCCCGGTGCCGAATCGCCGGGTCAGGTGGTCGACCGAGATCGCGCTACCGATCTGCTCGCTCATGACTGCTACTCCTCTGCCAGAAGTCGGGCGGGTCGTAGGCGCGGCAACAGGGCGGCGGGCACCAGCGCGGCGACGGCGCTCACCAGCGTGCCCGCCAGCGCGACCAGTGCGGCCACCAGGACCAGCGCGCCGGGAAGGGCGCCGATCAGCCAACCCGCGCTGACCAGGCCGATCACCGCGCCGGTCGTCGAACCGACGAGCCCCAGCGCCAGCCCCTCGTAGCCGACCAGCCGGCCGAGGGCGGCGTCGGTCCAGCCGATCGCCCGCAGGGTGGCCAACTCGGCGGCCCGGTCGCGGATGTTCAGGTAGAGCACGTCCGCCACCGCGGCGGCACCGAGCAGCACTGTGGCCGCTGCGGCCACGGTGTCCGCGCCGCGCACGCTCAGCGAGACCACGTCGCCGAGCACGCTGCCGACGATCGCGCCCCGGAACGCCCACGCGGCGGCGGTGACCAGCGTCAGCGCGGCCACCCCGATGGCCAGCGCGCCGGCGCCGAGGAACGTGCGCCCGGGGGTGCGGGCCAGATTCACCAGCGCCAACCCGAAGAGGGTGCGTGGCCGGCGTACCCAGCGGGCCGGAGCGACGATGGGGCGGAGGGCGGCGGCCGGGTGGGTGCGCGCGGCCCGCAGCGCCGGCACCAGGCCCGCGGCCACCGCGAGCAGCAGTGCCACGGGTACGGCCAGGGCGGACCGCCGCCAGTCGACGTCGATGCCGAGCGCGATTCCGAGCGGGATCGTGAGAATCAGCGAGAGCAGACCCGCGATGAGCCCGAGCAGGGCGACCTCGCCCAGGATCAGCGCCGCGATGCGGCGGACCGGCCAGCCGAGACAGGACAGCACCGCCAGCTCGGAGCGCCGGTCCCGGACGGCGGCGCTGACCGCGTTGCCGAGGAAGAGCACGCAGACCACCAGCACCAGCACGAAGAGCACCAGGCTCTTACGGTCCACCGCCTGGGTGATGATCGAGGCCACACCGAGCGCCGACCAGTTCTCGGTCAACCGCAGCATCGGCCGGCCGAACGAGCCGGCGGGCAGCTCCACTGTCTGCGGCGCCCCCGACGAGCCGAGGGTGATGTCGACGTCCAGCCCGGTACGTGCCGCGATCTGCTCGGCGACCAGTCGGACCCGCTCGGCCGACCGCGCGCTGTAGCCGTCCACGTCGGCCACCCGTACCCGGACAGCGCTGATCGGGGCCTTGGCCTGTGGCCCGCCGCCACCCTCCAGGATCTTCGGCACGCTGCCGAGGTTGGTGAGCAGCAGCGGCGGCGCGGAGAGATAGCCTGCGGGATTGCCGCTGGGTGCCAGCGGCTGGCCGCCCAGCGCTGCCCGGCTGCGGTCGTCGGCACCCTCTGCCGTCGGCGCCTGGTAGGTCTCCAGCGGCAGTTGGCCGAGGTCACTGAACCCGGCCAGCCGGCCCGGGTCGAAGACACCGACAGCCCGCCAGAAACGATTGGCGGTGTTCGCGCTCACAGCTAGCGGCAGCGCCCGTATCGACCGGGAACCGGTGTCGTCGGCGAGCCAGGGTCGGGGCAGCGGGTTGTACGTCTCCAACTTGCCGTACACCTCAGGGTCGCCGGGCGGTTGCTGGCGGGCCCGCAGGCTGCCGTCGGGTAGCGGGTCGTACTGCACCTCGGTCGACTGCACGACCGTCTGAAGTTGGCCGTGGCAGCACCCGGCCATGGAGAGCTCCTCGGTGAGCATCGCCTTGTGCCCGGCGGTGAGGTCGTACCGAGCGGACCCGGCGGGAGTCCCCCCGGGGCGGTTCAAGGTCTTCTCCAGGTCGATCGCCTCCACCCCGGCGGGGCTGATCGCGAGCCGGGTGAACCTGGCCGCCAGCGACTCGTCGATGAAGGGTCGGTTGGTGACGAGGACCGGGACCTCGTGATTGTCCGCCGAGCCCCGGCGGTTGACGGCGACCCTGTCGTCCGTGCGGACGGCTCGACCGGTGACCACGGCATCGTCGAGCCCGACGAGTTGTTCCTCGGCCGCCGGGTCCACAGCGGCCAGGAGGAACGGCACTGTCAGGTCGTACGCCATCACCAGCCGGTCGGTGGGTGTGGCGGAGCCGTCCCGGTCGGTGGCGAGCACGTAGGCGTCGGCTTGGAACCGGCCGTCGGGCAGCAGTTGGACGGCGTGCAGGGACCAGTCCTCGCGCTCGGAGTAGGTGCCCGGGTTGCCCAGCAGCGCGTATCCCGGATCGCAGATGGGAAGGCTGCGCCCGTCCGGCTGCACCTCGCGGGGGACCGGCCCGCAGGTGTCCGACCAGGGGTAGGACCGCCCATCGGAGTACGGCACGGCGTCACCGAGGGTCTCCCAGTCGATCCGGGGGTAGATCAACGGCTTCGTGGTCACGTACACGTACCGGGGTTTGCCTGGCGCGCTGGAGAGACCCCGTTCGGCGTGGAAGGTCGGGTCGACCCGGATGAGCTGCTGGTCCAACGAGCGGTCGACGGCGCCGGTGAGGTCGATCGGCGTCGGTAGCAGGGTGGTGGAATAGCCGAGCATCGCGATCGGGGCCGCCACCTCGATGCCGGGGACCGTCGTCACCTGCTCGTACTGCTCGGTGGTGATGCCACCGAAGAGTCCGGAGAGATAGTTGGGGCGGACCAGCCCGCGCTCGGCTTCGAGCGGCGTGCGGGTCCCCTTGGGACGGACGAGGATTTCGTAGGCGACCTGGGTGTTGCGCTCGACCGTGCCGGTGACGTCCAGACGAGAGGTGGTGGTGGCGCCGGTCAGGACCACGAAGCCGGTGGTGGCCACCAGCACGCCGACCAGCAGCGCCACCGACCGCCCCGCACGGCCGCGCAGCTGTCTCCAGATGAAGCCGAGCATCGCGCCTCCCCGTGTGCTGACTCCCACTCTGCGCGATACATTGTGACAATGCAAGACCCGTACCGGAGGTGACATGGCGATCCAGCACGCTGTCCTCGCCCTGCTCGCTGGTGGCCCGAGCCACGGCTACCAGCTCAAGGGCGCGTTCGAAGCCGCCGTCGGCCCGCAGTGGGGGCCGCTGAACATCGGCCACCTCTACCAGATCCTCGACCGGCTCTCCCGGGACGAACTGGTCGTCGCCGAACGGCAACCGCAGCCGATCAAGCCGGATCGGGTGGTCTACGAGATCACCCCTGCCGGCCGCGCGGAGCTGGCGCGGTGGCTGACGGAGCCGAGCCCGCGCAGCGGCGGATTCCGGGACGACTTCTTCCTCAAGGTCACCGCCGCCGCCCGGTCCGGCTCCGCAGCCACGGTCCGCGCGGTGCTGAGCAACCAGCGTGGCCACCTGCTGCGCGAGCTGCGCAATCTGGACGGCCTGCGGCGGGCCGCCGAGGACCCGGTGGTCGGGTTGCTGCTCACCGCGGCCAGCCGGCACGTGAGCGCGGACCTGTCGTTCGTGGACGACGCCGAGGCGGTGCTGCTCGGTGACGACGGTCAACTGCTCAGCCGACTCGCGACGTCGACAGCCGATCAGTCGGCGACCGACCCGGGACCGACCGGCTCCGGGCGGGTCAGCGGCTCGGGGCGGGTCAGCGGCTCCGGCCCAGAGCGTGCAGCCGGCTGACCGCCTCGGTCAGCACCTCCGGGCGCTTGCAGAAGGCGAACCTGACCAGCCGCCGGCCCGCGTCGACGTCGTCGTAGAAGACCTGGGTGGGCACCGCCACCACACCGCAGCGCTCCGGCAACGAGCGGCAGAACTCCACCCCGTCCCGGCCGCCGAGGGCGGTGATGTCGGCGGTGACGAAGTACGTCCCCTCCGAGTCGAGCACCTCGAAACCGGCGTCGGTCAGACCACCGACGAGCTGGTCCCGCCGCTGCTGGAGACCGTCCCGGAAGCCGGTGTAGTAGGCGTCCGGCAGGGCCAGCGCCACGGCCACCGCCGGTTGCAGCGGCGCGGCGTTGACATAGGTGAGGAACTGCTTCACCCGGAGCAGCGCCGAGACCAGCGCCGCCGGGCCGCTCGCCCAGCCGACCTTCCACCCCGTGCAGGAGAACGTCTTGCCGGCCGACGAGATGCGCAGCGTCCGCTCCCGCATCCCGGGCAGGCTGGCCAGCGGCACGTGCGGGCTCGACGCGTCGGTGAAGACCAGGTGCTCGTACACCTCGTCGGTGACCGCGTACGCGCCGAACTCCTGACACAACTCGGCGACCTGCGCCAACTCGGCCGGGGTGAAGACCTTGCCGGTCGGGTTGTGCGGCGAGTTCAGCAGCACCAGCCGGGTACGCGGGCCGAACGCCGCACGCAGCGCCGCCGGGTCGAAGGCGTACCGGCCATCGGCCGAGGGGCGCAACGTCACCGGCCGGCGGACCGCGCCGGCCAACGCGATCGAGGCGGCGTACGAGTCGTAGTACGGCTCGAAGCACACCACCTCGTCGCCGGGTTCGCAGAGCGCGAGGATGCTCGCCGCGACCGCCTCGGTCGCGCCCGCCGTGATCACGATCTCGCTGTCCGGGTCGTACGCCAGGTCGTAGAACCGCCGCTGATGCGCCGCGACGGCCGCGCGCAGGGCGGGGATCCCCGGGCCGGGCGGGTACTGGTTCTGCCCGTTGCGCAGCGCCTCGGCGGCGGCGGCCAGCATCTCCGGTGGGCCGTCGGTGTCGGGAAACCCCTGGCCGAGGTTGACCGCGCCGGTGCGTACGGCGAGGGCGGACATCTCGGCGAAGATCGTCGTTCCGAACGGCCGCATCCGGGCCACCAGCGGGTCGACATCGGTGCTCGTCGTCACCTGTGCCAGCCTACGGCCATACCCGGCTCGGACCCCAGCCTCAGTCGCGCCCGCAACTGGTCGCCCAGTAGCCCCGGGTCTTGTCGACGACCGGCTTGCCGGCACCGGTGACCGTGACTGTGCAGTCGAGTGGTCTCTCACCCTCGTCGTCGGCCCATCTGGCCTCCACCATCACCCTGGTCTTGCCGTTGGTGCGGATGGTGGTGCGCCAGGGCAGTTTCTGGCCGTCGACGTGGATGAGATCGCTCTCGGCGTCGAAGTACGCCAGGTCGACGACACCCGACCCGCTGAGCTGGTAGACCACCGTCACGGGTGCCGGTCCTGAGGTCGGTCGGGTGATCGGCTTCTTGCTGGGGGTGGGGGACGTGGTGGGCGGCTGCGGGGCGGTGGGTCGCTCCGGGATGATCGGCCCGGTGGTGGGCTCCGTCCAGCCGTCGTCGTCGGGGACGACCCACGGCTCCTCGGCGACCGGGTCCGGGTTTGCCTGGTCGAGCCACAGGCCGGCCACGCAGAGGCAACCACACACCAGTAGGACGAGTGCCACGACGGCCGCGACGACGATCCCGACGATCCGCCCGCTGCTCGTGGTCGTCTTGCCAGGGACCTGCGGATACCCGGGGTAGGCGTAGGGCGGCGGATAACCGGGCGGCGGCCAGCCGGTGCCGGGGGGCGGATAGCCGGGCGGCGGATAGCCGGTGCCGGGCGGCGGCCAGCCAGCGGTCTGCGGCTGCCCGTCGGGCGTGGGCCACCCGATCGGCGGTGGCGATCCGGCCGACGGCGGGCCTGAGGAGTCGGGCGACCACGGGGGTGTCTGCGGGTCGGGCGACCACGGCGTCGCGGACGGTTGCGGCGTCCACTGGGTGGCGGGCGGCGACGGCGTCCACGGCGCGGCCGGCGGGGGTGGCTCCCAGGGGGCCTGCGGGGCCCACGGCTGGCCCGGCGCCAGCGGGTCGGGGGCCGGAGACGAAGCCGTGGACGGCGGCGCCGTCGGGTCCGGCGGAAGTGCCTGGGAAGCCGGGTCCGGAGCGGACGAGGGGGTCGGGTCGGGCGGCGTCGCGTCGGACATGGCTGCTCCGGGCGGGAGTGGGTATGGGACGAACGGGCCGTGGACGGGAGCGCCAAACCCGCCGAGAGACTTCCGCACCCGAAGGCGTGTCGCAACCCCGCCCTGAGGAGCGGGGCGCGAGGGGCCTGTGACGCTCGTCCCGTTGCGGCCGCGTAGGCACTGATCGCTCAGATTCCGTGATTGATAACCCGACTTTCGAGCAACCAACGTGAGTGAAACTGGGTTAGGCTGCGGGCCATGTGTGGAATCGTGGGATACGCGGGCGCGCGCCCCGCACTCGGCATCGTCCTCGACGGGCTGCGGCGGCTGGAATACCGTGGCTACGACTCGGCAGGCGTCGCGATCGTCTGTGACGATCAGCTGCTGACCGAGAAGAAGGCCGGCAAGCTGGCCAACCTGGAGAAGGTGCTGTCCGAGCGGGCCGCCGACGACCCGACCTCCTGCGCGGCCAGCCCGATCGGCATCGGTGACGGCACCACCGGCATCGGGCACACCCGGTGGGCCACCCACGGCGGCCCGACCGACCGCAACGCCCACCCGCACGTCGCCCCCGACGGGCGGGTCGCGGTGATCCACAACGGCATCATCGAAAACTTCGCCAAGCTCCGCGCCGAGCTGGAGGCCGACGGCGTCCAGTTCACCAGCGACACCGACACCGAGTGCGCCGCGCACCTGCTCGCCGCCGCGCTGGCCGACCTGCGCGCCGCCGGCCAGCCGGACAGCCCGCAACTGCTCGCCGCCGGCATGCGCGTGGTCTGCCAGCGCCTGGAGGGCGCGTTCACGCTGCTCGCCGTGGACGCCTCCGTGCCCGGTGCGGTCGTCGGCGCCCGGCGCAACTCGCCGCTGGTGGTCGGCCGGGGCGACGGGGAAAACTACCTGGCCAGCGATGTGGCCGCGTTCATCGAGCACACCCGGGAAGCGGTCGAGCTGGGCCAGGACCAGATCGTGCTGATCACCGGTGACAGCATCGAGATCACCGACTTCGAGGGCCAGCCCGCCGCCGGCCAGGACTTCCACATCGACTGGGACTCCTCGGCCGCGGAGAAGGGCGGCTACGACTGGTTCATGCTCAAGGAGATCGAGGAGCAGCCGCAGGCCATCGCCGACACGCTGCTGGGCCGGCTCACCGAGAGCGGTGAGATCGCCCTCGACGAGGTCCGCCTCAGCGACCAGGATCTGCGCGACGTCGACAAGATCTTCATCGTGGCCTGCGGCACCGCGTACCACGCCGGCATGGTCGCCAAGTACGCCATCGAGCACTGGACCCGGATCCCGTGCGAGGTGGAGCTGGCCAGCGAGTTCCGCTATCGCGACCCGGTCCTCGACCGGTCCACGCTGATCGTGGTGATCTCGCAGTCCGGCGAGACGATGGACACCCTGATGGCGCTGCGCCACGCCAAGGAGCAGAAGGCCCGGGTGCTGGCGATCTGCAACACCAACGGCTCGACCATCCCCCGCGAGTCCGACGCTGTCCTCTACACCCACGGTGGGCCGGAGATCGCCGTCGCCTCCACCAAGGCGTTCCTGACCCAGGTCGTCGCCTGCTATCTCATCGGCCTGCACCTGGCCCAGGTGCGCGGCATCAAGTTCGCCGACGAGGTGGGCGCGGTGGTCGCGCAGCTGCAGGAGATCCCCGGCAAGCTGCGTGAGCTGCTCGACCGGATTGAGCCCGTCCGCGAGCTGGCCCGGGAGCTGAAGTCCGAGCCGACGGTGCTGTTCATCGGCCGGCACGTCGGCTACCCGGTGGCCCTGGAAGGCGCGCTCAAGCTCAAAGAGTTGGCGTACATGCACGCCGAGGGCTTCGCCGCCGGTGAGCTGAAGCACGGCCCGATCGCCCTGATCGACAAGGGCACCCCGGTCATCTGCGTGGTGCCCTCGCCGGTGGGCCGGGGCATGCTGCACGACAAGGTCGTCTCCAACATCCAGGAGGTACGGGCGCGGGGCGCGCGGACCATCGTGATCGCGGAGGAGGGCGACGAGGCGGTCGTCCGGTACGCCGACCACCTGATCTACGTGCCGCGTACGCCCACCCTGCTGGCCCCGCTCGTCACCACTGTCCCGTTGCAGGTGCTCGCCGCCGAGATCGCCGCCGCCCGGGGACACGACGTGGACCAGCCCCGCAACCTGGCCAAGTCGGTCACCGTCGAGTAGGCACCCCGCACCTCCGGAACCCCGGTCGCCGCGCTCCGCCGCGGCCGGGGTTCCGTCGTCACCGGCCCAGCACGACACGGGCCATCCCGTCCAGCGCAGGGTTTCCCGCCTCCCAGTAGCCGGTGTGCCCGCCGCGGCCGCTGGGGAGCACCCGCCCGCCGAAGCCGGGATCGGCCGGGTCGTGACCGAACCACAGCTCGTGCCCCGTCCGGCCGGGCCAACTAAGCACGGCGGCGAGTGGTGCCGCGCCGAACAGGGCCCGCCGGCCCAGCTCGTCCGGTGACCGGGCCGCCCGGATCACGTCGTCCGGGGCGCTGCTCGCCCAGACCTCGCCGGGCGGCACGCCCAGCTCGGTGGCGTGCGACGCGCCGACACCGGGGGAGCCGACGAAGACCAGCGCGTCGGCGGCCAGGCCGTGCTCCCGGGCGGCAACACCCACCACCAGCGACCCGTAGCTGTGCCCGAGCACCGTCTGCCGGGCCGGCGGACCGTCGTGGCTGACGCGCAGCCCTTCCTGGAAGCGGTGCAACGCCGGGCCGGCGTCCCGGGCCTGACCCGCCGAGGCGGCCTCGGTCAGCAGATCCGGAGCGTCGTAGTCCAACCAGAGCACCGCCGCGCTGCGCTCATCCGGGGCGAGCGCGGCGCACCGCTCCAGCACCCGGGCCGCCCTGCCCAACTCGCCGGAGGCGTCGTCCAGGCCGGCGGTCATCCCCGGCACGTAGGTCAGCACCCGGTCGGCGTGGTCCGGGTCGCCGAGCGCCACCACCGCCCGGCCCTCACCCGCCGGGTCCACCCCGAGCAGGTACGCCCGCGGCGCCTCGCCGGCCGTCAGTCGGCCGACCAGCGCGTCCAGACCGGCCAGCCGCCCGGCCACCCCGCGCAACCGGATCAACGCGAGGGGCCCCGGCGGCACCTGGGACAGCAGCCGTCGCCGCTCGGCCAGCAACTCCGTACGCCAGGCGTCGAGCCGTAACCGGTTGGCCTGGTCCCGGGCAGCCACCGGCAGCCCGTCCAACCTGCCCATTAGGGCCGGCTCGCGAACGATCAGCCACCGTCGCTGCGCCGGCGTCAACCCGGCCCACCAGGCGCTGACCAGCGTGGGCGTGGCACCGAGAGCCGGTCGGCCCGGCGGGGGCGGGGACGCCCAACCGGTGCCGGCGGCCCTGGCCAGCTCATCCAACCGGTCCGCGGCGACCCGGTCCGCAGCGGCTGCCCCGTCGAGCGCGGCCCGCAGGGCCGCGGCCACTCCAGCCGCGGCGACCCCGGCCCGCTCGGTAGGTCGGTACCGGGCCGGATCGACCCGCACCGCACCCGAGCGGTCCACCAGCAGGCCGGCCGCATCGGCCTGGGCGACCGCCTGGGAGAGCCGCGCCTTCGCCACCGCCAGCCCAGCGGCCAACTCCGCCAGCACCTGGTCGACCTCGATCAGCGCTGGTGCGATCGAGGCCAGCTCGTCACGCAGGCCGTTGAGGCGAGTGTCCGCCGCCGTGGCTGCCGTACCCGACCAACCGTCCCGCAACCGCCCGGTGGCCGCCCGCAGCTCGCCGAGGCGCCGATCGAGTGGCCTCGCCAACCCCGCCCACGCCGCCCCGGCGGCCCTCCACGCACCAGGATCGACAGCCCACAGCTGTCGGTAACCGACGCTGCTCACCGAGGTAGGGAGGCGAACCGGCCGGCGGCCCGGTCGTCCACCGTCTCGTACGCGTCGGCCGCCGCCCGGACGCCGCCGGAGGTCGCCGCGACCCGGTCACCCAGCCGGCAGAACCAGGCGTGCACGGCCGCCTCCAACCCGGCCAGCGCCGCGCCGGCTCGCCATTCGGGCGCAGCCACCACCAGCCCAGGCAACCCCGCGAGGCCCAACGCCAACCGGCGTGCCTCGTCGTCGAGCAGGCCGGCGACCGCCCGCAACTCCTCCGGCTGAACGGCGAACGGCTCGTCGGTCATGACCACACCCCCGTGGACGATCGGCATCGACGCGCTCACGCTAGGCACGTGCCGGAGCCCGCGCGGTGCCCTGTGGACAGCCGACGTCGAGGCGTACCCCGGGTGTCCACAGGCGTTGCCCAGCGCGAGCCCGACGGCTAATCTGCGGCCTCGACCGCCGGTAGGGTGGTGTGGTGATCGTCGCTGTCGGCATCGACGTGGTCCTGGTCGACCGGTTCGCCCGGGCCCTGGCACGGACGCCGCTGCTCGCCGACCGGCTCTTCACCGAGGCCGAGCGGCACACCCGCTCCGGCAGCCCGCGCTCGCCCGAGTCGCTCGCCGCCCGGTTCGCCGCCAAGGAGGCGGTGGCCAAGGCCCTCGGCGCCCCGGCCGGGCTCAACTGGCACGACTGCGAGATCGTGCCCGACCCGGCTGGCCGCCCCTGGCTGGCCGTCTCGGGCACTGTCGCGGCGGTGGCCGACGCGCGCGGGGTCAACCACTGGCATCTCTCGTTGTCGCACGACGGCGGGATCGCGTCGGCGATGGTGGTCGCGGAACGATGACGTCGGCCGGGAGGGCCGGTCAGGTCCGCCCGCTAACTGAATGGGACACGGTGGCATGAGAGCGGTGTGGCGGGTGGCCGACGTACGGGTGGCCGAGGCGGGGTTGATGGGCACGCTGCCGGAGGGGACGCTGATGCAGCGGGCCGCCGCCGGCCTGGCCCGCCGGGCCGCGCTCCTGCTCGCCGAGCGGGGCGGAGTCTACGGGGGCCGGGTGCTGCTGCTGGTCGGCTCCGGTGACAACGGCGGCGACGCGCTGTACGCGGGGGAGCGGTTGGCCCGGCGAGGTGTCCACGTGTCCGCCCTGCTGCTCACCCCCGGGCGGGCGCACGCCGCCGGCCTGGCCGCGTTGCGAGCCGCTGGCGGCCGGCTGGTCCAGGACCCGGCCGGCCCTGTCGACCTGGTCCTCGACGGCATCGTCGGCATCGGTGGCACCGGTGGGCTACGGGCGAACGCGGACGAGGTGGTCCAGCGCCTCGGCGAGCTGCGCGGACGCGACGGGGGACGGGCCACGGTGCTGGCGGTCGACGTGCCCAGCGGGGTCGCGGTCGACACCGGCCACGTGCCGCTGTCCGCGTCCGGCCGGCCCACAGCGGTCCGCGCCGACGTGACGGTGGCCTTCGGCGCGCTGAAGCCCGCCCTGGTGGTCGGCCCGGCCGCCGCGCTGGCCGGGCAGGTCGAGCTTGTCGACATCGGGCTGCGGCCGTGGCTGCGCGGCACCCCGGCGCTGCGGGTCACCGAATGGTCCGACCTGCTCGACTGGTGGCCCCAGCTGGGCGCGGCGTCGGAGAAGTACACCCGGGGCGTGGTGGGGGTGGCGACCGGCTCGGCGACCTACCCCGGTGCGGCGGTGCTCTCCGTGGGCGGCGCCCTGGCCGGGCCCACCGGCCTGGTCCGCTACGCCGGCAGCGCCCGAGCCGAGGTGCTGCACCAGCACCCGTCGGTGATCGCCAGCGGGCGGGTCGCCGACGCGGGCCGGGTGCAGGCCTGGGTCTGCGGCTCCGGGCTGGGCACCGGCGCCGACGCGGCGGCTGAGCTGCGCGCCGTACTGGCCGCCCCGGTGCCGGTGGTGCTCGACGCCGACGCCCTGACCCTGCTGGTGGACGGCTCGCTCGCCGACCGGCTGCGGGGTCGGGACGCGCCCATCGTGGTCACCCCGCACGACCGCGAGTTCACCCGTCTCTGCGGGGAGGAGCCGGGCGCCGACCGGGTCGGCGCCGCGCTGCGGCTGGCCGCCTGGATGAACGCGGTGGTGCTGCTCAAGGGCGATCGCACGGTGATCGGCACGCCGGACGGTCGGGCGTACGTCAACCCGACCGGCACCCCGGCGCTGGCCACCGGCGGCACCGGCGACGTGTTGGCCGGGCTGCTCGGCTCGCTGCTGGCGGCCGGGGTACCCGCCGATCGGGCCGCCGCCTCGGCCGCGTACCTGCATGGTCTCGCCGGGCGTGAGGCGGCCCGGGGTGGCCCGGTGACCGCGCCCGACGTGGCGACCGCGCTGCGTCCGGTGCTGGCCCGGCTGGGCTGAACGGGACGGTTCGGGGCGCGCTGACCGGATCGCCGCGTCGGGACGTGCGTCGCCGCCCGCGGTGATCACGGCGGAAAGTAGGCTGGGTGCATGTGGCAGGCCGAGGTACGCGTCGATCTTGACGCCATCCGCGAGAACGTGAGCAGGCTCCGCTCCGGCACCACCGCCGAGTTGATGGCAGTGGTGAAGGCCGACGGGTACGGCCACGGCATGCTTCCGGCCGCCCGTGCGGCGCTCGACGCCGGCGCTGACTGGCTCGGTGTCTGCACCCTCGACGAGGCCCTCACCCTGCGGCGGGCCGGGGTGACGGTGCCGGTGCTGGCCTGGCTGCTCGCCCCCGGGTTGCCGCTGCACGAGGGGGTCAGCGCCGGGGTGGACCTGGGCGCGGCCAGCCTGACGCAACTGGACGAGATGATCGAGGCGAGTCGCCTCGCCGGGCGTCCCGCCCGCCTGCACCTCAAGATCGATACGGGGCTGTCCCGGGGCGGTGCGACAGTCGCCGACTGGCCCGCGCTGCTGGATGCCGCCGCGAAGGCGCAGGCCGACGGCCTGGTCGAGGTGGTCGGCGTGTGGAGCCACTTCGTGTACGCGGACTCGCCCGGCCACCCCACCACCGACCGCCAACTGGCCGTCTTCCATGAAGCGCTGGCCATGGTCGAGCGGGCCGGGCTGCGACCGCGCTGGCGGCACCTCGCCAACTCGGCCGCCACCCTCACCCGCCCGGACACCCACTTCGACCTGGTCCGCCCCGGCCTGGCCATCTACGGGCTGTCACCGGTGGCCGGCGAGACGTACGGGTTGCGGCCGGCGATGACCGCTCGCGCCCGGGTGATGCTCACCAAGCGGGTGCCCGCCGGCACCGGTATCTCCTACGGGCACGCCTACACCACGCAGGCCGACGCGAACCTGGCCGTGGTGCCGCTCGGGTACGCCGACGGGGTTCCCCGGCACGCGTCCAACACCGGCCCGGTCCAGCTCGGCGGCGTACGCCGGACGATATCGGGCCGGGTCTGCATGGACCAGTTCGTGCTCGACTGCGGGGACGACCCGGTGGCCGACGGCGACGTGGCGACGCTCTTCGGCAGCGGCGTCGACGGCGAACCGACGGCGGACGACTGGGCCGAGGCGGTCGGCACGATCAACTACGAGATCGTGACGCGGTTCGGCGGCACGCGGGTGCCCCGGGTCTACGACGGCGAGAAACCATGAGTTATCGCATTCCGCGTCCGCGGACGGCTGCGGGCCGGGTAGCGGGAATCGTCGGCGCGGCGGTCGGGGTGGCCGCGGCAGGTCTGGCGGCCGGCGTCGCGACCGAGCGGACCCTGGTCCGTCGGCTCAAGGCCGATCCGGCCGACCGCTACGCGCACGAGACGTTCGACAAGCAGCGGTACGACGAGGCGTTCCGCCTGGAGTTGCCGGACGGCACCGACATCCACGTCGAGGTGGTCGAGCCCACCCGGCCGGTGCCGGGGCACCCGACTGTGGTGCTGGTGCACGGCTTCTGCCTGGACATGGGGACGTTCCACTTCCAGCGCCAGATGCTCGCCGCCCGCGGTGACTACCGGATCGTGGCGTACGACCAGCCCGGTCACGGCCGGTCCGGCCGGCTGGAGACCGGGGAGTACGACCTCGCCGTGCTCGGCCGAACGCTGCGTCAGGTGATCGACCGAACCGCACCGGACGGGCCGCTGGTGCTGGTCGGCCACTCGATGGGCGGCATGACGATCATGGCGTTCGCCGAGTTGTTCGGAGAGCTGTTCGGTGACCGGGTGGTGGGCACCGTTCTGATGGCCACGTCGGGCGGGCTCATCGCGGAGACCAAGCTGGTCGCGCCCGCGCTGCTCGGCCGGGTCGGCGGCCCAGTGCTCTACATGGTCAGCAACGCCACCCGGTACGGCGGGCCGGTGATCGACAAGGCCCGCAAGTCTACGTCGAACGTGGCCTGGTTACTGACCCGCAAGTACGGCTTCGGCACCCGCAAGCCCAGCCCGTCGCTGGTGTCCTACGTGGAGACGATGAACTCCCGGACGTCGGCCGACACGGTGACCCGCTACCTGCGGACCCTGGCCACCCACTCGCGCTTCCCGGCGCTGGCGGCGCTGGCGGCGACTCCGGTGCTCGTGGTGGTCGGCGACAAGGACATGATCACGCCGGTGACCCACTCCGAGGAGATCGTCCGACGGTTGCCGCACGCCGAGTTCGTGAAGATCAAGGACAGCGGTCACGTGGTGATGTTGGAGCACGCGGACGAGGTCAACGCCGCCCTGGCGCGGTTCCTGGAGTCATTGCAGAGCGTGGAGGAACGGTGAGTCACGTCGTCAAGCTGCCGACCGTCGAAGACACTCGGGACTTCGGCCGGCGGCTGGCCGGGCTGCTGCGCGCCGGCGACCTGGTGCTGTTGACCGGCCCGTTGGGTGCCGGCAAGACCGCGCTCACCCAGGGCGTCGGGGCCGGGCTCGGTGTCCTCGGGGACATCACCTCGCCGACCTTCGTGATCGCCCGGGTGCACCGCCCCGATCCGGCCCGGGGCGGCCGGGTGGCACTCGTGCACGCCGACGCGTACCGGTTGGGTGACGCCACCGACCCGCGCGCCGAGATCGACGACCTGGACCTCGACGCCTCGGTGGACGACTCGGTGACAGTGGTGGAGTGGGGCGAGGGCCTGGTGGAGCAGTTGGTGGACGCGCACCTACGGGTTCGCATCGACCGCCGCGACGACGACACCCGCATCGTCGAGCTGGACCCGATCGGCGGTGACTGGGCCCGGCGGCTCGCCGACCTGGGCTAGGTCGGTGGCTGTCGTACCCGATGCCTAGAGTGCGGGGGACCGACCCGCGCTGTGAGAGGTTCCCGATGCCCGACGACGCCCCCGCCCTGGATCTGCTGGCCCTGCTGCCGGAGCAGTGGCGCGCAGTGCTCACCCCGCACCTCGACCCGGCACGCACCGCCGCGCTTGGCGAGTTCGTCGCCCGGGAATACGCGACGCAGACGGTCTTTCCGCCGCAGGAGGATCTGTTCTCGGCATACCGGCTGTGCCCGCCGCAGGGCACCCGGGTGCTCATCCTCGGGCAGGATCCCTACCACCGGGCCGGGCAGGCTCACGGGTTGAGCTTCAGCGTCCGCGACGGTGTGACGGTGCCGCCGTCGTTGCGCAACGTCTTCAAGGAGCTGGGCGAGGACGTGGGCGTCCCCAAGCCGCGCAGCGGCAACCTCGACGGGTGGGCCGCCCAGGGGGTGCTGCTGCTCAACGCGGTGCTGACCGTCCGGCAGGCCACCCCGGGCTCGCACGCCAACGCCGGCTGGGAAGAGTTCACCGACGCGACGATCCGGGCACTGGACGCGGCACCGGACCGGGTGGTCTTCCTGCTCTGGGGCGGCTACGCCCGCAAGAAGGCCGCGCTGGTCACCAACCCGCAGCACGTGGTGCTGGAGGCGGGTCACCCCAGCCCGATGAACCCGCGCGGCTTCCTCGGCAGCCGCCCGTTCAGCGCCGCCAACAAGGCACTCGCCGACGCCGGCCTGCCCACCATCGATTGGGAGCGCACCGCCGGCTGAGCCGCTCGTCGACGTTGCACCGCCGGGCCGGCAGTTGACTCAGCTGTCGCTGGCCAACTGCCGGTTGCGGTAGCGGCGTAACAGTCCGGCGGCGCGCGGCTCGCTGAGTTCCAGCTCGACGAGCGGCACCACCTGGTAGATCCTTTCGCCGTGGCGCACCTCGATCGTCTCGGGCAGCTCGTCGCACATCGTGGCCCTGATCTCCCCGTACCGGGTCGACCACCGGTGTTCGCCCGGCTCCTCGGGCTCCAACCACACCCCGCCGAACTCACCCCAGCGGTCGTTCCACCGCTGCCCGTAGTTCGTCTCCAGCCAGCGGGTGAACGGTGTGGAGTCTTGCCAACGCAGGGCGATCTCCAGCGCGTCGACCGGCACCGGCGCGCCCTGTAGCAACGCCGCTGTGCAACCGGTGATCACCTGTGGGAAGTCGGTGAGCCGGTCCAGCAGCCGATCCAGCCCCAACCCGTCGATCCGCTCGGCGATCGGCCGGGCGGCCAAGCCGTCGATCTGGGCGTCGAGGTGCGCGTCCAACGGCTCGACTCCGACGACCAACTGCACGTCCATCGCGGCAAACAGCCGTTCCAGCACCGGGATCGTCGGCGCTCGCTCACCACGTTCGAACCGGGCCACCGCGGCCTGGTCGACCTCGGCCAACGCGGCCAACTGACGTTGGCTCAGGTCGCGCAGCTGTCGCTGATGCCGCGCGGCAGCACCGAGCAGGGTGACAAGGCGAGTCGATGACATCCCGGCATCGTGGACCACGGGCGAGATGCCCGCGATCCCGCTGCGGCAGGTCGGCGACTTGCGGCGCGATCCGCGCGCCCCAAGAAGCTGACCGCGCCGCCCCCACATTGCCCACCCCGCCGCAGACTGCCTGCCGCTGTTGGCCGCCAAGCCCAACGGCTAGCCAGGGACGAGCGCTGGAACCACTTCCCCCGATGAGCCTGATGTCTGTGAGTCATCACGATGACTCACAGACATCACGCTCATCGGAGTGAAGCCCGCCAGGCCATGCGCTCGGCGGGTCAGGGGTCCGTTGCGGCGGCCGGTGAGGGTGGGATAGACGCGTTCGCCGTCGGGCGCGGGGTGGGCCGGCAGGGGGCGAGCCGAGGCGGGGTGGGACGCGAGGCGGCGTGGGGCGGCGCGAGACGAAGGGCGAACGCGGGCGGCGGGGCGGGGCAAGGTCCGGGCGAGAGCGAGCGGGCGGGCGAGGTCGGGGCGAGAGGCGCAGGCCGGTGGCTGGCGGGGCAAGGTCGGTACAAGGTCCGGGCGGCGGGCGGTGGGGGGCGAAGGCGGGTGGCGGGGCGGGGCAAGGTCGGTGCATGGTCCGGGCGAGAGAGGGCGGGGCGGGCGAGGTCGGGGCGAGGGGCGAAGGGGGGTGGCGGGGCGGGGCGTGACCGGGGTGCTGGGCGGGGCGGCTAGGCTGGCTTACCGTGCTCGTACTCGTGGTGGACAGCTCGACCCCCGCGGTCACCGCGGCGCTGGTGGAGATCTCGGCAGACGGCGTGGCGTCGCGGGCGCACCGGTGCACGGTCGATGCCCGCGCGCACGGTGAGCTGCTCGCGCCCCAGGTGGATGCGGTCCTCGCCGACGCCGACGTGCGCCCGCGTGACCTGGCGGCCATCGTCGCTGGGCTCGGCCCGGGTCCGTTCACCGGGCTACGGGTCGGCCTGGTCACCGCCGCGACGATGGGTCAGGTGCTGGGGATCCCCACGTACGGTGTCTGTTCGCTGGACGCCATCGGTTACCCGGCGGCGTCCGGCACGCCGGTCCTGGCCGCCAGCGACGCCCGGCGCAAGGAGCTCTACTGGGCCGTCTACGACGGCGCCGGCCAGCGGATCGTCGGGCCCGAGGTGTCCGCGCCGGCGGTCGCCGCCGCGCGGGCCCGCGAACTGGGCGCGACGATCGCGGTCGGTGACGGAGCGCACCGGTACGCAGACGTCCTGGACCTGCCCGTTCGGGTCGAGCCGCGCTATCCGGACGCGACAGTGCTGGCGTTGCTCGCCGCCGAGCGGATCCGGGCGGGGGCGTCCAGTGAGCGGCTCACTCCGCTCTACCTGCGTCGCCCCGACGCGGTGGCGGCGACCGGCCGCAAACCGGTCCTGCCATGACCGTGGTACGGCTCGAACCGTTCCGCTGGTGGCACATCGACGACGTGCTGCCGATCGAGGCGGACCTCTTCGGCGCTGAGAAGTGGTCGCCAGCCATGTTCTGGAGCGAGCTTGCCAACGGGCACCACTACCGGGTCGCCGTCGACGCGGACGGGTCGGTGCTCGGCTACGCCGGGCTCGCCGGCGTTCCGCCGGACGAGGTGTGGGTACAGAACATCGCCGTCCGCCGGGACGCCCAGCGGCGCGGCGTAGGCCGTGCCCTGCTGGAGGAGTTGCTCGCCGAGGCGGTCCGGCGCGACGCCAGCAGCACCCTGCTGGAGGTCGCCGTGGACAACGCCGCAGCTCAGCGGCTCTACGCGACGTACGGTTTCGAGCCGATCGGGGTGCGGCGCGGCTACTACCAACCGAGCAACACAGACGCGCTGGTCATGCGGCGCGACGCCGAGCCGACCGGGAATGGACCACACGACAATGGCTGACGAACCACTGATCCTGGGTATCGAGACCTCCTGCGACGAGACCGGTGTCGGCATCGTGCGGGGGCACACCCTGCTGGCCGACGCGCTCGCCTCCAGCGTCGAGGAACACGCCCGGTTCGGGGGTGTGGTACCGGAGGTGGCCAGTCGGGCTCACCTGGAGGCCATCGTGCCGACCATGGACCGGGCCCTGACCGAGGCCGGCGTCACGCTGGCCGACATCGACGCGATCGCTGTCACCTCGGGGCCGGGGCTGGCCGGTGCGTTGCTGGTCGGCGTCGCTGCCGCCAAGGGGTACGCGGTCGCCGCCGAGAAGCCCGTCTACGGCGTCAACCACCTCGCCGCCCACGTCGCGGTGGACACCCTTGAGCACGGCCCACTGCCCGAACCCGCCATCGCGCTCCTGGTGTCCGGCGGGCACTCGTCCCTACTGCTCGTGGACGACCTGGCCCGGGGTGTCACCCCGCTCGGCGCCACCATCGACGACGCGGCCGGGGAAGCGTTCGACAAGGTCGCCCGGCTGCTCGGGTTGCCGTTCCCGGGAGGTCCGCCCATCGACCGGGAGGCCCGGGCCGGCGATGCCGCCTCGATCGCCTTCCCCCGCGGTCTGACCGCTGCGAAGGATCTAGCCGCCCACCGGTACGACTTTTCGTTCTCGGGCCTGAAGACGGCGGTGGCCCGGTGGGTCGAGGCCCGTCAACGTGCCGGTGAGGCGGTTCCGGTGGCCGACGTGGCCGCGTCCTTCCAGGAGGCGGTCTGTGACGTCCTGACCAACAAGGCGCTCGCCGCCTGCCGGGCGCAGGGCATCGAGACCCTGGTCATCGGCGGGGGAGTGGCGGCGAACTCCCGGCTGCGGGCGATGGCCGAGCAGCGAGCCGAGAAGTACGGCATCCGGGTCCGGGTACCCCGGCCGAAGCTGTGCACCGACAACGGCGCGATGGTGGCCGCGCTCGGTTCGCATCTGGTCGCCGCCGGGGTCGCTCCGAGCCGACTGGACCTGCCAGCCGATTCGGCGCTGCCGTTGACCACGGTCAGCGTGTGACGGGGGCGGCGGACATGATCGTGCGGATGTGGGAGGCGCGCGCCGAGGCGTACGGAGTCGCCGACCTGATCACCTGGGTGTGCGACACCGCCCTGCCCGAGTTGGAGCACGACCCGCTCCACGTCTCCAGCGAGGTCTTCTCCTCTACCGACCACCGGGTGGTGGTGATCTCCAAGTGGCGCAGCAGCCCTCGCCCGCTGCCGGACCCGCCAGCCCTGCTGGTGGCCCGCGCCCCGCACTCCTGGGACTTCACCCAGGTGGACCGGTAACGCGAGCCACCATCCAGGCCGCTGGCTGATCGCTCAGCTGCGGCGCAACATCCGGTAGGTGGCGATTCCGCCGGTGCCCAGCGCGGCGAGGAAGACCAGCCACACGACGGTGCTGCTGACTCCGGGCTGCGGGCCGGCGTTCGCCCCGGCGGCGGCCAGCAGGCCGTCCTGGCCGGGGGCGGGCAGCGCGGCCGGCGGCAGTTCGGGCCACCGAACCAGGCCGGTGGACTCCAGCATCTGCATGTGATGCGTGACGAAGCCGGTGGCGTCCTCGCAGAGCTTGCGGACGGTGGCGTCCCGGGTGCTGGCCCGTACTGCGCTGATCACCGGGAGAATGCCGCCATGAGCGACCCGGAGGCGGGTCACGAAGATCTGATCGAACCGGGCGCCGGAGGCGTCCTTCATCTCCGTCAGCCAGCCCTTTTGTTGGGCCGTCGGCTCGCTCGGGATGCTCGCGCCCAGCTTGTTGGCCGCCTCCACGACGAGTTCGTCGAGCCGCTGGTGCTCGCTGGCGATGCCGGCGCCGATCTCCCGTACCTTGGCCGACTGCCCCTTTTCGGCGGCCATCTGGCCGGCCGGCATCTCCCACAGCCCGGCCAACCGCACCCCGTTGAGCAGTGTCATGTCGGCGGCGTTGAGCTGTCGCCCGCCGGCGGGTGCGGCGACGGCCACGCCGGGCAGGACACCGACCCCCGCGATGACCGCGATGAGCAGCATCGCCGCTCGGTGGGTCCGGGTGCCCAGTCGGCGATGGGCGGATCTGAGCGGTGCCATGTCTGTGGTGCCTCCTCGGTCCGGACCGGAACGCGTTCGGACCGGGCAGCCGTACCATGCCGGTTGCCCGTCCGCCCACTGGTACGGACTGATCGCGCGATAAGTTCATCGCGAAGGGAGCCGGATCAGCGGGTGACAGCGAGCAGGTCGACATCCACGCCGGACAGCGGACGGATCAGCCCACGTCGAGGGGGTCCGCGAGGAGTCGTTCGAAGGCCAACTCGGCGGCCCCGATCAGGGGGGCGTCCGCGCCCAGCTTGGGCGTGCGCAGCCGGACGTGCTCCAGGCAGGCTCCGAGCGCGTTGGAGTTGAGCCGGCTGCGGATCTGGGCCGCCGCCGCGAGGTAGAGGTCGCGCATGGTGCCGCCGAAGATGACCATTTCGGGGTTGAAGATGTTCACCAGGTTGGCGACGCCGAAGCCGAGCCAGTCGCCGGCCTGGCGGACCGCCGTCTGGGCCCGGGCGTCGCCCCGGTCGGCGGCGTCGAAGACGGCCAGCAGGGCGTCGCGACCCCGGGCGTCGGAACGTCCGGCAGCGCGCAGCAGACCGTGCTCGCCGATCTCGGTCTCCCAGCAACCCCGGGAGCCGCACTCACAGGGCCGGCCGTCGCGGACCACCTTCATGTGGCCGACCTCGCCGCCGTACCCACCGTGCCCGGTCAGCCGACGTCCACCGGCGATGATGCCGGCACCCACGCCGACGTCGCCGTACAGGTAGAGAACGTTGTCGCAACCGGCCGCAACACCCCGTGCGTGCTCGGCGAACGCGGCGACGTCCGCCACGTTGCCCACCGTGACCGGTACGTCGATGCCCAGCTCGTCGGCGAGGGCCGAGCCGATCGGCTCGTCCACCCAGCCGGTGGTGGGGCCGAGCCGGACCAGGCCGTCGTCCCGGCGGACCATGCCGCAGACCGCGACGCCGGCGCCGACGCAGATCGCGTCGGCCGGCACCAACTGCTGCATCTCCTTGACCGCGCCGGCCAGCAGCGGCGCGGCCTCCGCGGCCAGCAGACCGCGCGGCCGGTCCAGGTCCCGGCGGTCCAGGACCGCGCCACCCAGCCCGATCCGGGCGGCGCGCAGCCGGTCCACCTCCACCGAGTACGCGTACGCGTAGACCCGCGCCGACTCGGGCCGGACGACCAGTGACGGTCGTCCGGCCCGGCCGGTCTCCTTCGGTGCCCCTTCGCTGACCAGCCCTACTGCGGACAGGTCGGCGGTGAGCGCGCCGATGGTGCTGCGGTTGAGGCCCAGCGTGGTGGTCAGTTCGGCACGGGTGGTCGCCCCGTGGACGTGCACGTGTCGCAGCAGGGCACCGAGGTTCTGCCGTCGTACGTCATCCTGGCTCGGTCCTGGGCGCATGCTGGTGCCACCTCCCGCGCGGTCAGCGGGTGCCGGTGGCTGCCGCGCGGCGGCGGGAGAGCGCGTCGACGCTGGCCGCGAGCAGCAGTACGACACCGGTGACCACGTACTTGACTCCCGCGGTGTATCCCATCAGGCCCATTCCGTTCTCGATGACAGCGACCACCGCGCCGCCGAGCACGGCGTCGAAGACGCGGCCCTTGCCACCGAACAGGCTGGTGCCGCCGATCACCGCTGCGCCCACCGCGTAGAGCAGTACGTTACTGCCCCCGGTGTTCGGGTCGACCGAGTTGGCCCGGCTGGCCGCCACGATGCCACCAATGGCGGCCATGGACGAGCAGATCACGAAGACCGAGATCCGGATCCGGTCGACGCCGATGCCGGCTCGGCGGGCGGCTTCCCGGTTGCCGCCCACGGCGTAGATGTGCCGGCCGTAGCTGGTGCGCTGCAGCACGAAGGTCCAGATGACCAGCAGCACCGCGATGATCGGCACCACGATCGGCACACCCTTGAGCGAGACGATGAGGACGTTGCGGCTGCGCTCCAGGTTGAGCACGTACACAGCGGTGCCGAGGATGACGGCGAGCCCGCCGATCCGCAGCGCCACCACCGCGAGCGGGTCGGTGATCAGACCACGTGCCGCCCGGTTGCGGTGGCGTAGCAGTTGCACCGCCGCGTAGCCCACGACGGCGACGGCGGTCAGCGCCCAGCCCAGCGCGGGGGCGAGGTTGCGGTTGGCGATGGCGACCAGCACCTCGTCGCGGACGGAGATGTTGGTGCCCTCCTGCACGAGCATCAACACGACGCCCTGGAAGGCGAGGAAGCCGGCGAGGGTGACCACGAAGGACGGAATGCCGATCTTCGCGACGAGCATGCCGAGCGTGGTGCCGATGACCACGCCGGTGGCGACCGCGGCGAGCACCGCGACCCACCAGGGGTAGCCGAGCACTGTGACCACGTTGGCCAGCACCGCAGCACAGACGCCGCTGGCGAAGCCGGCGGAGAGGTCGATCTCGCCGAGCAGCAGCACGAAGACCAGGCCCATCGCGATCAGCGTGACCGCCGCGCCCTGGGTGAAGAGGTTGGCGAAGTTGCCGGCCGACAGGAACGACGACGGCCGCATGATCCCGAAGACGGTGCAGAGCACGATCAGGCCGAGCACGGCTGGCAGCGCGCCGACGTCGCCACCGCGCACGCGACTCAGGTAGTTGCGGACGTGGCCCCCGACGGTCGGCGGGGGTGTGACGGCCGCGGGGCCGTCCTTCCGCACGGCGGTGGTGGTCATCGGACGCCTCCTGAGATCGAGTCGGCCGCCTGCGGGCCGTCGCCGTTGCTGCCCGGGTCGGTGGCGAGGCCGAGCCCGCCCGAGCGCCCGGCGGTGATCAGCTCGACCACCTGGGCGTGGGTGATGTCGGTGGTCTTCACCTGGGCGACCATCTGGCCGAGGTACAGCGCGGCGATCCGGTCGGAGACGGCGAAGACGTCGTTCATGTTGTGCGAGATGAGCACCACGGCCAGGCCGTTGTCGGCGAGGCGGCGGACCAGTTCGAGCACCTGGGCGGTCTGTGCCACGCCGAGCGCCGCGGTCGGCTCGTCCAGGATGACGAGCTTGCTGTTCCAGAGCACCGCCTTGGCGATGGCCACGGTCTGGCGCTGCCCGCCGGAGAGGCTGGACACGTGCTGGCGAAGTGAGGTGACGGTGCGGATGGAGAGCCCTGCCAGGGTTTCGGCGGCGAGCTGTTCCATTGTCGGCTCGTCGAGGACGATGCCGCTGCGCCTCTCCCGGCCGAGGAACATGTTCTGCACGATGTCCAGGTTGTCGCAGAGCGCGAGGTCCTGGTAGACGACCTCGATGCCGAGGGCGGCGGCGTCGCGGGGGCTGCCGATGTGCACCGGTTCACCGTTGAACAGGAACTCTCCGGCGTCGGTGGGGTGGATGCCGCTGATGCACTTCACCAGGGTCGACTTGCCGGCGCCGTTGTCGCCGACCAGTGCGGTCACCTCGCCTGGGTGGACGGTCAGTGCGACGTCGCGGAGCACCTGGACGGGACCGAAGCTCTTGTCGATCCCGCGGAGTTCCAGCAGGGGGGTCGCGGACACGGGGGTCTCCTTCTTAAGGGAGGGTCGGGGCCCGTCCGGCGGGCGCCGCCCGGCACGGGAGGGTGCTCCCGTGCCGGGCGGCGGTGGTCGTTCCGGCGGGTACTGCGGCGTCGGTCAGCTGATGCCGGCTTCGGCGCAGAACTTGGCGTACGCCGCGGTGCAGACCTGCTCCTTGGTCGCGTAGCCGTCGGCGATGACGTCCTTGACGTTGTCCTTGTAGATGGCCTTCGGGGTGAGCAGCACCGAGGGGACGTCGCGGTCACCGTCCTTCACCGACTGGCCGGTGTCCTTCTTCTCGCCCTTGGCCAGCGCGATGGCCAGGTCCGCGGCGGCCTTGGCCTCTTCCCGGACTGCCTTGTAGACGGTCATGCACTGGTCACCGGCGAGGATGTTCTGCAGGCCCTCCACGCTGGCGTCCTGCCCGGTCACCGGCACCTTGCCGTTGATCTTGTTCTTCTTCAGGATCGAGATGGCGGCGTTGCCGAGAGTGTCGTTGGCGGCCAGCACGCCGTCGATCTTGCCCTTGGTCGCGGTGAGCTGCTGCTCGAAGATGGTCGCGGCGGTGGGGCCGTCCCAGCCCGGCACGGCGTCGTCCGGGCCCTTGGTGTATTCCTTGGAGTCGAACTTCGGCTTGAGCACCGAGTCGTATCCGGCCTTGAACAGGGTGGCGTTGTTGTCGGTGGGGGAGCCGTTCAGGTATGCCACGACCGGGTTCTTGGCGTTCTTCTCGGTCAGGCACTTCGCCAGACCCTCGCCCTGGAGCTTGCCGACGGTCTCGTTGTCGAAGCTGACGTAGTACTGGGCGGAGCCGCCGAGGGTGAGCCGGTCGTAGTCGATGGTGGCGATGCCCTGCGACTTGGCCTTGTCGAGCACGGCCTTGCCGGTGCCGGAGTCCAGGTTGACGATCATCAGGGCGGTGACGCCGCCGGTGATCATCTGGTCGGCGATGGTCTGGAAGGCGGCCTTGTCGTTCTGGGCGTTCTGAATGTCGGACTGGACGCCGGCGGCCTTGAACGCCTCCTCCAGGAAGCGGCGGTCCGCCGTCTCCCAGCGGGGGGAGGACTTGCTGTCCGGAAGGATCACGCCGATCTTGGGGGTCTTTTTGGAGTCGGTCGAGCCGGTGCCGGAGTCGTCGCCACAGGCGGTCAAGCCGCCGGTCGCGAGCAGGCCCACGGCGGCGATGGTGAGGATCCCCTTACGCATGTGCAGGGTCCTTTCGGAGGTGGGGGAGGTGTTGTTTTGTTGTGTCCGGCAACGTATTTCGCGTCACACCGGCTCCACAAGACCGCGCAGGTGCATAGTTTGTTGGGAGCGATAACAATTCAGCAACGCGACTGTTACTCCGCGGGTATCCCACGGGGGAGTCGACGTAACGACTGTCGTCAGTGGGTCTGCAACGGCGCGGTGCGGGCGTCGGTCAGCGCCACCAGATCCGCCGCGGCCAGTTCGAGTTGCAGACCGCGCCGACCAGCCGAGACGTAGATCGTCGGGAGATCCAGCGCGGATTCGTCCAGCACGATGGGCAACCGTCGACGCTGCCCGAGCGGGCTGATCCCACCGCGTACGTAACCGGTGGCCCGCTCGGCGACCGCCCGGTCGGCCAACGCCGCCCGCTTACCGCCGACCGCAGCCGCGAGAGCCTTCAGATCCAACTCGCCGGTGACCGGAACGACCGCCACGGTGAGCGCGCCGTCGACGTCGGTCACCAGAGACTTGAACACGCGCTCCGGTGCCACGCCGAGCGCCACCGCCACCAACGCGCCGTAGTTCGGGGCGTCCGGCGCCACCCGGTACGGATGGGTGCGATGCGCGATGCCGCGCTTGACCAACAGTGCCGTTGCCGGCGTGCCCTGTTCCGCCACGGCGACGACGCTAGTCGACCGGCCGGCCGATCAGCACCGTCGGTGCGCCGCCGACCCGGGTGAGCACCAGACTCGCCGCCGCGTCCCCAGCCAGCCGCAGGTCCCGCCGGAGTTGCTCCGGGGTGAGCGCCGAACCCCGCTTCAGGATCTCCACCCGGCCCACCCGGCGGTCGCGCAGCAGCGCCCGCAGGCGCTTGAGCGAGAACGGCAACACGTCGGTGATCTCCAGGCAGCGCGCGTACGGGGTGCGGACCGGCTGGTCGGCGTAGAGGTAGGCGATGCTCGGATCGCCCAGGTTGGCGTCCAGTTCGCTGGCCAGTTCGGCCACAAGGTGCGCGCGCACCACCGCCGGGTCCGGGTCGTACAGGTAGCGACGCGGCGGCCCGACCGGTGCCTCGGCGGCGCCCGAGCCGGTGAGCTGGTGGCTGTGGGCCTCGGCGCCCCGCTGGCGGTAGAGGGTGGCGCGACGGGGCACCTCCGCCAGCTCACCGCACCAGAGCGCGGCCTCGACCAGGTCGCCGTCCACGCCGACCCACTCGGCCTCCGCCCCGGCCGGGATGAGCGAGTGGTCCAGGCCCGGCGCGACCTTCACCACGGTGCGCGGCACCCGCTCGGCCAACCCGGTGACGAAGTCCCACGGTGGCGAGTAGGCGCGCGGGTCGAAGATCCGCCGCCCGGTGCCGGTGGCGCGGCGGGCCGGGTCGCAGAAGACCCCGTCGACCAGTGACACGTCGAACCCGGTCGCGTCGCCGCACTCGACGGTGAACAGCTCGGTCAGGCCGGCCGCCTCGGCGTTGGCGGCGGCCATCGCGGCGGTCACCGGGTCGGCCTCCACCCCGTACACCCGGATGCCGGCGCGGGCGGCGGCCAGCGCGTCGGCCCCGAGCCCGCACCCGAGATCGGCCAGGGTCCGCACGCCGGCCGCGTGCAACCGGGCGGCTCGACGGTCGGCGACCACCCGGCGGGTTGCCTGCTCCAGGCCGGGGCGGGTGAGGAACATCCCAGCGGCGGCCGAGCCGAACTTGCCGACCGCCCGGTGGCGCAACTCGGCCTGGGTCAACGCCGCCGCGGCCAACGTCGGCGGCACCCCGGTCGCGCGCAGGGCCGACGCCGCGACCAGTGGATCACCGCCGGCCAGGTCGGCCGCCGCGGTGAGCGCGGCCGACCCCTCAGGGGTACGCAGCGCCGCCAGCTGATCGAGATCCACCCGGCCATTGTCCCGTCCGACTCGGAAAACTTGGCTGGCGGGGCGCGACGCGCTGGCACTCTCCTTGACGGAGTGCTAGCCACGGAATAACCTGCGATTAGCACTCTCACCCTGAGGGTGCCAGCTTCCGGGTCTCACGACCCGGGTGCGCACGCCAGGCGGACCGGCACCCGCGACGACGGCCCCGCCCGGTGGCATGAGGCAGATTGACGATGGTCAGCCCCGCTGGCCAGCAACGAAACCAGTACCCCAGGAGGGTATGCCCGTGACTACCGCGACCAAGGTTGCTATCAAGCCGCTCGAGGACCGCATCGTGGTCCAGGCGAACGAGGCTGAGACCACCACGGCGTCGGGCATCGTGATCCCCGACACCGCCAAGGAGAAGCCGCAGGAGGGCACTGTCCTCGCTGTCGGCCCGGGCCGCGTCGACGACAACGGCAACCGGGTTCCGGTTGACGTGCAGGTCGGCGACACCGTCCTTTACTCGAAGTACGGCGGCACCGAGGTCAAGTACGCCGGCGAGGAGTACCTGGTGCTCTCCGCCCGCGACGTCCTCGCGGTCATCGAGAAGTAAGCAACCGATCAGTGCCACTGCCCCGGTCCGGCTCGCCGGGCCGGGGCAGTGGCACTTCGAAGGGACATTAATGGCGAAGATCCTGAGCTTTTCGGACGACGCCCGGCACCTGCTGGAGCACGGTGTCAACGCCCTCGCGGACGTGGTCAAGGTCACCCTCGGCCCGCGCGGGCGCAACGTCGTCCTGGACAAGAAGTTCGGTGCGCCGACGATCACCAACGATGGTGTGACCATCGCCAAGGAGATCGAGCTCACCAACCCGTACGAGAACCTTGGCGCGCAGCTTGTCAAGGAGGTGGCGACCAAGACCAACGACGTCGCCGGTGACGGCACCACCACCGCGACCGTGCTGGCCCAGGCGATGGTTCGCGAGGGTCTGCGCAACGTGACCGCCGGGACCAACCCGGCCGGCCTCAAGCGGGGCATCGACGCGGCGGCCGCCAAGGTCTCCGAGGCGCTGCTCGGCAAGGCCGCCGAGGTCACCAGCAAGGAGTCGATCGCGAACGTGGCGACGATCTCCGCGCAGGACGCCACGATCGGCGACCTGATCGCCGAGGCGATGGAGCGGGTCGGCCGCGACGGTGTCATCACCGTCGAGGAAGGCTCCATGCTCACCACCGAACTGGACGTGACCGAGGGTCTCCAGTTCGACAAGGGCTTCATCTCGCCGAACTTCGTCACCGACCTGGAGAGCCAGGAGTCCGTCCTTGAGGACGCGTACATCCTGGTCACCACCCAGAAGATCTCGGCGATCGAAGAGCTGCTGCCGCTGCTGGAGAAGATCCTGCAGAACAGCAAGCCCCTGCTGATCATCGCCGAGGACGTGGACGGTCAGGCGCTCTCCACCCTGGTGGTCAACTCGCTGCGCAAGACCCTCAAGGTCTGCGCGGTCAAGGCCCCGGGCTTCGGGGACCGGCGCAAGGCGATGCTCCAGGACATCGCGATCTCCACGGGCGCCGAACTGGTCGCCCCGGAGCTGGGCTACAAGCTCGACCAGGTCGGCCTGGAGGTGCTCGGCACCGCCCGGCGCGTCGTGGTCGACAAGGAGAACACCACGATCGTCGACGGCGGTGGCCAGAAGGCCGACGTCACCGACCGGGTCTCCCAGATCCGCAAGGAGATCGAGGCCTCCGACTCCGACTGGGACCGGGAGAAGCTGGCCGAGCGGCTGGCGAAGCTCTCCGGTGGCATCGCCGTCATCAAGGCCGGCGCGGCGACCGAGGTCGAGATGAAGGAGCGCAAGCACCGCATCGAGGACGCCATCGCGGCGACCAAGGCTGCGGTCGAGGAGGGCACTGTGCCCGGCGGCGGCGCCGCCCTGGTGCAGATCCGCTCGGTGCTCGACGACGACCTGGGCTTCACCGGTGACGAGAAGGTCGGTGTCTCGGTCGTGCGCAAGGCGCTCGTCGAGCCGCTGCGCTGGATCGCCCAGAACGCCGGTCACGACGGCTACGTCGTGACGCAGAAGGTCGCCGACCTCAAGTGGGGCAACGGCCTCGACGCCGCCAAGGGCGAGTACGTCGACCTGGTCAAGGCCGGCATCATCGACCCGGTGAAGGTGACCCGCAACGCGGTCACCAACGCCGCCTCGATCGCCGGTCTGCTGCTCACCACGGAGAGCCTCGTGGTGGAGAAGCCGGAGCAGGCCGAGCCGGCCGCCGGCGGCGGGCACGGCCACGGTCACGGCCACCAGCACGGTCCGGGCTTCTGATCCGGTAGCGACACCCGTTCCGGGGCGCACCGCCGTCAGGCGGTGCGCCCCGGGCTCGTTCCTGCGGGCTGCCAGGTCATTACCGAACGCTGACGTTGTTGGCGACCGGGCGAGATGATCGCGCACACTGGGCCGATGAGCACCACGTCACGGCGGTACGCCGCGTTGGCCGGAATCACCGCCGCCGCCGTCGCGATCGGGATCGCCGAACCGGTCGCGGTGTTGACCGGTCCCCGGTCGGCGCCCCTGGTCGCGGTCGGCGGGGTCGTCGTCGACGCCGTCCCCGAATCGCTGAAGCAACTCGCCATCGACCTCTTCGGCACCGCCGACAAGATCGCGCTGCTGGTCGGCACGGCCGTGTTGCTGGGAGGCTTCGCCGCCCTCTTCGGCGTACTGGCGGTCCGCCGACTGGCACTCGGCCTGGCCGGCATCGCCGCGTTCGGCGCCATCGGCGTGGCAGCCGCGTTGACCCGCTCCGGTGCTGACCTCGCCGACGCGCTGCCGTCCCTGGTCGGCGCCGGCCTCGGCGCCCTGGTGCTCTGGCTGTTCATCGGCGGACCGTTCGAGCTGGACCCCTGGTCCTGGTCATCACCCACGCCGCCCGCTGGTCCGGTGTCACAGGCCGGTCCGGGGTCGCAGGCTGGTCCGGGGTCGCAGGCTGGTCCGGGGTCGCAGGCTGGTCCGGGGTCGCATGCTGGTCCCGGGTCGCAGGCTGGTTCGGGGTCAGGGTCGCCCGGAGAGTCGGTGCCGGTGTCCCCGGCAGGGCCGGTGCCGGTGACTCCCGCCGGGCCGACGACGGCGGTCGAAGCGGTCGGGCCTGCCGAAGTGGACCCGGAGTCGCGGCGACGGTTCCTCACCGGCAGCGGAGTACTGCTCGGCACGGCCGTGGTGGCCGGCCTCGGTGGGCGGTGGCTGGCAGGGCGGCGCGGCGTGTCCGCAGCCCGCGACGCGATCCGCCTGCCCGCCCCGGTCGCCCCCGCACCGGCCGTACCGGCAGGCGCGGACCTCTCACTGACGCAGCTCGCGCCGTACGTCACCCCCAACTTCGGGTTCTACCGGATCGACACCGCGCTGGTGGTGCCCCAGGTCGACCCGGACACCTGGCGGCTGCGGATCCACGGACGGGTCGGCAGGGAACGCACCTACAGCTACGCGGATCTGCTCGCCCGACCACTGGTCGAGCGGTACGTCACGCTGGCCTGCGTCTCCAACGAGGTGGGCGGGGACCTGATCGGCAATGCCCTGTGGCTCGGCGTACCCCTGCGAGAACTGCTGGACGAGGTCGAGCCGGACGACGACGCCGACCAGGTCGTCGGCCGGTCTGTCGACGGCTGGACCTGCGGCACCCCCACCGCCGCGCTGCGCGACGGACGGGACGCGCTGCTGGCCGTCGGGATGAACGGCGAGCCACTGCCGGTCGAGCACGGCTTCCCGGTGCGAGTGGTGGTGCCGGGCCTCTACGGCTACGTGTCGGCCTGCAAATGGGTGACCGAGCTGGAGCTGACCCGGTTCGCCGACTTCGACGCGTACTGGGTGCCGCGCGGCTGGTCCCCCCAGGGGCCGATCAAGACCCAGTCCCGGATCGACACGCCCAGGGGACGTAACCGGCTGACCGCCGGCCCGGTGACCGTCGCCGGGGTGGCCTGGGCGCAGCACCGGGGCATCCGCCGAGTCGAGGTACGCGTCGACGACGGCCCGTGGCAGGAAGCCGCGCTGGCACCCACCGTGTCGGTGGACACCTGGGTCCAATGGTCCTGGCGCTGGGACGCCACACCGGGCGAGCACCGGCTCCAGGTCCGCGCGACGGACGCGACAGGTGAAACCCAAACCGAACGTACGCAGGACGTCGTCCCGGACGGCGCCACCGGCTGGCACACGGTCACGGTCACCGTCCGCTGATCCACGGCACGACGTCGCCCGCGCGGGTGCGCCCCCAAATCGGCGGGCCGTGTCGGCGGCGTGCTCTGTGCGGCCGGCGGGGCTGTGTCTGCGGCTGCCCTGCCGGCTCCCGAGACTGTCCATGGGCCGGCGGGCCCGCTGACTGACCGGTCATATCCGGGAGCGCATGCAGATCTTGGACAGTTTCCGTCAGTACGGCGGGCTCAACCGGTGGTTGCAACACCGAGGAGCTGGGTCATTTTCTCACCTGGGGTGGCCCAGCCCAGGGTCATTCGGGGGCGGTCGTTGAGT
>NZ_JBEXHV010000024.1:0-91792 GCF_040608275.1 Micromonospora sp. NPDC005205
ACGGCCGAAACCGCATGATCCACTCGGGTTCCCTGAAAACGCGGTGTCCCGAAGCCGGAGACCCCCCGACATCACGGAACCCGAGTCGATCATGCCGCCCTGCATCGGTACCGGGTGGAGGTGGTCAGGTTGCGTCGAGCAGTTCCAGGACGGCGTCGCGGGCGGCCAGGACGGCTGCCTCGGATTGCGGGCCGTGGTTGAGGATGTCGAAGGAGTGCTGCCCGTCCGGCACCTCGATCACCTGCATCGGCCAGCCCTGGGCGGTCGCCGCGGGGAGGAACGCGTCGATGCCGGCCAGGACCGGCGGGATGTCCTGACCGGCGCGGGTCAGCACCAGTGGCACGTCGGTGCCCGAGCTGAGTGCCTCGACCGGCAGGAACCGGGCGTCGACCTCCCAGCCGGGGAACGGAACGAGCAGCGGGTACGTCAGTGCGATCCCGCGCAGCCAGGCCGGCGGGACGCGCAGCCAGTCGGCCGCGAAGAGGCCGCCGCCGGAGAAGAACCACAGCACCACCCGCTCGGGGTCGACCCGCGGATCGGCGCGGACCTGCTCGACCATGGCGGCGATGTCGTCGGCCGCGGCGGGCAGCGCGGACAGGTCGGACACCTGGTAGCTGACCAGCGCGGTGACCACGCCGCTCGCGGCGAGCAGCGCGCCGTAGCCGCGGTAGAGCAACCAGTCGCGAGGGTCGGGCGCGTCGGGTGGCAGCGGAGCGCCGTGCACCACCACGACGGCCGGCGCGCGACCGGTGTGGGTGGGCAGGTGCAGGTCGACGTTGCCGTGTCGTTCGACAGGCGCGGCCGGGATGGACAGGACGAAGGGCCGTTGTGCGACGGGCGTCGTCATGGCCACATCGTATCGATCATCGACCTGCCGGGCTGCCCCAACGACAATCTACAGAGGACGGTGGGTCAGGTCGGGTCACCGGGTTTCGCGGCGTCGCTGGCCTGGGCATGCCGCTCCAGCAGCCGCTGCCGGATCTCCTCCGGGGTGTACGCGCGCCGACGCCGTTCGGCCCGCGCGATGACCACGCCGGAGGCCGCGACACCCGCGAGCCCGGCCAGCCCGAGAACCTTCCACCACCGCATTCGTTGCCGCATCGGCCTAGGCTAGACCCTCATGAGCATCAGCCTGGATGAGGCCGTCGAGTTGACCCGCACCGGTGACGTGTGGGTGTTCCGGGGCCGCAGCGTGCCGGACCGGGCGATCCAGTTCACCACCAACAGCCCGGTGAATCACGTCGGGATGGCGGTGGTGCTGGACGACATGCCGCCGCTGATGTGGCACGCGGAGTTGGGCAAATCGTTGCCGGACCTGTGGTCGGGCAGCCACCAACGTGGCGTCCAGCTGCACGACCTGCGGGACGCGGTGGGCGTCTGGGCCAACCGGTACGGCCAACGGGCCTGGTTGCGGCAGCTCGACCCGCCGGCCGACGCGGAGATGGAGCGGGCGGTGCTGCGGACGATCGCGCGGCTGGACGGCACGCCGTTCCCGTCGACCGCCCAGTTGGCGTGGCGCTGGGTGCGGGGTCGGGTGCCGGCGCTGCCGCGTCCCGGCCGGCTTCCCGCGTTGCCGCACCTCGGTGGCCTGTCGGCGTTGGCACGCCTCGGCCAGCCGACACCTCACCCCGACCCGACCGAGCGCCCCAACCCGACCGCCCGTGCTGACCCGACCGAGCGTGCTGACCGCCCCAACCCGACCGACCGCGCCAACCCTTCCGGCCCGGTCAGCTCGGCCCGGTCGGCGGGGGAGCGGGACCGGGCGCTGGAGACGGCGTACTGCGCCGAGGTGGTGGCGGTGACCTATGAGGCAATGGGGTTGCTGCCGGCGGGTCGACGTCCGAACTGGTACGACCCGGGGCGGTTCTGGAGCGGGGACGACCTTGGTCTGGCCGGCGACGCCCGGTTGGGTTCCGAGATCGAGGTTCAGGTGCCGCCGCGCTGAGGTTTGAGCTGGCCGGTGACCGGCAATTGCTGTGGCCGTGAACGCCTCCACGGATCTTGACACGTTGGCCGACTTCTTCGACCGGTACGGCGTGGCGTTGACCTCAGGCGACCTGCCGGCCATCGCCGGCTGCTACGCCCTGCCGGGGCTGGTGGTGGCTGACACCTACAGTTTCTCGTTCACGTCAGCGGCGGCGGTGGCGCTGTCCTTCGTGGGCGCCGCACCCGACTACCAGGCCCGGGAGTTGGTCGCTGCCCACGCCCGGATCGAGGACGTGCAGCCGGTGTCCGCGCTGTTGACGATGGTGGCGGTGGAGTGGGAGTTCCTGGACTGCCGGGGGCAGGCGGTGCCAGGGGAGCGGTACCGCTACCTGCTGCGCATCTCGGATGACGGCCCTCTGATCTGCACTGTCGTCCGGACGGGCTGACCGACGGGGGCCGGTTGGCCCGATCCGTACCCACCCGGTTTCGGGTCCGTGCGGCGCTGGCTACGCTGTCGCGTCGGTGGGGGACGAGGGGAGACCTGATGGCGGTGCGGCCGGACGGTGCGGCAGCTTCGCGGGCGGCGCGGGTGTTGGCGTCGGTGCCGTGGATCGTGGTGCTCCTCGGTGTGTGCGCGCTGGTGGTGCTCCTGGTGATCGCGCTGTTGTCGTTCCGGACCAGGGAGCGGGACGCGCCTCCGCAGGCCGCGCCTCCGGCGTTCCTGCCGACCACGCCGGCCGCCCCGTCGGCCACCGGTGGGCCGACTCCGGCCGCCGTGGAGCGGCGCTCGGTGTCGCCGCGACCGTCGCGAAGTAGCCGGACGCCGTCACCGCGGGCCACCGTCACCGGCTCGCCCACCCCGGGCCGGACGAGCGTCCTGGTCGCGCCGCCGGCGCAAGAAGCGGTAAGCGCCCGGTACGAGGTCGGTTCGAACGGCCGGGACGGGGATTCGGCGGTCCTGTCGATCGCCAACGAGTCGAGTCGGTCGGCGGACTGGCAGGTGGAACTGCTCTTCGACGACGACACCTGGGCTCTGCGGGTGGGTGATGACTCGGGCGTCTCGGTGCAGGGGCGCGGGCACGGGGAGTTCGTCCTGCGCGGCACCCGTTCGCTGGACGCGGGCGACTCTCGGACGCTGCGGCTGCGCGTCGGCTGGGGTGACTCGGCGCAGCGACCGGTCAAGTGCACAGTCAACGGGGTCGACTGCCGGATCGGCTGAGCCACCGCCGCACCGCCGCACCGCCGCACCGCCGCACCGCCGCACCGCCGCACCGCCGCACCGCCGCACCGCTGCGCCGCTGCGCCACCAAGGCTTTCCGGGCCGGGCCGCCGATCGCTACGCTGCGCGGACGGTCCGCTGAAGGAGGTACATGTCCGGCATGCGCCGTGTTCCGCGCCCACCACACGGTCCGGTGGCGATCGCCACGTCACCCTGGATCGTGGTCGGCGCCGGTGTCGTCGTGATGGTGGTCCTGCTCATCGTGGCTTTGGGCGCGTACCGGGGACGTAGCCCCGCGCCGGACGGCGCTCAACCGCCGGCGCTGCCGGTGCCGTCGGCGGTGGTGGCACCGAGCGTGCCCACCTCGGTGCCGTCTCCGGCACCGGTGCTGCCGGGGATATCCGGCCGTGCGAACGGGCTGCCGCCGAGCGCCGCGGCCGGGTCCGCGTCACCATCGGCCGAACCGACGGCCGGTCCGACCGGGAAGCCGGCGGCGACGCTGTCGCCGAGCCGGGCCGCGCCAGGGCAGCCGGCGATGATCGGGCGGTACCGGGTGGTGCAGAGCTTCGACGGGGGATTCATCGGCGAGGTGGCGATGGTCAACACGTCCACCCGCAGCCGTGGTTGGACGGTGCGGTTGGAGTTCGCCGGTGGACGGCTGGTGACCTCCTGGGTGGAGGGCGTCCCACAGGGGACGATCCGCCAGTTCGACGACGGCTTCACGTACGTCAGCGGGGTCGACGTGTCGCCGGGCGGTTCGGTGTCGTTGCGGTTCCACCTGGAGCGGGCCCCCACCACACCACGGGAGTGCACTGTCGACGGGACGCGCTGCAACGGGCTCTGACCGGCGCTTCCGCAAGGACGTGCTGTGTTGCGACCATGTTTGCAAGGTATTGCAGAATGTTTCGGCAAGGGTTAGCGTGCGGCCAATCAGCGACCAGAGGAAGGCGTCGATGAAACCCCCGCCGATACCGCGCACCGCTCTGCTGGCCCTTGCCTCCCTGCTCACCGTCACGCTCGTCGGCGCTCCGGTCGCCGTGCAACCCGCCGCCGCGAGCCCCCGGCCGTCCGCCGACGCCTCAACCGCGATCGGCGGCGCGACCCAGTGGCGCACCGAACCCACCGCCGAGGCGCTGCTGAAGGCCGGCGGCAACTCTGCCCGAGCCGAGCAGTTCTACTTCGTCCTGCCGGACCGGTTCGCCAACGGAGACCCCGGCAACGACCGGGGCGGCCTCACCGGCGACCGGTTGCGGACCGGCCTCGACCCGACCGACAAGGGCTTCTACCACGGCGGTGACCTCAAGGGCGTCATCGACAAGTTGGACTACATCCAGGGGATGGGCACCACTGCCATCTGGCTCGCCCCGATCTTCAAGAACCGGCCGGTACAGGGTGCCGGCAACGACATCTCGGCCGGCTACCACGGTTACTGGATCACCGACTTCACCCAGGTGGACCCGCACTTCGGCACGATGGAAGAGATGAAGCGGCTGGTCAAGCTCGCCCACCAGCGCGGCCTCAAGATCTACCTGGACGTGATCGTCAACCACACCGCCGACGTGATCAAGTACGCCGAGGACAGGTACGCGTACGTGGACAAGGCGACCTCGCCGTACACCGACGCGCAGGGCCGGGCGTTCGAGGACCGCAACTACGCCGACGGCTCCCGGGCGTTCCCGCCGGTCGACAGGGAGTCCTTCCCGTACACGCCGACATTCGCCGACTCGAAGGACGCGAGCGTCAAGGTCCCGGCCTGGCTGAACGACGCGACCATGTACCACAACCGGGGTGACTCCACCTTCGCGGGCGAGAACAGCGAGTACGGCGACTTCTTCGGCCTCGACGACCTGTGGACCGAGCGTCCCGAGGTGGTGCGGGGTTTGACCAAGGCGTACGGGGACTGGATCGGCGAGACCGGCGTCGACGGCTTCCGGTTGGACACCGTGAAGCACGTCAACATGGACTTCTGGCCGCAGTTCAGCCAGGGCATCGAGCGGGCCGCGGAGAAGGCCGGCAAGAAGGACTTCTTCATGTTCGGCGAGGTGTACAGCGCCGACCCGGAGATCAGCTCCAGCTACGTCCGCCAGGGTGGCCTGCCGGCCACCCTCGACTTCGCCTTCCAGGAGGCCGCGAAGGGCTTCACCGCCGGCGCCGGCTCCGCGAAGGCGCTCGCCGACGTGTACGCCCGCGACGACCTCTACGCGGCCCGGGACACCGACGCGGGTCGGTTGACCACCTTCCTCGGCAACCACGACATGGGCCGGATCGGATCGTTCATCGCCGGTGGTGGCAGCGACCCGGCCAGTCACCTGCGTCGTGACCAGCTCGCGCACCAGTTGATGTTCCTGACCCGGGGCCAGCCGGTGGTCTACTCCGGCGACGAACAGGGCTTCACCGGCCCCGGCGGGGACAAGGACGCCCGGCAGGACATGTTCGCGTCGAAGGTTGCCGACTACCTCGACGACGACCTGCTCGGCACCGACCGTACGCACGCCAGCGACCAGTTCGACCCGACCCACCCGCTGTACCGGACCATTGCCGACCTGGGCCGGCTGCGCCAGGCCCACCCGGCGTTGCGCGACGGCGTGCAGGTCACCCGGTACGCGGCTGACGGGCCGGGCGTCTTCGCCGCCTCCCGGATCCTCCCGTCCGACCGCACCGAGTACGTGGTGGCCGTGAACAACGCCGACACCGCGCAGACTGTCACGGTGGACACCTGGTCGGCCGGCACCACCTTCACCGGCATCTACGGCGGCTCGGGCGACGACCAGGCCGGCGGCTCATGCTGCGCCGGAGCGCCCGCGGCCCATTCGACGCGGGCCAACGGTGACGGTGAGTTGACCCTCACCGTGCCGCCGTTGTCGGCGGCGGTGTACCGGGCCGGAAAGCCCATCGCACCGGCGGCCGACAAGCCGACCATCACCATCACCAGCCCGGTTCCGGACTCGGCGGTCGCCACCAGGGCAGCGGTCACCGCCCGGGTGACCGGCGACCCGCTGGCCACCGTCACCGTCGCGGCGCGGGTTGCCGGCGGCCGGTGGACACTGCTGGGCAGCGCCGACCACGCCCCGTACACGGTGCAGCATGACCTGACCGGACTGGCCGGCGGCACCCGGGTCGAGTACAAGGCGGTGGTCCGCGACGGCCGGGGCCGTACCGCCACCGCCCGGTCCACCGCCGTCGTGGGAACCCCGCCGCAGGGCAGCTCCCGGGAGTGGGCGGTGGTGCACTACCAGCGCCCCGCCGGAGGGTACGACGACTGGGGGCTGTACGCCTGGGGGGACATCGACCCGGCGTACGTCACCGAGTGGCCGAAGGGGCAGCCGTTCGCGGGTGAGGACTCCTACGGCCGGTTCGCCTGGGTGAAACTCAAGCCGGGCGCGACGTCGGTGAACTTCCTGGTTGTCGACAAGGCTGGTACGAAGGACGTCGCCCAGGACCGCAGCATCGACGTCACCCAGACCGGCGAGATCTGGCTCAAGCAGGGCGACCCGGCGATCTACCCGAGCAGGCAGGCGGCCGCCGGAGAACCGGAGCCGCCGGTCGAGGAGGGCACCGCCGTGCTCCACTATCGGCGGGCCGACGGCAACTACGACGGCTGGGGCCTGCACCTGTGGGACGGCGCGGCCAACCCGACCGAGTGGTCCGCCCCGCTGCGGCCGAGCACCGTCGACGCGTTCGGGGCGGTGTTCCGGGTGCCACTGGCGACCGGTGCCACCGGTCTGAACTACATCATCCACAACGGCGACACCAAGGACCTGCCCGACGACCAGCGGCTCGACTTCGCCAGCGCCGGCCGGGAGGTGTGGCTGCTCGCCGCCACGCCCGGGCGCCTGCTGCCGTCGACGGCCACCACCGCCAGCGGAGACACCGACATCGGCAAGCAGGAGGCGCACTGGATCGACAGGTCCACTGTGGCGTGGCGGACACCGCCGACCGACGGCAGGACGTACGCGCTGGTCACCGGCCCCACCGGCGGGGTCAGCGTGGTCGACGGCGAGTTGACCGGCACGTACACCACGATGCCGCTGCGGGCGCAGCGCAACGGGCTCACCGAGGCCCAACGCGACAGTTTCCCGCACCTGTGGTCGTACCGTAGCTTCGCCCTGGACCGGGCGGACCTGGCCAAGGTCCCGGCGGCGCTGCGGGGGCAGCTGCTGGTCACCGAGCGCGACGCCGAGGGTGCGCTGCTCGCCGCGACCGGCGTGCAGATCCCCGGCGTGCTCGACGACGTGTACTCCCGCGCGACCGACGCCACGCTCGGGCCCACCTTCGCGGGGCGGACGCCGAGCCTCGCGCTCTGGGCACCGACCGCCCACAGCGTGCGCCTGCACCTGTTCGACTCGCCCACCGCCGCACCGAAGTCGGTGCCGATGCGCCGCGACGACCGTACCGGCGTCTGGTCGGTGCGAGGCGACCACACCTGGACCGGCAAGTTCTACCGGTACGAGGTACGGGCGTGGCAGCCGGCGGCGCAGCGGATGGTCACCGCGTCGGTGACCGACCCGTATTCGGTGGCCCTCGCGGCCGACTCCACGCACAGCCAGCTCGTCGACCTGAACGACCCGGCGCTGGCACCCCCCGGGTGGCGCACGCTGCGCAAACCGGCACCGGTGCCGGCCGCGAAGGCGCAGATCACCGAGTTGTCAGTGCGGGACTTCTCCATCGCCGACGCCACCGTGCCGGCCCAGCGGCGGGGGACCTTCCTCGCGTTCATCGACCCGGGAACCGCCGGCATGACCCACCTGCGGGCGCTCGGCGACGCCGGGGTCAACTACCTCCACCTGCTGCCGGCGTTCGACTTCGCGACGATCCCCGAGAAGCGGGCCGACCAGCGGCAGCCGGCCTGCGACCTGGCGGCGCTGCCGCCGGACTCGGCCGAGCAGCAGAAGTGCGTGGCGGCGGTCGCCGAGACCGACGGCTACAACTGGGGGTACGACCCGCTGCACTACACAGTGCCCGAGGGCGGCTACGCCGTCGACCCGGTCGGCGCGGCGCGGACCACCGAGTTCCGGCGGATGGTCGCCGGGGTGAACGACGCCGGGCTGCGGGTGGTCATGGACGTGGTCTACAACCACACGTCGGCGGCCGGCACGGACGCGAAGTCGGTGCTCGACCAGATCGTGCCCGGCTACTACCACCGGCTGCTGGAGGACGGCGCGGTGGCCAACTCCACCTGCTGCGCCAACACCGCTCCCGAGCACGCCATGATGGGCAAGCTGGTGGTTGACTCGCTGGTCACCTGGGCACGGCAGTACAAGGTGGACGGCTTCCGCTTCGACCTGATGGGCCACCACCCGAAGGCGAACATCCTGGCCGTCCGGGCGGCCCTGGACCGGTTGACCGTCGCCCGCGACGGCGTGGACGGCAAGGCGATCATGCTCTACGGCGAGGGCTGGAACTTCGGCGAGGTCGCCAACGACGCCCGTTTCGTCCAGGCCACCCAGACCAACATGGCCGGCACCGGCATCGGCACCTTCAACGACCGGCTGCGCGACGCGGTGCGCGGCGGCGGACCGTTCGACGAGAACCCGAGGGTGCAGGGTTTCGCCTCCGGGCTCTACACCGACCCGAACGGCGACCCGGTCAACGGGTCGCCGGCCGAGCAGAAGGCCCGGCTGCTGCGCGCCCACGACCTGATCAAGGTGGGGCTCACCGGCAACCTGCGCGACTACCGGTTCACCGACAGCGCCGGGCACGAGGTCACCGGGGCGCAGGTCGACTACAACGGCTCCCCGGCCGGCTACACCGCCGCGCCCGGGGAGGCCGTCACCTACGCCGACGCGCACGACAACGAGATCCTGTACGACGCGTTGGCGTACAAACTGCCGCAGGCCACCTCGGCGACCGACCGTTCCCGGATGCAGGTGCTGGCGTTGGGCACTGTGGTGCTGGGACAGGGCACCGGGTTCGTCACCGCAGGCACCGAACGGTTGCGGTCGAAGTCGCTGGACCGCAACTCGTACAACTCCGGTGACTGGTTCAACCAGATCCGCTGGGGTTGCGAAGAGGGCAACGGGTTCGGCGCCGGTCTGCCGCCCGCACCCGACAACGAGGACAAGTGGCCGTACGCGAAGCCGCTGCTGGCCGACCCGGCGCTGGTGCCGGACTGCGCGGCGATCAACACCACCGATGCCCGGTACGCCGAGTTGCTGCGCGTCCGGGCGTCGTCGCCGGTGTTCGGGCTGGCCACCGCCGAGCAGGTACAGCGACGGGTGGCGTTCCCGCTGTCCGGCGCGCAGGAGACGCCGGGTGTGCTGACCATGACCCTGGACGCCAAGGGGCTGGGCGGGCCGTGGAAGTCGCTGACCGTCGTCTTCAACAGCACCCCGTCGACGGTCGACCAGACGGTGACCGGACTGCGCGGAGCGGACGTGGCACTGCACCCGGTGCTTGTCGACTCGGCCGACCCGGTGCTGCGTACCGCCTCGTTCGACCGGGCGGCCGGCACCTTCACCGTACCGGCGCGCAGCGTGGCGGTCTTCGTCCAGAAGTGACGTGAACCGGCCCCCTTCCGCGTCTCGCGGAAGGGGGCCGGCCCGTTGTGCTGGCGCTACGCTGTGCTCACCCTGAGGTGATCAGGCGAAGCAGTTCTCGATGGTGCCGCCCGGAATGGCCAGGCAGTTGGTCGGACGGTTCGCGGTGATGGCGGACTTGTCGTCCACGTTCACGTCTCCGAAGAAGCTGAAGACACCGCCCGGGGCGAAGGTGGAGAAGTTGTGCGAGACCTTCGTCTTCGACAGGTTGACCTCGCCGAAGATGTTGAAGATGCCGCCGCCGACCCCGATCGGGCCGATGGCCCGGTTACCGGCAACCTCGCTGTCGCGCAGCGTCGTGACGCTGAAGGCGTTGAAGAGCCCGCCGCCGAAGAAGCCGGCGGTGTTGTCCTTGATGCTGCTCTTCTCGAACGTGACAGCGCTGTCGAAGGCGATGGCCACACCGCCACCGACACCGGCGGTGCTGTTCCGCTCCACCGAGACCTCGTGCAGGTTGAGCTGGCTGTCCGCCGCGGCCAGGCCGCCGCCGGCGAGGACCGCGGTGTTCGAGACGAACTTGGTCCCGTACGCCGTGGTGTTGCCCTCGATGTCGAGGTAGCCACCGCCGAAGCCCAGCGTCTCGTTGTCGTTGATCTCGGCCTTCTTGAGCTCGACCGTTCCGCCGTCGACGTCGTCGGCGAAGATCCGAGCGGCGCCGTTGGAGATACCGCCACCACCGATGATGGCCGTGTTGTCGGTGATCTTCGACTCCTCGACCTTGAGCAGGCCGGCGTTGAAGACACCGCCACCGAAGAAGAAGGCGGTGTTACGGGTGACGGTGCTGTGCCAGATCTTGGTGGTGCCGAAGTTGGCCACACCACCACCGTTGCCGCCCGACTGGTTCAGGACGACCTCGGACTCCAGGATCTCTGCGGTGCCGCCCGGCTGCACCAGGATGCCGGCGCCGTCGGTGGACTCCGGGTACTCGACGAGCGGCGTGACGACGCCCGCCTTGGCAGCCGGCGCGGCCTTGGCCGTGACCTTCGGAGCGGCCGTCAGGCCCGCCTTCGGGTTGGCCTGCCGGGCGGTGAGCGCCTGGTTCAGCGGAACGCCCGCCTTGACCTGAGCCGCGATCGCCTCGGAGTCCGAGTACGACGCCCATACGGCCGCCGGCTCGACGCTGTTGAACAGTTCGAGGGTCTGTCCACCCTTGATGGTCAGGCCCTTGATGGTGAGGTGACCGCCCGCGCCGACGTTCAGGATGCGGAAGTAGTCCGCGGTGGCTTCCCGGGAGATCGTGGTGTGCTCGCCCTTGAGCGTGATCCGCTCGGTGATCACCGGCAGGCCGTTGCCCTGGTAGTCGTTGCGGCTCAGGTTGTAGGTGCAGCCCTTGGCCAGCTCCAGCACACCGCCGTGCTTGTTGTTGGCGAACACGATCGCCTGAATCAGCTTGTCGGTGTCGCAGGGCACCTCCTTCCCGCGCTCGTGGTCCTTGTCGCGGTCCTTGTCCTTGTTCCGGTCCTCGTCCTTGTTCCAGTCGCGCGCCTCGTCACCCCGCTGGTCGCCGTCCTTGCTGACCTGCGCGGTGTTCCAGTTCAAGCCGACCGCTCCGGCGCTGCCCGCGACGCCCACCGCCGCGAGACTGATCACGCCCGTCAAACCGGCCACGCCACTGGCGAGCCAGAGCTTGCGGCGGCTCTTGGCCGTCGCCCGCCCGGAGGCTTCGTTGTTCGTTAGGTAGTTGGACATCGGAGCTCTCTGCCCTCTCCTCGTACCAGACAGGGTCGCCGCCGTCAGACGGGCGTCCCCTGCTACAAATCGGTTGTAGCTCCCAAAACCACCGTATGAGAAGGTTCCTCGCCTCGCGGGCTTATCCGAGAGAAGCCCACATTCGGTTCATGTTGCCCCCACCGGGGCCCGGACCGGCACACGGCCGCCCAAGCCGGCCTGCACGCGCCTGACCTGCCCAAATGGGTACGCCCCTCCGAGCCGGTCACGGCTCGAAGGGGCGCGCCCTCTATGTGGTTCGGCCCCACCCGATCAGGCGAAGCAGTCCAAAACGTTGAAGCAGTTGGTCGGGCGGTTGGCGGTGACGGCGGACTCGTCGTCCAGCCTCACCGTGCCGCCGAGGCTGTTGAAGATGCCCCCCGGCTCGAGGGTGGAGAAGTTGTACGCCACCTTCGTCCGGTGGAGCGTGACCTCGCCGCCCTCGGTGTTGAGGATGCCGCCGCCGCGGGCGAACGGACCGACGGCCCGGTTGCCCGACACCTCGCTGTCGCGCAGCGTGGTGACGCTCTCCTCGTTGAAGAGGCCGGCGCCGGAAGAGCCCGCAGTGTTGTCGTTGATCCGGCTGTTCTCGATGGTCGCCACGCTGTCGAAGGCGGCCACACCGCCACCCGAGCGAGCGGCGCTGTTCTTGACCACAGTGGCGTCCTTGAGGGTGAGCTGGCTGTCGGCCACCGCGACGCCACCACCGTCGAGCCCCGCCGTGTTGTCACTGACCGTCGTCTCGTGCAACGTCGTGGTGCCCCCGACATCCAGGACGCCGCCGCCGAAGCCGAGCGTCTCGTTGTCGGAGACCTCGCTCTTGTAGACCCAGACCGATCCGCCGTCGACGTCTTCGGTGAAGATGTCGGCTGCGCCGTTGGAGATGCCGCCGCCGCCGACGATCCCGGTGTTGTCCTTGATCTTCGACTCGTCGATCTGGAGTACGCCCGCGTTGAAGACGCCGCCGCCGAAGAAGAACGCGGTGTTGTGCGCAACCGTCGTCTTGCTGAGCCTGGTGCTGCCGAAGTTGGCCAACCCGCCGCCGTTGCCGCCGGACTGGTTGTAGAGCAACTCGCTGTCCAGGATCTCTGCGCGACCACCGGGCTGCACCAGCACCCCGGCACCGTCGGTGAACCCAGGCTGCTCAACCAGCGGCACGACCGCCGTACCGGCACCCGCCGGCTTCGCCACCGCGGCTACCGGCTTGGCCGGGGCGGCCTTGGTTGCTGCCGCTGCGGGCTTGGCTGGCGCTGCTGTCGCGGCCGGCTTGGCGGCTGCCTTTGCGGTGGCCTTGGCAGGCGCTGCCTGGGCGATGGCCTTGGCAGGCGCTGCCTTCGCGGCCGGCTTGGCGGCGGTTGCTGCCGGCTTCGTTGCCGTTGCCGTTGCCGCCGCTGGCTTGGCGCCGGGCGCGGCAGCGGTCGCCGGCTTCGCGGCGGGCGCCGCCGCTGCCGGTGGCGTGGCAGTGGTCGAGCGGACCTGGGCCGAGTACGGCGCCCAGACCGTCGCCGGGTCGGCGGCTATCGGGTACTGAAGGGTCTGGCCACCCCTGATGCTCAGGCCCTTGAGAGTGAGCTGCCCGCCAGCCCCGACGTTGAGGATGCGGAAGTAGTCGGCAGTGGCTTCGCGGCCGATGGTGGTGTGCTCACCCTTGAGGGTGATGCGCTCGGTGATCACCGGGAGGCCATTGCCGTCCTGGTTGCGAGTCAGGGTGTAGGTGCAGCCCTTGGCCAGCTCCAGCACGCCGCCGTCATCGTTGTTGGCGAACGTGATCGCCTGGATCAGCTTGTCGGAGTCGCACGGGACCTGCCTGGTGCGGTCCTTCTCGTCGTGCTTGCCGTCCTCGCGGTCCTTGCCATCCTTGCCGGACTGGTCGTCGAAGCCGCTCCAGTCGTCGCCGCCCCACTCGTCGTCCTGACCGCCGTCGTCCTTGGCGCCGCCCTTGTCCGCGCCGCCGTCGTCGCTGACGTTCTCTCGGTTGGTCGATGGCTGCGCGTCCGACACCTGGTCGGACTTGGGCTTGTCGTCCCGAGCGGCGACGCCGCCGAGGGCCGCCAGGCCGACCACGCCGGTCAGTCCGGCTACGCCGGCGACCCAGAGGGCCCGCCTTCGCCGTGTTGGCGGAGCTGTCGAGGCCCCGCCGTCGGTACTCGTTACGTCGTTGGACATCAGAGCCTTCCGCCCTTTCCTGCTACCAGACGGGATCGCACCGCCCGAGGCGCCACGACCAGCTACAAATGGGTTGTAGCCTCTGATCCTCACCGTATGAGAACCATCTTCGCGATGGCGGACGTATCCGAGATAACCACGCATTTGGCACAGGTCAGGTGAGGGCGGCCAACCGGTCCGGGCCGGCGGAAAGGACCCGAGCAGCACAAACACCGGCGGACGACGCACGACAATCGGCCCGCGCCGCGCCGCGCCGAGTCGCGCCGCGCCGAGTCGCGCCGCGCCGCGCCGAGTCGCGCCGCGCCGCGCCGAGTCGCGCCGCGCCGCGCCGAGTCGCGCCGCGCCGCGCCGAGTCGAGTCGAGTCGAGTCGAGTCGAGGGACCGTCCTCTCGCCCCTCCCCGAGTACGGCTGCCCGGCCCAGCGCCGCCCGGTCGCGGGCACCGTCGTCTCGTCCGATCGGGGCGGTCGTCGTGCAAGCGTCGCCGCCGATGCGCCGTCCCCGGCCGTCAGGTGTACGGATACCGAACGGTGCCCGCCCTCCGGGCGTGATCCACTCGTCTTCGCTAAAAACGCGGCATCGAGCGACCGGGACAGCGCGACTTCCCGGAAACCGAGTTGATCACGGCAAAAAGCCCCCGGCCGCCGGCCCTCAGCGAGGGGTGGGCGGGCCAGGGGCGGAGCGTGACCCGCCAGCGCCCCCGGGGCGGGGACACTGGCGGGTCAGCCTGGTCTAGCGGGTCAGCTGGTCTAGCGGGTCAGCCGAGCGGGCGGGTCTTGCGGGTCAGCCTGGTCGCGCGGGTCAGCCGAGCGGGCGGGTCTTGCGGGTCAGCCTGGTCGCGCGGGTCAGGCGGGTAGGCGGGTCAGCTGGGCAGGCGGGGGCCGGCTTCGCGCTGCTCGGCCAGCCAGGTCTCCACCTCGTCGGAGGTGCGGGGCAGCCCGGCCGACAGGTTGACCGCGCCGGTCGCGGTGACCAGCACGTCGTCCTCGATCCGGATGCCCACACCCCGCAGCTCGGCGGGGACCAGCTCGTCCTCCGGCTGGAAGTACAGACCGGGCTCGACGGTGAGCACGTAGCCCTCGCCCAGCGCGCCGTCGCGGTACGTCTCCTTGCGGGCGTTGGAGCAGTCGTGCACGTCGATGCCGAGCATGTGGCCGAAGCCGTGCAGCGTCCACCGCCGGTAGACGGTCGACTTCTCGTCCATCGCCTCGTCCACGCTCACCGGCAGCAGGCCCAGGTCGGACAGGCCCTCGGCGAGGACCCGCATGCAGGTCAGGTGAACGTCCTTGAACTTCACGCCGGGGCGGATGGCCTCGATGCCGGCCTGCTGCGAGGCGTACACGATGTCGTAGACCTGGCGTTGCAGCGCGGTGAACCGACCGTTCACCGGGAGCACCCGTGTGACGTCGGCGGTGTAGAGGTTGCGGCCCTCGACGCCCATGTCCATCAGCAGCAGGTCACCCGGTCGGGTGGCGCCGTGGTTGTGGACCCAGTGCAGGATCGTGGCGTGCTCGCCGGCACCGACGATCGAGCTGTACCCGACGTCGTTGCCGTCGTGACGGGCCCGCAGCGCGAAGACGCCCTCCAGCAGCCGCTCGGAGACCGCCCGGTCGTCCGGCAGGATCCGGGCGACGTCCTCGAAGCCGCGTACGGTGGCGTCGATCGCGTCCTGGAGTTGGCCGATCTCCCACTCGTCCTTGACCAGCTTCATCTCCGAGATGGCGATGGCCAGCTCGCGGTCCCGGGCCGGCTGGCCCTCGGTGCGGGGCCCGTCGTAGGGGCGGACGGCCGCGTCCACCTGGGCGTCGAAACCGCGCAACACCCGGGTACGCCCCGGAGCCAGGTCGGCGAGCGTCGCCTCCAGGCCGGTCAGGTCGGCGGTCGGCAGGCCCACCTCGGTCGACTTCTCGCCGAGGGTGTGCCGCCGGCCCACCCACAGCTCGCCGTTGCGGCTGCGGAAGAATTCGTCGGTCTCCCGGGAGGACCGGGGCCGCATGTACAGCGTCGCGTCGTGCCCCGAGCCGTTCGGGCGTAGCACCAGGACGCTGTCGGCGTCGTGGTCGCCGGTCAGGTAGGCGAAGTCGCTGCCCGGCCGGAACGGGTAGTCGGTGTCGTTGGCCCGGACCTTCTCGGTGCCGGTGGGGATCACCAGCGTCTCGCCGGGGAACGCCGCCGAGAGGGCCGCCCGCCGCTTGGCGTAGTTGGGCGTCTCCGGGCGGGGCGTCACGGGAAGCGCGGTGTCGCTCCAACCCTGCCGCATGAAGGACAGGAACGCCTCCGGGAAGTCCGGATCGTGCGATTCCGTACCGTCCGTCGGCGTACCGTCGGTCTGTCCCTCGGTCATTGCGCCGCTCCCTCCGCTTCGTTGCTGGTCCCGACGGTACCGCGCGTCCGGTTGGCGGTGACGCCCCCTCGGAGTCGGGTGGATCGACGGACGGCTGCAAGGGCCGACAGCGCGCGTGGAAAGATGGCCACCATGTGCGGACTTCTGGCCTTCTTCAGCGCGAACGGCAACGCCGCAGCGCATCGCGACCACATCGCCGGAGCGTTGGAATGCCTGCACCACCGCGGCCCCGACGAGACAGGGGTCGAGGTGGTCGGCGACGCCTCCGGCCGGTACGCGGACGGCGTGTTCGCCCACAAGCGGCTGGCCATCATCGACGTCGCGTCGAGCCACGAGCCACTGCCCTACGCGAACGGCCGTTACCTGCTGACCTTCAACGGCGAGATCTACAACTACATCGAGCTGCGCGAGGAGTTGATCAGAAACTTCGGTGCCCAGTTCGCCACCGCCGGTGACGGCGAGGTGATCGTCGCGGGCTACCACTTCTGGGGTGAGCAGGTGCTCACCCGGCTGCGGGGCATGTTCGCCTTCGTCATCTGGGACCGGCAGGAACGGCGGGCGTTCGGTGCCCGCGACTACTTCGGCATCAAGCCGATGCACTACCTGGAGACCGCCGACGGCCTCTACCTGGCCTCGGAGAAGAAGGCGCTGCTGCCGTTCGCGCACAGCAACTACCAGGGCGACGCGGGCGTCGACACGGCGAACCTGAGCCACTACCTGACCCTGCAGTACGTCCCCGAGCCCGGCACCCTGCACAAGGGCATCAGCCGGATCGGCTCCGGGGAGTACCTGAACTGGACCCCGGGCGGCCGGATCGACGTACGCCGGTGGTACCGGCCGGTGTTCCGGCCGGCGCCGGTCGACGACGAGCAGAGGCTCTACCACGAGATCCGCGAGACGCTGCGCGAGAGCGTGCGCATGCACATGCGCTCCGACGTGCCGGTCGGCTCGTTCCTGTCCAGTGGCATCGACTCCACAGCGGTGGTGGCGCTGGCGCGGGAGTTCAACCCGAACATCCTGACCTTCACCGTCGGCTACGACGTGCCGGGTTACTCGGAGATCGACGTCGCCCAGGAGTCGGCCCGGCACCTCGACGTCACCACGATCCCCACCAAGATCGGTCCGCAGGACATGATCGACGCGCTGCCGAAGATCGTCTGGCACCTTGACGACCCGGTGGCCGACCCGGCGCTGGTGCCGCTCTACTTCGTGGCGAAGAAGGCCGCCGAGCACGTCACGGTGGTGCTCTCCGGTGAGGGCGCGGACGAGTTCTTCGGCGGTTACACGATCTACCGGGAGCCGCTGTCGCTCGGCAGCGTCAACGGTCTGCCCGGCGGTGTGCAGAAAGGGCTGCGCGCGGTCTCCAAGGCGATTCCGCAGGGGGTCAAGGGCAAGAGCTTCCTGGAGCGCGGCACCACCCCGATCGAGGAGCGTTACTACGGCAACGCCCGGATGTTCACCGAGGAGGAGAAGCAGCACCTGATGCGCCGCTACGACCCCTCGGTGCGCTACACGGACGTCACCGCCCCGATCTACGCCGAGTGCACCGAGCTGGACGACGTCACCAAGATGCAGTACGTCGACCTCTACACCTGGCTGCGCGGCGACATCCTGGTCAAGGCCGACCGGATCTCGATGTCGCACTCGCTGGAGGTGCGGGTGCCGTTCCTCGACCGTGAGGTGTTCGACGTCGCGGCGAAGATCCCGGTGGACCTGAAGCTGCCGCCGCGCTCCGACGCCACCAAGTACGCGATGCGTCAGGCGTTGCAGGGTGTCGTGCCGCCAGCCATCGTCAACCGCAAGAAGTTGGGCTTCCCGACCCCCACCCGGGTCTGGCTGCGTGGCGAGATGTACGAGTGGGCCCGGCACGTGCTGAGCACCTCGGGCGCGGGTGACCTGCTGGATCTGTCGTACGCGCTGCGCCTGCTCGACGAGCACAAGCGGGAGGAGGCCGACCACTCCCGCAAGGTGTGGACGGTGCTGATCTTCTGCATCTGGCACGCGATCTTCGTGGCCAAGACCCTCGACCCGGGTATCCAGCGCAACCAGTCCGCCCTGCTCACGAAGCCGGTGGTCGGTTCCATGGTCCGCTGACCCGGCCCAACGTCTCCAGCATTGATCAAGAGGTTTGCGTCACCCGAGTTGCTCCAGGTGACGCAAACCTCTTGATCATCTAGCCGGGGTTGGGCCTCAGCGGCCGGCGCAACTCACCGTGGGGACGCCGTTGGTCCCTGTGGAGCTGGCCAGGAAGCCGAACGTCGCGGTCCCCGACGGCGCGACAGTGCCGTTGTAGGCCACGTTCGTCGCCGTCACGGACGAGCCGGACGACGTCTGTGTCGCGCCCCAGATCTGGCTGATCGCCTGCCCGTTGGGCCAGGTCCAGCTTGCGGTCCAGCCGGACAACGCCGAACTGCCGTTGTTCGTGATCGTGACATCGCCCTGGAAGCCACCCTGCCAGGAACCCGACACCTTGTAGCTGGCCGTGCAGGCGCCACCGGCCGGCGGCGGGGTGGTGGTCGGCGGCGGGTCGGTCGGACCCGGCGTCGGCGTGGTCGGCGTGGGGGTCGGCGACGTCGTGCCACCCCGGATGCCGGTCACCTGGCCGTTGCCACCGTCGAAGACCACGTCGGAGCAGCCGAAGAAGTTCTCCTGTGAGTCCGCGCGGACCCAGCGGGAGTAGATGATGTGCTGGCCGCTCTTGCCCGAGGGCAGGTTGCCGCTGAAGTAGTAGTGCCCGTCGTTGCTGCCGACCGAGCCGCGCTGCGGCGGGTTGGTCACCGTCAGGAACGGCTCCTCCAGGTCACTCCAGGCCAGGGCCCGGGTCGGGCTCCAACTGTTCTTCGTCACGTAGAAGTAGAACGTGCCCGGGTGGTGCGCCCAGTTGCTGTACTTGAAGTCCAACCGTGCCCCGGCGGTCAGGTGGGTCAGCGGCCAGTCGGTGCGGGGCAGGTCGTAGCCGCGGAAACCGGTGGCCCCGCCGCTGCACAGTTGCCCGTCCGGGATGAAGCCGGTGGTCCGGCCGCCAGCGTCGGAGCGCAGCACGCTGAACCAGTTGTAGAGGGAGTTCGTCCCGCTCTGGGCCACGGCGGCGGAGCACGCGGGGTTGGTCGGCCTGATCTCACCGGTCGTACTGAGGCCGTCCTGCCAGCACAGGTAGGTGCGGCTGCCGGGCGTCATCGCCGCGCCGTGCGCGGCGGCCGGCTGTGGAGTGGATGCCAGGGCGACAGCGCCGAGCGCGAGGGTCATGGCCGCGGTGAGCAAGGCGGCCATACGGGAACGGTTCACAGGTTCTCCTGACTCGCGAGGGGCGCTGGCTGAGCCGCCCCGCCGCAATCGGGTGGGATGTGGCGTGATCGCCCCGCTGTCGTGAGCGGTGCGACGATCACGGCGACGTGCCTCGGCGGAAAACAGCCGGTGGACGTGCGCCGTCGACGGTCCTGTCCTGGACCGGTGCCCTCGCGTCTAACCAACCCGGCAACCGGCGGCGCCGCAGCCCTCGCACCGCCCGGTACGCGTCATCCCACCACGCCGCGGAGGCCGAGCGCAATAGTCATTCCTCGATGTATGAGAAGACCCGCCGGTCGTCGTTGGACGTCATATCCTGCGTACGGGGAGCGGGGACGGGGAGGCGGCCGCCGGTGCCGGACGTGTTCGACGAGGTGCACCGCCGGTGCCGCGACGGCGAGGCGGTCGCGCTGGCCACCGTGGTGGCCACCTGGCACTCCGCCCCGCAGCCACCCGGCGCCGCCATGGTGGTCGCTACCGACGGCACGGTCATCGGCAGCGTCTCCGGCGGCTGCGTCGAGGCCGATCTCTACGAACGCGCCCGCCGTGTGCTGGACACCGGCCAACCCGAGCTGTGCCGCTACGGAATCAGCGACGACGACGCGTACACAGTGGGCCTGACCTGCGGCGGCATCCTCGACGTGTTCGTGGAGCGCGTCGACGCGAGCGCCCTGCCGGCGCTGGACGCGGTCGCCGCAGCCCGTAGCGGCGGCCACCCGGCGGCGATCGTCACCTGCGTGGCCGCCGACGCCAACGACGATCCACCCGCCGACGCCGGCAGTTCACCGACCGACCCGGCCCGGCGGCTCGGCCGGCGGCTCGTGCTGACCGGCCAGCGGTCCGTCGGCTCGCTCGGTGACGACCGGCTCGACGACGCGGCCGGCGCCGACGCCCTCGGGCTGCTCGCCGCCGGGCACAGCGGCATGCTCCGGTACGGGTACCACGGGCAGCGCCGAGGCGGCGGCGTCAGCCTCTTCGTGACCGCGTACGCCACCCCGCCCCGGATGATCGTCTTCGGTGCGATCGACTTCGCCGCCGCGGTGGCCCGGATCGGCGCGTTCCTCGGCTACCGGGTCACCGTCTGCGACGCCCGGCCGGTCTTCGCCACCGCGCGGCGCTTTCCCGAGGCGGACGAGGTGGTGGTGCAGTGGCCGCACCGCTACCTGCGTACCGAGTTGGCGGCCGATCGGCTCGACGAGCGGACGGTGGTGTGCGTCCTCACCCACGACCCCAGGTTCGACGTGCCGTTGCTGGAGTTGGCGCTGCGCCACCCGCTGGCGTACGTGGGCGCGATGGGCTCACGACGTACCCACGACGAGCGACACAAGCTGTTGAGCGAGGCGGGGCTCAGCCCGGCGCAGCTCGCCCGGCTCGCCTCCCCGATCGGGTTGGATCTCGGTGGTCGTACCCCCGAGGAGACCGCTGTGAGTGTGGCCGCGCAGATCGTCGCGGCCCGGTGGGGTGGCACCGGTCGCCCCCTCGCGGTACTCGACGGGCCGATCCACCGGCCGGGGTAGCGCGCCCGGCGGTGCGTGGCCTTCGGCGCCCATCGGGCCGTGCGCTGTGCCAGCCTGGTGCCACGGAGATCGGCTCGGCGATCGGCGGCCGGTGGCGACGACGAGAGGATCGGCATGGGATACGCGGTGGTGCTCGGTGAGGCGCTCGTCGACCTGCTCGACAGCGAGCTCGACGGGGAGCGGGTCTATCGGCAGGCCATCGGCGGCGGGCCGCTGAACGTCGCCGTCGGGGTGGCCCGCCTCGGCGGTGCGGCACAGTTCGTCGGCTCGCTCGGTGACGACGCGCTGGGCGGTCGGATCCGCGCCTTCCTCACCGCGGCCGACGTCGGGGTGGCCGGTGCGATCACGGTCCCGGCGCCGACCACGCTCGCAGTGGTCACGTACGCCGGGCCGGAGCCGGACTTCCGTTTCTACGGCGAGCCGGCCTCCTATGGACTGCTCGGTCCCGACGATCTGGACCTGGCGTTGCTGGAGGGCGCCGACGTGCTCTACTGCGGCTCGATAGTGCTGCTCCGACCCGATACGCTCGCCGCCGCCCGCCGTGCCTGGTCGCTCGCCGCCGGCCTGCGGGTCTTCGACCCGAACGTACGTCCCCGGCTGCTGAACGGGCCGGGCGCGCTGGAGGGGCTGCGCGAGGTGGTGGCCGAGTTCGCCGCCGGCGCGCACCTGGTCAAGCTGAGCGCCGCCGACGCTCTGCTGCTCTATCCCGGTGAGCCGGTCGAGGGGGTGGCGGCGTACCTGCGTGAGTTGGGGGCGGCCACCGTGGTGGTGACGCTCGGCGCGGCCGGTGCGGTGCTGGCTGCCGCCGACGCGGACCCGGTCCGGGTGCCGGCCCCCAAGGTCAACGCGATCGACGCCACCGGCGCGGGTGACTCGGTGATGGCCGCGCTGATCGCCGACCTGCTCGTCGACGGCGAGCCGGACAGCCCGTCGGGCTGGACCGAGCGGGTGGCCTTCGCGCTACGGGTGGCCGGCCTGGTCTGCGAATCCCCGGGCGGCGCCACCGCCATGCCCACCCGCACCGCAGTACAAAACCGCTTCAACACCTAACCCCAACCCGCCCCAACCCCAACCCGCCCCAACCCCAACCCGCCCAACCCCAACCCCACGCCCCGCGCCCGCGCCCCTTCCCCGGCGTCGATCTTGCAGTTTCTGTTGACGTTTCGTCAGCTTCGCCCCGCTTTCACCCCGCACAGAGTGCAAGATCGCGCGCTCGGGCGGGGCGGGCGGGAGGCGGGGGTGTGCGGCGGGGGAGAGGGTTGACCTCGGGGATTTGTGAACGTTAACATCGATGACGCGCGATGGAAACGTTGGCGTCGTCGGGGAGGTTCTGATGCGGGTGGTTCTGGTACCTCTGGCGTTCCGGCAGGTTGCGGCTCTACTGGTCATGCTGCTCGTGGCTGCCGGGATGGTCGTCGCCCACCCGCCGGAGCGGGCGGCCGCGTGGGACAACGGGGTGGCCGACACCCCGCCGATGGGGTGGAACAGCTACGACTCGTTCAACTGGCGGGTCACCGAGACCGACGTCCGGGCCAACGCCGACTACATGGCCACGAACCTGCGGCAGTTCGGCTGGGAGTACGTGGTGATCGACTGGGCCTGGTACTACCCCGGTCAACACAACAACAGCCCCAACCAGGACGCGAACCTGCAACCCCGGCTCCGGATGGACGCCAACGGACGGCTGCTGCCGGACACCACCCGGTTCCCCTCCGCCGCCGGTGACAACGGGTTCAAGCCGCTCGCCGACTACGTCCACGCGAAGGGGCTGAAGTTCGGCGTCCACCTGATGCGGGGCATTCCCCGCCAGGCGGTCGCCGACAACGTACCGATCCTCGGCACCACCTGCCGCGCCAACCAGATCAACAACACCACCACCGCGGCCTGGCTCAACCTCATGTGGGGCCTGAACATGTCCAACCCCTGCGCGCAGACCTACCTGGACTCGATGTTCCAGTTGCTGGCGTCCTGGGGTGTCGACTACGTGAAGGTGGACGACATCGCCGCTCCGACGTACCGGCAGTCGGAGGTCGAGGGGTACCGGACGGCCATCCAGCGCAGCGGCCGACCGATGGTGCTGAGCCTTTCGCCCGGCCCGACCTCGCTGTCCAGCGGCGCACACGTCCAGGCCAACGCGCACATGTGGCGGATCGTCAACGATCTGTGGGACAACTGGTCGTCATTGGACGCGCTCTTCGACCAACTGCGCAACTGGACCCCGTACCGCGCCACCGGCGCCTGGCCCGACGCCGACATGATCCCGATCGGCCGGCTCTCCAAGTACGGGCCGGTCGGGTCGCCGCGATACTCCAACCTGACGTCCGACGAGCAGCGCACCCTGATGTCACTGTGGGCGATCAACCGGGCGCCACTGATGTGGGGCGGCAACCTGATCGAGAACCGCGCCGCCGAGCTGGCGTTGATGACCAACGCTGCGGTCCTGAGAGTCAACCAGAACAGCGCGAACAACCGTCAGCTCTACGGCGGCAGCCGGCAGGTGTGGGTCGCCGACGTGCCGGGCAGCAACCAGCGGTACGTCGCCCTGTTCAACAGGGACAGCAGCGCGGTGCAGGTGTCGGTGAACCTCGCCGACCTCGGGATCGGGTCGGCCGCCGTGACCGACCTGTGGTCCGGCGCGGCCCTCGGCACGGCGACCGGAACCCTCACCCGGTCGCTCCCGGCCCACGGCGCCGGGCTGTACCGGCTCGCCCCGGACACCACGGTGCCGGTGCCGAGCGCGTACACCCTCACCGCGCGGCACAGCGGCAAGCTGCTGGATGTGAACAACAGCGCGACCACCGACGGTGCCGACGTGGTGCAGTGGGCCGCCAACGGTCAGCCCAACCAGCGGTGGCGGTTCCAGGACGCGGGTGGGGGTTACCAGACGGTGGTCAGCGCGCACAGCGGAAAGTGCCTCGACGTGTACGGCGGCGCGGGCGCCACCGCCGACGGGGTACGGGTCACCCAGTGGACCTGCAACGGCGGCACCAACCAGCAGTGGCGGGTGCAGGACCTCGGCACGGGTTACGTGCAGCTCGTCGCCCGGCACAGCGGCAAGTGCCTCGACGTGCTCAACTCCGCCACCACCGACGGTGCCCGCGCGGTGCAGTGGACGTGTGGCACCGGCACCAACCAGCAGTGGCGACGCACCTCGGTGTAGGCCGTCAGGCCGTGCCGTTCAGTTCCAGGTAGCCGCGCTGGGCGGCGACCAGGGCCGGGCGGGCCCCGAAAGGGGCCTCGGCGGCCACCCGCTCCGGCGGGGCGCTGCCGGTGTGCGCGGCCCGGATCAGCCAGGCCAGCTTCGCCAGCTCCGCGTGCTGGGCCCGGACGAAGTCGACGTCCACCGGGTCGCCGTGGCCCGGGATCACCACAGTGCGCGCGGTGGTGAGTCGCAGCAGGTCCGCGACCGCGTCCGGCCACCGCAACGGGTACGAGTCCTCGAAGGCGGGCGGGCCGCTCTGCTCCACCAGGTCCCCGGCCACCAGCACGTCGGCGTCCGGCACGTGCACCACCAGGTCGGCCTCGGTGTGCCCCCGCCCGGGGTGGCGCAGCAGCACCTGTCGACCGCCCAGGTCGAGCACCGTCTCGACGTGCACGGTGTGCGTGGGAGCGAGCAGCGGGGTGTCGGCCAGCTCGGCGGCGAGCGCCGGGTGCTCCGTGCGCAACTCCTCGTACGCCTCCCGGCGCAGCCGCTCCGGCTCCTCGCGCAGGGCGGCGGCGGCCAGTTCGTGCGCGTACACCGGGCGGGTTGGGTTGCCGGCCAGGACGGCGTTGCCGAAGCAGTGGTCGTAGTGGTGGTGGGTGTTGACGAGCGTCAGCGGACGGTCGGTGACCGCCCGGACGGCCGCGGCCAGCTCGGTGGCCTGGGCGGCCGACGAGAGCGTGTCCACCAGTAGCGCCTCGTCGTCGCCGACGACCAGTGTGACGTTGACCCGCAGCAGCGGTTCGGCCAGCACGTGCACCCGGTCGGCGACCTCGACGAAAGCGGCGTTCACGACGCCCGCCCGGCCCGTTCGACGAAGCGTCCCCGGTCGACCAGGATCCGGTCCACCCGGCCCCGGGCCACCGTCTGGTCGCCGTCGCTGACCGTGACCTCGAACGACAGCCGGCGACCGTCGACGGTCGCCAGCAGCGCCTGCGCGCGGACCGTCCGGCCGACCACTGTCGGCGCCAGGTGCTCCAACTCGACCCGGGTGCCCACCGTCGTGGAACCGGGCGGCATCCCGGTTGCCGTCGCCGCGACGGTGGCCGCCTCGGCCAGCGCCAGCACCCGGGGGGTGCCGAGCACCGGTACGTCCCCGGAACCGACCGCCTGGGCGGTATCCGCGTCGGTGACGGTCAACTCGACCTGGGCGGTCAGACCCGGCGCGAAGGCCGGCTCGGGCTGCTCCTGCATGGTCGTCAGCCTAGGTGCTCGCTGGACCCGTCGAGCACGCGCCCGACGATCCGGACGCGACCACGCCGGACGCGCAACGGGTGGTCCCCGTCGGTCGATGCCGTACCCGTCGTTAACCTTGACCCCGATGGCCGTCGCGACTGACCCCCAGCCCCCCGCCCGGACCGACCCGCCCGCGTCCCCGGACGGGGGTCGTCGGCGCGTCGTCGCCATGACCGTCTGGGCGGTCGCCTTCGTCGCCGCGTGGCTGGCCATCGGGCTGCCCACCGACCCGGCGTACGCCTTCGTCTGGATCTGGCTGGCGACCATCGCCTGGAACAGCGATCGGCCGTGGCGTAGCCACCTGCGCTTCGCCCGGGACTGGGTGCCGGTGGTGCTGCTGTTCGTGATCTACAACCTCTCGCGCGGGTTCGCCGACAACGGGGCCACGCCGCACGCGATGGAGTTGATCGTCGCCGACCGGTTCATGTTCGGCTGGGCCACCGGCGGTGAGGTGCCCACCGTCTGGTTGCAGCAGCACCTCTACCACCCGCAGGTGCACTGGTGGGATGTCGCGGCGAGCTGGGTGTACTTCTCCCACTTCGTGGTGGCGCTGGCCGCCGCCGCGGTGCTCTGGATGCGCGACCGGCACCGCTGGGCCGCGTACATGCGGCGGTGGGGTTTCCTCTGCGCGGCCGGCCTGGTCACCTACTTCATCTACCCGGCGGCCCCGCCCTGGTGGGCGGCGCAGAACGGCCTGCTCACCGAGGTTGCCCGGATCTCCACCCGGGGTTGGAAGGCGTTCGGCATGCACGGCGCCGGCAACGTCCTGAACGCCGGCCAGATCGCCTCCAACCCGGTCGCCGCGATGCCGTCGCTGCACACCGCCTGGGCGTTGTTCGTGGTGCTGTTCTTCCTGACCGCCACCCGTCGTCGCTGGTGGCCGCTGCTGCTCGCGTACCCGCTGGCGATGACCTTCACCCTGGTCTACTCGGGTGAGCACTACGTGATCGACGTGTTGGTCGGCTGGGCCTACGTGGGGCTTACCTTCCTGGTGGTCGGTCTGGCGGAGCGCGGCTGGGCGGCGTGGCGTGTCCGCCACCCGAAGCCCGGAACGCAACCGCCCCCCGACCCCGCCGACCCCCCGACCCTTCAGCCCGACCCCCCAACCCCCCGCGAACCGAACAGCGCCACCACCCACCCCCAGGTCCCCGCCGACCACTAACCCCCACCCAAGGCCCCCACCCGACCCCGTTGATCATGAAGTTATTGCCCTCCCGTGCGGCGTGTCGGGGCAACAACTTCATGATCACCGCGAGGGGAGAGGGTCGGGCCAGGCGGTCACGGGGGGAGGGGGTGGGGGTCAGGGTTGGGGGGTGGTGCGGGCCTGGTGGGCTCTTGTCGTCAGGTCGGCTGCCAGGGCCCAGGCTTCGGCCAGGTCGCGGTCCTGGGCAGTGGCGCCGGAGCCGCCTGCGGTGTCCGCGTGCACGGTGGCCAACCCGAGACGGCGCTGGATAGGCCCCTGGACCACCCGCACGCTCTGGATCCGGGCGTACGGCACGATCACCAGTTGCCGGGTGAGCCGCCCCGACCGGGTGGCGAACACCCGCTCGAACAGCCCCGCGCCGAACGCGGCACGGCCCAGCGGGTGCAGCCAACGGGTCCGGCGCGGCGGCGGGCTCAGCGGGAGAGCGTCGAGGCGTACCCCGGGAAGCACCTCGGCGACGATCATCGTCGCCGTCGGCAGGTCGCCGACCGGCAGCAGACGGTCGGGCCGGTTACGGTCGTCGGCCTCCGCGACGGAGTAACCGGCCACCTCCAGCCGCAGCCGCAGCCAGCCCTTCACCCGCCACAACAGTGGCCAGGTGGCCCGCACTGTCTGCACCCGCTCCAGCGGCACGGTCTGCGCCCGTGTCTCCAGCAGGCCGTTGTGCACCCGCAGCGTGCCGCCGTCGCGGGCCAGCCGGAAGTTCCAGTCGTCGAGGACGCGGCGGATCGGTTGCAGCAGCACACCCGCCATCGCGGTCAGGGTGCTCGCCACCGCGACGAACGACCACGAACCGGCGGTGAGGAACTGCACCCCGACGAAGGCCACACCGAACGGGAGCAGGAACGCCTGGGGAGTGAGCAGTTGGCTGATCAGCAGGTTCTGGTTGCTCACCGCGTGCAGTGGCCGGCCCGGTACGGCCGCCGGGGGCGCCGTCGCACCCGGGGCCACCGGGGCCGCCGCGTCGCCGGGTACGGGCTGCTGCGCCACCCGCCCGGCCAGCACCAGCAGCCGTTCGCGCAGCACTGCCGCGTCGACCACCCCGAGGTACGCCAGTGGCGCCTCGGTCTTGCCTCCGCCGACCACCTCCAGGCGCAGCTCGGCCAGGCCGGTGAGCTGGGCGAGCAGCGGCCGGACCACCTCGACGGCCTGCAACCGTTCCAACGGGATGGCCCGGGTACGCCGCCAGAGCAGCCCCTCGTACACCCGTAGTTCCCGGCCGACGACGTGGTAGCCGGTGTTGTACCAGCTGATCACCGACAGCACTGTCGCGCCGAGCGCCAGCACCGCCACCATGGCGGCGAACCAGCCGAAGCCCACCCGCGACAGCGTCGACCAGGACAGCCCGGCGATCACCACGACCAGGGACTTGGCGCCGTGCAGCACCGGGCTGAGCGGGTGCAGTCGTTGCCGGGGTTCGCCCTCGCCACCGCCCGGTGGTGCCGGCCACGGCGCGGGAGCCCCGGGCGGCACCGGCCCATCAGGTGCCGCGCCAGGCGGCACCCGTCCAGGCGGTGTCGCGCCATCAGGAGCCGTGCCAGCGGGCAGCAACGGCCCCGGTGGTGTCGGGCCGGTGGGCGGCACGGTGCTCGGTTCGGCGGGCCCGTCGCTCATCGGAGCGGCCCTCGGTGTGGTCTGCGGCTGCCCGCGCGGGTGCTCACAGCCCCTCCGCCCGATCCTCGCCGAGCGCGGTGAGTCGATCGCGCAGCCGGGACGCCTCCGCCGGGCGCAGCCCGGGCACCCGGGCGTCGCTCGCCGCCGCCGCCGTGTGCAGCTGCACGGTGGCCAGGTCGAAGGCGCGCTCCAACGGCCCGGCGCTCACGTCGACGAACTGCATCCGCGAGTACGGCACGATGGAGAGTCGGCGCACCAGCAGCCCGTGCCGGACCAGCAGGTCGTTCTCCCGCTCGGCGTACCCCCAGGCCCGGACCGCGCGGACGATCGCGATGGCCCGCCACGCGCCGAGCACCAGCACGACGGCCACGGCGAGCCCGAACAACCAGTGGCCGCTGAACGCCCAGGCGACCCCGGTGACCGCCAGCCCGATGGCGACCACGATCGCCAGCCGGATCAGCTCCACCCAGATCAGGTCGGTGGAGATCGGCTGCCAGTTGACAGTGTCCGGCCAGGGCTCCAGCGGACCCCGGCCCCCCGGCACGGCCGTCATCAGCGCGCCGGAGTCGGGCGGCAGGAGGCCGGGAGGCGGCAGGTCGGGTGGGCGCTGGTCGGCGGCGGGCGCCGGCCGGTGACCGGGTGGCAGCGCACCCGGTGGCAGCGGGGCGGGCGTCGAGACATCCGGCGCGGTGGGCTCCGGGCCGAGCGTGCCGGGTGCGGGGAACGCGCCGGGCGGCGGGTCGACGCCGGGTGGTGCGGTGGCCGGGGTGGGCGGCCAGGACGGGGAGGTGGGGCCGGGGGAAGCCGGAGGGTCGCCGCTCACACGTCGAGCGTAGGCGATCCGGGCACCGGAGTGACGGCACGCAGGAAGCCTCGAGCGTCGAGGAAGTCACCGAGGCTGGCCCGGTGCCCATCGCAGGCCAACCAGGTCTTGCGCCGATCGGCGTCGTGCAGGCGGGGATTGTTCCACTCCAGCGCCCAGACGGCGACGGTCCGGCAGCCCCGGGCCGAACAGATCAGGGCGTCGGCGGGGGAGGGGGTGCTCATCCCGGCCAGTCTAGGGCGGCGGGACGGAAGCTTGAGCGCCGGGCGACCACGGGGGGAGCCGCCCGGCGACGGGGTGAATCGTACACGCGGCAGGCCGGTGTGTGCACACCCGAGATGCGCGAATCGGCTGCCGGGGACGGCGCGCCCGAAATCGGCTTCTCCCTCCCTCGACACTCAGCAAGGCGTGCGAGTCTTGATACCGCACGAGCCGCGACGACCGACAAACGCTGTGGAGGACCGGTGGCCCAGCCGACCATGCCCGACGCCCCGACGCCGAACGGAGCGGCACCCGCCCCGGTGACCACACCAGCGCAGGACGCCACTCTGCTGGAGAAGGGCCTGTTCGAGATCAAACGTGTGATCGTCGGGCAGGACCGGATGGTGGAGCGGATGTTCGTCGCGCTGCTCGCCCGAGGTCACTGCCTGCTCGAAGGCGTGCCCGGGGTGGCCAAGACCCTGGCGGTGGAGACCCTCGCCAAGGTCGTCGGTGGGTCTTTCGCCCGGGTCCAGTTCACCCCGGATCTGGTGCCCGCCGACATCATGGGCACCCGGATCTACCGGCAGTCGAGCGAGAAGTTCGACGTCGAGTTGGGGCCGGTCTTCGTCAATTTCCTGCTCGCTGACGAAATCAACCGTGCGCCGGCGAAGGTGCAGTCCGCGCTGCTGGAGGTGATGAGCGAGCGGCAGGTGTCCATCGGTGGGGAGAGCCACCGGGTTCCCGACCCGTTCCTGGTGATGGCCACCCAGAACCCGATCGAGCAGGAGGGCGTCTACCCGCTGCCGGAGGCGCAGCGGGACCGGTTCCTCATGAAGATCGTGGTGGGCTACCCGACCGACGCGGAGGAACGGGAGATCGTCTACCGGATGGGCGTGGCCGCGCCCGAGCCGACCGCGGTGTTCGACACCCCGGAGCTGATCGCCCTGCAACGCAAGGCGGACCAGGTCTTCGTCCACAACGCCCTGGTCGACTACGCGGTCCGGTTGGTGCTGGCCACCCGGGCCCCGGCCGAGCACGGCATGCCGGACGTCGCTCAACTGATCCAGTACGGGGCCAGCCCGCGTGCCTCGCTGGGTCTGGTCCGGGCCACGCGTGCCCTGGCGTTGCTGCGCGGGCGTGACTACGCGCTGCCGCAGGACGTGCAGGACATCGCGCCCGACATCCTGCGGCACCGGTTGGTGCTCAGCTACGACGCGCTCGCCGACGACGTACCCGCCGACCACATCGTGCAGCGGGTGATGTCGACGATTCCGCTCCCGGCGGTCGCTCCCCGGCAGCAGGCCACCCCGCCGTCGATCGCGCCGCCGCCGGGCGCTGGCTGGCCCGGGCAGCGCCCGTGACCTCACCCACCCCTCGTCCGGCCCCCCTGGCCGACCGTAGTGAAGCCGTGCTGTCCCGGCTTCAGCTGCTCGTCACCCGCAAGCTCGACGGTCTGCTCCAGGGCGACTACGCCGGCCTGCTGCCCGGACCGGGCAGTGAGGCGGGTGAGTCCCGGGAGTACCGCCCCGGCGACGACGTACGCCGGATGGACTGGCCGGTCACGGCCCGGACCACCACACCGCACGTGCGGCGTACGGTCGCCGACCGGGAGCTGGAGACCTGGCTCGCGCTGGACCTCTCCGCCAGCCTGGACTTCGGGACCGGGCAGTGGCTCAAACGGGAGGTGGTGGTGGCCGCCGCGGCTGCCATCACCCACCTGACCGTGCGCGGGGGTAACCGGATCGGCGCCGTGATCGGCACCGGTGGCGGAGTGTCCGCCCCGGTCCGACGCTGGCGTGGCGTACCACCGCCGGCCGGGCCCGGGGTGCTCACCCGGCTGCCGGCCCGCTCCGGGCGCAAGGAGGCGCAGGGCCTGCTGCGTGCCGTCGCCGGCACCGCCATCCAGCCCGGCCGTGGTGATCTGGGCGCCCTGATCGAGATGCTCAACCGTCCGCCCCGCCGTCGTGGGGTGGCCGTGGTGGTCTCGGACTTCCTCGCGCCGGCCGAGCAGTGGGCGCGGCCGATGCGCAAGCTGCGCGTCCGCCACGACGTGCTGGCGATCGAGGTGGTCGACCCGCGTGAGCTGGAGTTGCCCGACGTGGGCGTGTTGCCGGTGGTCGACCCGGAGAGCGGCGAGCTGCACGAGGTGCAGACCGCCGACCCGCGGCTGCGGCAGCGCTACGCCGAGGCCGCCACCGCCCAACGGGCCACGATCGCCGCTGCCCTGCGCGGCGCCGGCGCGGCCCACCTGCGTCTGCGTACCGACCGAGACTGGCTGCTGGACATGGTGCGATTCGTGGCCGCGCAGCGGCACGCGCGTACCCGGGGGACGACACGATGATCCGTTTTCTGCAACCGTGGTGGCTGTTGGCCGTGCTGCCGGTCTTCGCCCTCGCCGCGTTCTACGTCTGGCGGCAGTTGCACCGCCGGGCGTACGCGATGCGGTTCACCAATGTGGACCTGCTGCGTACCGTCGCGCCGAAGGGCCTGGGCTGGCGTCGGCACGTCCCGGCGACCGCCTTCCTGCTCTGCCTGCTGGTGCTGGCCACCGCGCTGGCCCGTCCCGCTGTGGACACCAAGGAACCGCTGGAGCGGGCCACGGTGATGCTCGCCATCGACGTGTCGTTGTCGATGCAGGCCGACGACGTGGCGCCGAACCGGCTGGAGGCGGCCCAGGAGGCGGCCAAGCAGTTCGTCAGTGAGCTGCCGGAGAGCTACAACCTGGGCCTCGTGTCGTTCGCCAAGGCGGCCAACGTGCTGGTGCCGCCGGGCAAGGACCGGGACGCGGTGACCAGCGCCATCGACGGGCTGGTGCTGGCTGAGGCGACCGCGACCGGCGAGGCGGTGTTCACCTGCCTGGAGGCGATCCGGTCGGTGCCGGCCGATGGCGCGGCGGGTATTCCGCCGGCCCGGATCGTGCTGCTCTCCGACGGTTTCCGGACCTCCGGTCGGGCGGTGGAGGAGGCGGCGGCGGCCGCGCAGGCCGCAAACGTTCCGGTCTCCACCATCGCCTTCGGCACCGACACCGGTCAGGTCGACATCGGCGGGCAGTTGCAGCGGGTGCCGGTGGACCGGATGGCCCTCGCCGAGCTGGCCGAGACCACCGAGGGTTACTTCTACGAGGCGGCCTCGGTGAGCGAGTTGAAGCAGGTCTATCAGGACATGGGCAGCTCGATCGGGTTCCGCACCGAGCCGCGTGAGGTGACCCAGTGGTACGCCGGGGTGGCGTTGCTGTTGGCGCTCTGCGCGGGCGCGTTCAGTCTGCTGTGGTCGTCCCGGATGCTGTGAACGGCTGCGCCGGCGGCGGTCGACGATCGCCGCCGGCACCAGCACCAGGCAGCGCGAGCTGCCGGGCCGGAGCGGTCAGTGACCGCCACCGGCGAGCACGAAGACGATGGCCACCCAGACGGCGGCGAGGGTGAAGCCCAGCGGGGCGACGTAGCGGCTCATGACGGCTCCGGGTGGCGGCTGGACGGTCCGCGTGCGGGGGCGGACCGCAGGGGGTGGGGACGCGCACACGAAGTCGTGACCGGGCGGCTCCCGGCGACCGCCCGGGATCGGGCGGCGCGGCACACTCACCTCGGCAGTTGCCGACGCGGTGGGGAGCGGAGCGGGGTCAGCTCACCAGACTGAGTCGTGGCTCAGCGGGACTGACCATCGGCCCGGCCACGACTGGGAGGATCGCTATCTCGCACAGCGATCACCTCCTGCAAGTCGGGCGGGCCGGAACGTCGATGATCGTACACCTGCGGTACCGACGGAACGCACTCGGCCGACCGGTCGGCCGCCCCTCCACCGCCCGGTTGGCGACGCCACCCGCCACCAGCGCGTACGCCCCGCCGAAACGACCTCGGCTGACCCACCCGCACCACGGTGACCAGCACCACGGCGAGCAACGGCAGCCAGCAGCAGCGCGCCAGCACCCACCCCGGGCCGTCCGGGGCGGTGTGCAGACCGGGCAGGGCCAGCCCGCCGCGGGCGGTGAGCGCGGTCACCGCCACCAGTACCGGCTGGTGCCACAGGTAGATCCGGACGGCGGACCGGTTCACCTCGGTCACCGCCCGGCCCGGCAGCGGTCGCGTCAGCAGCCGCTGCAGTGCCGGCCGGGCGAGCAGCCCCAGCCCGACCTGGGTCACCGCCAACGCCACGACCAGCAGCGACGGCGGGTTCAGGTTGGACACCCCGGCCCCGGGTACGCCGACCGCGCTCACCGGGTAGCCCAGCGCCACCAGCGCCGCCAGCGCGACAGCCCCACCGGCCGCCAACGTGCCGCCCGCCCGCCGGCCATCCAGCCGCCCGTCGGCGTGCGCCACTCCCAGCAGGTACGGCACCGACCAGGCCGCCAGCACGGTGACCGGGGGCAGGTCGGTGCCGGACGGCAGCAGCCGGACGGCCAGGTCGACCGCTGCGACCACGGTCACCGCCGGCGCTGCGCACCGGGCCACCCCCCACCGGCGTACGGCGACGCGCAGCGGACCGGTCACCACGACCAGGATCACCAGCGGTAGCAGGAACCACAGCGGGCTGACCGCCAGCCGCAGCGCGACGGCGAGCGTGTCGTCCGAGGTGCCGACGACGGTCGCGGCGAGCAGCACGGCGGCCCCCACACCGAGAAGCGCCACGGTGGGCAGCAGCAGCCGCCGCCGCAGCCGACCGGCCACCCAACCGCCCGCGCCGCCCGGGTGACGGGCCAGCGACCGGGTCGAGCCGAACCCGGCGGTGAAGAAGAACAAACCGAGCGTCTGCAACACCCACGTCATCGGGGCCAGGTCGGGCAGGGCGGTCAGCGGACTGGCCTGGTGCAGCCCGCCGTCGCCGGTCAGCACCAACCCGGTGACCAGCCAGTGCCCGAGCACGACCCCGCCGATGGCGTACGCCCGCAAGGCGTCGACGGCACGGTCCCGGCTCACCGGGCGTCCCCGATCCCGTCGGTGTCGACGCCGCCCAGCACGACCGCCGCCACCGCGACCAGCGTGGCGCTGCCCGGCGCGAGGTAGCCGTCGTGCCCCGCCACCCCACCCACCGGCAGGGGCCGGGCACCGAACGCCGGATCGCCGGGTCGCCGGCCGAAACCCAGGCCGGGCAGCCGCACCGGCGGTACCCGACGGATCCAGTCGGTCGGCGACTCGGCCGCCCAGAACCGCCGCCCGCCGGGCAGGTCGTCGGCGCGCTGCACCCCGGCGCCGACGCCGCTGAGGCTGACCACGTCGGTGACCTGGGCCGGGGCCTCCGCCGCCGCCAGCGACACCACCAGCGCCCCGTAGCTGTGCCCGACCAGGGTGATCGTCGCCGCCGGACGGCGTCCGGCCAGTTCTCTGAGCAGCGTGCCCAGCCCGGCCGCGCCGTGCCGCGCGCTGACGCCACCGGCGGCCGTCAGGACCCCGTCGGGCGGGTCGTAGCCGAGCCAGGCCAGCACCGCGACCCGCGCCGCCGGGTCGAGCGCCCGCAGCTCCCGGTAGAGCTGCCCGGCCTGCACCGCCGGCGCCCGCCGGGCCACCCCGCCCAACCCCCTGTCGAAGTCGGCGAGGGTGCTGCCGACCCCCGGCACCAGCACCGCGATCCGGTCCGCGTCGGCGAGGTCGCCGAAAACCTCTACCGCGCGGCCGTCACCGCGCTCGTCGAACAGCAGGAACCGGCGTCCGTCGGCCGCCCAGTCCGCGTACGGGGGGCCGGCCGCGCGCATCGCCGCCGCCGTCACGGGGTACGCCTCGACGAACCCCACCGTCGTGGCCGGCTCGGGTCGGGTCGGTAGAACCAGGTTCACGCCGAGCAGCGCGGCCATCGCCACCCGGCTGGCACCTCGTCGTCGCATCACGGTCTCCCTCCGGAATGTCATCCGGAGGGAGACTGCGCCCAGGGGCGGGGCCCGGTCGTCGTCCCGCAGAGCCGTTTCCGGGCTGGCTCCACAGGGCTACTCGCCGGCGGCCACCAGACCCGTCTCGTACGCCAGCACCACTGCCTGGACCCGGTCGCGCAGACCCAGCTTGGCCAGGATCCGCCCGACGTGCGTCTTCACCGTCTGCTCGGCCACCACCAGGTCACCCGCGATCTCCGCGTTGTTGCGGCCCCGGGCGATCAACCGCAGCACCTCGGTCTCGCGCGGGGTGAGCCCGGCCAGGTCGGTGGGGCGCGGGCCGCGGCGGTCCGGACGGGCCGCGAACTCGGCGATCAGCCGACGGGTCACCCCCGGGGCGAGCAGCGCGTCCCCGGCCGCCACCACCCGCACCGCCTGCACCAGGTCGGCCGCCGGGGCGTCCTTGAGCAGGAACCCGCTGGCCCCGGCGCGCAGCGCCTCGTACACGTAGTCGTCCAGGTCGAAGGTGGTGAGGATGAGCACCCGGGGCCGCTGCGTCGACCGGTCACCGAGCAGCTTGCGGGTGGCCTCCAGCCCGTCCATGACCGGCATCCGCACGTCCATCAGCACCACGTCCGGGTCGAGGTGGCGGGTGGCGGCCACTGCCTGCGCGCCGTCGGCGGCGTCCCCCACCACCAGCAGATCCGGTTGGGCGGCGAGCAGCGCGCCGAAACCCTGCCGGACCATCGCCTGGTCGTCGGCGATCAGCACCCGGATCATCGGTCCCCGCCCTCCGCGTCGTACGGCAACTCGGCCGCCACCGCGTAACCCCCGTCGGGCAGCGGCCCGGCGGTGAACGTACCGCCCAGCGAGGTGGCCCGCTCCCGCATGCCGGTCAGCCCGTGCCCGGAGCCACCGTCATCGGTCGGTCGGACGTCGGCCGGGGAGTTTTCGACGCGTACCCCCAGACCGGACGGACCGGTGCGGACGGTGACCCGCACCGCGGCGCGGGCAGCGTGGCGGGCCGCGTTGGCCAGGCCCTCCTGCACGATGCGGTACGCGGCCAGCCCGACCGGCGCGGGCACCCGGTCGTCGTCCACCGACTCGGCGTCCAGGGTCACCGGCAGCCCGGCCCGGCGTGCCGCGTCCACCATCGCGCCCAGGTCGGTGAGGTCCGGCTGCGGCGCGGTCTGCGGCCCGCTCGTCTCGCTGCGCAGCACCCCCAACAGTCGCCGCATGTCGGTCAGCGCGTCACGGGCCGACGCGGCGATGGCGACGAACTCCGCGGCTGCCGGGGCCGGCACGTCCGTCAGCCGGTACGGGGCGGTCTCCGCCTGCACCGCGATCAGCGACATGTGGTGGGCCACCACGTCGTGCAGCTCCCGGGCGATGCGGGTGCGTTCCTCCAGCACCGCCCGACGTTCCTGCTCGCGTTCGCTCAGCTCGGTCTGCGCGACCAGCGCCCGCCGGGACAGCCGGTTGCGCCGGATGAGGTCGCCAGCGATCGCCAGCGCGCCGAGCAGCAGCAGGACCGGGACCCGGTTGTCGGGGTGGACCAGGGTGAACACCGGCACCGTGCTGATCGCCACCACCCAGGCCAGCACCGGGCGGTCGACCCGTGCGACGACCACCGCCGCCACCGCGATCGACCCGAGTGCCAGCGGCGGGGTCCACGGCCAGGCCTGGTCGGCCGGGGCGTTGAACGTGCAGATCAGCAGGGCCAGCACCGTCAGCCGCCAGGCCAGCAGCGGACGCCGGGGCAGCGCCAGCAGCGGCGCCACCGTCATCGCCGCGAACAGGAGCGCGATCGGCGGCGGCAGGCCCCAGTCGCTCTCCACCGTCAACGTGATCAGGAAGAGGCCGAGCGCGGCGAGCAGGCCGACCGGCGCGGCGTACGGCGCCAGCCGGGGCCACCGGGCCAGCAGCGGCCGTTCGGGCCGGACGTCCGGGCCGAGAACTGTCTGCCGCAGGGCCCGTAGGGCCACCGCGATCGGATGCCGGTTCACCACCCGGAGGCTACGGGCCGACCCCGCCACGAGGCGTGCCACCAGGGGTTGATCCCGGTGTCGTACCCCAGTGTGACGCGACTCCCGTTAGCGCTTACCTGCCGGTAACGCCTAGGCTCCGACGCGTCCGTGCTGACCATCGCAAGGGGGAACAGTGGCTCGCACCGTGCTGGTGACCGGGGGCAACCGGGGGATCGGCCTGGCCATCGCGCAGGCCTTCGCCAAGCAGGGCGACCGGGTGGCGGTCACCCACCGCAGCGGCGAGGCGCCTGAAGGGCTGTTCGGCGTCCGCGCCGACGTCACCGACGCCGCCTCGATCGACGCCGCTTTTGCCGCCGTCGAGGCCGAGCTGGGGCCGGTCGAGGTGCTGGTCGCCAACGCCGGCATGACCGCCGACACGCTGCTGCTGCGGATGACCGAGGAGCAGTTCACCGACGTGGTGGACACCAACCTCACCGGCGCGTTCCGGGTCGCGAAGCGGGCCTCCGGCAAGATGCTCCGCGCCAAGTGGGGTCGCATGATCTTCATCTCCTCGGTGGTCGGCCTCGCCGGCGGCGCCGGGCAGGTCAATTACGCCGCCAGCAAGGCCGGCCTCGTCGGCGTCGCCCGCTCGATCACCCGGGAGCTGGGCAGCCGCAACATCACCGCGAACGTGGTGGCGCCCGGCTTCATCGACACCGACATGACCGCCGGCCTCACCGACGACCGCAAGGCGGAGATCCTCAAGTCCATCCCGGCCGGCCGGATGGCCAGCCCGGACGAGGTCGCCGACGTGGTCACCTGGCTGGCGTCCGACAGCGCCGGGTACGTCTCCGGCGCCGTCATCCCGGTCGACGGCGGCCTCGGCATGGGCCACTAACCCTTTTGACTACGGAGGAAATCAGCGATGTCCGGACTGCTCGCCGGTAAGCGGCTGCTCGTCACCGGTGTCATCACCGACGCCTCGATCGCCTTCTCGGTGGCGAAGCTCGCCCAGGAGAACGGCGCGCAGGTCGTGCTCACCGGCTACGGCCGGCTCTCCCTGGTCGAGCGGATCGCCAAGCGGCTGCCCGAGCCGGCACCGGTCATCGAGGTGGACGTCACCAACACCGAACACCTGGCCGGCCTCGCCGACCGGGTACGCGAGCACGTCGACGGCCTCGACGGTGTCGTGCACTCGATCGGCTTCGCCCCGCAGAGCTGCCTGGGTGGCGGCTTCCTCGACGCGCCCTGGGAGGACGTGGCGACCGCCCTGCACGTCTCCACCTTCTCGTACAAGTCGCTCGCCATGGCGGCGCTGCCGCTGATGTCGCCCGGCGGCGCGGTGGTCGGCCTGACCTTCGACGCGACGAAGGCGTGGCCGGTCTACGACTGGATGGGCGTGGCCAAGGCCGGCCTGGAGTCGGCGTCGCGCTACCTGGCGATGCACCTGGGCAAGCAGGGCATCCGCAGCAACCTTGTCGCCGCCGGGCCGCTGCGGACCATCGCCGCCAAGTCGATCCCCGGCTTCGACCAGTTCGAGGACGCCTGGGCTGAGCGGGCCCCGCTGGGCTGGAGCCTCACCGACCAGGAGCCCGCGGCCAAGGCCTGCCTGGCGCTGCTCTCCGACTGGTTCCCGGCCACCACCGGCGAGATCGTCCACGTCGACGGCGGCTACCACGCCATCGGTTCCTGACGCTCCCCGCGACGCCCACTGGTCGCCGTCCGCGTGATCTACGCGTCCGGACCAGGGGGCGTCGCCGTGGCGTCCCGGCCGAGGGGCAAGAATGACCCCATGTCGTACGACGCGCTGGTGCTGGTGTCCTTCGGCGGGCCCGAACGGCCCGAGGACGTGATGCCGTTTCTGCAGAACGTGACCCGGGGCCGGGGTGTGCCTCCCGAACGACTGGTCGAGGTCGCCGAGCACTACCAGCACTTCGGTGGGGTGTCCCCGATCAACCAGCAGTGCCGGGACCTCCTGGCCGCCGTCCGCGCCGACTTCGCCGCGCACGGTGTCGACCTGCCCATCTACTGGGGCAACCGCAACTGGGATCCGATGCTCGCCGACACCGTGACCCAGATGCGCGACGACGGGGTCACCCGGGCACTGGCCTTCGTCACCAGCGCGTACGGCGGCTACTCCTCCTGCCGGCAGTACCAGGAGGACATCGCCGCCGCGCGTGCCGCCGTCGGCCCGGACGCCCCGGTGATCGAGAAGCTGCGACAGTTCTGGGACCACCCCGGCTTCGTCGAGCCGCACGTCGACGCGGTCCGGGCGGCGTTGAGCCAGCTCGACCCGGCGTTGCGGGACACCACCCGGCTGGTCTTCACCGCCCACTCCATCCCCAACTCGATGGCGGCCAACGCCGGCCCGCACGGCGGCCGGTACGAGGCTCAGCTGCACGAGACCGCCCGGCTCGTCGCCGCGGCCGCCGCACCCGACCTGGGGTACGACCTGGTCTGGCAGAGCCGCTCCGGCCCGCCGCAGGTCCCGTGGCTGGAACCGGACATCAACGACCACCTGGCCGCCCTCGCGCAGGGCGGCACCACCGGTGTGGTGGTCAGCCCGATCGGGTTCGTCTCCGATCACCTGGAGGTCGTGTGGGACCTGGACACCGAAGCGCTGGAGACGGCGAAGCAGCTCGGCCTGGACTTCGTCCGGGCCGGTACGCCGGGCACCGACCCGCGTTTCGTGACCATGGTGCGTGAGCTGGTCACCGAGCGGACCGACCCGGACGGCGCGCAGCTGCGCCGACGCCTGGGCGAGCTGCCGATGTGGGACACCTGCGCCACCGTCTGTTGCGTGCCGACCCGTCGCCCCTGACCTCTGAGGATCATCATGCATGACCGTAAGCCCGTGCAGAGTTGGCTGACCGACATGGACGGCGTGCTGGTGCACGAGGGCCAGCCGGTGCCCGGCGCGCCGGAGTTCATCAACCGGATGCGCGCCTCCGGCAAGCCGTTCCTGGTGCTGACCAACAACTCGATCTACACCCCGCGGGACCTGACGGCCCGGCTCAGCCGGATGGGGCTGGACGTGCCGGAGGAGTCGATCTGGTCCTCCGCCCTGGCCACCGGCCAGTTCCTCGCCGACCAGCGCCCGGGTGGCACCGCGTACGTCATCGGTGAGGCCGGGCTGACCACGGCGCTGCACGCCGTCGGCTACGTGCTGACCGATTTCGCCCCCGACTACGTGGTGCTCGGCGAGACCCGCACCTACAGCTTCGAGGCGATCACCAAGGCCGTCCGCCTGATCAACGACGGCGCCCGGTTCATCTGCACCAACCCCGACGTGACCGGCCCGTCCGTGGAGGGCGCACTACCCGCCGCCGGCTCGGTCGCCGCCATGATCTCCAAGGCGACCGGGGTCGAGCCGTACTTCGTCGGCAAGCCCAACCCGATGATGATGCGCTCGGCGCTCAACACCATCAACGCCCACTCGGAGAGCACCGCGATGATCGGTGACCGGATGGACACCGACATCCTGTGCGGCCTGGAGGCTGGGCTGGAGACCATCCTGGTGCTCACCGGGATCAGCAGCCGCACCGAGGCGGAGCGTTACCCGTACCGCCCGTCGCGGATCATCAACTCGGTCGCGGACCTGCTCGACGAGATCTGACCTGCCCCGGTCTTGCTGTCTGGTGCCGGCGCTGGTCAGGGGCGCAGGGGGGCGTTGCAGGCGGCCACCAGCGCCTGCCGGCAGGCTGCGGTCAGGGGGCGAAGTGCCGCGTCCCGCTGCTGCGCCTCGTAGTTGTTGATCGCGCCGCCCGGGGCGGCGTGCCCGGCCAACGCCAGCACCCGGTCGAGCACCGCGGCCCGGGCGAAGAGTCGGCGGGCCCGCGGGTCGAAGCCCGGTGGGAGGTCGGTGGTGCCGTCCGGGCGGCGGAGCGCGGCCAGCGCACCGGCCAACTCGGGCCGCCACTGGGCGACGTCGAGGCGGGTCAGCACGGCTGTCGTCTCGGCCAGCGCGGTGGCCAACTCGGCCTCCGCCTCGGCGGCGCCAGGCAACGAGAGTGACGCGGCGGGGGCGTTGGCGGGCAGCGGGTAGACCCGCCACAGCACCGTCTCGAAACAGTCTCCCGAGCCGGAGGTGTGCGAGCGGACCTCCGGGATCAACCCCAGCCCGCCGGCGACCACCGCCTCACCCGTGACCAGCGCCGCACCGGCGAAGTCACCGGGGCCGGGCAGACCCCTCGGGTCGCCCGGCGCGGGCAGCACCAGGCGGATCTCGTCCGGGGAGAGCTTGGCCAGGGTGGGCAGCGCGGCACCCAGCGGGACGTCGGTCCAGGTGCCCGGGGCGTCCGCAACGAGGTGTTCCTCGTCGCCGGCGATGGCGTCGGCGACCTCGTCGAAGGGCACCAACCCGGCGCGCCACGCGCGCACCCAGGCAACGAACCGGCTGGACCGGCGCGGCGCGAGTGTGACCGCGCCCGTTGCGGGGGTGGACATGCCGAAAGGGTACGTGGTCACGACCGGCCCTGTCTCGGCTGCCGCTCCGGTCGCCCGGCCTGCCCCCAACTGCCCTGTTCGCCCCGATCCCCGCTCCGGCCCGCCCCTGTCTCCGCGCCCCGGGTCGCGTCGATCATGCAGTGGTGGTGGGTGACAGGCACCGGTTGTAGCCGTTTCGTGGAGCACCACAACTGCATGATCGACAGCGGTGGGGGGTGGCTGACGTGGAGGGGTGGGGGGTGGAGGGTGGGGGTGGGGGGCGGGGGCGGGGCGGTGTGTCGGGGGTGGGGTGGGAGCGGGCTGGGTCTAGCGTGATCGACATGGCGGGGCGATACGGCGAGGACGTGTTGGCGGGCGACTGGCGACGGCGCAAGGTCACCCCCGAGGTGGACGCCGAACCGGATCTCGTGGTCGAGGATGCCGACTCCGGGTTCTGTGGAGCGGTGGTGGGCTTCGAGGCCGGCGCGGTGGTGTTGGAGGACCGGCACGGTAAACGGCGCAACTTCCCGCTGCTGCCGGCGGCGTTTCTGCTCGACGGCCGCCCGGTGACGCTGCGCCGCCCCACCCGTGCGCCGGTTCCGGCGGCCCGTCGACGCACCCCGTCCGGTTCGGTGGCGGTGGACAACGTCCGCGCCCAGGTGGCCAAGGCCAGCCGGATCTGGGTGGAGGGCATCCACGACGCCGCGCTGGTCGAGCGGATCTGGGGCGACGACCTACGGATCGAGGGTGTGGTGGTCGAGCCGCTGGACGGCATCGATGCCCTCGACGCCGACGTACGCGACTTCGGCCCCGGCCCGACCCGGCGACTCGGCGTGCTCGTCGACCACCTCGTGCCGGGCAGCAAGGAGAGCCGGATCGTGGCCCGGGTGAACTCGCCCTACGTGCTGGTGACCGGCCACCCGTACGTGGACGTCTGGCAGGCGGTCAAACCGGCGGCGTTGGGTATCGCGGCGTGGCCGGTCGTGCCGCCGGGGCGGCCGTGGAAGGAGGGGGTCTGCGCGGCCCTCGGGGTGGCCGAGCCGGCCGACATGTGGCGGCACATCCTGTCCAGGGTGAACAGCTTCGCCGACGTGGAGACCCCTCTGATCAACGCCATGGAACGGCTCATCGACTTCGTCACCGAGCCGGCCTGACCGCCCGACCCCCGGCGGCCGGTCAGGGAACCTCGTCCGGGCTGCGCGTGAAGACGAACGTGGCGATGTCGACTGCCAGCGCCCGTCCGCTGTCGTCGCGCAGCACCGACAGGATCTCGCCGTTCTCCGGGCCGGAACGTCCCCGCCAGCGGTCCGTCCCCTCGGCGGTGAACCGGCTCACCCGCTCACCGCGTACGTGGGCCACCAGGTCACCCGCGTCCCAGCTCAGGTCCAGCGAGGTGCCCATCCACCACCAGCGACCGGTCAGCTCGGCCGACCCCGCGTCGGGTGCGGCGGTGGCGGGCCGCCACGGCTGCGGAAGCGCCGGCTCGGCGTCCAGCACCATGGTCAGCAGCTGACGGCCGAGCCCGGTGATCGGGAAGCCGTACGAGTTGGCGAAGCCGACCACGGCGGTGCGGCTGGGTCGGTGCACCATGAGGGCGGCCACGTACCCGGGCATCGAGCCGCCGTGCCCGACGTACACCCGCTCGCCGTCGCGGTAGAGCTCCAGCCCCAGGCCGTGCCCGCCGGTCCAGGAGTCGAGGTCGCTGATCACCACGGGGGCGCACATCTCGGTCAGCGTCTCGGCGGCCAGCACCGACGGGTCGGGGTCGGCCAGGAATGCGGCCCAGCGGCCGAGGTCCTCGATCGTCGACCAGAGCTGCCCGGCGGGGGCCATGGCGCCGGTGTCGGTACGGGGTTCCTCGCGCAGGGTGCCGTGCCAGGGGTGGACGACGTAGCCGGGGGCGTACGGCTCGGTGGCCGCGTAGGTGGTGCGGCGCAGGCCCAGCGGGCCGAACACCCTTTCGTCGAGCAGGTCGGCCCACCGCATTCCGGTGAGCCGTTCGAGCACGCCACCGAGGAGCCCGTAGGCCAGGTTGGAGTAGTGGTAGGCGGTGTGCGGCGGGTAGGCGATCTTGTCGGCGTTGAGGCCGTCGAGCAGCCTGGCCAGGTCGGCGCCCGCGCTCCGCTCCCACCAGTCGCCCTCGGGTTCGCGTTGCATGCCGCTGGCGTGCCCGAGCAGCTGACGCACTGTGAGCGCGCCCGCCGCGGTGCCGGGCAGGTGCCGGTCCAGCGGGTCGTCGAGGGAGAGCTGGCCAGCGTCACGCAACTGCATGATCAAGGTGGCGGTCATCGTCTTGCTGATCGAGCCGACCCGGTACTGCAGGTCGGCGTCCGGGCGGGGGTGCTCGCCGGCGGTGGCGAGGTGGACCAGCGTGCCGTCGCGGACCACGCCCAGCACCAGTGACGGGGTACGTCCGTCGATCTGCGCCTGGGCGACCTGGGTGTCGATCTGCCGGGCGGTCGCGGGCAGCAGGGTCAAGGAATCTCCTCGTTCGGCCGGTGAATGCGGTGGACGGCGCTCGTGTCGCCGAGCCTACTGATCATCACGGGTGGGCTGCTCGTGCATTAACGTGTCACCCTTGCGGTGTGGACGCCGTGGTGTGGATCGTTTTGGGTGTGGTGCTGGCCGTCGCCGAGATTTTCACGACGACGCTATTTCTGATCATGTTCGGGGTCGGTGCGTTCGCCGCCGCCGGTGCGGCCGCACTGGGTGCGCCGGTCGCGGTGCAGGCACTGGTGTTCGCTGTGGTGTCGGCGTTGAGCCTGGTGGTGGTCCGACCGGTCATCCGGCGGCACAGCCGCTCCGCGCTGGAGAGCGGCGAGCAGCCGTTCGGCGTGGAGGCGATCGAGGGCTCCACGGCACTGGTGTTGGAACGAGTGGACGCCGAGCACGGCCTGGTCAAGATCGACGGTGAGTTGTGGACCGCCCGGTCGTACGACACGACGCAGACTTTCGAGCCCGGTGAACGGGTTCGGGTGATAAAGGTCCGGGGCGCGACAGCCCTGGTCTGGCAGGACGATGTTTCTTCCGCCGGCGAATTGCCGGAAGCGAGAGGGTGAACCGATGACGGTCATAGGTGTGCTGATCATCGCGGTGGCGTTGATCGCCGTGATAACGCTGGCCAAGGCGGTGCGGATCGTGCCGCAGCAACGCCAGGACGTGGTGGAACGGCTCGGCAAGTACAAGCGCACCCTCAACCCCGGCCTCAACCTGCTGGTGCCGTTCATCGACGCGGTGCGTACCAAGGTCGACATGCGGGAGCAGGTGGTCAGCTTCCCGCCGCAGCCGGTGATCACCTCGGACAACCTGGTGGTCTCGATCGACACGGTTCTCTACTTCAAGGTGGTCGACTCGGTCCGGGCGACCTACGAGATCTCCAGCTTCCTTCAGGCCATCGAGCAGTTGACCGTCACCACGCTGCGTAACGTGATCGGCTCGCTCGATCTGGAGCGGGCGCTCACCAGCCGGGACGAGATCAACAGGCACCTCTCGGGTGTGCTGGACGAGACCACCGGCCGCTGGGGCATCAAGGTGACCCGGGTCGAGATCAAGGCGATCGAGCCGCCGGCCAGCATCCGCGACTCCATGGAGAAGCAGATGCGCGCCGAGCGGGACCGCCGTGCGGCGATCCTCACCGCCGAGGGGCACAAGCAGTCGGTGATCCTCACCGCCGAGGGTGACAAGCAGTCCGCGGTGCTGCGTGCGGACGGTGACCGGCAGGCCCGGATCCTGCAGGCCGAGGGTCAGGCGAAGGCCATCCGGACCGTGTTCGACGCGATCCACCAGGCCAACCCGAGTCAGAAGGTGCTCGCCTACCAGTACCTGCAGGCCCTGCCGCAGATCGCCCAGGGCAGCGCCAACAAGGTCTGGATCGTCCCGGCCGAGCTGACCAAGGCCCTGGAGGGCATGGGTGGCGCGCTGGGCGGGCTGAGCCAGATGGTGGGGGACCTTCCCGCACCGGAGGCAGCCGAGCACGCGAGCCAGGTCGAGCGGGAGGCCGCGGCGGCGGCGCAGGCGGCGGCGGACGCTGCCCAGCAGATCCACGACGAGGTACGCGTCGCCGAGGCGCAGGCCACCGGCGGCAACAAGCCGCAGGGGCTGCCCGCGCCGGAGCCGGTGTCGCCGGCCAGCCTCGTCGAGGACCCGGCCGACCAGCGCGAACGCGGCTGATCTCCTACGCCGGCCACCTGGCCGGTAAGGGTCTGTGTCAAAGCCTCGACCGAGGCTTTGACACATGGCCTTAATACGAAAAAGACTCATGGGGCGCTCCGACGCCTGCCACGATCGGTCCTAGGACGGGTGGTGACCAGGCAATCGGGGCGCCCCGGCGCGTCCCGCACCGCTCGTCGGCGAGCGAGGTGACGTATGAAGGATCCGGCGAATCGGATGTGGTCCTCGGCCCCGGTGCCCGGCGCGCACGACCCGGTCGCCCCGCTGGGCTCCCGGCGCAGCGGTGGTGGGTTCGGCGTACTGCCCTTCGTCGGCGAGCCGACCCCGGGCGCCCCCGCCACGAACGCCAGTTGGGCCTGGTCGTTGCGTCGGTTCGCGCGGGCGGCGGTCTGGCTGCTGCCTGCGTACGCCATCCTCTACGGCGCGGTGGCGATGGCCAGCGACGGAGGGGTGGGCAACGACCCCTATCCGGCCGACGGCCGAGCGGTCTACCTGATCGGCTGGGTGGCCGCGGTCTGGCTCGGCCTGCTCGCGTTGCTGGCCCTCACCGGGCTGCTGGCCGCGACCCGCAGCCGCCGGGTGGCCGCCGCCGGGTTGCTGGTCAGCATCGCCGGCACCGTGCTGATGCTGCCATTCGCCGGGTTCGAGGAGCAGACACCGGTCTTCGGTGCCACCGCGCGGTCGCTGGTCCTGCTCGGCGCGACGTTCTACAGCGCGGGCTGGTTCCTCACCGGGTGGGCGGTGGCCCGCTCGGGCACCTTCAGCCTCGGCGACGGCGTCATGCTGATCATCGCCGCGCCGCTGCTCGGCCTCGGCGGCGCCCTGATCGGCTCGTTGCAGACCTTCGGCGCGATCTTCGTGCTGATCGCCGGCATCGGCATCGGCTACCGCTCCGGCCGCCTGATGCCCCGCGAAACCGCCAGAGACGCCGCCAGCGCCAGCCTGAGCACCCCAAACCCCTAACCCCACCCGCCCGGGTCCCGCCCCGCGCCGGTTGCCCCGCGCCCGTTGATCATGAAGTTATTGCGCTCGCCCTCGGCGTGTCCCGGCAATAACTTCATGATCAACGAGTGTCGGCCGCCCGGCCCGCGCGCTCGGGGCGGGGGTGCGGGGTTGGGGCTTGGGGTGGGGATTGGCTGGTGGGGGGCCGTGAAGTTGCTGACAATCTGGCTGTGGGGGTGGTCGGTTGGCGGCTTTCGTGGCAATCCTGGGGAGCATGGCCGCCCCTCGCTCGCCGCTGTCGCGGCTGTTCACCGTGCTGCTCGCCGGCGTGTTGGCCGGGCTCGTCCTGGCAGTCGCCGCACTGCCGGGCAACCTGCTGCTCGGGCTCACCGCCCGCTCCGCGCTCGGGTCGTACGCCGCGTTGCCTGCCTCGCTGAAGACCCCGGCCACGCCGCAGCGTTCGTACCTCTACGCCAACGACGGCAAGACGCTGATCACCACGTTCTACGACGTGAACCGCACCGACGTACCCCTGTCGGAGATCGCTCCGGTCATGCGGCAGGCGATCGTGGCGGCCGAGGACCGGCGCTTCTACGACCATGGTGGTGCGGACCTGCGTGGCCTGGCCCGGGCGCTGGTGGCCAACGTCAAGGGTGGCGGCACCGAGCAGGGCGGCTCGACGCTGACCATGCAGTACGTCCGTAACGTGCTCAAGACCGACCCCACCCGCACCGCCGAGGAGCGCGCCGCCGCCACCGATCCCACAGTGGGCCGCAAGATCCAGGAGATCCGGTACGCGAGCGCGCTCGACAAGAACCTCGGCAAGGACGAGATCCTCGACCGGTACCTGAACATCGCCTACTTCGGCTCCGGCGCGTACGGGATCGCGGCGGCCAGCCAGCGGTACTTCGGCAAGCCTCCGGCGCAGTTGACCCTCGCCGAGTCGGCCCTGTTGGCCGGTCTGGTGCAGTCCCCGGACGCGTACAGCCCGATCAGCGGCGACAAGGACGAGGCGGTGACCCGCCGGTCGTACGTGCTGGACTCGATGGTCGCCACCAACGCGATCACCGCAGCGCAGGCCGCCCAGGCCAAGGCCGAGCCGCTGGCCCTGCGCCCCACCGCCCAGCCCAACGGCTGCACCGCCGTCTCCCACGGCCACGACGACTGGGGCTACTTCTGCGACTACCTGCGCCAGTGGTGGCTGACCCAGCCGGCCTTCGGGGCGACCGTCGCGGAGCGCGAGCAGGCGCTGCGTTCGGGCGGCTACACCGTGGTCACCTCGCTGGACCCGAAGATCCAGGCCACCGCGCAACAGCAGGCCACAAAGGTCTACGGGTACGACAACAAGCGCGCCCTGCCGATCGCGGCGGTCCAGCCCGGGACCGGGCGGGTGTTGGCGATGGCGGTCAACAGGCACTACAGCCTCGCCGACAACCCGGCCGGGCAGGCGAACTACCCGAACACCGTCAACCCGTTGATCTCCGGCGGAGCCAGCGTCGACGGATACCAGGCGGGTTCGACGTTCAAGATGTTCACGATGCTCGCCGCGCTGGAGTCGGGCCGTACCCTCTCCACCGGTTTCGACGCGCCCGCCAAACTGCCCACCCGGTACCCCGCTGAGGGGCCGGGCAGCTGTGACGGTCACTGGTGCCCGGCGAACGCCAACCCGGACTGGATGGACGGGTACCGGATGATGTGGGACGGCTTCGGCCGCTCGGTGAACACCTACTTCGTCTGGCTGGCCGAGCAGGTCGGCCAGGACAAGGTGGTCCAGATGGCGCAGCGGCTCGGCATCACGTTCCGCGCCGACTCGGACGCGGCCTTCGCCAAGAACAACGCCGCGAACTGGGGCTCGTTCACTCTGGGAGTGGCGGCCACCACCCCGCTGGACCTGGCCAACGCGTACGCGACGGTGGCCGCCGAGGGCACCTACTGCACGCCGGTGCCGGTGGTCTCGGTGACCGGCGCGGACGGCACGAAGGTGCCGGTGGGGCAGCCGTCCTGCAAGCGGGTGCTCGACGCGGACGTCGCGCGTGCCGCGACCGACGCGGCGCGCTGCCCGGTGGGTCAGCAGTCGGCGTTCGGGCAGTGCAACGGCGGCACCGCCACCGGTGTGAACGACATCCTCGACGGCCGACCGGTGGCTGGTAAGACGGGTAGCTCGGAGCAGAACTCCACCGAGACGTTCGTCGGCTTCACCCCGCAGGTCGCGGTGGCCGGTATCGCCGCCAACCCGGACGACCCGGCCGACTCGGTGGGGTCGGCCGTGCAAACCAAGGTGATCGACGCGGTGGCCCGGGTCATCGCCACCGCCGTGAAGGGCCAACCGGAGAAGGCGTTCGTCGCACCGAGCCGCGAGCTGGCCGGCGACGCGCGCCGCCCGGTCGAGCGGCCAGCGGTCCCGGAGCGTCAGCAGGAGCCCACCCAGGACCCCCGCTCAGCCCTGCAACGCTGGCTCGACCGCCGCGGCTGACCACCCACCCGTCCCCGCCCGCCCCAGCCCTCGCGATCTTGCACTTTTGGTGGCCGAGAAGCACCCTTTTGGCAGCTTCTGTCGGTGCAGAAAGTGCAAGATCGCGGGAGCCGGCGCGGGGTGCGGGGTTAGCGGTCTCGGCGGCGGGGGCGGTAGCTGGCCAGGGTGGCGGGGAGGCCGCGGCGGATGATTCCGGCCCAGTCGGTGTCGCCGCGTAGCACCGCCGCAGCGGTCTTGCGGGCCTGCTCGACGGTGAAGTGCGGTGGCAGCATCAGCTCCGCCGGGTCGACCAGGGCGTTGATCACCACCGGCCGGTCGGCGGTGAGCGCCCGGTCCCAGACGTCGCGCACCTGATCCGGTGAGTCGATCAACTCGCCGTGCAGCCCGAGCACCTCCGCCCACTGGTGGTAGGCGATGTCCGGCAACTGCTGGCTGTCCGGGAACATCGGCGTCCCCTCGGTGGAGCGCTGTTCCCAGCTGACGAACGCCAGATCCCGGTTGTTGAGCACCAGCACCACGAAGCGCGGGTCGGCCCAGCTGCGCCAGTACTTCGCCACGGTGATCAGCTCGTTGACGCCGTTCATCTGCATGGCACCGTCACCGATCAGCGCGACCAGCGGTCGGTCCGGGTGGGCGAACTTGGCGCTCAGCGCGTACGGCATGGCGCCGCCCATGGACAGCAGCGTGCCGGAGAGGCTGGCCAGCATGCCGGGGCGTACCTGGATGTGTCGGGCGTACCAGGCGGTGGTGGTGCCGCAGTCGACGGCGAGCAGCACGTCGTCGGGCAGCCGTTCGTTCAGGGTGTGGAAGAGCAACTGCGGGTTGACCGGATCGGCGGCCTGTTCAGCCAGGTCGTGTTGCACCCGACGCCACGCCGAGGTGGCCTCGGTGACCTCCGTCCGCCAGGCGGTCGGTCCGGGGCCGGGGCCCAGCTCGTTCAGCAGGGCCCGCAGCGTGGGGCGGGCGTCGCCGGTCAGGTTCACCTCGGTCGGGTAGCGCAGCCCGAGCTGGGTGCCGTCCAGGTCGATCTGGACCGCGCGGGCCTGCCCGGGTTGTGGGTAGAACTCCGAGTACGGCATGTTGCTGCCCACGATCAGCAGCCGGTCGCAGCCGCTCATCAGCTGCCAGCTCGGTCGGGTGCCGAGCAGCCCGATCGCGCCGGTCACCCACGGCTCGCGGTGGTCGACGGCGGTGAAGCCGAGCAGTGCGGTGGCCACGCCGGCCCCGAGCCGATCAGCGATCTCGCGGACCTCGTCGCGTGCGCCGAGGGCACCCTGGCCGACCAGCATGGCCACCCGCTGCCCGCCGCGCAGGACCTCGGCCGCCCGGCGTACGTCCGCCTCCGGTGGCACCGTCGGCGTGCTGCTCGGCGCGTTGCTGGTCTGGTAGTAGCCGTGCGCGTGGGGTGGGTTCGGGACAGCCGGCTCGTCCTGGATGTCCAGGGGCAGGATCAGCGCGGTGACGGTACGCCGGGCCAGCGCCGTGCGGCACGCCCGGTCGACCAGGTGGCGTACCTGTGCGGGGTTGTCGAGTTGGGCCAGGAACGCTGCCGCCACGTCCTTGTAGAGGGCGAGCAGGTCGACCTCCTGGTAGTAGCCGCCGCCCTCGGCGGTGGTCGCGGTGTGCCCGACCAGGGCGATGACCGGTTGGTGGTCGAGCTTCGCGTCGTACAGGCCGTTGAGCAGGTGGATGGCGCCCGGCCCGCTGGTGACCAGCGCGCAGCCCAGCGGGCCGCCGCCGTACTTGACGTGTGCGGAGGCGGCGAAGCCGGCGGTCTCCTCGTGGCGGACCTGGATGAACTGGGCTCGTCCGTTCGTGCGTTGCAGCGCGGACGTGAGGCCGTTGATGCCGTCGCCGGGGTAGCCGAAGTAGCGGTGCACGCCCCAGCTGAACAGTCGCGACACGATGTGGTCCGCGACGGTCGGACGCCGGGGCAGGGCGCCCGCTTCGCCCGGGGTGGTGTCGTCTGCGCTCACCTGGCTGGTCCTTCCCGTCACGTCCGTTGTCTGCCGGTCATTCCCCTTCTTCTTCGGACAAAACACCTCGTCGGGCGGGCCGCGGAGCGCGCTGCTCCGCGTCCGGCAGAATCGTCGGGTGCCCGTCCACCAGATCACCGACCCCGCCGACGACCGGATCGCCGACTACCGGGCGCTCACCGACGTCGAGTTGCGCACCCGTTGGGAACCACCGCACGGCCTGTTCATCGCCGAGGGGGAGCTGGTGCTGCGCCGGGCGCTGCGCGCGGGCTACCCGGCCCGGTCGTACCTGGTCGACGCCAAGCGGGCCGACCAGCTCGCCGACCTGGACACCGGCGACGCCCCGGTCTACGCCGCGACCCAGGACGTGCTGCAACGGGCCACCGGTTTCCACGTACACCGGGGGGTGCTGGCGTCGTTCCACCGCCGGCCGCTGCCGACGGCGGCCGAGGTGCTCGCTACCGCGCGCCGGATCGTCGTCCTGGAGGACGTGAACAACCACACCAACCTGGGCGCGATCTTCCGGGGCGCCGCCGCGCTCGGTGTCGACGCGGTGCTGCTCTCGCCGACCTGCGCCGACCCGCTCTACCGGCGCAGCGTCCGGGTCAGCATGGGTGAGGTCTTCGCCATGCCGTACGCGAAACTCGACCGCTGGCCGGAGGGCCTGGACCAGGTGCGGGAGGCCGGTTTCACGGTGCTCGCGATGACGCCCGCGCCGGACGCCGTACCGATGCAGCGGTTGACCCCGGCGCAGCGTGAGCGGGCGGCGTTGCTGCTCGGCGCCGAGGGGCCGGGCCTCACCGCGGCGGCGCAGGCCGCCAGCGACGTGCGGGTGGTCCTTCCGATGCGGCGCGGCGTGGACTCGTTGAACGTCGCCGCCGCGGCGGCGGTCGCGTTCTGGGAGCTGGGGCGCGACGACGCGCCGGTCGACGGCGGGTAGACCACATCGGCTTGCATGGCCATGCGTTCTATTGCATAATTTTCCCCGTGTCCAAGGTTCTCACCTCCCTGCCCACCGGCGAACGTGTCGGCATCGCCTTCTCCGGCGGCCTCGACACCTCGGTCGCGGTCGCGTGGATGCGCGACAAGGGCGCCATTCCCTGCGCCTACACCGCCGACATCGGCCAGTACGACGAGCCCGACATCGCCTCGGTGCCCGGTCGTGCGCTCAGCTACGGCGCCGAGCTCGGCCGCCTGGTCGACTGCCGCGCCGCCCTGGTCGAGGAGGGCCTCGCCGCGTTGACCTGCGGCGCCTTCCACATCCGCACCGGCGGTCGGGCCTACTTCAACACCACCCCGCTGGGCCGCGCCGTGACCGGCACCCTGCTGGTGCGGGCGATGGTCGCCGACGACGTGCAGATCTGGGGCGACGGCTCGACCTTCAAGGGCAACGACATCGAGCGGTTCTACCGGTACGGCCTGCTGGCCAACCCGATGCTGCGCATCTACAAGCCGTGGCTCGACACCGCCTTCGTCACCGAACTGGGTGGCCGTAAGGAGATGTCCGAGTGGCTGCTGGAGCGCGGCCTGCCCTACCGCGACAGCACCGAGAAGGCGTACTCGACCGACGCCAACATCTGGGGCGCCACGCACGAGGCGAAGACCCTGGAGCACCTCGACACCGGCATCGAGACGGTCAACCCGATCATGGGCGTCCGGTTCTGGGACCCGTCGGTGGAGATCCCGACCGAGGACGTCACAGTCGGTTTCGACCAGGGTCGACCGGTCACGATCAACGGCAAGGAGTTCGGCAGCGCCGTCGACCTGGTGCTGGAGGCCAACGCCATCGGCGGCCGGCACGGCCTGGGCATGTCGGACCAGATCGAGAACCGGATCATCGAGGCCAAGAGCCGCGGCATCTACGAGGCGCCCGGGATGGCGCTGCTGCACTACGCGTACGAGCGGCTGGTGAACGCCATCCACAACGAGGACACCCTGGCGAACTACCACAACGAGGGTCGCCGCCTCGGTCGGCTGATGTACGAGGGCCGCTGGCTGGACCCGCAGGCGCTGATGCTGCGCGAGTCGTTGCAGCGGTGGGTCGGCACGGCGGTCACCGGCGAGGTGACGTTGCGGCTGCGCCGGGGCGAGGACTACTCGATCCTGGACACCACCGGTCCGTCGTTCAGCTACCACCCCGACAAGCTGTCCATGGAGCGCACCGAGGACTCGGCGTTCGGCCCGTCGGACCGGATCGGCCAGCTCACGATGCGCAACCTGGACATCGCCGACTCGCGGTCGAAGCTGGAGCAGTACGCCTCCCTCGGCCTGGTCGGCGGCGGAAACCCGCAGCGGATGATCGGGGCCGCGCAGGCCGCCTCCACCGGGTTGATCGGTGCGATGCCCGAGGGCGGCGCGGAAGCCATCGCGTCCCGGGGCGTCGCCTCGGCGGAGGACGCGGCGCTCGACCGCGCCGCTATGGAGTTCGGCGTCGACTGATCCCTCCTACCACGCCGCCAGGCCGGGGCAGCCCACGCCGCCGCCCCGGCTCGCGTCGCCGGCCGCTGTTCGAGATCCGGCGTCACGGACGGTAGCGTGTCGGCCGTGTTCCCTACCGTCCGTGAGGTCCTCGCCCTGGGCCCGGTCCGCCACGGCGCGCCACGCGTCGTCGCCGGCGACGAGGGGCTGGACCGACCCGTCCGCTGGGTGCACGTCGCCGAGGTGCCCGACATCGCCACCCTGCTCGGCGGTGGCGAACTGGTGCTCACCACCGGCATCGGTCTGCCCGGGGACGACGCCGGGTTGCGGGCGTTCATCGGCGATCTCGCCGACGTCGGGGTCTCCGGGCTCGTCGTCGAGCTGGGCCGCCGGTACGTCAGCGGTGTGCCCCGGGTGATGGCAGCCGCCGCCGAGCGGCGTGGGCTGCCCCTGGTGGAACTGCGCCGGGCCACCCCGTTCGTCCGGATCACCGAGGCGGTGCACGCGCTGATCGTCGACGCGCAGCTCACCGAGCTGCGCGCCACCGAGGAGATTCACCAGCGGTTCAACGACCTGTCCGTGGAGGGCGCCGACGCCGCCGAGGTGATCCGACAGGCCGCCGAGCTGTCCGGCTGCCCGGTGGTGCTGGAGAACCTGTCCCGGCAGGTGCTCGGGTACGACCCGGCGGGGGAGAGCGCAGAGCTGCTGCTGGACGGCTGGGAGCAGCACTCCCGGCGGATCCGTCCGGCCGGGCGGACCGCGTACGACCCGGACAGCGGCTGGCTGGTGACCACCGTCGGCGCCCGGGGGCAGGACTGGGGTCGGCTGCTGCTGCGCTGGCCGGCCAGCGGCGACGTGCCCAGCGCCCAGGCCGTCGAACCGAGCGCGGGCTCGCCCACCCGGCTCACCATCCTGATCGAGCGGGCCGCGTCCACCCTCGCGCTGGGCCGGCTGATCCGCCGCGACGCCGAGGGCCTGGAACGGCAGATCCACCGCACCCTGCTCACCGCGCTGCTCGACCACTCCCGCCCGGTGGACGAGGTGGGACTGCGGGCCAAGGCGCTCGGCGTGGTGCTCGACCGGCGGCACCTGGTCGGCGTGATGGTCCGGCACCGCGCCGACGACCCCGCCGGGGAAGTCGGCCCCGAGGTCGGCCAGGCCCGGCTACGTGATCTCTCCGAGGCCGTCGGCCAGGCCCTGCGGGAGGCGAAGCTGACCGCACTGACCAGCGCCGTCGACGACAACTCGGTGGGCGCGCTGTTGGCCCTGCCAGACCCGGCCGCCGAGGACCGCGCGCTGTCCGCGTTCGCCAGCGCCCTTCGTCAGGTACGCCTCGACGCCAGCGCCGGCCGGCCGGGACCCGGCGTCGACGTGTCCCGCTCCTCCTCCGGCGCGGAGCCGTCCCGCACGGCTCCCGGTGTCGAGGCCGCTCGGACAGGTGTCGAGGGGGCCCGAGGTGTTGGTCCGGGTGCCGTGATCGTGGCCGCCGGGTCCGGGGTGAGCACACTGCGGGAGGCCCGCCGGTCGCTTGTCGAGGCACGGCAGATCGCCGAGGCGGCCCGACGGGACCGGCGTGACCTGCCGATCTTCCGGCTCCCGCACGTCGGGCTGGCCGGTCTGCTGCACCTGCTGCGCGACGAGCCCCGCCTGCAGACGTTCGTGGAACGCGAACTCGGCGCCCTGCTGGAGTACGACGCCCGGCACCCGAGGGAGCGGCTGCTGGACACCCTGCGCGCCTACCTGGAGCAGGGGCGCAACAAGTCCGCAGCCGCTGCCGCCGCCCACCTGTCCCGACCGGCCTTCTACGAACGGCTGGCCCGCATCGCCCGCATCCTCGACGTGGACCTCGACTCGGTAGAGGCCGCCCTCTCCCTACACGTGGCCCTGCTGGCCCTGGACGCAGTCCGAACCCCGTAACCCCCCGCGCCCCACCCCCTCACGCCGCGATCTTGCACTTTCTGCTGGGACAAACCTCGCGAAGACGGCGTATCGACAACACGAAGTGCAAGATCGGCGGGGACGGAGGGGTGCGGGGCGCGCGGGGTGCGGGGGTGGGGTTAGGGGTTAGGTTGCTAGGTCGTTCAGGGCTTTTGCGTAGGTTGGGGGGATGTGGTTGGGGCCCCCGGGGGTGAAGACGTCGGACGTGGCCACTGCGGACCAGGCCGTCTCCGGGACGGCGTCGACCAGGGCCTGGATCACCGGGGCGTCGCGCCACTGGTCCTGCTCGGCGAGCAGGCCGAGGGCCACCACCGACTCCTCGACCTCGCCCACGCACTCGAACGGCTTGTGCCCGTCCACGCCCAGCAACTCGCGGTAGCCGGGGATCTGCGACTCGTCGGCCAGCAGGTCGCCGCCGAAGATGTGGGTGACCCGCTCCCGCGGCATGAACGGCGCCATGGCCAGGAAGACGAAGCGGCACTTCGGGCAGTCCCGGCACCAGCGCTCACTCGCGTCGCGCAGCTTGAACGCCTGGTTGCAGCTGGTCACCACGTCGTCGTACCGGGTGAACTCGGCGAACAGCCGGGCGATGTGCAGCTCGGACAGCGAACGCAGCAGGGAGAAGTACGGGTCGGTCAGACCGGCGTGCTCGGCCAGCGACGCCCGCAGCAGCCCCTCCGCCTCGACGCCCTTGGACCACTGGTGGTTGATCTCGTGACCGTCCCAGACCAGGTTCGGGTCGGACGCCGAACGCTCGTTGGACATCACCACCGGGCCCAGCCCGTGCAGGACGGCGGTGGCCACCGCGATGAGGGAGTTGATGGCGGTGACCGGGATGTGCCCGTTCAGCGCGCCGGCGGCGTTCAGGTCGAACAGCACCGGGTCGATGCGCCGCCGGGCGGCCAGCGGAACCAGCCCGGACGCCTCGTTGACGGCGACGATCACGTGATTCGGGTTGACCGAGAACGGCACCGGGTCCAGTTCGGCGCGGCGCAGCGCCTCCAGGCTGACGATCGAGTCCTTACCGCCGCCGACGGCGGAGAGCGGGCGACGGTCCGAGTCGTCGTACACCCGGGCCGGCGTCACCACACCGGTTGGCACCTCGGGGCGCAGTTCGAGCACGTGCGGCAGTTGGTTGCGGTACGCGTACTCGGCGAGGCCCCTGGTGTAGACGGCCGTGACGTAGTCGACGGTGGCCGCGCCCAGCGGCGTCGGCAGCACGAGCCGGGGCGGCGCGGCGGCCTTGTAATAGCTGACCCCGGCGACGAGGTGGAGCACCTCCAGCACCCGGTTGAGGGTCGCCACCGTCTCGTCGGAGGGCGGTTCCGCTGGCAGCGGGAGCGTGATCACCTCGGTGAACCGCTGCTCGCCGGCCGGGCCGGTCAGGGCGTAGTCGAACAACACCTCGCCGGTGGCGAAGTCGATCGAGTAGGACGGGAAGGTGAAGGCGTCCATCCGCCGGAGCTGCTCGTTGGGCACACGCCATACTAGGCCCTGGTTCGTCCGGCCGTGTCCGGACCGGGCCCTGCCAGCCGCCGCCGTGACCCCCGAGGAGACACCAGTGCGCCTGTCTGACCTGCGCGGACGTACCGTCGCCGTCTGGGGCACCGGTCGGGAGGGCCGGGCCGCTGTGACAGCCATCGCCGCGCACGGCCCGGCCGAGATGGTCGCCGTGGACGACAGCGCGAACTTCCTGTCGCTGCCGTGGGACGGCCCCCTGGCCGAGGCGGCGCCGCTGGTCACCGGCGAGGCGGGCTTCGAGCGGCTGGCCGCCGCGGACGTGGTGGTGCGGTCCCCGGGCGTGCCCCAGACCCACCCGTGGCTGGTCGAGCTGCGCCGCCGCGGGGTCATGGTGACCCAGGGCACCGCGTTGTGGATGGCCGACCACGCCGCGCGCACCGTCGGGGTCACCGGCAGCAAGGGCAAGAGCACCACCTCCAGCCTGATCAGTCACCTGCTCACCGCGATGGGGCGGCCGAACGTCTTCGGAGGCAACATCGGGGTGCCGACCCTGGACCTGCCGGAGGCGGAGCTGTACGTGTTGGAGCTGTCCAGCTACCAGTGCAGCGACCTCACCGACTCGCCGCGGGTGGCGGTGGTCACCGCGCTCTTCCCCGAGCACCTGGACGCGCACGGCGGGGAGCGGGAGTACTACCGGGACAAGCTCAACCTGCTCGCCCACGACCCGCAGACGATCGTGGTCAACGGTGGTGACCCCCGGCTGGCCGCGGAGCTTGGTGAGCTGCCGGCGGTCCGCGCCGGAAGCCCCGACACCACTCACGTCGCCCCCGGCCTCGACGGTACGCAGTGGTTCCACTTCGGTGACCAGCCGCTGTTCCCGCGTGCGGTGCTGCCGCTGGTCGGCCGGCACAACGAGGGCAACCTGTGTGTCGCGCTCGCTGTTCTCGACGCGCTCGGCGTGGACGTGGTGGCCGGTAAGGACCACCTCGCCGTTGCGGTCGCCGAGTTCCAGGGGCTGGCCCACCGGCTCACCGAGATCACCGACCCGTCCGGGCTGACCTTCGTCGACGACACCCTGGCCACCAGCCCGTACGCGGCCATGCACGCCATCGACGCGTACGACGGGCGACCGTTGACGGTGATCGTCGGTGGCAACGACCGGGGTCTGGACTACACGCCGTTGGCCGAGCACCTGGCGGAGCGGGAGATCACGGTCATCGGCATCCCGGACAGCGGCCCCCGGATCATCGAGGTGCTGGCCGGGCTGCCGGCGGTTCGTACGGAGCTCGCCGAGGATCTGGTGGCCGCGGTCGGGCTGGCGCGCAAGCTGACTCCGGCGGGCGGCGTCGTGCTGCTCTCCCCGGCGGCTCCGAGCTACGGGCGGTTCCGCAACTTCGAGCACCGCTCCGAGGTGTTCGCGCAGGCGGTCGCCGACACCGCCCGCTGACTCACCCCCGGTCGGCCGGGCTGGGGTCCGGTGACTGCATTCCGGGCAGCAGCACGGTGTCGTCCTCGTCCTCGTCCTCGTCCTCGGGTGAGGCGGGTTCGGTCGCGGCGCCGGTGGGGCGGCGGTCCTTGTTCGGGGTCCAGGCGAATGCGAGCGCCCCACCGACCAGGGCCAGCAGCATCCCGATCACGAAGCCGCCCAGGTTCGAGGTCAGCCAGGAGACCAGCCCGAGCACCAGCGAGACCAGCGCGTAGAAGACCCTCTGCTGCGGGGTGGTGATCAGCAGCACCCCGCAGAGCACCAGGACGATGGGTACCAGGTACGCGGCGAGTCCCTGCGGCCCGACGTGCAGCAGCACCCCGAGCGGCGCGCGCAGGGTCACCAGCATCTCCGCGCCGCCGAGGGCGATCAGCACCGCGGCGGTGAATGGGCGGCCCCGCCGCCAGCGGCGCCACCGCCCGCGGGTTTCGCGGACGGTGGGCGCGGCCTGGTGTCGTTGTGCGCTCACGTCAGCACCCGTCGGGGGTGAACGCCATGCGCAGGTTGGGCAGTTTGAAGACCGCGGCCGTAGTGGCGTAGTTGTTCTGCCGCAGGTTCTCGATGACGATCGAGTCCGCCTGCTGCGAGAAGACGCCCGGGTTACCCTTCACGCCGGGCACCTTGTCCAGAGTGCTGGCATCCTGACCGATGTCGATTTTCTCGAATGCGGCGTTGCCGTTGATCTCGTCACCGTCGACCACCAGGGTTCGGGCGAAGACCGGCTTGTCGCCGTTGCCCGCAGTGATCTTCAGGTAGACGCCGCCCAGGTTGATGCTCTGGCACAGGTTGGTCAGCTCCGCCTTGTCGATCGCCGAGACCATCACCAGGACCTGCCCGCCGGTGTCGCCCTGGTTGGGGCTGTCCTCGATCATCTGGTCGAGGGTGGCGAACTGCTCGAATCCGGTGCCGGTGAGCTTGTCCGCGGTGACGGTGAACGGCATGCCCGAGATGGCGAACTGCGCGGCCAGCACGCCCTGGGCGGTGAGCATGATCATGCCGGCGGCGGCCGCCGCGACGGTGCCGAACGCGGCGGCGAACCGGCGCCAGCGCACACCGCTGCGCGGTGGGCCGGGTGCGGTTGGTGTGGTTTCCTCCGACATGGCGGCTCCCTTTAAGATCAATTCGTCAGCGACAATGGGAATTGCATCCCCGGGCCTGCGCTTGGTAGGCGCAGAGCCGAAGTTACCGCTGAGTAAAGAACAGGTCAACGCCGTGTGGCGGCCATTTAGGCGGTATTTGTTAAATGCGGCCAAGGTGAAAAACCGCTGCGGTTTCCGACCGTGTGATCAGGAGTGGTGGGTCGGTGCGCATGGAGCGGTCGTACTCGGACCGTCGTCCGGCCTGATCGGCCGGGTCGCCTGAATCGCACCCTCGGTGCCCAGGAATGGCGCCATGGCCGCGTAGGTGAGCACCGGCAGCAGTTGCGGCAACTCCGCCGTCCGGCCCCGCGCCACACGGCCGCGGACGGTGGCGTAGATGCCGCCGACCACCGTGAACACCAGGTCGTCGCGGTCCACGTCGGCCAGCGTGGGCCCCGGGCCGGCGTCGGCGAAGAACCGGCGGAAGCTGTTGAGCAGCGCGTCGCGCTCGCGGCGGGCATCGGGGCCGGCGGCGTCGACCTCGACGAGCGCCATCCGGGCGAACGCCGGCACGCTCGCCAGCACCTCCAGCAGGGTGCGCAGTGCGGCCCGCGCCGCGTCCGGCCAGGTCGGGCCGGCCTCGCGGTAGGCGCCCTCCATCAGCTGTGACACCACTGCGATCCCGTGCCGGTACGCGGCGAGAAAGGCATCCTCCTTGCCGGTGAACAGGGCGTAGAAGGCTGGCCGGGTCACGCCGGCGGCGTGGCAGATGTCGCTGACCCGGGCGTTGTCGTAGCCCTTCGTCGCCACCTCGTGCACGAGCCCGTCGAAGAGGCGGTCGCGCTGGGTGGCGGCCACGACCTCTGCGGAGACCCGTCGCGGGCCGCGCTTGATCGCGCGGTCCGGGTCACGGCCCGGGCGTGCGCCCGGCAAGGGCGCCGGCACCGACTGAGGGTGGCTCTGCGTGGTCAACTCATTGACCTCCTTTGATTCGTTGACTTTGCGATCCTCCGGGGTTTATAACTTTCCTCACGCTCAGTTCGCTCCCCGTCACCTTTGGTGATCATCCCGGGTGGTCACCCCGACTCGTCGAAGGAGGGCTCGATGGTTGTCATTATCGCCGAACACGAACGCTCTCCCAATGCCGGAAAGGCGCAGGTGACGCGGCTACGCCGCAGTGCACCACGCCGACCTGCCCGCTGACCCCGCAGCGCCCCCCTCACCCGCGCCCTCGCCCGGCGCCTCCACCACCACCGTCCACGTCGGACGGCCACAATCGCCGCCCGGCGTGCCCGCCCGGCGGTGACCGCCTGCGCGGTCCGCTCGTTCCCGTCCCACCACCGAAAGGAAGCACCATGCCCAGGTACGGAAAGATCGGCGGGGGCCTCGTCGCCCTCGCGCTGCTGACCGGTCTCGTAGCCGCCCCGCCAGCCTCCGCAGACCCGTCGGCCGCGCTCGCCGGCAACGTCCTGACCTACCCCACGGCCGGCGGCACCGCCGTGGCCGTCAACGACGTCATCCAGGCCAGCCTCAAGACCGGCACCAACGCCACCTTCTACAACTCCACCTCGGGCACCACCGGCATCAAGTGCGCCGCATCCGCCTTCAGCGCCAAGGTGCTCACCAACCCGACCGCCCCGGGCACCGCCACCGAGAGCCTCACCGCCCAGAGCTTCGGCACCTGCACCACAAACGTGTTCGGCACCACCGGGGTGCAGAGCATCGCCCTCAACAACCTGCCGTATGCCACCTCCGTCACCAGCGCCGGCGTCGTCAAGATCACCGGCACCGCGGCGGCGCCGGTCCAGAGCACCGTCGTGCTGAACTCGCTGCTCGGCACGATCACCTGTGTCTACCGGACCAGCACCAACAGCCTCACCGGCACGGCGGCCAACGCCACCAACTCGATCACCTTCACCAACCAGCCGTTCACCAAGTTCTCCGGCCCGTCCCTCTGCTTCGGCACCGCGTACTTCTCGGCGACGTACTCGCCGGTGCGCGACAGCACCAAGGGCAACGCCGCCGTCTACGTGAACTGACCATGATCCAGCGGGCCGGTGCGCGGCGATCCGCCGTGCGCCGGCCCTCGACCATGCGCGGGTCAGCCGGCGACCAGCGCCGCGTGCAGGGCGCGCATCGACCGGATCGCCGAGCGGATCTCCTGCAGGTAGCGGCCGGGGCTGAGCGTCTGCTCCGGCAGCCTGGCCAGGTCGGCCAGGGTGGGGTCCACCCCGACGGTCTCGATCTCGCAGCCGTACGGCACAGCCAGAGTACGCAGCGCGTCGCAGTGCTGGAACGGCATGTAGATCGGTGCGGTCACCAGCAGCACCGCGTCGTCGGGGGCGAGTTGGACGTGTCCAGCCCAGAAACGCTGCGTGTCGGCGGTGTGCGCGCGCCGTCGGTGCGGTTCGCTGGAGGGCGCGGCGAGCACCCGCACCGCTGGTAGACCAGCCGGCCGGTAGGTCCGCGACGACCAGGAATGGTGCGGATGGCCGGCGTCGACCCCGTCCTGCTCCGCCGGCGCGGCCACCCCGAACACCCGCCGGACCGCCGAGTCCAGTACGTCCACCTCGGTGTCCTCGGCCGGCAGGCCAGCGTCGGCGAGCGTCGCGCGTTCCCACTCGGACAGCGGTCGGAAGCTGCCCAGCACGGCCACCTCGCCGCCCACCGTCAGCCCGGCACGCAGCAGGTGCGCGGCGTAAGCGACGCGGCGCACGCAGGCATGCGCCAGGCCGCCGAGCACCACCAGGTGGGCGTACGCGTCGCGGGTCGGCGGCACCGGATGGATCAGCCCGAGCGCGGCTGCCGCGTCAAGGACCAGGGTCGCGGTGGCCGGACCGAGGTCGGGCTCCCGGGCGTCGGGCCGCTCCCGGCCGCCCCGGAAGTCCCAGTGCTGGGCGGAGAAGTCGTCGAGGAAGCGGAGCGCAGCGGTGAGGTCCCCGTCGGGCCAGTCGCCGCCGAAGTGGGCGACCAGGCCGCGGAGCGGGGTGGAGCAGACCCAGGCCCGAACGTCCACCGTGATCCGCGCGTCGTCCGGCCCGGTCGACGCCGCCGCTCTCTGCACCTGCCGGATGCTACCGACTCAGCTGGTGGCGCAGCGGGACCGGCCGGACCGGAAGGCCAACGTGGCGGCCCTGCGACGGGACGTGAGCCGCCCGCCGAGCACGGCCAGGCTACGGATCGAGTGGCAAGACCCTATGAATGCTGCGAAAATCAGTAGTAAATGCCGATCATGGCCCTGAAAACCGTTGACGTGCTGTCAGCTGCTGACGTCCATGAGCTACAGGCTGACAGTTGTTCGCGTCGGCCGGCGGTGGGAGCGTGCGGTATCCACGAACGCCGCTGAAGGGTTGCCACGATGACCGACGACCTGCTGGCCCGGCACCGGGCAGTGCTCCCGTCCTGGATGCCGTTGTACTACGCCGAGCCGATCGAGTTGGTCTCCGGCTCGGGCCGCCGGGTCACCGACGCTCAGGGGCGCAGCTACCTGGACTTCTTCGGCGGCGTGTTGACCAACATGATCGGGTACGACATCCCGGAGATCCGGGAGGCCGTCGAGCGGCAGCTCGCCACCGGCATCGTGCACACCTCGACGCTCTACCTGATCCGTCAACAGGTGGAGCTGGCCGAGAAGATCGCCCAGCGCTCCGGCATCCCGGACGCCCGGGTGTTCTTCACGAACTCCGGCACCGAGGCGAACGAGGCGGCGCTGCTGGTGGCCACCAACCACCGCCGCTCGCACCAGATCCTGGCCGTGCGCAACAGTTACCACGGCCGGTCGTTCGCGGCGATGGGCGTCACCGGCAACCGCTCCTGGTCGGCCAGTGGCCTCAACCCGCTCCAGGTGGCCTGGCTGCACTCCGGTGACCGGGTGCGGGGTCTGCTGGCCCGGCTCAGCGCCGACGAGCAGGTCGACGCGGCGGTGGAGGACCTGCGCGAGGTGTTGGCCACCCAGACCGCTGGCGACGTGGCCGCGCTCATCGCCGAGCCGATCCAGGGCGTGGGCGGTTTCGTGCACCCGCCGGACGGGCTCTTCGCCGGCTGGAAGAAGGTCCTCGACGAGCACGGCATCCTGTTCATCGCCGACGAGGTGCAGACCGGCTGGGGGCGCACCGGGGAGCACTTCTGGGGTTACCAGGCGCACGGCGTCACCCCCGACCTGCTCACCTTCGCCAAGGGCATCGGCAACGGGTTCGCCCTGGCCGGGGTGGTCGGTCGGGCCGACGTGCTTCAGGCGGTGCCGGCCATCAGCTTCTCCACCTTCGGCGGCAACCCGATCTCCACGGCGGCCGGCAACGCGGTGCTCGACTACCTGATCGCGCACGACCTCCAGGCGAACGCCGCCCGCGTCGGCGCGATCCTCGCCGACGGCCTGCGGTCCGCCGTGGGCGGGCTCGACTGCGTCGCCGAGGTACGCGGAAAGGGGCTGATGCTCGGCGTCGAGTTCGTCCGGCCGGGCGGCAGTGAGCCGGATCCGGCGTTGACCAACCGGGTCTTCGAAGCCGCCCGGGACGGTGGCCTGCTCACCGGCAAGGGCGGCCTCCACGGCAACGTGCTGCGGATGGGGCCACCGTTGACGCTGACCGAGGAGGAGGCCCGTGAGGGCCTGGCGATCCTCGTCGACGCGATCCGTTCGGCTGCGGGGGTGGCGGCATGAGCATCGGTCACTTCATCGACGGCAAGCGGGTCGACGGCACGTCGCAGCGGCGCGGCGACGTGTTCGACCCGGCGACCGGTCGGCGTACCGCAGAGGTCGAGCTGGCCTCGACCGCGGACGTCGACGTGGCGGTGCAGGCCGCCGCCCGCGCGGCGCGGGCGTGGCGGGACGCGTCGCTGGCCCGGCGGTCGGCGGTGCTGTTCGCCTTCCGGGAGTTGGTGCACGCCCGGCGGGACCGGCTCGCCGAGGTGATCACCGCCGAGCACGGCAAGGTGCTCGCCGACGCCGCCGGCGAGGTGCAGCGCGGCCTGGAGGTCATCGAGTACGCGTGCGGCCTGCCGTCGGCGTTGCGCGGCGCGTTCAGCGAGAACGTGTCCACCGAGGTCGACTCGTACACCATCCGGCAGCCGCTCGGCGTGGTCGCGGTGATCTCGCCGTTCAACTTCCCGGTGATGGTGCCGCTGTGGTTCGTGCCGGTGGCAGTGGCCTGCGGCAACGCGGTGGTGCTCAAGCCGAGCGAGAAGGACCCGAGCGCGGCGCTGCTGCTGGCCGAATGGTTCGCCGAGGCGGGCCTGCCCGACGGGGTGCTCAACGTGGTCAACGGTGACAAGGAGGCGGTCGACGCGTTGCTGGAGCACCCGGAGGTGCGGGCGGTGTCGTTCGTCGGCTCCACGCCGATCGCCCGGTACGTCTACCAACGTGGCACGGCCGCCGGCAAGCGGGTGCAGGCGCTCGGTGGGGCGAAGAACCACATGGTGGTGCTCCCGGACGCCGATCTGGACCTGGCGGCCGACGCGGCGGTCAACGCCGGGTTCGGCTCGGCGGGGGAGCGGTGCATGGCCATCTCGGTGCTGGTGGCGGTGGAGCCGGTGGCGGACGCGCTGGTCGAGCGGATCGCCGCGCGGGTGACCGGTCTGCGCACCGGCGACGGCCGACGGGGCTGCGATATGGGCCCACTGGTGACCGCCGCGCACGCGGCGAAGGTGCGCTCCTACGTGGACGCCGGTGTCGCCGCCGGCGCGTTGCCCGTGGTGGACGGGCGGGACGTGACGCCGGACGGCGACCCGGACGGTTTCTGGCTCGGTCCGACGCTGTTCGACCGGGTGACCCCGGACATGTCGATCTACACCGACGAGATCTTCGGGCCGGTGCTGAGCGTGGTCCGGGTCGACTCGTACGACGAGGCGGTGGACCTGGTCAACGCCAGCCCGTACGGCAACGGCACGGCGATCTTCACCAACGACGGCGGGGCGGCCCGGCGCTACCAGCACGAGGTGGAGGTGGGCATGGTCGGGATCAACGTGCCCATCCCGGTGCCGATGGCGTACCACTCGTTCGGCGGCTGGAAGTCGTCGCTCTTCGGTGACCTGCACGCGCACGGCGAGGACGGGGTGCGGTTCTTCACCCGGGGCAAGGTCGTCACCAGCCGCTGGTTGGATCCGCGGCACGGCGGGGTCAACCTCGGGTTCCCCACCCAGACCTGAGCAGTCGTAGCACGCCCGCCCCGGCCAGGTACGCCACCAGTGCCGGGACGGGTGTGCCGAGCGGCTCCGGGGCGCGGGAGGCCGTCGCACTGTTGAGCAACAGCGCCGCCACCACGGCGGCGTAGGCGGCCACCGTCGAGGCCGTTCGGGTTGGCGTGCCTCGACCGGTCCGACGCCCGGTGCGATGCCGGCCGCTGCGCGCCTCCACCCGGCCGAAGATGGTCACGAGCACCGCCAGAACGGCGCTGAGCAGCAGCAACCACGGCACCCGCCAGGCCCACCAGGCGGCGCTGCCGACCGCCGGGGTGGGCAGCGCCCCGATCGCGTCGAGCACTCCGATCAGCAGGATCGCGGCGGTCAGGTGCCAGAGGAAGACGGTGAGCACCACGAGGTTGACGCCGATCACCAGCGACCAGGGGCCGGTGCGGCGCAGCAGGCGCTCCGCCGGGCCGGACAGCAGCAGGATCAGACCGAGCTGGCCGGCGGCGACGGCCAGCAGTGCGAGGCTCGGCGGCGCGGCGTTGTCCAGGCGCTCGCCGGGCACGTGCAGCATGGCCACCGGCCACGGGCCCGGCCCGGTGAGCAGCAGTACCGTGGCCAGGCCGCCGGCCAGGAACACCAGTCCGGCCCGCCGCGAGGTGGGCAGTCGTCGCCAGCGGCGTACCCCCGGACGGTCGTGGGGCGACGGCCCGGCGGCGGGCGTCGGGCCGGCTTCCGAGGCGGTCGCGGCGGTGTCGCCCGGCGGCCCGGCGGCGGGCGGCGGCGTCTGCCGGGTGTCGTGCCAGGCGAAGCCGAGCTGGTGGACGGCCAGCCAACCGAAGAGGTAGTTGCCGTAGCTCAGCGCCTCCGGCCCGGTGAGCCGGCCGAGGTCGCCGAGGCCGACCAGGGCGACAAGTGCCAGCGGGATGGTGAGACCGAAGCGACGGTGCAGCGCGTACATCGGTGGGGTGAGCGCGACCGCAGCCAGGTAGGCGACCAGGAACCAGAGCGGGATGGTCGCGAACCAGAACACCTCGCGGATCCTGGTGGGGTCGGTGCCGCGCAGCCAGGCGACCGCCGCCCCGGCGGTGAGTACGAGCAGCAGCGTGCTGGTGGGGCGGACCAGGCGGGCACTGCGGTCGATCAGCCACCCGGCGGCGTCGCCGTCGCGGGCCCGCAGGCGGGTCAACGAGGCCGCGTTGGCGTAGCCCCCGACCAGGAAGAAGACGGGCATCACCTGGGCCAGCCAGGTCAGCGGGTACGCCCAGCGCAGGTCGCCGAGCGCGGAGTGCCCGGTGACCTGCCCGGCGGCGTCGCGCCCGATCGCCATGACGCCCCAGTGTCCGAAAACGACCATGGTGATGGCGAGTGCGCGGAGCAGGTCGACGTATCGCTCCCGCCCAGCCGGGGTGTGCTCGGCCAGCTGGCGCAGGCGGCGCATCGCCTCAGGCTAGGCGACCTGATGACGGCTGGTGGTGATAACGGTTCGACAGTCAGGACTTGAAGTCCGAGCCCGGCTGTCGTAGAAATTCTTCAGCAACGGAGCACTAACTGAAGAGAACTACCGCCCCTCGCGCGGTGGACGCCTCCCCCACAAGACCGGCGATCCGCCCGACCCGACCCGAGGAGAACCCATGAACAGGCGTGACATCCTGCGGCGCAGCGCCGCCGCCGGCCTCCTGGCCACCCCCGCCGCCGGTCTGCTGTCCGGCTGCGCCACCAGCGGTGGCGGTGACAAGAACGATGCCGAGACCTACCGGGGCACCAAGAGCGCCGACAACCCGCTCGGCGTGAAGGAGGACGCCCCACTCGAGGTGGTGATCTTCGGCGGCGGGTTCGGTGAGGAGTACGCAAAGGCCCACGAGGCCATGTACACCGAGAAGTACCCGAAGGCGAAGATCAAGCACTCCTCCACCCAGGAGATCAGCAAGACCCTCCAGCCGCGCTTCGTCGACGGCACCCCGCCCGACGTGGTCAACAACTCCGGCTCCAGCCAGATCGACTTCAACGGCCTGGTCAGCCAGAACGCCCTCGCCGGCCTCGACGAACTGCTGGCCGCCCCGAGCCTCGACATCCCCGGCAAGACGGTCAAGGACACCCTGCTGCCCGGCGCGGTCGAGGTCGGCTCCTACGACGGCAAGTTCCTGGTGCTCAACTACACCTACACCGCCTACGGCATCTGGCACTCCGCCAAGCTCTTCGCCGACCGCGGCTGGTCGTACGCGAAGGACTGGGACGAGCACATCGCGCTCTGCAAGCAGATCAAGGCCGCCGGCATCGCCCCCTGGACGTACGCCGGCCTGCACCCGCGCTACATGAGCTGGCCGCTGATCTCCACGGCGATCAAGTTCGGCGGCCCGTCGGTGGCGACCGCCATCGACAACCTGGAGCCGAACGCCTGGAAGTCCGACTCGATGCGCGCCGCCGCCGACGCCTGGCACCAGATCGTCAAGGACAAGTACATCCTGGACGGCTCGCCCGGCCTGGACCACAAGCAGTCGCAGACCGCCTGGTGTCAGGGCAAGGCCGCCTTCATCTCCTGCGGATCCTGGCTGGAGAGCGAGCAGAAGGACGTCACCCCGGCCGGTTTCAACATGACCATCGCACCGACGCCGAGCCTGGGCGGCGGCGACAAGCTGCCATTCGAGGCGATCCGGGGAACCGCCGGGGAACCGTTCATGGTGCCTGCCAAGGCGCGCAACGTCGCCGGCGGCCTGGAGTACTTCCGGACCATGCTCTCCAAGAAGGGCGCCCAGGACTTCACGAAGAAGGTCGCCAGCCTCACCGTGGTCGCCGGCGCCACCGAGGGCGTCGAGCTGCCGTACGGGCTGAGCACCGTGGTGAAGGCGCTCGACGCGTCCGGCGCCAACGGCTTCAACTGGGTCTACAACAGCTTCTACCGCAAGTTGGAACGCAACCTCGTCGACGCCGCGTGCGGCGAGTTCTTCAGCGGCCGGATCGGCCCCGCCGAGTTCCTCGAACAGTGCCAGAAGGGCGCCGACTCGATCGTCCAGGACAGCTCGATCAAGAAGTACAAGCGAGCGGCCTGACCGCCCGGCCGGTGGGGGAGAGGTCCGCCCCCACCGGCCGTACCCAAACGGAGAGGTCCCTCTCGTGAAACATGGCAAGTGGCCGCTGATCGTCACGTTCCTGGTGCCACCGGTGCTGCTGTACGTGTTCTTCGTCGTCTCGCCGTACCTCCAGGCGTTCCAGATCTCCACCACCGACTGGCTCGGCTACTCGGCCGACGCCAACCCGGTCGGTCTGGCCAACTTCAAGACCCTCTGGCACGACGACTACGTGTGGAACGCGCTGAAGAACAACGCGATCCTGCTGGGGCTGGTGCCGGTGCTCACCATCGTGCTCGGGCTGTTCTTCGCCACCATGCTCGCCATGGGCGGACGCAAGGGCAGCGCCGGCGTCACCGGCGTACGCGGCGGCGCGCTCTACCGCACCGTCTACTTCTTCCCGCAGGTGCTCTCCGTGGTGATCATCGCGCTGCTGTGGAAGGAGGTGTACCACCCCAACAAGGGGCTGCTCACCACAGCTCTGCACGGCCTCGGCCTGCCCGCGCCGACCTGGCTCGGCGACCCGGCGACCGCCTTCTGGTGCGTGCTGGCGGTGATGGTCTGGAGCAACGTCGGCTTCTACGTGGTGCTGTTCGGCGCGGCGATGTCGGCAGTGCCGAAGGAGATCTACGAGGCCGTCCTGCTCGACGGCGCGTCCCGGTTCACCACCCTGCGCCGGGTCACCCTGCCGCTGCTCTGGGACACCGTCCAGGTCGCCTGGGTCTACCTGGCCATCTTCGCCCTGGACGGGTTCATCCTCGTCCAGCTGATGACCAACGGCGGGCCGAACTTCTCCACCGACGTGATCGGCGTACGCATGTACGACACCGCCTTCGGCAGCGAGACCAAGTTCGGCTACGCCTCGGCGATCGGCGTGGTGATGTTCTTCCTGACCCTCTCGGTGGCGGTGCTGTCGCTGCGGGTCGGCCGGCGCGAACGGATCGAGTACTCGTGACCACTCTGGATCAGCCCACCGCGACCGCCCCGACCCCGGTCACCAGCGGGGACCGCCCGGTACGCCGGGAACTCGGCGTGGCCAACGCCCTCTCGCACGGCTTCCTGCTGCTCTGGGGCCTGCTCACCGTGCTGCCACTGCTGTGGATGTTCATCAGCTCGTTCAAGACCAACGGTGAGATCCTCGCCGACCCGTGGGGGCTGCCCGGTGCCCTGCACCTGGACAACTGGGTGCGGGCCTGGACCGGCGCGCACATCGGCCGGTACTTCCTCAACAGCCTGGTGGTGGTGGCCGGCTCGGTCAGCCTCACCATGCTGATGGGAGCCACCGCCGCGTACGTCTTCGCCCGGTACGAGTTCCGCGGTCGCCAGGTCGTCTACTACCTGTTCGTCGGCGGCCTGATGTTCCCGGTGTTCCTCGCCCTGGTACCGCTCTTCTTCGTGGTCCGCAACGCCGGCCTCTTCAACACCTGGCTCGGGCTGATCCTCGTGTACGCGGCCTACTCGCTGCCGTTCACAGTGTTCTTCCTGAGCGCGTTCTTCCGGACCCTGCCGACCTCGGTGGCGGAAGCCGCACTGGTCGACGGCTGCGGTCACTTCCGGCTCTTCTTCCGGGTGATGCTTCCCATGGCACGTCCGGGACTGATCAGTGTGGCGATCTTCAACTTCCTCAGCCACTGGAACCAGTTCCTGCTACCGCAGGTGCTGTTGCAGGGCGACGAGTCCAAGTGGATGCTGGCGCAGGGGCTCTTCGCGCTGTCGGTCAGCCAGGGGTACGCCGGCGACTACGCCCGGCTCTTCGCCGGACTGAGTATCGCGGTGCTCCCGGTGCTCGCGGTCTACGTGGCGTTTCAGCGGCAGGTGCAGGCGGGCCTCACCGCAGGGCAGCTCAAGTAGAACCGACCTAGCCACCGCTGACCGATCCCGATCACCCCACCCGCAGGCCGATACGACTTTCCACCCGACTCGCTCACCCCGACTCGCTCACCGACCCGCCCCACCCCTGGGCCGCCCCACCCCTGGGCTGGCCCCACCCCGGGCCGCCCCACCCACCCCGACCGGCCCCATCCCACCCCTGGGCCGGCCACCCCGACCGGCCCCATCCCACCCCGGCCCGGCCCGGCCCCAAGATCCGCGCAACTCCGGTGAAATTGCTGCCTCACGCCGCGCCGAGGCAGCAGTTTCACCGAAAGTGCGCGGATCTTGGCCTTGTCGCGACGGGCCAGGGCTGTCCAGGTGCGTTGGGGCGCGCCGGCGCATGTGTGGAGCCACCGCGGACCCCTTGATCGTGCTCGATCCAGGATGTAGTCCCCTCCTGGCGGCGTGAGGCCACTACATCCTGGTTCGAGCACGATCTTGGGCCGGGCGCTCCGCGCGGCCGGGCGGGGTGCGAGGCGGCCGGGCGGGGTGCGAGGCGGCCGGGCGGGGTGCGAGGCGGCCGGGCGGGGGTGCGAGGCGGCCGGGCGGGGGTGCGAGGCGGCCGGGCGGGGTGCGGGGCGCAGTGCGGCGCGGGGTGCGCCGCGGGCAGGTCAGGCGCGGGGCACTGCGGTGCGGGGGTGCGAGGTGCCGTGCCGATGCGGGCGGCGCGCTGCGCGCCGTTGCCTTCAGGGGGTGGGGAAGAGGCGGGCGTGCAGCGCGCCCGGGTCGGTCACCTCGGGTAGGCCACGGGCGGCGAGCCAGGCCGCGGCGGCGGCCCCGTCTCCGGCGGTGCGCAGTGGCGCGTCCGGCCAGTGCCGCGCGATCTCGGCCCGGACAGCGGCGGCGAGCGGGGTGTCCGCGGTGAGCAGGCCGCCGCCGAGCACGATCGGTGTCACAGCCCCGGCGGGGCGGATGCGGCTCACGCTCTCAGTGAGGTGCGCGGCGGCGTCGGTGATCAGTTCGGTGGCGACCGGGTCGCCGTGGGTGGCGGCGTCGACGACCAGCGGCGCGAGCCGGGCCAGTTCGACGGGGGGTCGACGGGTCACCGTCTGGATGGTGGCGTCGACGGTGTCCCGGGGGCGGGCGGCGATGTCGGCGCTGCCCAGAATCTCGGTGAGCACGGTGGTGGTCAGCGCGCCCAGCGCACTGCCGGCGTCGAGGTCGGCGAGCAGTCGGCGTACGGCTTCCCGACCGAGCCAGAAGCCCGACCCGGCGTCGCCGAGCAGCCAGCCGTGGCCGTCGGCGATCCGGTCGAGCCGCAGCTCGTGGACGTGGGCGGTGATCGCGCCGGTGCCGGCGATGAGGATGGTTCCGTCCGGGGCGGCGGTGCCGGAGGCGTACGCGACCAGGGCGTCGCCGTGGACCTCGTACGGGCAGCGCAGGCCGGCGTCATGCCAGGCCTGGTCGAAGGCGGCCCGCCCGGCCGGGTCGGCGAGCAGTCGGCCGGCTCCGGCGAGCCCGATGGTCCCGGCGGCGGCCCGCGTCGGGTCGACGTCGGCGAGCGCTTCGCGCAGCGCGGTCAGCAGTTCGGCGGCGGCGCGCTCGGCGCCGTGACTGGTGGGGTTGCCGCCGCCGGCGCGACCGGTGCCGACGCGTTGCCCGGTGAGGGTGAGGACGGTCGCCCGGGTGGACGTACCGCCGATGTCGAGACCCACCACGACGCTGTCGGACATCGGTACGACTCTCCTTGCGCGGAACGGCGATCTGGCTTGTTCATGCTGGTCGGCGCGGTCGTGCGGGGCAAGTTGTGGCCGGCGTGAGGGGCCGTGCGCCAGGTAACAGTTTGAAAACTTCGCCCACGGTCTTGACATAGACGGTCGTTCAGTAAGAAATTTTACCACTAACAGTTAACAGTCTTTTCGGAAAGCAGGGGCGTCTCATGGTTGATCACGAGGTGGACACCGCCGCGGGGACCGCGGTGGTCGACGCCAACGTGATCGAGCGCCGAACCTCGGCCTCCGACGGGGTGCTGGCCAGGGTCCGCAACGGGCTCGGCGAGTTGACCGGTGCCCTGCACCGCGTCGCCGAGCACGTGCTCAGCGACCCGGAGGCCGCCGCCCGCTCGACGATCGTCGAACTGGCCGAGCGCAGCGGCACCTCACCGGCGACCATCACCCGGTTCTGCCGGGCGATGGGCTTCGAGGGGTACGCCGACCTGCGACTGGGCATCGCCTCCGAGACCGGCCGGGCCCGCTCTGCCGGTTGGACAGTCGACATCGGACGCGAGATCCAACCGAGCGACCCGCTCGCCCGGGTGCTCGACCAGATCATGGCCGCCGACACGCGGGCCATGCACGACACCGCCACCCTGCTCGACCTCACCGAGGTGGAGCGGGCCGCGGTGGCGATCGCCGGCGCCAGCAGGGTGAACATCTTCGGTGCCAGCGGCAGCGCCCTGGTCGGTGAGGAGATGCAGTTCAGCCTGCACCGCATCGGTGTGGCGGCGTGGGCCTGGAACGACGTGCACGAGGGGCTGGCCAGCGCCGCGTTGCTGCGATCGGGGGACGTGGCGCTCGGCATCTCGCACACCGGGCAGACCCGGGAGACGATCGAAATGCTCGCCGAGGCGGGCAGCCGGGGCGCCACCACGCTCGCGCTCACCGGCTTCCCTCGCTCCCCATTGGCCGAGCTGGCCGACATCGTCCTGCTCACCGCCAGCCAGGCGACCACCTTCCGGCCGGACGCGCTCTCCGCCCGGCACCCCCAACTGGTGGTGCTCGACCTGCTCTACATCGCCGTCGCCCAACGCACGCACGACCGCGCGCACGCGGCCTTCCGGCGGACAGCGCAGGCCGTCGACGGGCACAAGGCAGCGAAGGGAGCCCACTCATGATCAGCGCCCAGGGGTACGCGGACGCCGTCCGCCCGGTGCTCGACCGGCTGCTCGACTCGGAGGCCGACGGGATCACCCGGGCCGCCGACCTGATCGCCGACAGCCTGCGCGACGGCGGCGTGCTCCAGGCGTTCGGCGCCGGGCACTCGGAGGCGTTCGCCGCCGAGCTGGTCGCCCGGGCCGGCGGGTTGGTCCCCACCAACCGGCTCTCGGTACGGGACCTGGTGATGCACGGTGACGCCCCGCGTGACGTGCTCGCCGACCCCAAGCTGGAACGTGATCCCTCCATCGCCCACCAGATCTACGCGCTCGCGGCGCCCCAGCCGCGCGACGTGTTCGTGGTGGCGTCCCAGTCCGGCATCAACGGCTCGGTGGTCGAGCTGGCGGCGCTGGTCACCGAGCGCGGTCACCCGTTGATCGCGGTCACCTCGGTCGAGCACACCGCGCGGGTGGCGCCACGGCACCCGTCCGGGCACCGGCTCGCCGACCTCGCCGACGTCGTGCTGGACAACGGCGCGCCGTACGGCGATGCACTGCTGCCGCTCGAGGGCGGCGGCGCGGTCTGTGCGGTCTCCTCGGTCACCACGGCGCTGCTGGCGCAGTTGCTGACCGCGGAGGTCGTACGACGGTTCCACCAGGCCGGGGAGGTACCCCCTATCTACCTCTCCGCCAACGTCCCCGGCGGGGACGAGCACAACCTCGCCCTCGAGTCGCGGTACGCCGGACGTCTCCGGCGTACCGCATGACCCGAATTTCACAAGGAGAGACGACGATGTCGATTACCCCCGAACACCCGGCCGCACTCGACCGTCGCACGGTCCTGCGTCGCGCCGCCGCCGTGGGCATGCTCGCCACTCCGGCCATCGGCCTGCTCGGCGCGTGCGCCACCAGCGGCAGCGACGGTGACAACGAGCAGGTCGCCGGCGGCACCAAGAGCGAGGCGAACCCGCTGGGCGTCAAGGAGGACGCCGCGATCGAGGTGGTCATCTTCAACGGTGGCTACGGCGAGAAGTACGCCACCGACGTGCACGAGCCGCTGTACAAGAAGGCGTTCCCCAAGGCCGAGGTCAAGCACCAGGCCACCCAGGCCGTCTCCACTGTGCTCCAGCCGCGGTTCGCCTCCGGCAACCCGCCGGAGTTCGTGAACAACTCGGGCGAGAAGCTGATGGACTTCGGCGCGCTCGTGGCCGACGGTCAGCTCCAGGACCTCACCGAGCTGTGGGACGCGCCGTCGGTCGACGACCCGACCAAGAAGGTCCGCGACACGGTGGTGCCGGGCACCATCGAGGCCGGTTCCTTCAACGGCAAGCCGTTCGTCCTGTACTACGTCTCCACGGTCTTCGGTATCTGGTACTCGGCCAAGCTGTTCAAGGACAATGGCTGGGCGCCGGCGAAGACCTGGGAAGAGTTCATGACCCTGCTCACGAACATCAAGGCCAAGGGCATCACCCCGTACGGCTACGCCGGTGCGAACGCGGCCTACTACCAGTGGAACGTGATCCTCACCCAGGCCGCCAAGATCGGCGGCACGGACGTGCTGAAGAACATCGACAACCTGGAGGACGGCGCCTGGAAGCAGGACGCCGTGAAGCAGGCGGCCGCGGCGTGGGCCGAGGTCGGGGCGAAGTTCAGCGACAAGAGCTTCGAGGGCCTCAAGCACACCGACGTGCAGCTGCGGCAGAACCAGTACAAGGTGGCCCTGTACCCCAGCGGTGACTGGCTGGAGGGCGAGCAGAAGAAGGACACCCCGGCCGGCTTCGACTACCAGCTCATGCCGGTGCCGAGCCTGACCGCATCGGACAAGCTGCCAGCCACCGCGCTGCGCGCCACCGCCGGTGAGGGCTACTTCGTCTCGGCCAAGAGCAAGAACCCCAAGGGTGGCCTGGAGTACATGCGTCAGATGCTGTCGAAGGCGGGCGCGAAGGGCTTCACCGAGGTGGTCAAGGCCCCGACCGTGGTCACCGCCGGCTCGGAGGGCTTCGCCTTCCCGCCCGGTGTGGCCAGCTCGCAGGCCGCGCTCAAGGCAGCCGGTCAGGACGTGTTCAACCTGTACTTCGACGGCTGGTACAAGGAGCTCGACACCGAGGCGCGTACCGCCACCAACGAGCTGATGTTCGGCCGGATCAACGCCGACGCCTTCGTGGAGCGGATCCAGAAGCGCGCCGACGCCATCAAGAAGGACAGCTCCGTCACCAAGTTCAAGCGCTGATCGATCGGAGCTAGGGTCATGCGGCACGGCAAGTATCCATTCGTGATCGGGTTCCTGTTCGCCCCGGTCGCGCTGTACGTGACATTCGTGATCTGGCCGTACGCGCAGGCGTTCCAGATCTCGATGACCAACTGGCGGGGGCTGTCCGCCCCGCAGTGGGTGGGCTTCGACAACTACCAGAGGTTGCTCGACGACGGGGCCTTCTGGAAGGCGGTCCAGCACCACGGCGTACTGCTGCTTGCCCTGCCGCTGATCACCATTGCCATCGCGTTGTTCTTCTCCTTCCTGCTCAACGTGGGCGGCAAGAGCAGCGGTGGTCAACGCCAGGGGGTCTGGGGGGCGAAGTTCTACCGGGTGGTGTTCTTCTTCCCCCAGGTCCTGGCGGTGGCCATCATCGCGGTGTTGTTCCAGATGGTGTACCGGCCGAACGAGTCCGGCCTGATCAACGGCGTGTTGATGAAGTTCGGCATCGAGCCGATCCTCTTCCTGGTCAAGCCGAGCCTGGCCCTCTGGTCGATCCTCGCGGTGCTGGTCTGGCAGGCGGTCGGCTTCTACGTGGTGCTCTTCTCGGCGGGGATGGCCTCCATCCCCGGTGAGATCTACGAGGCCGCCGAGATGGACGGGGCGACGAGGGTGACGTTGTTCTTCCGGGTCACCCTGCCGCTGCTCTGGGACACGCTCCAGGTGGCCTGGGTGTACCTCGGGATCGCGGCGTTCGACGCGTTCGCCATCGTGGCGGTGCTCTCGGTAGACGGTGGCGGCCCGGACGGCGCCACCACCGTGCTGGCCATGGAGATCTACCGCAACGCGTTCGTCTACTCGAAGTACGGCTACGCCTCGGCGATGGGCGTGGCGTTGTTCTTCCTCACCCTCACGTTCGCGGCGCTGACGCTGCGGCTCACCAAGCGGGAAAGCGTGGAGTACTGATGAATCCGCAGTCGACGCTGCCGCCGACCCCGGCCGCGCTGCCGCCGAAGACCGGTGACCCGTCCGCCCCCGCCGGGCCGGGGCGTAAGGACCCTCGCTCGGAGGTACGGCTCTTCGCCGGCCTGGGGCACGTCGCGCTCGCCGTGTGGGCGGTGATCGTCATCGTGCCGATCCTCTGGACGTTCCTGGCCGCGTTCAAGAACACCAGCGAGATCTTCAGCAGCCCGTGGACGCTCCCGGCCGAGCTGCGGTGGGAGAACTTCGGGCGGGCCTGGACCAAGGCGCACGTCGGCCGTTACTTCATCAACAGCGTGATCGTGGTGTCGTGCAGCACGTTCCTCACCATGCTGCTCGGCTCGATGGCCGCGTACGTGCTGGCCCGTTACAAGTTCTGGGGCAACCGGGCGGTCTACTACCTGTTCGTCTCCGGGTTGGCCTTCCCGGTCTTCCTGGCCCTGGTGCCGCTCTTCTTCGTCGTGAAGAACCTCGGGTTGCTCGACACCCACACCGGCGTGATCCTGGTCTACTCGGCGTACTCGTTGCCGTTCACCGTGTTCTTCCTGGCCGCGTTCTTCAAGACGCTGCCGTCGTCGGTGGCCGAGGCGGGGATGATCGACGGCTGCTCGCACACCCGCCTGTTCTTCCAGGTGATGATGCCGATGGCGAAGCCGGGCCTGATCAGCGTGGCGATCTTCAACATCATCGGCCAGTGGGCGCAGTACCAGCTCCCGTTGGTGCTGCTCTCCAACGCCAAGGACAAGTGGGTGCTCACCCAGGGCATCGCCGACATCTCGGTGAACGCCGGCTACGAGGCGGACTGGTCCGGGCTGTTCGCCGCGCTGACCATCGCCATCCTTCCGATGATCATCGTGTACGCGGTCTTCCAGCGTCAGATCCAGGCCGGCCTCACCTCCGGAGCGGTGAAGTAGGACGCCTCACCGCTCGTCGACGCGGGTGTGCCAGGAGCGCCACAGCGCCGCGTACGCCCCGCCGGCCGCTACCAGCTCGTCGTGGCTGCCGATCTCGGTGATCCGACCGTCGGCGAGCACGGCGACCCGGTCGGCGTCGTGCGCGGTGTTGAGTCGGTGCGCGATCGCGATGACGGTCCGCCCGACCAGCACGGCGGCCAGCGCGCGTTCGGTCCGGCGGGCGGTGGACGGGTCGAGCGCGGCGGTCGCCTCGTCCAGGATCAGCGTGTGCGGGTCGGCGAGCACCAACCGGGCCAGCGCGAGCTGTTGGGCCTCGGCCGCACCGAGTTGACGGGCCCCGTCGCCGAGCTGGGTGTCCAGGTCGTCGGGGAGCTCGGCGAACCACCCGGCGCCCACCGTGAGCAGCGCGGCGCGCATCTCCTCGTCGGAGGCGTCGGGCGCGGCGAAGGAGAGGTTGTCGCGTACCGAGCCGATGAAGACGTGGTGCTCCTGGGTGACCAGGGCGATCCGGCGGCGTCGCTCGGCCGGGTCGAGGTCGGTGATCGGGCAGCCGCCGATGGTCACGACGCCGTGGCGTGGCGCGTCGATCCCGGCCAGCAGCCGGGCCAGGGTGGACTTGCCGGCTCCGGACGGGCCGACGACGGCCAGCCGCTCACCGGGCTGCACCTCCAGGTCGATGCCGTGCAGCACGTCCGGCCCGTCGGAGTAGGAGAACCGGGCGCCACTGACGACCAGCCGCTCACCCCGTGACGAGGCGTCAGTGCCTGGCGCTTCCGGCGGGACCATGCCCACGCCGAGCAGTCGCGCGTACGACGCGAAGCCGCGTTGCGCCTGCTCGGTCCACTGCAACAGCCGGTCCAACGGGTCGATCGCCTGCTGCAGGTAGAGCGCGGCGGCGACCACCGCGCCGAGCGACACCATGTCCCGGGAGAGCAGGTAGCCCCCGACGAGCAGGACCATGGCGACCGGCAGCGGATAGCTGGCCTCGACGACCGAGAAGAACACGGTACGCAGCGCGAGGGTCGCCCGACGGGCCCGCCACACCGCTGTGACGCGAGTGGTGCCGTGCCGGATCCGGTCGTCGGCCAGCCGCAGCGCCTCCACGGTGCGCGCGCCCTCGGCGGTGGTGGTCAGCGTCTCGGTCAGCTCGGCCGCCGCCGCGCCCTCGGTGAGGTACGCGGAGCTGGCCCGGCGCAGGTACCAGCGGGTCACCGCCACGATCGACGGGAGCCCGGCCAGCGCGGCCAACCCGAGCAGCGGGTGCAGCAGGAAGACGGCCCCGAACAGCAACGTCAACTGCACCGTGGCGATGACCATGGTGGGCACCACGTCCCGGACGGTGGTGCCGACCGTCGACACGTCGACCGAGCTGCGGGTGGCCAGGTCCCCGGAGCCGGCGCGCTCGACGACCGAGACGGGCAGCCCGAGAGTCCGGGAGACGAACTCCTCGCGCAGCTCGGCGACGGCCCGTTCGCCGAAGCGGTGGCCGGCGTACTGGGCGTACCGGGAGAGCAGGGCGCTGACCACGACGCAGCCGGCGATGGCCAGTGCCAGCCGGTCCACTGTCGCCACGCCCGCGCCCGCGGTGACCCGGTCGACGATGGTGCCCAGCAGCCACGGCGGGGCGAGCCCGGCGACCGCGGCGGCGCTGTGCAGCGCCAGCACGACCCCGACGGCGCGCCGGTGCCGGCTGATCATGTCCCGCAGGGCGCGGCGTACGGTGCCACGGTCGGCGACCGGCAGCCGGCTCACCGGTACGCCTCCTCGCTGCCGCGGGCCACCAGGTGCCGGTAGGCCGGGTCGTCGTCGAGCAGGTCGGCGTGGCTGCCGGTGGCGGTGACCCGGCCGGCGCTGAGAAGCGCGACCACGTCGGCCCGGCCGAGCAGCAGCGGCGACGTGGCGATCACCACTGTGGTCCGCCCGGCCCGCGCGGCCCCCAGCCGCTCGGCGATCCGCGCCTCGGTGTGCGCGTCCACCGCCGACGTCGGGTCGACGAGGATCAGCACCTCCGGTTCGCTGCTCAACGCCCGGGCCAGGCGCAGCCGTTGGCGTTGACCGCCGGAGAGCGTCCGGCCTCGGGCGTCGATCGGGGTGTCCAGCCCGGCGGGCAGGGCGTCGACGACGTCCTGCGCCGACGCGGTCCGCAGGGCCGCGCCGACCCGTTCGTCATCGTCGTCGGCCCCGGCTTGCAGGATGTCGCGCAGGGTGCCGGCGAAGAGGTAGGAGTCGTGGTCGGCGACGAGGATCCGCGCGCGCACCTCGTCCAGAGCGACCTCGCGCAGCGGCCCGCCGCCCCAGGTGACGTCGCTGGCCACGTACCGGCCGAGCCGGTCGGCCAACGCCACGGCCGCCGCCGGGTCGTCCACCGCCACCCCGGTCAGGTGGCCGGCGCGCACGGTCAGGCCGGTCACCGGGTCGTGCAGGTCGGCCGGGACGTCCGGCCCGGCCAGGTCGTCCGGCCGGCGTGCCTCGGGCACCGCGCCCGGCCACCGGCGGCCCGGGCCACCGACGTCGTCCGGTGTCACGTTGAGCAGGTCGGCGATCCGTCGGGCGGCGACCCGGCCGCGAATGAGCTGGTAACTGCCCTCCAGCAGAAACCAGACCGGCACGATCAGGGTCGCCACGTAGCCGTAGACGGCGACCAACTCGCCGATCGTGACGTCGCCGGTCACCGCCATCCGGGCCGTCAGCCACACCACCGCCGCCAGGAACAACCCGGGGATGGCGACCGTCGCCGCGTCGATCCAGCTGTTCACCGCGCCGACCCGGTAGCCCTCGGCGCGCAGCTCCTGGGACCGGGCCGCGTACCGCCGGGCGAACAGGTCCCGGCCGCCCACCCCGGCGAGCACCCGTAGCCCGGCGACGATGTCACCGGATCGGGCGGTGAGCGCGCCCTGTTGCCGGCGGTAGACCGATTCGACCTGCTCCAGGCGGCGCAGCAGCGGCCCCACGATCAGACCGACCACCGGCACCCCCACCAGCACGCAGACCGCGAGCATCGGGGAGACCGACCAGAGCACCACGGCGATCACCCCGTACGCGATGACAGCGCCGACGCCGGGCCCGGTCAGCGTCAGCACCTGCGCGGTCCAGTCGATGTCGGAGCCGCCGATGGTGGACACCTCGCCCGCGCCGACCCGCCGGGGCAGCACCGCGCCGATGCGGGACAGGTGGCGCAGCAGAACCTCCGCCGAGCGGGCCTTGGCGTCCTCCCGGATGAAGGTCATCGTGCGGTGCCGCATGATGCCCAGGTAGGACAGGGCCACGCCCGCGACGACGATCGCCGCTACCCAGAGCGCCAGGGCCTGGGTGTCGCGTTCGCGCAGCCCGTCGTCGACGGCGCGGGCGATCAGGTAGGGCCGGGCCGAGAGCCCGATCATCCAGGCGGTGCCGATCAGGCTGCCGCGCAGCACCCGCCAGGGTTGGCAGCGGACGAGCCACCAGAGGTAGCGCATCGGACCGCGGGCGTCGGGGGTGCCAGGATCGGGATGCGGGATCTGGGGAGGCACCCGATCACGCTACCGACCGGCCCCGACAGCCCACCGGCCCGACGACGGTGAGGTACGCCTCCGTTCCTGTCGGAGGGGAGAGGCAGAATCACGTTCGTGCTGGTGGCGGTGGTGTCCGACGAGCGGGGTGGGGGAGTGCTGTGCCCGCTGGACGCCACCGGCCGGCCGACCGGCCGACCCGAGGTCGTCACCGATCTGGTCGCCGCGGTCGCCGCCCGCGAGGCCGCCGAGCACCCGCGCTGGGTCTGGTCGACCGCCACGGCGCTCTACCCGACGCTGTTGCGCGCCGGCGTCCGGGTCGATCGGTGTCACGACGTGGAGTTGACCGAGGCGTTGCTGCTCGGGCACGTGGGCCGTTGGGGTGAGCCCCGCTCGTTGGCCGCCGCCTGGGCCCGGCTGACCGGCGCGACGGTGCCGCCCGACCCGCCGCCGCGCGTCGCAGCGCCACCCGGGCACGGGCAGGGCGCGCTCTTCGACACAGTGCCCGGTCCGCCGGGCCCGGGCATCGAGGCACTGACCCAGGTGTACGCCGACCAGCTCACCCGCGTCGCCGCGACCGAGCACCCCGGCCGGTTCCGGTTGCTGGTGGCCGCGGAGTCGGCCGGCGCGCTGATCGCGGCGGAGATGGGTGTCGTCGGGCTGCCCTGGCGGGCCGACGTGCACAACGAGATCCTGCACGAGCTGCTCGGCGAGGCGTCCCCGGTCGGTGGTCCGCCACGCCGACTCGCCGAGCTGGCCGCCCGGATCGCCGACGCGCTCGGCGTACGCGGCCTGCACACCGACTCTCCGGCGGAGCTGCTGAAGGCGTTCGCCCGGGCCGGGGTGGAGCTGCCCAACACCCGGGCCTGGGTGCTGCGTGGGGTGGACCATCCGGCGGTGCCGCTGGTGCTGGAATACAAGGAGCTGTACCGGATCTGGACGGCGCACGGCTGGTCCTGGCTCGATCAGTGGGCCCGGGGCGGCCGGTTCCACCCGGAGTACGTGCCGGCTGGGGTCGTCTCCGGCCGGTGGGCCACGCGGGGTGGTGGCGCGTTGCAGATTCCCAAGGTGATCCGCCGGGCGGTGGTGGCCGATCCGGGCTGGCGGTTGGTGGTCGCCGACGCCGGCCAGTTGGAGCCCCGGGTGCTGGCCGCGGTCTCCGGCGACGCGCGGTTGGCGGCGGCGGGCGGTGCCGGCGACCTCTACGCGGCCCTGGCCCGGGACTCGTTCGGCGGTGACCGGGCCAAGGCCAAGGTGGCCCTGCTCGGCGCGATGTACGGGCAGACCGGCGGGGCCGCGGTGCCCGCGTTGGCGGTGCTGAAGCGCAGCTACCCGACGGCGTTCGGTTACGTCGAGGCCGCGGCGCGTACCGGTGAGACGGGTGGGCTGGTGCGGTCGTGGCTGGGGCGGACGTGTCCGCCCGGCTCGGTGGGGTTCGGTGATCTCGACGACGAGCCCGCCGACCCGGAGCGGGCGGGTGATCCGCACAGTCCGCGGGCGCGTGCCGCCCGGTCCCGGGGGCGCTTCACCCGCAACTTCGTCATCCAGGCCACGGCGGCGGAGTGGGCCTCCACGTTGCTGGCCACGCTGCGGACGGAGCTGTCCGGCACCGACGCCGAGCTGGTCTTCTTCCAGCACGACGAGGTGGTCGTGCACGCGCCGGCCGGTCAGGCGGACGCGGTCGCCGAGGCTGTCAACCGGTCGGGCGAGCGAGCCTCCGCGCTGCTCTTCGGTGCGACGCCGGTCCGGTTCCCACTGGACCTGTCCATCGTCGACTGCTACGCCGACGCGGCCTGACCCGCGCTCGCGCCATGATCAAGTGACGAAAAGTAGGTTCCAGGAGCCCTCCCGACCTACTTTTGATCACTTGATCAACGGCTCGCGTCAGGGGTGGCAGCGGAGCGGAGCGGCTGCGGTCCGGTGTATAACGGTTGTGCTATTTCTCCTTTTCGCCCCGCCACCCCTGGCTGGCGCTCCTCGTTGCAGTGTCCGTAGGAGGGGGCGGATCGGTCGCGGTCGCTCCCATGCTTGAGGGGGCGCAGCTGAACGGGATCGCAGGAATGATCATCGCCGCAGGCGGGGGACGACGGATCGGTGGTCCCGAGGCGTTGCTGCACCAGGGCGCCAAGCCGCTGGTGAATCAGATGATCGACACGATGACCGAGGCGGGCTGCGAGCAGATCGTGGTCGTCCTGGGCGCTGCCGCCGAGCAGGTCCAGGAAACCGCCGACCTGGGCAAGGCGACCGTCGTGATCAACAAGGCGTGGGGCACCGGGGTCGGCTCGTCCATCCGGGCCGGCCTGGCCGCCATGGACGACGAGGGGATCGAGGCGGTGGTGGTGGTGCCGGTCGACATGCCGGGCCTGACCGCCGAGGCGGTCAGCCGGGTGGCCGCGCTGCCGTACCCGGACGTGCTGGTCTGCGCCACCTACGACGGGCTGCGCGGCTACCCGATGCTGTTCGGCCGCCGGCACTGGCCCGGCATCGCGACCCTGGCCAGCGCCGACGTCGGCGCCCGGCCGTACCTGTTGGCGCACAAGGACCAGATCGTCGACATCGCCTGCGACTCGGTGGCCGACGGCAGCCGGGTCGACACTCCGGAGCTGATGGAGATGTACGGGCTCACCGTCCCGCCACAGCGCGTCGGGGTCTAGGCGCCACGCCGCTCGGTCCGCCCTCGCCGATCATGGAATTGTGGTGCCCATTTTGGGGGGCTAATGGGGACTTTGTCACCCACCACAACTCCATGATCGGCGCGGCAGGGCGCAGGGCGCAGGACGCAGGGCGCAGGGCGCGGGGCTCCGGTCGACCGCCGTGACACCTGCAGTGTCGCGGCGTGTCTACTCCGCCGCCTGGTCCAGCTCGCCGGTGTCGGCGAGACGCTGGTACCAGTGGGCGCTGTCCTTCCAGGTGCGTACCTGGGTGTCGTAGTCGACCCGGATGATGCCGAAGCGACGGTCGTAGCCGTAGCCCCACTCGAAGTTGTCCAACAACGACCAGACGAAGTAGCCGCGCACGTCCGCGCCCTGCGCGCGGGCGTCGGCCATCGCGCCGATGTGCCGACGCAGGTAGTCGATCCGACGTTCGTCGTGGATCCGGCCGTCGGCCGACACCACATCGTCGAACGCCGCGCCGTTCTCGGTGATCATCATGGGCTGGTTGGGGTATTCGCGCTGGAGGCGCAGCAGCAGCTCGGTCAGCGCCGGCGGGTCGATGTTCCAACCCATCGCCGTGTACGGGCCGGGCTGCGGCAGGAAGTCGACGTTCTCCGCGGCGACCCACGGCGTCGAGGTCGACGCGCCGTGCCCGTCGGCGTCGGAGCGGGCCGACACCCCGTCCCACGCCCGGACCAGGGTGCTGGAGTAGTAGTTGACCCCGAGCACGTCAAGCGGCACCGCGATCAGCTTCTCGTCGCCCTCGCGCACGAACGACCAGTCGGTGACGGAAGCGGTGTCGGCCAGCAGGTCGGCCGGGTACTCCCCGTCCAGCATCGGGCCGAGGAACGCCCGGTTCGCCAGCGCGTCGATCCGCCGGACCGCGTCCTGGTCGGCCGCCGAGTCCGACGCACCCCGGATGACGTGCAGGTTCAGGGTCACCGACAGCTCGGCGGACGGGGCCAGCTCCCGGACCACCCGACCGGCCAGGCCGTGCGCGAGGTTGAGGTGGTGCACCGCGGCCAGCGCCGCCGCCGGCTCGGTCCGACCCGGCGCGTGCACGCCGGAGGCGTAGCCCAGGTACGCGGAGCACCACGGCTCGTTGAGCGTCGTCCAGGTGTGCACCCGGTCGCCCAGCGCACCGACGATGCCCGCCGCGTACTCCTGGAAGCGCAACGCGGTCTCCCGCGCCGCCCACCCGCCGGCGTCCTCCAACTCCTGCGGCAGGTCCCAGTGGTACATGGTGGCTACCGGGCGGACGCCCCGCTCCAGCAGCCCGTCCACCAGCCGCGAGTAGAAGTCGATGCCGGCCTGGTTGAACCGGCCCGAGCCGCCCGGCTGCACCCGGGGCCAGGAGATGGAGAACCGGTACGCACCGAGCCCCAGGTCGGCGATGTGCCCGAGGTCGTCGGCCCACCGGTGGTAGTGGTCGGCGGCCACGTCACCGGTGTCACCGTTGAGGGTTCGACCCGGTGTGTGGCTGTAGGTGTCCCAGATGGACGGTCCGCGCCCGTCCTCGGTCGCCGCGCCCTCGATCTGGTACGCAGCCGTCGCCGAGCCCCAGACGAAGCTCTCCGGGAAGTGGTGTTGCGTCATCGTTGCGTCCCCTGGATCTCGCAGATGTAGCCCGTCGAGGTGCCGGCCACCAGTTCGGCGCTGACCGTCCCACCCTCGTAGCGCACGTCGAACTCGGCACCCGGCCCGTTGCCGGGTGACGGTACCCGTACCCGGGTCCGCTGCCCCTCGGCCGGTGCGTACACCCGCAGCCGCACATCGTCGGCCCACTCGTAGTCCGGTCGGTCGGTGCGCGAGCCGAACGGGATGACCGCGCCCGGTCGGGCCAGCACCGGCAGGCTGTCGAAGTCGTGCTTCTCGGTCAGCCAGGCCGGGCCGGTGACCTGCGCGCCGGTGACCAGGTGCGTCCAGGTGCCGGCGGGTACGTAGTACGTGACGTCGCCGTCGGCGCTGAGCACCGGGGCGACCAGCACGTCCGGGCCGAGCATGTACTGCCGGTCCAGGTGCGTCGTCGCCGGGTCGTCCGGGAACTCCAGGAACATCGGGCGCATCACCGGCGTCCCGTCGCGGTGCGCCTCCTGGGCGGCAGCCGCCAGGTACGGCATCAGGCCGAGCTTGAGGTGCGTGAAGTGCCGCAGCACGTCCACGGACTCCTCGTCGTACGCCCACGGCACCCGGTACGAGCCGGACCCGTGCAGCCGGGAATGAGAGGAGAGCAGCCCGAAGGCGACCCACCGCTTGAACACCGCCGGGTCGGGAGTGCCCTCGAAGCCGCCGATGTCGTGGCTCCAGTAGCCGAAGCCGGAGGCCGCCAGGGACAACCCGCCGCGCAGCGACTCGGCCATCGCGACGAACGTCGACTCGCAGTCGCCGCCCCAGTGCACGGGGAACTGCTGCCCGCCGGCGGTGGCCGAGCGGGCGAACAGCACCGCCTCGCCCTCGCCGCGCTCGGTCTCCAGCAACTCGAAGACGGCCTTGTTGTAGAGGTACGAGTAGTAGTTGTGCATCCGCTGCGGGTCCGAGCCGTCGTGCCACACCACGTCGGTCGGTATGCGCTCACCGAAGTCGGTCTTGAAGCAGTCGACGCCCATGTCCAGCAGGGCCTTGAGTTTGCCGGTGAACCAGCGGACCGCGTCCGGGTTGGTGAAGTCGACGAGCGCCATGCCGGCCTGCCACTTGTCCCACTGCCAGACCGAACCGTCCGGGTTGCGGACCAGGTAACCGGCCTCGCGGCCCTCCTCGAAGAGGTACGAGCGCTGCGCGATGTACGGGTTGATCCAGACGCACACCTTCAGGTCGCGCTCGTGCAGCCGGCGCAGCATCCCCTCCGGGTCTCCGAAGGTCGCCGGGTCCCAGATGAAGTCGACCCAGTGGAACTGACGCATCCAGAAACAGTCGAAGTGGAACACCGACAACGGCAGCCCCCGCTCGGCCATCCCGTCGACGAACTCGGTCACCGTCTTCTCGTCGTACGAGGTGGTGAACGAGGTTGACAACCAGAGGCCGTACGACCAGGCGGGGATCCGGGCCGGACGGCCGGTGAGGGCGGTGTAGCGGCGCAGCACGTCCTTCGGGTGGGGTCCGTCGATGACGTAGTAGGTGAGCGACTGGCCCTCGACGCTGAACTGGGTCTGAGCGACGACCTCGGAGCCGACCTCGAACGACACGTGCTCCGGGTGGTCGACGAAGACCCCGTAGCCGGCGCTGCTCAGGTAGAACGGCACGTTCTTGTACGCCTGCTCGCTGGCGGTGCCTCCGTCGGCGTTCCAGATGTCGACGGTCTGCCCGTTCTTCACGAACGGGCCGAAGCGCTCGCCCAACCCGTACACCGTCTCGCCGACACCGAGGGCGAGCCGTTCGTGTACGTGCCGGCGGCCCTCGGCGTCGGTGACGACGCCGATGCTGCGTGCGGTGGACGCGGTGACCAGCCGGTCGCCGTGCAGGAAGTCGACCCGCCACCCGTCGATGAGCGCGACCCGCGCGGTCAGTTCACCGGTGGTCAGTGTCGCGCTGAGCCCGGTGACGTCGACGGTGACCGGATGGGTGTCGTCGGTGCTCAGCCCGAAGTGCGGCTCGCGGGGTAGCCCTCCGGTGTGGTGGGCGATGGTCACGCCGATGACACCGGGGGCGGGGGAGAAGAACCGGACGGTGACCAGGGGGCGGTTGAGGGTGTCGCCGCGGCCGGTGATCTGACCGGTCGGTGCGAAGACGGTGAAGCCGCGCTCGTCCGGCTCGACCGACTCCACGATGCCGGGGCGCAGGACGCTGACGCCGGGGCGCAGCTGCCAGTACCCGTCGGTGAACTTCACTTCTCGGCTCCTGCCGTGATGCCGCGCGCCAGAGTGCGCTGGAAGATGAGGAAGAAGAGGATGGCCGGCACCAGGCTGATCAGCGCGCCGGCGTTCGTGGTCGGGGCGTCCATCAGCCGGTCGCCCTGCAACGACGCGAGCGCGACCGGAATGGTCTGCGTCTGGTTGTCGATCAGCATGACCAGCGGGATAAGGAACTCGTTCCACGTCCAGATGAAGAAGAAGATGAGCAGCACCGCGAGGGTGGGCCGCAGGTTGGGGAAGACCACCCGCCACAGCACCGTCCACTTGCCGGCGCCGTCCAGCGCGGCGGCCTCCAGCAGCGAGCGCGGGAACGTGCCCATCACCGAGGCGAGCAGGTACGTGCCGAACGCGCTCTGGATCACGGTGAAGATGATGATCACCGAGAGCTGGGTGTTGTAGAGGCCGACCTGCTTCGCCGCGTAGTACAGCGGGTAGATCAGCGCCTCCTGCGGCAGCATGTTGGCCAGCAGGAAGAGACCCACGATCCACAGCCGGCCCCGGACCCGGCCGATGCCCAGCGCGTAGGCGTTGAGCAGTGACACGGCGACGCCGAGCACTGCCACCGAGCCGGCGATGACCGCCGAGTTCCAGAACTTCAGCGGGAAGTTGACCTCGGTCCAGTACGTGCGCAGACCCTTGGTGTAGAACTCCGTCGGCCAGCTCAGCGGGCCGCCCGACGAGTAGTCGCCGGGCGACTTGAACGCGTTGAGCAGCATGAACGCGAACGGCACCAGCATGACGAGCGCGCCGAGGGTGACCAGGGCGAGCACCACCCAGCGGCTGACGCCACGGTGGTGTCGATCGCGTACGGGCCGGGCCGGCGTCACCGGCGCGGGGCTCGGTGTGAGCGTGACGGCCATGTCAGAACCCCCGGTCCCGGCGCTCGCTGCGGGCCTGCATCCAGATGAAGACCCCGGCCACCACCACGATGATCAGTGTCAGCACCGTGGAGATCGCGGAGCCGTAGCCAACCTGCAGCTTCTTGAAGAACGTGTAGTAGGCGAAGTAGCTCGGCACGTTCGTCGCGTTGTCCGGACCACCCCGGGTCAGCGCGAAGATCGGCCCGAACACCTTCAACGCGGCGATGGTGCAGGTCAGGGCCACCACGAAGGTCTCCGGCCGGATCTGCGGAAGGGTGATCGCCCGGAACCGGTGCAGCCAGTTCGCGCCGTCGACCTCGGCCGCCTCGTACAGCTCGGGGTCGACCCGCTGCAACGCCGCCATGAAGACGACCACCGGGTAGCCGATCTGCACCCAGATCATCACGGCCATCACGGCCGGCAGGGCGGTGCCCGGGTCGCCGAGCCAGTCATGGCGTAACGCGCCGAGACCGACCACGTCGAGAAGGCTGTTGAACGCGCCGTCGGGGCGCAGGATCCAGCCCCAGACGATGCCGGCCACCACGACGGGCAGCACCTGCGGGAGGTAGAACGCGGCCCGCAGCGCGGCGGCGGTGCGGGGCTTGAACCGGCGGCCGACGACGTCGAAGAGCACCGCGGCGAGCAGCAGCCCCAGCACCGTGGGCACCACCACCATCGCGACGAGCATCCAGACGGTGTTGCGGAACGACGCCCAGAACACGTCGTCCTGGAGCAACAGCCGGTAGTTGTCCAGGCCGACCCACCGGGGGTCGCCGATGCCGGACCACTTGGTCAGCGACAGGTAGAGGGTGCCGACCAGCGGCGCGCCGATGACCAGGAGAAAGAGCACCGCTCCGGGGAGCAGGTAGAGCCAGTACGCCGCGTTGCGGCCGCGGCGTCTGCGGCTGGGCGCGGGCGGGGTGGGGGTCGCGGCCGGCGGTGTGGCGGCGACCGTCTCGGAGACTGCCATGGAAGATCCTTCCCGGCGGGGTGGGCGGGCGCGCACCGGTCGCGCCCGCCGCTCGCCGTGTCACTTGCCGGTGATCTCCTTGACGCCATCGGCGTACGGCTTGGCGATCGTGTCGAGAACCTGGTCGGGCGACTTCGAGCCGTTGATCAGACCCTGGAAGCCGGAGACCAGCACGTCGTAGTAGCCGGGGACCGGCCAGTCCGGGTAGAAGGCGAGCCCGTCGGACTTGCTGACCGTGTTGAAGTCCTCGATCAGCTTGCGGTCCTTCGGGTCGCTGATCTTCGACGCGTCAGCGGCGACCGGAACACCACCGTTGTTGCCGATCAGGTCCTGGATCTCCGGACGCAGGGTGATGTCGATGAAGTCGTACGCCAGGCTCTTGGCCTTGCTGTTCTCCGGGACGACCCAGAGGTTGCCGGAGGAGCCGGCCTGCAGGGTGTTGCCGGGGAAGAGGAAGGTGTCCCAGTTGGCCTTCATCTCGGTCTTGAACCGGCCGTACCACCAGCTACCCGAGACGATCATCGGAACCTTGCCGCCGATGAAGGCGGTGCCCATGTCCTCGGCCTTGAGGCTGGCCGAGTTCTTCGCGACGTAACCCTTCTGCACCCACTGCGCGAAGGTGTCCGCGCCGTACTTGAGCGGGTCGGCCTTGAAGTCGACCGGGTTCTTGTAGAGCTGGTAGTTGTCGACGAACTGCCGGTCGGCCTTGGAGAGGGCGAGCTGGTAGAAGAGCTGCCCGGCCGGGTACTCGGCGCCGGCCATGCCCAGCGGGGTGATGCCCTTGCCGACGAAGGTGTCCATCGCGGCGGTCATCTCGGCCATCGAGGTCGGGACCTTGACGCCGTTGCTCTGGAACAGGTCCTTGTTGTAGTAGACGGTGACGTACTCGCCGTAGTTCGGCACGCCGAACCACTTGCCGGAGCCCATCACGCCCTTGTCGCTGTACCGGGCGGTGGTCTGCAGGCTGGGGCTGAGCTTGCCGGCCCAGCCGCGCTTGTCGGCCTCGCTGCTCAGGTCGGCCAGCAGGCCCTGGGAGGAGAGCAGCCCGGCGGTCGCGTTGCCCTTGTTGTACTCCATGATGTCCGGGCCCTCGGACGAGTTGATGATCATCCCGGCGTTCTGCTGGATCTGCTCGAACGCCTTGCGCTCGAAGCGCACCTCCACGCCCGGGTGCTCGGACTTGAAGATCTCGATCGCCCGGTCCCAGCCGACCCCCATGGCGCTGTTCTCGCTCTCGTAGTGCCAGAGCTTGAGGGTCTTGGCGTCACTGTCGTCCCCGCTGTCACCACCGCCGCACGCGGCCACGGTGGTCGTCGCCATCGCCGCCAGGGCGATCGCGGCGACGAGCCGGTGGAATCGCTGCATTAGCATCCTCCTCGTTGAGTATCTAGCCGGTACTTCACGGGGCCCGTCGTCGCGTTGCAGCGCGGCGGCGGGCCATTTACTGATCGGCCCCCATCAGCTGGTGGCTTCGGGGCACGGCGGTCGACCCACGGATCTCCAACGCGCACGGCAGCAGTTGCTGGTGACGAAGGTCAGCGGGGCCATCCAGCTGGCGCGTCAGCGCCTCGATCGCGATCCGGCCGAGCGCCGAACCGGGTGACGTCATCGCGGTCAGCGCCGGGGTGGCCAGCTCGGCAACCTGCGGCGAGGTGACCATCGAGACGACGGAGACGTCGTCGGGCACCGACAACCCGCGGCCGGTCAGCTCACCGAGAATGCCGAAGATCGCCGTCTCGTTCATCGCCAACACCGCCGTCAGCTCCGGGGCCTGCGCGAACGCGGCGGCCAGGGCGGCCCGCCCGCCGGCGGCGCTGTCCTCGGCCGCGATCATCACCGGCTCCAGGCCGTGCCCGGTCATCGCCGCGCTGAAGGCGTCACGGGTACGCAACGCCGGCCCGTAACCGCTGGCCAACGTCGCGGCCGAGTGGTTGACGTAGACGATGCGCCGATGCCCGAGGCCGACCAGGTGCGCGACAGCCTCCCGAACGGTCTGGTCGAAGTCGATGTCGACGTAGGAGAGCGTGCTGGTGTCGCCCGTGCGGCCGATCAGCACCAGCGGCACCCCCGCCTCCTGGAGCACAGTGACCCGCTCGTCAGCCAGCTGGACCTCCATCAGCACGACCCCGTCGAGCATCCGCTGACTGGCCAGCCGACGCAGGTCGTCGAGGTTGCCCCCACCGACCGGCGAGAGCACCAGGTGGTAGCCGGCGACGCTGGCCGCGGCGGCGGCACCGGTGACGAACGCGGTCTCGGTGGCGCCGAGGCCACGCTCGTCCATCGGCATCAGCAGGCCGAGGATCCGGCTGCGGCGACTGGCCAACCCACGGGCCATCGCGTTGGGCTGGTAGTCGAGCTGCGCCATCGCGGCGAGCACCTTGTTACGGGTGGCCTGCGAGATCGGCCGGGTGCCGGTGAGCACGTACGAGACGGTGCTGACCGAGACCTGTGCGAGGCGGGCGACGTCGTGCATGGTGGCCACCGCGCACCTCCTCCGGCCTGGGGTGGGACCGCTCCCGAACTTCGTCGAAGCGTTTCGACGAAGCGGTTCGACAGGACGCTAGGCCACCTGTTACGGCGACGTCAATAGCCGATGTCGAAAAGAATTCAGGGGCGCGCGGAGCCCTCGCCCCCGTCCCTCCCGAGGGCCCTGCCCCCGTCCCTCCCGAGCGCCCTGCGCCCGGCCAGGCTGGAAGGGCGCCGGGCCCTCGCCCAGCCCACGCCGCGCCGTGCGCTACTCCTGGTGGGTCGACGCCGCGCCACGCGCTGCCCCCGTTCGGTCCGCGCCGGTCCTGGTCCGCGCCGGTCCTGGTCCGCGCCGGTCCTGGTCCGCGCCGGTCCTGGTCCGCGCCGGTCCTGGTCCGCGCCGGTCCTGGTCCGCGCCGGTCCTGGTCCGCGCCGGTCCT
>NZ_JBEXHV010000024.1:91887-98985 GCF_040608275.1 Micromonospora sp. NPDC005205
TACTGGTCCGCGCCGGTCCTGGTCCGCGCCGGTCCTGGTCCGCGCCGGTCCTGGTCCGCGCCGGTCCTGGTCCGCGCCGGTCCTGGTCCGCGCCGGTCCCGGTCCGCGCCGCGCTGCTCCCGGTCGGTCCGCGTGGCCCCGCCCCCGGTCGGTCCGCGCCGTGCCGCCCCCGGTCGGTCCGCGCCGTGCCGCCCCCGGCCGGTCAGTCGCAGAGGACGGTCGCGGCCAAGATCCGCGCAACATGGGGAATGTTGCTGCCTCCCATCCGCCAGAGGCAGCAACTTCCGGGAAGTTGCGCGGATCTTGGTCGCGGGTCAAGGGGGCGGGCGGGTCGTGCGGCGGCAAGATCGTGCTCGATCCAGGATGTAGTTCCCTCAACCAGTCGTGGAAGCCACTACATCCAGGATCGAGCACGATCTTGGGTGCGGGGTGCGGGGTGCGGGGTGCGGGGTGCGGGGTGCGGGGTGCGGGGTGCGGGGTGCGGGGTGCGGCGAAGGCACGGGGTGCGGCGAAGGCACGGGGCCTGGCCCGGTGGGGTGTGCGGAGCGGGGCCCGGCGCGGCCCGGTAGGGCGAGGGGCGCGGGGGCGCGGCCCGGTGGGGTGCAGGCGCGGGGTGCGGCGAAGGCGCGGGGAGAGGGCGCGCGACGACGCTTTGGGGGGAAGGCGAAGGCGCGGCGCGCGGGCCTGTGGGGCGCGGCGGGCGAGGGTCAGGGCAGGTTGAAGAGGGTGGCGGCGCTGTTCCAGCAGACCGCGCGTAGCCAGTCGTCGCCCAGGTCCAGTTGGGCGAGCCCGGTCACCTGGTCGGCGTACGGGTACGGGATGTTCGGAAAGTCGCTACCCAGCAGCACCTTGCCGGCCAGCCCCAACTCGCGTAGCCGGGGCAACGCCTCGGCGGGGTAGGGAACGAACTGGTCGAAGTAGGGCGTGAACACCATTGTGGTGTCCAGTCGGACCCGCTCGTACGTCTCGGCGAGGTCCAGGAAGGCCTGGTAGTCCGGAGCTCCCATGTGTGCCACCACGGCGGGCAGTCGAGGGTGGCGGGCGAGGAGGGCGGCGAACGGTTCCGGGCCGGTGTGGGAGGTCCCCACCGGTGCGTGCCCGGCGTGCACCACCACCGGCACATCCGCGTCGGACAGCATCCCCCACACCGGGTCCAGCGCCGGATCGGTCGGCGCGAAGCCGCCGACCTGTAGGTGCAGCTTGAACACCTGGGCGCCTTCGGCGAGGGCTGCCTCGACGTACCCGGGGGCGTCCGGCTCGGGGTAGAACGTGGCCGAGGCCAGGCACCCGGGGGTGTCGCGGGCGAAGTCCAGCGTCCAGCGGTTGAGTTCCGCCGCCATGCCCGGTCGGTGTGCGTACGCCAGGGCGCTGAACGCCCGCACCCCGAGCCGGCGCAGGTGCGCGACCCGTTCGGCGTCGCCCCAGCGGTAGAGGATCGGCCATTCGGTGCCGACCAGAGGCCCGGCGGCGTCGAAGTAGGCCCACACCCTACGCAGCAGGCGTGGTGGCAGGAAGTGCACGTGCACGTCGGCGAGACCGGGCAGCCCCAGGGCGCGGCAGAACTCCGGTACGCGGTCGTCCGCGTCGGGTGGGACCGGCAGATGGTCACCGGCTGTGCCGGGCGGCACCGGCACCGGCACCGACGCAGGATCGGTCATATGTCGATGTCGAATCGGCTCAGCACCGAGGGCGCGATCAGGCCGACGGTGGCGAGCGCGGAGACGACGGTCAGTGCGATGCGCATTCCGACCACTTCGGCCTTGCTGCCGACGCGCAGGGCGATGCTGTTCGGCAGGCCGATCATCATCCACATGCGCCGCTTGATGGGGATCGGCCAGAGGATCGGCACGCCGGCTCTGGTGATCATGTCGCCGAGGATGTGCACGAAGCAGCCCACGCCGAGCGCGGTGCCGATCAGTGGATAGCCGCGTCCGCCCGGCAGGTTGGCGAAGGTGAACCAGGCGGCCCCGGCCGACGCGAGAGTGATGATCACCCAGCCGGCCCGTTCGGCCCACTCGTCGAACAGTCCGCGCAGCGCCAGGCCGAACATGAAGAACAGGATGGTGATGACAGCCCACTTGCCGTACGCGGCGCAGAGGGCGGTGGTGCCCCAGCCGACCAGCACGGTGAACGGCAGCGTGTGGGTGAGCGTCCGGTGCCCGTTGTTGCGGCGTGGGTCCTTGCTGAGCTTCGTGGCGTAGTAGACCCCGAGGGAGACCTTCTCCATCACCTCGGCGGCGAAGAGCGAGAAGACTCCGAAGGTACGGGCCACGGTGGCCCCACCCTGGTTCTTGGTCACCTTGCCCGACATGTCGAGGTCGGGAAAGAGCGCGCCGCCGGCGCACACCGCGGTGCCCACCGCCAACGCGAGCGGCGACTGGTGGTAGTCGGCGAACTGCTCCAGTGCCCAGGAGCCAGCCAGCCATACCGCCGCGCCGGACAGCGCGTGTTGCGGTCCCATCATCTCGGCTCACCCTCCCCAGGGATCTTGAGCGCCCAAAACTACGCCACTGTAGTAAGCGTCGGCGTCGCAGGGGCATCACCCGGAAGGTCCACATCGGACCGGGTTACAGGGTGGGGGTGAAGCTCTGCCGGATCATCGGCAAGTATGCCGCGTTGACCTGCCAGTCGAACTCTTCTGTCAACCACGAGACGGTGTAGGAGCGGTCGGCCGAGGTGTTGGCGAGCAAGCGAAAGCTGTGCACCGGAACGCCGAGGGCGTTCTGCCAGCCGCACTCCCACACCGCGCCGCCCTCGAAGATGTCCATCGCGGAGATGTCCACCTTGCGATAGTCCGGCAGCGCGGCGTTGGCGGTCAGCCGATCCTCCTCGGCCTCCCAGTGCGCCACCGGATCGGGACGGGCCGGCCCCGCCTCGACGCTGAGCACCCGGGTCCCGCCGGATCTCCGGAAGCAGGTCACCGAGCCCTCGGTCCAGCGCGCCCACCCCACCGGCGCGGCGATCCGGAACCCGCTCGGGTCGTCGTACCAGGTCCAGCCCTCGCGTAGCCCGTACTTCACGCCGGGTGGCGGTGACACCGCCACGACCGGGGTCGCCGACGGTGGCGGGGGAGACGTGCAGGCGAACGCGGCCGGCCGGGAGGTCGACGCGCCGCCGCCCGAGCCGGACGGAGGGGTCCGGTCGTCGTGCCGGTTGACCAGCGCGAGCGTGACGCCTCCCGCGACGAGCACAGCGGCAGCCACCGCGCCCAGGGCGATCAGGCGCCCTCGCCGGCCCGGTCGGTCTCGCGGGCGCGGGCTCGGGGTCGGCGTGGCCGGCTCGCCCGACGGGGTCGCCGGTTCGACCGGGTGGGGCGCGACGGCACGGCCAGCGCTGCGAATTGCCGCGACCGCCGAGGATCGGACCGACCCGGCGGGCTCGCCGTGGCTCGCCTCGGCGGTGCGCAGCAGCGGCTCCGCCTCGGCGGCGGTCAACCGCCGCCAGGGGTCGCGCTGCAACAGGCCGGTGAGGACGGGACGCAGCGGGCCGGCCCGACGCATCGGGTCCGGTGGTTCGGTGGCCAGCGCGCTGAGCGTCGCCATCGCGCTCGATCGCGCGTACGGTGACTGCCCTTCGACAGTGGCGTAGAGCGTCGCGCCCAGCGACCACAGGTCGGTGCGCGGGTCGGACACCCCTTCGCGGGCCCGTTCGGGGGCGACGAACTGTGGCGAGCCGAGCACGGTGCCGGGACCGGTCATCACACCCTCGCCGCCGTCGAAGGTGGCCAGCCCGAAGTCGGTGAGCACCACCCGCCCGTCGTCGGCGACCAGCACGTTGTGCGGCTTCACATCGCGGTGCAGCACCCCGGCGGCGTGGGCGGCGCGCAACGCGGCGAGCACCGCCAGCCCGATCCGGGCGGTGCGCTGCGGACTCAGCGGCCCCTCGGCGCTGATGATCTGCTGCACCGAGCGCGACGGCACGTACTCCATCACGATCCAGGGGCTCTCCCGGTCGTGCACCACGTCGTAGAGGCGGACCACGTTGGGATGGTTGAGGCGAGCGGCGGTGCGTGCCTCGCGCAGGGTCCGTAGCCGCAACTCCTCGCGTTCGGTCTCGGCCAGCCAGGACGGCGGCACGACCTCCTTCACCGCTACGTCGCGATGCAACATCTCGTCGCGAGCAAGCCACACCCGGCCCATTCCGCCGGTGCCGACCAGGTCGAGCAGCCGGTACCGACCCGCGATCAGCAACTGATGCACGGTCGCTCCCCCTCGGTCACCCCGGGATCCACGATAGCCACCAATGGCGGCTAATTCATCCACTGAGCGGCCTCGATCCACGACGGACGGTGGTCTCGATCATGGCCATACGGTGCAGGTCAGCGGGGTGGTCGGAAACTCTCTCGCACGTTTTTCCAGTCGGCTGCGGCCCCGGCCCAGTCCTCGTCGTGGGTGATCCAGGCCAGCGTCCAGCGGCCGGCGGCGACAGCCTGTTGCCGGGCGTGCAGCCACAGGTCGCCGTAGGGGGCCTGCCACCGGAGTTCCCACTCCGCCCCGCCGTCGCCGGTGGCGAGCCGGATCTCGTCGTACCCCGGCAACGCCCCGGCCCCGGCGGCAGCGTCCCGGGCCGCGCGGAGCCGGACCAACGGGTCGGCGCTGTTGCCGGGTGCGACGCTGAAGGCCCGGCCGGTCGCCGGGTCCTGGAAGCAGGCCACCCCGTCGTCGCGGGAGTAGTACCAGCTGGCCGGCACGGAGACCCGGAAGCCTGTGGTGTCGGCGTGCCAGACCCAGCCCGGCGGTGGCCGGAACTGTTCGCCGGGGGCCGGGTCGCCGGCCAGCACCGGCGTGCCGGCGACATGCGGGCGGACACACGCGAAGGGCGGCGGGGGGACGTCCCGTCCGTTGGGCGGCGGCCCGGGGCCCGGTCCGCCCGGTCCGCCTGGTCCGTCCGGCCTGTTGTCGGGTGGACGGTTCGGCGGCTGCGGGGAGGACGAGGCGACCGTGTCGCCGGGCTTGTCGCCGGCGAAGGTCAGCGCGGTACCGACACCGGCCGCGACGGCCACCAGCAGCGCCACACCGATCAGTGCCAGCCGGCGGGTGGCCGGTCCCCGGGCCGCCCGGTCCGCGCCCGGCGTGGGGGAGGCCCCTCCGTTTGCGGCCGGGGCAGGGTTCGGCTCGTCGGACGGATCGGGCAACGGGATGGTGGGGTCCTGGTCGTCGTCGACGGCGGCGGGGTGGGCGATCAGCCCTGGCACCGGCCCGTCACCAGAGGGCCGGTCGGTCGCCGGCGGCAGGTCGGCGCGGCCGGTCGCGGCCGTCGTGAGCAACCGACGGGCCGCGTCGTGGTCGAGGCGCTCGCGCGGGTCGCGGCGCAGCAACCCCTCCAGCAGCGGCGCGAGCGCCCCGGCGTGGGGGGCGGGGTCGGGCGGGCCGGCGGCCAGCGCGCTCAGGGTGGCCATCGCGGTGCTGCGGGCGTACGGGGACCGGCCCTCCACGGCGGCGTGCAGGGTCGCCCCGAGCGACCACAGATCGGCGGCCACCGTGGACACGCCCTCGGCGGCCCGCTCGGGGGCCACGTACTGCGGGGAGCCGAAGACCATGCCGGGGCGGGTCATCGCGCCGTCGCCACCGTCGAAGGTGGCCAGCCCGAAGTCGGTGAGCATCACCCGCCCGTCGTGCGCCACGAGCACGTTCTGCGGTTTGATGTCGCGGTGCAGCACTCCGGCGGTGTGCGCGGCCTGGAGCGCGTCGAGCACGGCCAGCCCGATCCGGGCTGCGCGGGCCGGCTCGAGCGGCCCCTCGGCGTCGACGACGTCCTGGAGGGTGCGGGACGGGACGTACTCCATGATGATCCACGGGCTGCCGTCGACCGCGACGACGTCGTAGAGCCGGACCACTGCGGGGTGGTTGAGTCGGGCCGCGGCGCGCGCCTCCCGCATGGTGCGTGAGCGCACCTCGTCCCGCTCATGATCGGCCAGCCAACTCGGTGGGACGATCTCCTTGACCGCCACCTCGCGGTGCAGCATCTCGTCGCGGGCACGCCAAACCCGACCCATGCCCCCGCGACCCACCAGGTCCAGCAGCCGGTACCGACCAGCGATCAGCACCTGTGCACGCTCCTCCTCAGCCGCTGTCCGGGCTACACCCTAACCAGCGGATCGGAAGTCACCTATCGGTCGTCCGACTTGGCTCAGCAGGCGGCGTGGTCGGCGGCAGCGAGCAGGTTCCCTTCCGGGATGGCGATGCGGGTCCGTCCGGCGCTCAGTCGGGCGGCGGCGCGGCGGGCCTGCACGGGGCCGTGTTCGCGGCGGGCGGTGGCGTAGCTGGCGGCGGTGCGGGCCGCGATGGTGGCCCAGCCGTACCGCTCGCCGACCATCGTGCGGGCCCGGCGGGCCAGCCGGCGGGCGAAGACCTCGTCGCCGAGCAGTTGGCCGACCGCGCCGGCGAGCGCGTCCGGGTCGCTGTGCGGGAACGTCACCCCGGTCACGCCGGGTTCGACGATCTCGGCGAGGCCGCCGGTACGGGCCACGGCGAGGGGCGCTCCGGCGGCCGCCGCTTCCAGCGCCACCATGCCGAACGGCTCGTAGAGGCTGGGGACCACCGTCGCGTCGGTGGCGCCGAGCATCGCCGGTAGTTGGGTGGAGTCGAGGAACCCGGTGAACCGGACGGTAGAGCTGAGCGCCAGTCGCCGGGCCTCCGCCTCCAGCTCGGTGCGGTACGGGCCGTCGCCGGCGATCACCACGCGCAGCCCCGGGTGTCGTTCGCGCAGCCGGGGTATGGCGTGCACCAGGTGCTGGACGCCCTTCTCGTAGACCAGCCGGCCGGCGTACCCGACCAACGGGCCGTCCCCGGCGAACCGTGCCCGGGCCGACGCGACCGCTCGGGGGCGGGCCCGCCAGGCCCGGTCGTCGACCCCGTTGGGCACCACGTCGACCTGGCCGGCAGGTAGGTCGAATAGCGCCGTCACCTGGTCGCGCATGTAACCCGAGCAGGTGATCACCCGGATGGAGGAGTTGCTGAGCCAGTGTTCGACGCCGTGGATGGTGCGGTTCATCTCCTCGGGCAGCCAGCCCTGGTGCCGGCCGGCCTCGGTGGCGTGGATGGTGCTGACCAGCGGGATGTCCAGGTGGTCGCGCAACGTCATCGCGGTGTGGGCGAC
>NZ_JBEXHV010000025.1:0-87542 GCF_040608275.1 Micromonospora sp. NPDC005205
GGAAGTGGCCCGACCCGCAGGTCGGGTCGATGACGCTGGTCGCGGCGAGACCAAACTCCCGGACCGCCGGCTCGAAGGTCCGATCGAGGATGAACCTCTCCACAAACCTCGGAGTCTGCAACAGCGCGTACGTCTTCTTGGCGTGCATAGACAGGTGCTCATAAAGGTCACCGAGATCCCGAGTGTCCAGCTTCGGGTCCCTTAGCGAGACGGAGCCGGCTCCCCGGCGGAAGAAGTCACTCAGCTCCTCGGCCGCCGGGCCGGAGATGTCGAACCGCCACGCCGGGTTGTGCTGGTCGAAGATCTTGCCGGTGGCCTTGAGGCCGCGCAGGTAGCCGAACGCCTCCCGCAGCCAGTGCCGGTCGTTGTGCCGGGGGTTGGCAATCAGGTACGCCTGCCGGTGCTGCATCGCCCGCTCGGCCGGCGCGGCCGGGTCGGCGCCGCCGATCCACAGCCCGTCGACCAGCTCGTTGTCCTCGCAGAACCGGACGAAGACGCAGCCGAGCACCCAAGCGACCGCCGCCTGGTCGAGCACGTCGTCGAGCCAGGTTTCGAAGCTCGCGCCGATCCGCTCGGCGGCCTTGGCCTGGGCGTACTCCTGGCGCAGTTCCGCCCGCAGACCTGATGCCTCCGCAACCTGCCCACGCAGATCATCCACCAGGCTCTTGACCTGCGCTTGCAATGCCTTCAGCTCGATCACCGCCAGATTCTACGGCCGAACTTCCCGAACGCCACTACTCCGAGTCGTCGTCAGCCACGCCTTCAAGGTTGTCACCGAGCCTGACCCCAATCTCGGCCGCGAACTCTCGGAGCCGCTGCTTCAGAAAATCCGTACGATCATCGACGAACACGGTCTTGTTGCCCTCGCAAAGCCGCCGCCACGCCTTCAACGGGATGCCGTGACTCGTCAGCACCCGCTCTGGCGGAGAGATTCTTCTACCCCCTGAGGCTGCTCGCTCGAGCAGATCTGACCAGGGATCGCGCGGAGTATCGGCCCTTAGCTGACCCGCAGACAGGTCGAGGTTCTTCAAGGCGTCCATCAGCCGCACGTCGGGCCTAGTCGGCATCACAAGCCGGTTCGCCGGCCGCTTGTCGCCTGGAGCAACTTGGCGGTAGCTCTGAGACTCACCAGACGCCAAGACCTTCACCACATCGAAGGGCTGTCCCATGACATCCAGCCGGCGGGGAAACTCCAGCAGCTCCCAAATCACATACGCCTTGGTACGTGCGCTGTTGAGGTTGAACGCCTCAGGCATGGGCTGAACACCGACGTCGCTGATGGGAAGAACACCCGAGCCTAGGGCGTAGCCCCGCACGTCCTGCAGCGCCCGCCGCAGCAACGTCGACGTCGCACCGCCGAAGGCGCTGGTCCAAGACGTCACCCAGAACCAGGTTCGGAGCGTATCGACTTGGGCGGTCGTCGGCTCCGGCCTGTGATGGAAGAACGTCGCAAGCAAAACGAGCTGGTGCGAGTAGGGCAGAAGCCTGGCAAGCGGTACGCCAATCTCCGTCTGAAGGAAACGCACAGCCAGCCCAACGGCCCGCTCAGTATCGGGGATGGCGTTGTGCAGCCGGTTTTGAAGATCGCGCGCTACCACGTCCCACCGAGGAGACAGGATGTCAGTTTCACCGGCCACGGCCAGCATTGCCCTGAAGACAGCGATACGCGGTAGCTCGCCGAATCCTGTCTCGGCGATCGACGTAACAATATCATCGATGCGATCGGCTAATGAAGCCCGGGCATGCTTGTAGGTCAACGCCGACACCATCTGATCCGGGTCCATCCGTGTGCCGGTGCGGTTAAGTCGGGAGTACACGTTGACTGCTTGGTCCAAACTGGCGCCTTGGAGACGTACCAGGGTCAACTTATAGCTCTTGATCCGCTGCGCCACCGCCTCGGCTTCCCGGATCAATTCTTCAACCTGCCGAGGATCTTTCGCCTGAAGCTCGATGCGTCGGAAATGTCCCAGAAAGTCCATCGTCCGCATCACCGCAGCCAGCGGCAGCAAGTGGCTTGGCGGATGACCCTCCGGTCGGTAGTGGCGATAGCGTTCCGGCACCAGCGGGTCATGGCGCAAGTCGCGGTAGACACGCCAGATCCAGTCCTGCTCCGCCTGATCGACCCTCCAAGAGAGGCCGTGCCGCAGCACCCCGAACAAGGTGGACACACGCTGGTGCCCGTCGAGGATGTAGGAGATAGAACTGCCTGCAGCAGGCGGGGGGATCGGCATGCCACCGATGTGATCCAGCGACCGCACCTCCTCGTCCGTCTGCCATACCAGCAGACTGCCGATGGGATACCCACGCTCAATGCTGTCGAAGAGTTCCAGCATCTGGCCGGGCCGCCAGACGAACGGGCGTTGGAAGGCCGGCACTCGAACCCGCCCTCGACCAATGTCGGTGAGCAGGTCGTCGACGAGCACGACCGTGGGATCTGGTCGTATCTCGTTCTGGTCGCTGCGCATGTGGGTCAGTGTCCTACAGAATCCGGTGGATCATCGCGAGCAACTCCCGCAGCTCCGTCACAACCCCTGGGCCCAGCTCCGCGAAGTCCTCCTCGGTCAACGGCAGATCGTCCGGGAACATCCGCTTAGGCATGTTGCGCCTGCCGAATTCGTCCTTGAGGTTCTGGTAGCCCCGCTGCCTCGGGATTCGGGTGCGTAGCTCTTCGATCTGGTTGATGCGGGCGGGGAAATGTCGTTCCCACACCGGAAAGGGGACGTAGTTTTCCATCATCCGCCAAGTGAGTAGGTGCACCTCACGGACCCCAGCCTCGCGACACTTGGCAACCTTGTCATGATGAGGGCTCGGTTCGTCGGGCTCCACACGGTCGCTGTCAAACAGCACAGCGACTCGCACCAGCATGCTGAAGGCCCGGCACTCCTCAGCAGCGAGGTCAGGCATCTGGCCGCAGCCTCCGCCGTTACTCAACCGTAGCCAGTCATTGTCGCCCTGCAGAGCATCGACGATCCTCTGGTCCCGTAGCGCCGCCGCGACCGCCCGTACAAACCCGCCATCACCGATCCGGTTCTCCACAACCAGCACCGCTGGCTTACTCAGATCGGCCAGCACGGCGCGGAGGTCACCTGCTCGAACTTTCGCCGCCGCGGCCGCCGGTGTCGCCGGGTTGGCAGCCTCCACCAACACCTTCTGCATGTACTCGGACAGAGCGGGCACCTGGCGGGCGACGAACTGCACGGCAGCCGACGCGACCGGCAACGAAGGCTGCCACTCATGTCGTCCGTCGAGCGTGAGGATGATCAAATCGATGGTGGCTACCGGATCCGCTGATGCAAAGACCTCCGGCTCAATGTCAAGACGCATGCCGGCTCCGCTTCACCTGCGCCGCCGCAAGTGCCCGAACTTCTCTGTAGTCCTGGGAGAAGTAACCCTCGGGCCAGCTCTCATCGAGATTGCCCAGGTCGTCGATGCGCACCCGCCTGACGTTCGAAGCGCCGTCGTGCTGCTCCACCACATAGACCGCGACAGTCTTCGGGGGCACGTCCTCCTGAGCGATTCGGCGCCGGAGCCGTAGCAGCAAGGTCTCGCTGTGGGTCTCTATGAGGAATCGGGTACCGGTAGCCTGCGCGGTCCGCAGATAGAGGTCTCCCAGTTCGGCGTGTGCCGCGGGGTGTAGGTGCATCTCCGGCTCCTCGATGATTTGCAACGGTGCGGCTACGTTCCGACCGCGTTGCTCGTCCAGCGCACACTGCACGAGGATTGGCAGCATTTGAGCCAGGCCGGAGCCAGCGTCGGCCAGGTTGACACGCACCCTGCTGCCTCGCCTAGTCAGGACCGTGGACCAGAGAGGGCCAGCTTCGATCTCTTCCAGACGCCAGCCCGGCACGATGAGCTGCAGGCGCTCATTGACCATCCCGAGCAAGTCGCCTCCACCACGTTCCTGATCGTGAGCAAGGATGCCCAGCGTCCCCTGCCCCTGCTGTCCGATCCTCTGTGGCGTCCCAAGCGGAAGTCTGTGCTGCCGCTCTGGTCGATCTCGGTAGGCGCTGAGATAGCGGATCGGTCCGAGCGAAAGGTCCATCCCCCGTAGGTCACGAAGTTCCGGGACGCCATCAGCCTGCGGGCACAAACCTTGGAATGCCACGGGACGTATGGCAGAAGCTCGGTCAGAACTGCGGATTTCATACGAGTACGGACCGTCACCGACGTGGAAGGCCGGCTGCCAGGCAAGTACGACGTCAGCGTCCGAAGCACGCAACGTCAGGTCCGAGACGAATGCGGTGCGGTTCTCGGCCACATGCTGGATCGTCGCGGCCATCTGGAAGGGTCTCGGCCCATCCACATCAAAGCCCAGGAAAAACTTGCCGTGCGGGCTCTGCTCGAAGATCAAATCTGGGAAGCCGTCCACCGGCTGTGGTTCGAGTCGGTCCAAGTCGAGCGGCGCGGTAGTCGTCGTCCCGAAGCCCGTCGCGATCACCATCGGCGCCCGAGTCAACACACTCTTGCCCGAGTTGTTCTTGCCGAGCACCACTGTCACCGGGGCCAGCTCGATCTCCTGCCGGTCCCGGAAGCAGCGGTAGTTCTCAAGCACGATCTTGCTGAGGGGCATTCAAAGATTTGTAGCAGTCCACAGTAGTAACCGCCGACCCGCAGCATGTCAGCAATACGACAGTCAGGACGTACGCGCTGCCTCGAAGGTTCCTTCGATCCAGTCGTTGGCGAGCCACAGCGACTGGCTGGCCGGTGAGGTCAGCGGCAACTGCACCCCGTCCAGCACCGCCGGCTCGGGTCGCCGCGCCGGCACCAGCAGCAGCCGGGCAGCCGGCCGGGGCCGGGTCGGGTCGGCCATCTCCTGGAGCAGCCCGAGCTGCCCGTACCGGGCCAGTGGTGCCGCCTCGGTGAGCAGCACCGGCCCCTCGGCGGCGGCGATCGCCGCGCTGACCGCCGGCACCACCTGGTGCCGGACCAGGTCCACCAGGCTGCGGAAGTCCGCGTCCAGCGCCGAGCCGTTGTCGGCCGCCACGATCGCCTCCCACGGGAAGCCCAGCGCACGCAGCCGGTCCAGCAGGATCGCCGTGACGTCCACCTCGGTCAGCGGCAGCCGGCCCAGCAGCGCCCGCCGGGCCGGCCCGAGCCGGCGCAGCGGCGCCAGCACCGCGAGGAAGGCCCGCCGGTCGATGGCGGAGGTGAGCTTGTCTCCCACCTCGTCGGCGGCGGTGAGCCCGAGCAGGGGCGCGTGGGTGGTGGCCAGTCGGGTGCCGGTTACCGACGCCGTCGTAGTCGCCGGCCCGTACACCCGGTCGTGCGGGTGCCAGGTCAGCGGTATCTCGGCTGCGGCGAGCATCTCGTTCAGCGCGGGCCGCTTCGGCAGCCGCTCCGCGCGGGGGAAGCGGCTTTGCACCCGGTCGCGGATCTGGTCCTCGCTGAGCCGCTGCCCGATCAGGCTGCCCACCGACAACCGCAGCGCCCGCTCCGCCGGCATCCCCACCGGGTAGAGCTGCCCCTGCGCGTTGACGTCGACCCGATCGCTGCGGGCGGCCGCCGCGAGCTGCAACAGCCGCAGGTCGGCCACGGCCGGCATCCCCGCCGGCACTGGCAGCCGGCGCAGCTCCTCGACGGCACGTTGCCGGGTCGGCAGCGGATCGGCGCCGGCCAGCTCGACGGCCCGGCCGCCCAGCTCCACCACGTACCCCAGGAAGTCGGCGGCGGTGACGTCGGACGCCGGATCGTCCGGTTCCCGGCCGACCAGGACCGTGCCGGAGGTGCGGAACCGGTGGATGGCCACCCTGGCATCCCCGCCGGTGCTGAGCTCGGCCTCGACGGCGGCGCGCACCAGCCCGATCGCCTGTGGCAACCGCTTCGGCTCGGGCGTGTAGGAGCCACGGGCGGCAATCAGTGCCTGGGCCAACTCCTCGGCGGACATCACCGCGCCGCGGGAGTCGAGCAGTGCCACGATCTCGTTGCGCACCGCCTCCAGTGCCGGCTCGCCCAGCCAGTTCCTGGCCTGGGCAGCAAGCAGCTTGGAGATCTGTGGCTGGCTCCGGCCGGTGGCCCGGGCCGCCTCGCTCTGCGCCGGCCAGCACAGGAACTCACCATCGCCAGTGGGCGTCTGCCCGAGCAGCACGGCCAGCGTCCGGTGGTTGCGGGAGGTCGAGGCGGGAAGCAGGGTCGCGCAGAGTGCCTCCACGCCCTGCGCCAGCGGCTGCTCGTCAACGGCGGCCGACTCGCTTCCGCCCGGCAGCACGGCGCGCAGGGCCCGTGCCTGGGCGATGATCTCCTTGCGGGTAGCGTCCGGCACTCCCTTGGCCCGGGTGAGCGCCGACAGCTCGACGTCCAGCAGCTCGCCGACGGTGTGCAGGCCGAGCCGTTGCAGCGCGGAGCGGGCCCGGGCGGTCAGCTCGGTGACCTCCAGCGGCGACTCGCGAGTCAACCCCACCGCCGCCGGCAGCGGGCCGACCGGGGTCACCGCAGGCTGCGGGATCTGCTGGAAGATGGCCCGCCAGGCGTCGGTCATCTCGTCGACCGTGTCGAACCGCGCCGCCGCGTCCCTCGCCAACGCCCGGCCGAAGAACTCCAACAACCGGTCGGCGACCGCCGGGTCGAACACCGCCGGGTCAAGGGCCACCTCGTCGCTGACCACGGCCGGGTTGGCGTTGTCACCCCACCGGGGCAGCACGCCCGTCGCCATCTCGTAGAGCACGACTGCCGCCGCGAACCGCTCGGCCGCCGCGTCGTAGCGCAGCCGGCGCGGCGGACCGAGGAACGGATCGAGGTAGCCGACGGTGCCCGCGCCGAGCTGGTCGGCGGGGGCGGACGAGAGCGAGAAGTCGAAGACGCACAGGTGCGGCTGCTTGTCCTTCGGCCGGGGTCGGGCCGCGAGGTTGGCCGGCTTCAGGTCACGGTGCCAGACGCCCTGCCCGTCCAGGTAGTTGACGATGTCGAGCAGGTCCCGGCCGTACCGCTCCAGCAGGTCCAGCGCCAGCCGGCCGCCGCGCAGTTCCTCGGCGAGGGTCCGCGTACCGGCGCTCTCCATCAGCAGCGCGGTCCGGCCGCCGACCCGCACCGGGCCGTCGACCAGCGCGGCCACCTGGGGGTGCTTCAACCGCGCGAGGGTACGCGCCTCCGCCGTCAGCCGTTCCTCGTGCTGCTCGTCGCGGGCGACTTTCAGCACCAGGTCACGCGACTCCCCGTCGCGAGTGACCAAGAAGGCGACGGCGGTGGCACCGGAGCCGAGCCGGTCCTTCACCTCCAGGGCGCCGTCGAGCACGTCACCCCGGTGGGCCGAGAGCGGGTCGGCGACCGGCTCGGGCTCAGGCGCGGTTAGTTCCTCCCAGACCTTTTCCAGGTCCTTGTGGAATCGGGAGACGCTGGGCAGCCGTTGCGCCGGATCGCCCCGGGTCGCATCGTAGACCAGGGTGACCAGCGTGTGCGGCATGCCGTCGACCGCAGCATCGAGGTGCAGGCCACTGTCGCGAACCGCGTTGACGAGCTCCTCCGGCGTGGCGGCCGGCACCGCCCCGGCGAAGATCCGGTACGCCAGCGCGCCGAGGGAGAACACGTCGAGCTGGTGACCCGGCAGCCGGGTGGCATTCTCGGCCTCCGGCGCCTGGTAGCGGCGGACCTCGTCGTCGAAGAAAAGCTCCAGGCTGGCTGGGTCGCTCGACGGGCCGAGCCGGGTGAGCTGGGTCGTGCCGGCCAACCGGCCGCCGGTCTGCCAGTCGGTGACCACCAGCGTCGGGCGCGGCCCGTCCGGGTTACCGACGTAGATCGCCCGGGGCGAGAGCGCCCGGTGGGCCAGCCGGCGGGAGTGCGCGTAGTCGATGATCTCGGCGAGATCCTGTACCAGCTGCAACCGCTGGGCCAGGGTCAACGCGTCGCCCCGTCGCAGCAGCCACTGGTCGAGGCGTACCCACTCCTCTTGGTGGTCGAAGATGACCGCCGGGCCCCACGAATGCTCAACCAGGTCGTGCGCCCGCGCCACCCCGGGATGGTGGATGCCCTGCAGCAGGCGGAACTCCCGCTCGGCCGCCCTGCGGATCGCCGGAACCTCATGCTCGGCGGCCCGGCTGGTCAGGTAGAACCGCACTCGACGCACCAGCGAGGTGTCCAGCGCATGCCCGGCGAGGAAGTCCTGCCAGCCGAGACCCTCGGCGAACGGCTTCGGATGCAGCAGCAGTTGACCGACCTTGCGGTCCGCCACCGACGGGCGGATCTTCGCACCGCGCACCAGCTCGACGATGTCCCGGCCGCGCGCCTCGTCCACCAGATGGTCCGGGTTTCGCGGCAGGGCGAGCAGCAGCTTCTTCAGACAGGGCAGGCCGGAGTCGTGCCCCTCCAGCCCGTAGATGTGCTGACTGCCGATCGCGTCCAGGTCGGCCCGCATCGCCTTCGCGTGCATGAAGACCGCCGCCCCGACATAGGGCGTCTCACGCTGCCGCCCATGTTGCTTGGCGTAGTAGCGGATCAGGCTGGCCAGCCGCTTGGCCTTCCGGTTGGCCAGGATGTACGGGTTGTCCTCGGGGATCAGTCGCGAATTCGGCGCCCGGCGCAGCCACTGGGTGCCGTCACCGCGGATCTCCCCCTGCCAGTGCTTCAGCTCCAGCACGTACAGCCCGCTCGGGGTCAACACCAGGGCGTCGACCTCGTTGATCGAGCCGTCGGCGCCCACGAACTCGACGTTCGTCCAGACGTGGTACGGGTCGGCGTCGGGCAGGTAGCCGGCCAACTCGCGCAGACCGTCCTGCTCCCAGATGTACGAGCTGGAGTTGATCTGCTCCCAGCGCGGTGAATCCTCCCGCATGCGCCGACCCTTCCGCCCCGGCCGTCATGTTCCGGCTCAGGCTGCGCACTTTACCGTTTCGCCGCTTGATCAGCGGAGACCACCGCTCGCGTACGTTGTGCATCTGGTCAAATACGCTGGGTATCAATAGACTTCGCTCGACGTCCTTCCCAACCCCTCCGGGAGGTCGCCATGGGCACCTCGACCCGTCTACCAGGTCCGAAGAACGGCAGCTGGACCGCTGCCAAGGGCCGGCTGGGCAACTGGACGCCGGGCGCCACCAGCCGGCCTGATCAACTACTCGGACATGACCAACAACGCGCCGAGGCGATTGCGGCCCAGTACCAGCGAGCGTTGCGAGACGCCCTGAACGCAGATCCGGAGGCGTTCGGCATCCGTGCGGCGACGGAGCAGGCCGGCGGACGGCTGATCGAGCTGCTCGATGGCCTCGGGCGAGCGGATCTCCCACCGGTGGGGGACTTGGCCGCGCAGGATGACGCCGACGAGTTCGTCCGGCGGTTCGTCGGGCAGGTCGCGGGCGATGGCCAACTCATCGTGGACGCTGCCGTCCGCCGGGCCGCTCGACGCGTCGCGGAACACCTCGTGACGCAGGACGAACCGCTCGGCGATCCCGGCCGTCCAACACGGGTCACCGGCGAACTGTTCTGCGCGTTGTATCGGGCGTTCTTCGGTGAGGTGGTCGGCGAGTTCGTACACATTCTCATCGCGGAGAACATCAAGATCGCCGTACCGGCACTGGTGATCCTCGACCCGACCGACGTGGTGGCTGGCTTCGTTGCCGATCAGGTCGTCAAGGTGCTGCCCAACCCCTGCGCTGAGGCGGTCAAACGTGGGCCGGAGCCACCACGGCTCGCCGACGTCGCCAAGGATCTGCTGACCACCACGGTGACTCAGGCCCTCGGGCTCGGCGACAGCGAACTGGAGTTGGCGGCGTGAGCCGGGCGAGCTTCGCGTATGACTACGTGACCCGGGTTCGAGTGTCCACCGATAGGAAGCGCGAGACCATCGGCTGGCCACTGCTTGAGCACGCCGACCAGCGGTTGCAGACATTGACCGAGGTGCCCCAGGACCGGCCGGACTGGGCCCAGGACCTGCTGCAGATCGCCCGAGCCGTATACCTGGCCGACAAGCTGTCGCTGCGCGAGTGCGCGGTCGACGGCTGGACCCGAAGGATCAACCTGTCCGTGGAGGTGGTCAACCCCTCCGTCTGGAGCCCACCAACGTTGCGGCTGCTGTCCCACCTCTCGGAGACGTTAAGCGCGGATCAATGGACGATCAACGTCCGGGCCGGCGGGCAGCGGTGGCCCCAGCAGGGACGGACCACTTATTCCGAGGTAGGAGAGGTGGCCCTGTTCTCCGGTGGGCTTGATTCCACCGCGTGGGCGGCAGAGCGGGCCAAGGCCTCGGCCGGCCCCCTCCTGCTCGTCTCCTATTTCGAACCCCAGTGGGGCAGCCAGCAGGACCAGACTCTCAGCGCGATCGAGAGCTCGGCCTGCCGCGACATCGAGCAACTCAAGGCGTCGCAGCAGGTCCGTCTCACCAGGAAGCTGGAGAAATCTGCGCGCACCCGCGGACTGCTTTATCTCGCCACCGCCATCTACCTCGCCGCCGCCCACGGAGTGCCACAGGTGATCGTGCCGGAGAACGGGCAGCTCGCCGTCAATCCCCCGCTCACACCGGCCCGGGTAGCCGCCTGCTCCACGAAATCCGTACATCCCGGGACACTGCACCTGCTCAACTCGTTGATCGACGCTCTCGGCGGCGGGGTGACCGTCGTCAACCCGTACCTGCACCTCACCAAGGGAGAGGTCTGCCAGCAGGCATTGAACGCCGGTCTGACCCCGGCGACCCTCACCCATGCCACCATCAGCTGTGGGCGCCCACCACGGGACCGACCGGGTGCCGAGCACTACCACTGCGGGACCTGTTACCCCTGTCTGGTACGCCATTCTGGCCTGCTGACCGCACTGGGAACCGACAGCACCCCGTACAAGACGGATGTCTGGATGCTGGGCGACCGGGAGAAGGCTGCCGTGGATCGGCGGGCGCTGCACCGGTGGTTGTGCGGCCCCATCTCCGTTCGAGACCTGACCACCGACACTCCGCTGCCGGACACCGTCGACCCTGGTCCCCTACTCGAGGTGGTGGAGCGCGGTCGGACGGAACTTGGGCAGATGTTCGCTCGGCACGGCCAACCGATCACACCCACCGAGACGCCGCCTCGTCGACTGGCATGGGCAGGCCAAGTAGGGGTATGAGCCCGGGATGAGGGCCAGTTTCCGGCTTGGCCGGGTCGCAGGAGTGCCGGTCGGTGTCAACTGGAGCGTGCTGGTCATCTTCGCGCTGATCGCGTGGGGGTTGGCGGCGAACCAGTTCCCCCGTTCGTACCCGGACCGCTCGCCCGTGGCGTACACCCTCGCCGGCCTGGCCGCGGCGGTGGTCTTCTTCGTCGGCCTGCTCGCCCACGAGGTGTCGCACGCGGTGGTGGCCAAACGCAACGGGCTGGAGGTCGACGGCATCACGCTGTGGCTGTTCGGCGGCGTGGCCGAGTTGCGGGGCGAGCCGCGTGACCCGGGCGCGGAGTTACGCATCGCAGGCGTCGGCCCGCTGGTCAGCCTGCTGATCGGGGCGTTCTTCGGTGCCATCGCGGCGTTGCTCGCGCTGGCCGGGCAGGGCGGCCTGCTGTTCGGGGCGGTGGCCTGGCTGGCGGGGATCAACGTGCTGCTGGCCGTCTTCAACGTGTTGCCGGCCGCGCCCCTGGACGGTGGCCGGTTGCTGCGCGCCGCGGTCTGGAAGGCCACCGGCGACCGGACCCGGGCGTCGGTGGTCGCCGCCCGGGCCGGCTGGGTGCTGGGTGTGCTGCTGATCGGCCTGGGGTTGTGGCAGTTCCTGTCCGGTGTCGGTTTCGGTGGGCTCTGGCTGGCGCTGATCGGCTGGTTCCTGATCGGGGCGGCCGGCATGGAGGAGCGGCAGGCCCGCACCGGCACCGCGCTGCGCGGGATCCGGGTGGGCGACGTGATGACCCCGCAGCCGCAGACGGCCTCGGCGCAGATGACTGTCGCGGACTTCGTCGACCACTACCTTTTCGCGTACCGGCATTCGGCGCTGCCGCTGACCGAGGACGGCCGGCCGACCGGGCTGGTCACCGTCGATCGGGTGCGGGGCGTACCGCCGGAGCGGCGGGCGTCGACCACGCTGGCCGAGGTGGCCTGCCGGGCCGACGATCTGGTGCTGGCCCAGCCCGGTGAACAGCTCAACGACCTGCTCCCCCGGCTCTCCGAGTGCGCCGACGGCCGCGCCCTCGTGGTGACCGAAGACGGCCACCTGACCGGCATAGTCTCCCCCAGCGACATCAGCCGCGCCGTCCAACGCAGCACCCTCCGCACCCCCACGCCCTCCCGCACCCCACCCCGTTGATCATGAAGTTATTGCGCCGACACGCCGCGCCGAGTGGCAATAACTTCATGATCAACGAAGGCAAGGGAAGAGGGGCTTGGGGTTAGGAGTGGGGGCAGGTGTTGCGGTACTCCTGGATGGTTGAGGAGGGCGCGGGTGCGGGGCAGAGGAACTGGTCGTAGCGGGTGTCGTCGTCCACGAAGCGCTTCAGCCAGGAGATGCTGTACTTGGCGACCGTCACGTTCGTCGAGGTGGGCGCGGAGTGGCTGGCGTTGTTGAGTTCCAGGTACGCCTTGTCCAGCGTGGACGGCAGGCTGGTGTAGAAGGGCTCCGAGTGCGACGAGACCGGCGCCACCGAGTCGTTCTCCGCGCCGACGACCAGCGTCGGCACTCGTACGCCGGACCAGTTCTTGACGGTGTGCCAGCCGGTCAGCGGGATCGCGGCCTGCAACTGCGGTCGTGAGTTCGCCGCCGAGAGGCTGCCGCCGCCGCCCATCGAGTGCCCCATCACGGCGAGCCGGTTGCGGTCGATCCGGGTACGTACGCCGCTGGTGTTGGTGAGGTAGTCCAGGGCTGCGAGCAGTTGCGTGCCCCGGCTGGCCGGCTGGTCGTAGCGGGACAACGTGTCGATCGTGATCACCACGAAGCCCTGCGAGGCGAGGCGTGGCCCCAGCCAGGCCACGCTGGACTGGGTGGCGGTGTAGCCGGGTGAGATCGCAACCGCGCCGAAGGTGCCCTCGGCGGTGCTGGTCGGGTAGTAGATCGTCCCGCCCCGGAAACCGCTGACGCTGGAGGCGGCGACGGTGCTCTGGGCGATGGCGAACGCGCCCCGGCTGGCCTCGATGCTGGCCACGGTGGGGGCCGGGCCGCGCTCGTAGGGGCTGGCGGCGGCGTGGGCGGCCGGCGCCGCTGCGCCCAGTCCGGCGCCGAGCACGGCGAGGGCGAGCGCCCAGCGCAGAGCGCGGCGGGGGCGAGGGGCGACTGGTTCGGGGATGATGGCGGGTACGGGCTGCATGTCTCGCTCCGAGGGGTGGAGCCGACGGCCCCGGGACGGGGACCGGACGATGAGACTCATCGACAGACGTCAGTGTCCGCTCGGGGTCTCGCACCCCACCAATCCCAGCCGCCCCATGCCGCCGCGCTATGACACGCGCTGAATCACCGGGGGAAGTAGCGGTCCATGGCCTCGGTGCGGAACGTGCCCTTCGGGTCCAGGTCGGCCAGGAGCGCGGCGAAGTCGTCGTAGCGCGGGTAGCGGGCGGACAGCTCGGCCGGGTCGGTGACGAAGACCTTGCCCCAGTGCGGGCGGGGCGCGAAGGGCGCCAGCCGCTCCTCCACGGCGGCCACCACGGGCAGCACCGCCGCGGTGTCGTCGACCCAGGTGAAGTGCAGCACGAAGCTGTCGCGCCGGTAGTTCGGGCTGAGCCACAGCTCGTCGGCCGCCACCGTCCGCAGCTCGGACACCAGCAGCACCGGGGCGATCAGGTCCGCCACGTCGTCCAGGGCGGCGAGCGCGTCCGCCGCCGCCGTGCGCGCGACGTGGTACTCGGACTGCAACTCGTCGCCGCTGCTCGGGGTGAAGCCGAGCTTGAAGTGCGGCAGCCGTTCGTGCCACGGGCCCGGCTCGCCGAGCTGCGGGGTGCAGTTCTCCGCCGGCATCCCGAGCACCGGGTGCCGAGGCTGGTCGGCCGCCGTGGTGCCCAGCCAGTCAACCGGGGGTGACGGCTCGTCGGCCACCTGCTTGCGCCACACCTCACGCAGCCGGGAAGTCCGGAAGTCGGTGAAGACACTCACGCTGTACGCCGAGCCGAGCGCCTCGTCCAACGCCGTCCGGTCCAGGTCGAGGCGTACGTACTGGCGCAGCGCGAAGGTCGGCACGACGTCCAGAGTGACGCGGGTGACCAGGCCGAGCGCGCCGAGCCCGACCACCATGCCGGCGAACGTGTCGGTGTCGCGGTCGACACGGAGCAGGTCGCCGTCGGCGGTGACCAGTTCGAGGCCGGCGACCGCGCTGGCCAGGTTGCCGTGGGTCTGACCGGAGCCGTGGGTGGCGGTGGCCACCGCGCCGGCCACCGAGATGTGCGGCAGCGAGGCGAGGTTTTCCAGCGCGTACCCCTGGGTGTGCAGCTGTCGGGCGACGTCGCCGTAGCGCATCGCGCCGCTCACCGTGACCTGCCCGCGCTCGTGGTCCACCTCGACGACCGGGGGCAGCCCGGCGAGGCTGACCAGGTCACCGTCGGTGTCGCCGAGACGGTTGAAGGAGTGCCCGCTGCCCACCGCCCGGATCCGGCTGCTGCCGGCGACGAGCCCGCGCAGCTCGTCGACGGAGGTGGGGCGGTGGAACGCCTTGGCGGCGTACCGCACGTTGCCGGCCCAGTTGCGGCGCGGAACGTCAGTGTTCGACGCGGTGTGCGGTCCCTGCGCGGTCATGTGGCGGTCTCCCGATCGGTGCTCTGCTGGTCGGCCAACGCGGCGACGAGGGCACCCAGAACGGTATCCGTCTCGGACGTGTTGTAGCCACGCTGGGCGATCGGCAGACCGGCCCTGGTGGCGCGTTCGATCTCCCCTCGGGCCGCCTGCCGGGCTGACGTGTCCCCGGACATCAGCGCGTCCTGGCCGCGTCGGATCAACCGGTCGACCCGGTCCATCTGGTAGCCACGCAGACCGATCATGAGCTCCGGCGCCTCGAAGGCGGCGCGGCGCACCGCCAGCAGGTCGACGAACCGGTCGCCGGCATAGCGGGTCAACGCGGCCGACACCTGCTCCGGCTGCTCACGGACCTGGTCGAGAACGAGCAACTCGATGGCCGGGCGACCGTCGGACGGGTGGCGCGCCGTCACCAGCTCACGGGGCACACCCTGCACAGGAACCAGCAACAGTCGCGGCGGTCTCGCGTAGCCGTCGCGTCGGGGCGGCTCGTCGAGGACCAGCGTGTCGACCTCGTCCCACCGAATCTCCCGGCGCAGGCCGGGACGCCGGATGCTGAGCCCTTCCGAGTGGATCCCGAACCGGAACGGCCGCATCGCGCTGACCAGCGCGACCGCGCCGAGCGCGATCGCCCCCACCGCGATGATCGTCCGTAGCAGGGCGCCGTCGCTGGGATAGACCAACAGAAGCACTCCACCGAGTACGCACACCAAGGCGAGCGCACGGGCCCCCCGATTCCGGCGCAGTTCCACGCTCGGACCCCCGTTTCATGACCGTGGCGTCGGTCCCGACATCTTCCGCCAGACCGGGCACCAGGGACACCGGTCGATCGGGCACGGTTGTTCTCGTCGTCGTCGGGGAACCCTACGCCCATGAGCAGCTACCGTGATCCGGCCGCACGAGGCGACGTCTTCCCCTCCGAGGAGGAGCTGGACCCGACCGGCACCGAGGTCGAGCAGGCCAGCGCGCCGCCGGCCGGCGGGTCATCGAGCCACCCGTCGCCGACGCCCGGTCCTCGGCCCACACCGACGCCCGCGCCCGCCCCGACGCCGGTGCCGGCACCCGGCCCGCCGCCGCGCGCCCCCGGCGCACAGTCGATCGTGACGCGTCACCTGGACGGCTCGGTGGAGGTGGTCACCGACCTCGACGGGGACGGCGTCGCCGACATCGTCCAGATCGACGTGGACGGTGACGGGATCCCGGACATCACCTACGTGGACAGTGACCGCGACGGGCGGCTGGACACCGTGCTAAGTGACCCGAACGCGGTCGGGACAAGCTTCCACCGGGCCTGACCGGGCCGAGTCAGAGCTTCGCCATCACCTCGCCGGCGACCAGCTCCAGGTGCTCCAGGTCGCTGAGGTCAAGCACCTGGAGGTAGAGCCGCTCGCTGCCGATCTCCGCGTACCGGCCGATGGTGTCCAGCACCTCGGCGGGCGTGCCGGCCAGACCGTTGGCCCGCAGCTCGTCCGGATCGCGACCGATGGCGGCAGCGCGGCGGGCCACCTCGGCGTCGTCGCGCCCGCAGCAGAGCACCAGGGCGTTGGACCAGACCATCTCGGCCGGGTCCCGGCCGATCTCGACGCAGGCCGCGCGTACCCGGTCGAACTGCGCCGCGGTGTCCGGCACCGAGGCGAACGGCAGGTTGAACTCGTCCGCGTAGCGGGCGGCCAGCCGAGGGGTGCGCTTCGGGCCCGTACCGCCGAGCAGGATCGGAGGACGGGGCTGCTGCACGGGCTTGGGCAGTGCCGGCGAGTTCCGGACCGGGTAGTACCGGCCGTCGTGGTCGAACCGCTCCCCCGGCGGCGTGGCCCAGAGCCCGGTGATGACGGCGAGCTGCTCCTCCAGCCGGTCGAACCGCTCGCCCAGCGGCGGGAACGCGAGGCCGTACGCGCTGTGCTCCTCGGCGTACCAGCCGGTGCCGATGCCCAGCTCCACCCGGCCGCCGCTCATCTGGTCGACCTGCGCCACCGTGATCGCCAGCGGGCCGGGCAGTCGGAAGGTGGCAGCGGTCATGAGCGTGCCGAGCCGGATGCGGCTGGTCTCCCGGGCCAGGCCGGCGAGCGTGGTCCACGCGTCGGTGGGGCCGGGCTCGCCGCTCACGTCACCCATCTTCAGGTAGTGGTCGGACCGGAAGAACGCCCCGTAGCCGGCGTCCTCGGCGCAGCGGGCGACGGCGAGCAACTGGTCGTAGCTGGCACCCTGCTGGGGCTCGGTGAAGATCCGAAGTTCCATGATCCGAGCATAGGGAGCCGATCGGCGGTGGCGCGTCGGGACGGCGACCGTGGTCATATGCTTTGACAGTCATATGACGGAGGAGGCATATTGGGGAGGTGTCCACCGACGCCTTCACCGTCCTCGCCGAGCCCACCAGGCGCCGGATCCTCGATCAGCTCCGCGACGCCGAACGCAGCGTCGGCGAGCTGGTCGATGGGCTCGGGGTCAGCCAGCCAGCCGTCTCCAAACACCTGCGGGTGCTTCGCGACGCCGGCTTCGTCACCTGCCGGACGGCCGCCCGACAGCGGATCTACCGCCTCGACCCCGGCCCGCTGCGGGTCGTCGACGGCTGGCTCGACCCGTACCGGCGGCTCTGGGCCCGACACCTGGACGCCCTGGAACGGCACCTCGACAGTCAGGAGCAGTGAATGGACCGCGACGCGTTCCGCCCGAGCCCACCCGCCGACGTGCGCGCCGAGCGAAACGACGCTCACGCGACCCTCGTCTTCGTCCGCGACCTGCGGCATCCGCCAGCCACCGTCTGGGCGGCACTGACCGACCCGGCCCAGCTCGCGCAGTGGGCGCCGTTCCTCGCCGACCGCGATCTCGGCAACGCCGGCGCCGCCGTGCTCACCCTCGTCGACGGCGAGACCACCCAGGAGGACCCGGCGACGGTACGCCGGGCCGAGCCGCCGCACCTGCTGGAGTACACCTGGGGCGACGACCTGCTGCGCTGGGAGCTGAGCCCGCTGGGCAGCGGCACCCGGCTCACCCTGCGGCACACCGTCGCCGAGCGGGGCATGCTGCCGATGGTCGCGGCCGGCTGGCACCTCTGCCTCGACGTGGCCGACCGGTTGCTCGACGGCGACCCGGTCGGCCCGATCCGCGGCGCGGAGGCCAAGGACTTCGGCTGGCCCGAGCTGCGCGACGCGTACGCCGAACGGCTCGGTGCGGGCTGACCGGTGCAGTTCCGGCGGCCCCGGAGCCCGGAGCCGCCGGAACCCGGTCAGACGTACGGCCGCTTGGCGTACGCCTCGCGGAGCGCGGCCAACCCGGCCGCCTTCGGCACCAGGGTGCCCCACCCGGAGTTGAAGTAGTTGGTGCGCACGATCCGTGGCCCGCGCTCGGCGTTGAGCTGGGCGATCGCCGGCGGGACTGTGGCGATCCAGGCGGCCTGGTTCGGAATCTCGGCGACCCTGACGCCCCACTCCGCGATGATCACGGGTCGGGACAGCGCCACCGGGCCGAGATCCGCCACCGCCCAGTCCTTGGTGCGACGAAACCGGGCCAGCGCGGTGTGGCTGGCGTTGGTGCCGTACGCGTTCCACTGGAGGTAGTCGAGGCGGGACATCAGCGACTCCGGGTGGGTGCGCTGGAAGCATTCCCGGTCGAAGCCGCCCAACCCCACCGAGAAGGTCGTCCCGGTGGGCAGGGTCCGCGCCCTGAACCACGTCAGGATGTAGTTGATCGCCTGCACCGCGCGAGCGTCCGACTCGGCCCAGGTGTACGCCTTCCCGTCCTCGGTGGTGCCGAACTCGTGATCTGTGTCCAGTTCCGAGGCGAGCTGGATGTTGACCCCGAAACCCAGCGCCCGGTACTGCGACAGGGCGCGGGCGAACAACCCGTCGCACTGCCCCTTGATCACCTGGTTGTACCCGTACGCCCTCGGCCAGGTGGTGCCGGGTCGCTGCTGGATGGTCATCGACGGGGCTGGCACCGTGTAGCTGACGCCGTCCACAGTGAAGCTCTGCGGCCCGTAGTTCGGGGCGCCGTAACTCTTCAACTCCAGGACCATGTTCATCTGCACACCGGCCTTACCAAGATTGACCAGCCAGGGCCGGTTGTAGCCGGGGAAGATGAAGCCGTCGGCGAAGCTGCGGTACTGGGTGAGCGACCGGAAGTTGCCGCCGGCCATGTCGGCGGTCGGGTCGGCGCCCCCAGAGAGGTAGTAGCCGCCGAGCACGGGTTGGCTCAGGCTGTAGTCGGCGGCTGCCGTCGCGGTGTTGCCAGCGGCATCGCGGACCTGGACGGTGACCCGGGGCATCACGCCACCGACCGATACACGGCCACGGAGCCGTTGTCGGAGACCCGGGTCCAGGTACGTCCGGAGTTGTCGGTGACGGTGACCGTGAGCGGGTCGATGACCGCCGTGACCTTGACCGGCGCGCTGCTGTTGCCCTGCGCGTCGGTGACCACGATGGTGACGGTCAGCGGTTTGGTGTCGGCGTCTGAGTAGGTGACGGTCAGCAGCATCTGGTCACCCGGCGCGAAGACGGATGCGTTCAGGGCTGCGGTTGCAGTGGGAGCGGCCATGTCGGGCCCTTTCTTGCTCGGTCGCCGGGGCCTCGGCGCGCGGTCGAGCGACGCCGGACCCCGGCGGGGTCCACAGTGCGAAAGGCCGGCGGGGCACGGGGACGGTGGGCACGACCGACGGACGGCGCTGCCTGACTGCCGATGGTGCTGACGTCCTTGTCCCGATGGGCGGAGGCACCGCTGCGGGCGCCCGCAGGGGTGTCGGTGACAGCCACGGCCTGTCGTACGCGCGATCGGCACGGCAGCTGTGCCGTGACCGCCACGGCTTCGAGGCCGGGCTGGGTGAGGGCGGCACCGGTGCGGACGATGTTGTCCCCACCGGGCCGGAGGATCGGGATGTGGCCCGCCACCCGTCTACCTCCACCTGCCCCAAGGGTGCTCTACCAGGGGCTTTACCGTCTTGTCCGAATTGCGACAAGAGCCCGGAAGGCTCGGGAAGGGCTCGGCGCGACGGGTTACTCGGGCGGCGTCCCGCGCACGGCCCACGCCCGCGCGGTGAGCCGGATCGACCCGTCCGGCTCGACCGGCAGCCGCGTGGCCAGCGACTCCCGCAGCGCGGCCCGGTCGGATTCGGCCAACGTCGCGACGTACCCCGGCGCCGACCCCTGGCCGCCGAGGAACGGCGTCCAGTAGTCGGCGAAGTTGGTAAAGGTCGTCGGTACGTCGACCGGCCAGACCGACACGTCCCGCAACCCGGCCCGCTCCCACAGCGTGCGGAGCGCGTCGGGCTGGCACACGGTGGTGCGGTTCCCCTCGTCCAGCTTCGCCGAGGCCCCGTCGAGCTGTGCGGCGGCGGCCCAGAAGTGCCGCATCATCGCCATCTGATCGGCGTAGTCCCAGACGTAGGCGGCCACCACCCCGGCCGGCCGGACCACCCGGGCGAACTCCGCCACCGCCCGCGCGGGCTCCGGCACGAAATTGAGCGTCAATCCGCTGACCACCACGTCCGCGACGCGATCGGGCAGCGGCAGCGCTTGGGCGTCACCAACCTGGAAGGCCGCTCGGGGGTCGGTGACCTGGGTACGCGCGACAGCGACGAAGCCCTCCGACGGGTCGATGCCGGTTATCTCGGCGGGGTCGTTGTGGGTGAGGATCGTCGAGGTCAGTGCTCCGGTGCCGCTGCCCACGTCGAGCCAGTGCCGCCCCGGCGCAACGGCCAACCCGCGCAGGAATTCCACAGCGACCAGGCGGCTCCACCGACCCACGTACGCCTCGTACGCGTCACCGTTCGCCCACACCGGCTGCACCATCCCGAAAAGATACGACAGGTCAGGGCCGTCGATGCTGGCGTTCAGTCGAGGTGGTCGGCGGGGGCGGTCTGGAGCAGCCAGGCCAGTGGCATCCGTGCCCGCGTCTCGTAGCTGCCGTCCCTGCTCAGCCGGTGGAGGGTGACCGTCTGCGCGCCGTCCCGATCGACGACCCAGTACTGCGGGATCCCCGCCGACGCGTACTCGCGGACCTTGGTCACGGAGTCCATCGCCTCCGAGCCCGGCGAGACGATCTCCACGACGAGTACGACGTCGGCGACAGTGGCCCAGACGCTGCGGGACGGCGGCTTACGCCAGACGCTCACGTCGGGGATGCGGCCACCGTCACCGTCCGGTCCGGAGATGCGCACACCGACCGCCTGAAGCACCTGCTCGGCAGGCCACCCGGCCACGATCAGCCAGGCGAAGAGGCGGCTGGCGATCATGGCGTGTTCCGAATCGGGCGGCAGCATGACCGACAGGAACCCCTCGGGGCTGGTCTCGTAGCGGTGACCGTTCGGATCGGCGGCGTTCATCGCCGCCACGTCTGCGAGCGTCACGACGGCGGGCATGTCCATGCCGACAGCCTCAGCGCTCATGGGTCTCAGCCTAGGTGACCAGCGGTGCCGAGCACCGCACCCGAAGGCGCGGTGTCCGCGGCGGTGGCGACTGGCCCACCCGATCTGGCATCCTGGTCAAGTGGAACCCCGTTCCGCTAACGGACTGTTCCGTTTGCCAAATAGGAGGTAGGGCGCGTTGGTCGACATCGACGGCGAACCAGGGAGGCCGACCCCGCGGAAGCGGGCCGACGCCCGGCGCAACGAGGCGACACTGCTGGCCGCCGCCGCCTCGGCCTTCGTCACCTCGGGCGTGGACGTGCCCGTACGCGACATCGCCACCCGGGCCGGCGTCGGCGTCGGCACCATCTACCGCCACTTCCCGACCCGCGCCGACCTCATCGTCGCCGTCTACCGACACCAGGTCGAGGCGTGCGCGGAGGCCGGGCCGACGCTGCTGGCGGAGAGCGACACACCGCACGCCGCCCTCACCCAGTGGATCAATATCTTCGTCGACTTCCTGGTCACCAAGCACGGCCTCGCCGAGGCGCTACAGTCCGACAACGCGGCCTTCGAGGCGCTGCACGCCTACTTCCTGGACCGGCTCCTGCCGGTGTGCGCCCAACTGCTCGACGCCGCGGCCGCGGCTGGCGAGATCCGCCCCGACGTGACGGCCTTCGAGCTGCTGCGCGGTGTCGGCAATCTCTGCATCGGCGCCGGCGAACCCCGCTATGACGCGCGTCGCATGGTCGAACTCCTCGTCGCGGGGCTGCGCCAACACGAGGTCACCGGGCCGCGCTAGCTTATTGATCATGGCGGACTGGGAGCTTCGGCCGGCCTCGGCGGCGGACGTCGAGGCGGTGGCCGAGTTGCGGGCGGTGGTACTGCGGGCCGATCTGGAGCGGCTCGGGCGGTACGACGAACAGCGGGTGCGGCAGCGCCTGCGGGACGGTTTCGCACCGGCGTACACCTGGGTCGTCGAGGTGGACGGCGCGTTCGCCGGCTGCGTGGCGCTGCGGCCCGCCGCGGACGCCCACTGGCTGGAGCACTTCTACCTGGCTCCGCGGCTACAGGGCAGTGGCATCGGCACGGCAGTGCTGCGCGAGTTGCTGCGCCGGTGCGACAGCGCCGGCACGCCGGTCCGGCTGAACGTGCTGCGGGGCAGCCCGGCCCGGAGCCTGTACGAGCGGCACGGTTTCACCCTCGACACCGAGGATGCGGTGGACGTGTTCATGGTTCGCGCCCCCAGGACGATCGCCGCCCAGACTCCGACAGTGTCAATGTAACGTTGACGGATGACGTCGGAGCTGGCGCGGTTGGCGGAGGTTCGCGCCACCCGCGCCCGCCTGGACGAGCAGGAGCTGGAGCTCATCGACCGCGCACGACACGACGGTGCGACGTGGGCTCAGATCGCGACGGCACTCGACCTCGGCAGTCGGCAGGCCGCCGAGCAGCGTCGACAACGGCTGGTGGCGGCACGGTGGTCGCGGCGGCAGCAGCTCGACCTTCAGATGCCGCAGCAGGTCGCGGCGCTGCGGGCGGCGGTGGCGGACCTGGCTCGGTGGATCGGGGCCGACCAGCGGTGGGACAGCCGATTTCGTCGAGCGGCGCTCGTCCGGAGCACCGTGGACGCCGCGCTGGACGCGGCCCCGGGTTCGCTGCACGCGTTGGCCCTGCACCTCAGCACCGATCTCGCCGAAGCGGGTGAGCGACTGCCCGCGTCGGCGCGGACCGCCGCGATGAAGATCGACGTTGCCCTTGTCAACGGTTGATTGACAAGGCCCAGCGGCATTGCCCGCACTGCGCTCAAGCTTGAGGATATGAGTCACCTCGACTCAACTCGGAGTGCTCATGCGTCGCAACGCGGGCCTGTTCGCGGCGATCTCCCTACTGTCTGGCTTCGGTAGCAGCGCCATGTCCCTGGTCGCCGGCATCTGGATCCTGGATCTCACCGGCTCCACCAGCCTCGCCGCCCTCGCCGGGCTCTGCGTCTACGCCCCGGTGCTCACCGGCCCGTGGCTGGGCGGTCTGCTCGACCGGGCGGCCCGACGGCCGCTGGTCATCGCCGTCAACCTCATGCTGGCGGCCGCCCTGCTCGCGCTCCTCGCGGTGCGCGGGCCGGGGCAGACCTGGCTCATCTTCGCCGTCGCGTGCGCCTACGGCGTCAGCTACGTGTTGATCGACGCCGGCGAGACGGCGTTGCTGCCGTCGGCACTCGCGCCGGCCGAACTCGGTGACGTCAACGGGTGGCGCTCCAGCGCGCAGGAGGGCATGAAGCTCGTCGCTCCCCTGGCCGGGGCCGGCCTCTACGCGTGGCGCGGCGGCCACGCGGTCGCCGTCCTCAGTGCCGCCATGCCGGTCCTGGTCGCCACCCTGTACGCGCTCCTTCGCCTCAACGATGCGCCCACCGGCCGGCCCACCGAACGCGGCGGCGGCCTACGTACCGGATTGGTGGTCCTGTTCGGACAGCGAGCGACACGGCTGGCGGTCGTGCTCGCCGCGGTGTCGATCGCCATGTCCGGCTTCACGACCGCGGGAATCTACGCGATCGTCGTGACCGAGCTACGCCTGCCGACGACGTTCCTCGGTGTGCTGGCCAGTGCACAGGGCGCCGGTTCCGTTCTCGGTGGCCTGATCGTCGGCAGGCTCATCGCGGCGAGAGGTCCCGTGGCCGTCGGCATCGCCGGAACGGCGCTGTTCGCGGTCGGCTGCCTGACGCGTTGCCTGCCGTGGTGGCCGGCAACTGTCGTCGGGGCGGTGGTGGCCGGTGTCGGGCTGCCCTGGACCCTGGTCGCGGCGGTGACCGCCGTACAGACCCACACGCCGTCAGCGCTGCTGGGACGGGTCTCCGCGACGGCCAACACCGCGATGTTCGGACCGCTCGTCGTGGCGATTCCGCTCGGCTCCGCGGCCGTCCACCTCGGTGCCCGCCCGCCGCTCATGGCAGCTGCGGCGATCTGCCTGACCGCCGTGGTGGTGGCCACGTTCCGCCGGCGGTCGACGCCGTACGACGAGACGCCGACCGCGTCCACACCACGCCGGACGGCTGGGACGGGTCCGGCGAGCCGCTGACCGGGTTCACCCGCGTACCGGATGGGTCGCCTGGAAGGCGAGTCGACGGTCCGCGTCGGCGGCGATCTCATCGAGGATGTCGTCAAGGTCGAGGAAGACCGACCAGCGCTCACGGCCGGTGGCGTCGGCCAGCCGGTCCACGAGCAGCTCTTCCAGGTCGGTGACCCGCTTTCCCTTCCACACCTTGTCGGCCACGCTGACCAGCAGGTCGTCGACGCCGACGCCGTCCTGGTGCCAGGACGCGTGGTCGCGCGCGAACCGGGCCGACGACTCGCCGACACCGTGCTGGAGCAGCAGCTCGTAACCGGCGGGCTCGTGCGCGGAACCGGGCCCGGACAACTCCTCCGGGTGCCGGACCTTACCGATGTCGTGAGTGGCGGCGCCGAAGAGCACCGCCTCGCGGTCGAACGGGAGTTGCGGGAACCGATGCGCCATCGCGTCGGCGAGCTGCGCGGCCACGTCGTGCACGGCCCGCAGGTGCGCGGCGAGGCGCGGCGGCGCGTCCAGGACCTCCAGCAGAGCGACGACCTGGGCGGGCAGGTGCCGTAGCGGCGGGTCCGCGGGTGCGGTGAGGGCGCGGCGCAACGAATCGGACGTCACAGCGGCAAGGGTACGACCACCACGCGGGCCGTGCGATCCGTTGATCAAGTGATGAAAAGGAGGTCAGGAACAGCGCTCAAAGCTACTTTTCATCACTTGATCATGGCGCGAGCGGTGGGACGGGCACCGGGACGGCGGCACCGCCCGCCCGGATACTGTCTAGTCATGCCGCTCAGCCCGGACGAGGTCGAGGTGTTCGAGCACTCCAGGCCCCGCCTGGAGGCGATCGCCTACCGCCTGCTGGGTTCGGCCAGCGACGCGGAGGACGCCGTCCAGGACACCTTCCTGCGCTGGCAGGGCGCGGACCGGGAACACGTCGAGACGCCCGAGGCGTGGCTGACGAAGGTCCTCACCAACGTGTGCCTCAACCAGCTGACCTCGGCGCGGTCCAGGCGGGAGACCTATGTGGGCACGTGGCTGCCCGAGCCGGTCCTCGGCGGGGACCGGATGCTCGGCCCGCTCGACACCGCCGAGCAGCGCGAGTCCGTCTCGATGGCGGTGCTGACCCTGCTGGAGCGGTTGTCACCCAACGAGCGCGCGGTGTACGTGCTGCGGGAGGCCTTCGGCTACCCGCACGGTGAGATCGCCGAGATCCTCGGCATCACCGAGTCGAACTGCCAGCAGACCTACCGGCGCGCCAAACAGCACGTCACCGCCGAACGGGCCCCCGCGGAGGTCGACCGGGCCACCGCCCGGAAGGTCGTCGCGGAGTTCCTCACGGCGGCCAACAACGGCGAGATCCAGCGGCTGGTGGAGTTGCTGACCAGTGACGCGACGAGCACCGCCGACGGTGGCGGCAAGATCCCGGCCCGGGCCGCGCCGATCGTCGGCGCACTGGCGGTGGCGAAGTTCCTGCGTGGCCTGTTCAAGCCGACCGACGTCAAACGGGACCTGGTGGGTGGCAGCCCAGCCGTGCACGTCGCCACCGCCAACGGCGCTCCGGCGGTGGTGGTCGTGATCGACGACCGGGTCATCGGCGTGATGTCGCTGGAGGTGACGCCCGAGGGCGTCGCGGCCATCCACAACCAGGTCAACCCCGACAAGCTCGTCCGCGCCACCCGGCAGTGGTCCGCCTTGGAGCACGAGGAGCCCACCCTCCGCGTCTGGTGATCCAGCTCATAGCCGACTCCTGTCAGGAATCGCGTCGCTGTCCGGTTCAGGAAGCGACCACCACCGAGACAGGAGTGCCACCATGAAGCACCGCATCGTCGTCCTCGGAGCGGGTTACGCCGGAGCCATGGCCGCCGGGCGTCTCGCCAAGCGGCTGCACCCGGACGACACCGAGATCACCCTCGTCAACGCCGACGCGGATTTCGTCGAGCGGGTCCGCATGCACCAACTCGCCACCGGACAGGACCTCACACCACGCCCACTGAGCAAGGTCTACGCCGGCACCGGCGTGACGCCTCGGCAGGCGCGGGTCACCGCCGTCGACGCCGACCGCAGGACCGTCGCGCTCGTCGACGACAACGGCACCGACGAGATCACGTACGACACGCTGGTCTACGCCCTCGGCAGCGTCACCGCCGACCACGGCGTTCCCGGGGTCGCCGAGCACGCGTACGACATCGCGGGCAGGCCCTCGGCGCTGCGGTTGCGCGACCGCCTCGCCCACCTCGCTGCCGGCGGGACCGTGCTCGTCGTCGGCGGCGGCCTCACCGGCCTTGAAGCGGTCACCGAGATCGCGGAGACCCGGCCGGACCTCGACGTCGCGCTCGCCGCCCGCGGCGGTCTCGGCGACTGGCTCAACGGCAAGGCGCAGCAGCACCTGCGCGGCGTCTGCGACCGGCTCGGCATCACAGTGCACGAGCACGCCGACATCACGCGGGTCGAGGCGGACGGTGCGGTCACCCGCGACGGTCGGGAGATCCCGGCCCAGGTGACGGTGTGGACGACGGGCTTCGCCGTGCACCCCATCGCCGCCGCCACGACCCTGGCGGTGGCGCAGACCGGCCAGATCATCGTCGACGCCAGCATGCGGTCGGTCTCACACCCCGAGGTGTACGCAGTGGGCGACGCCGCGATCGCCGAAGGACCGGGCGGCAAGCCACTGCGGATGTCCTGCGCCTCGGGCATTCCGATGGCCTGGCAGGCCGCCGACGCCATCGCCGCGCGCCTGACCGGTCGGGCGAAGTTCCCCAAGGCCCCGCTGCGCTACTTCAACCAGTGCATCAGCCTCGGTCGCCGCGACGGCATCATCCAGTACGTGACCGCCGACGACCGGGCCAGGCCCGCCCAGCTCACCGGGAAGCTGGCGGCCCGGTACAAGGAGTTCGTCTGCGCGGGCGCCGCATGGAGCATGGCGCACCCGATCCTGTACCCGGTCCGCCGCCACCGCGTCGTCCCCACCCGATCGGAGATCCGCACGGCCGCGTCCTGACCGGATGTGCGCCAGCCCTAGGCTGTCGCGATAGCGGTGGAGCAGGTGGTCCGGCCGCGTGACGTTGTCGGGCGGGCCGTCCCGCTGGGAGCGTCCCGCCCGCCCGCATTCGCCCGCAGCCGACTACCAGCCGTGACCCCAACCAGCCTGGGCTGGCGCGGCCATCCAGGTGACGGCCAGGATGGCGCCGAGGGCCGTTGCGTAGACAACACGACGGATTCGCATGAGCTCTCCTCTCAGAGGGTGTGCTGCCGTTTCAACAGGCGACAGCGCTGACAGATCGCGGGCCCCACGTATCGGCGAAACTCGTCACCCGGTCCTGCTGGCCAGCGTCCCGGGTGACCGTCATCAGCGTATTGACGCCAGCTCAGCCTCCGCTACGGTCGCTGCCTGTTCCGAACAGACGCGCCCTGTCCGGGCTGGTCACGGGTCTGTCCGGAGTTGTTCGGTCCGCTCAGGCCGGCTGCGTCCGCTCGACCAGGTGGACAAGCATCAGCGCCGTCCTCTCGTCGGGTTGCACGAGAGCGGTGCGGATCAGATACGTGCCACGGGCCAGGTCAACGGTGAGGTGGGTGGTGTGCTCCAACCCGTCATCGGTGTAGGCGGAGTCGAACAACTCGGCTGGCCCGCTGGTCGTCCACGTACCCGCGTCCTCCCAGTCGGCGATCTCCACCGCCCGGGGAACGAGGCGGACGACCTCTGCCTCGGAGTCGGCGTACAGCCACCGCACGAAGATCCGCCGGTCCGGGAGGTACGTGGTGGAGGCCGGCTCGTCGGCCAGAACGAGCGCCTGGGCGGCACCGACGTCAAGCACCCCCACGTAACCATCGACCCGGCAGGCCCGGTCGTAGTCACCCCAGGAGTCATCGTCGTCGTCCGACGCGCCCTTCCACTGGCCGAGCGCGGTCGTCGGCACGACGATGAGCGGCCCGCCGCCCGAGTCGACCCACGGCAGCAGGCTGACTGGCGTGCGCGTACGAGCGAGAACCGAGGCCAGGTCGGTCATGTCGGTCACGATCGCGTCGGCACCGGCGGCGGTGAGGCGTTCGGCCTTGCCGGGTCTGTTGGCGTACCCGATGCAGGCGACACCGGCTGCTCGGGCGGCCTCGACGTCGGTGGCCGAGTCACCTACCAGAACAGCGGCATCGGGTGCGACCTTCAGCGCCCGCAGGGCCCGGACAACGGGCGTCGGGTCGGGCTTCAGCAGATCGGGATGCTCGCCCCGCCCGACGACGGCGGCGAAGTAGCGGGCCCGGTCGCGGCGCCCGAGGTAGGCGCCGATGGCGGCGGCAGAGTTGTTGCTGACGATGGCGAGGCTTCGCCCGGTCGCCAGGCATGCCCTGACCAGGTCGAAGGCTCCGATGGTGGTCTCCGCGGACACCGCCGCCTCAACCTCCGCCGATGCCAGGGCCGCACCGACGACGCCGACCAGCTCCGGCGCGAACGCAGCTGTCGCGCGGAACAGCGCCAGCGGGTCGTCTCCGTCGCGTAGCTCGTCGGGCACGACGACGCCCCGGCTGAGAATCAGCTGACGCAGGTCGGCGGCGATGCGCGGCGCGGCCTTGCTCCCGAACAGGCGGCAGATCGGTCCGTCGAAGTCCACGAGTACGGCTTCGGCCCGCTCGACGATGTCGGCGAGCCGGTCAGCTGGCCGTTCTGCCTCGATCGTCACCACGCGCTCCCGCAGGCCGTCTTCGCCGTCAAGGCTGTCGATCCTAGAGGCCGACGCGGGCCGAGCCGTCCGGGGACGGCTCGGCCCGCCTGCCGTCGCGTCAGGGTGTCACCCGGGTGGCAGGGCTGTCGCCGGGCAGACCTCCCGCGCTGCTGTCGGTCTCCACGGGCGGCAGCGGGGTGGTCCCGAGGACACCGCCGTCCCTGCTGTACGCGGTGAGAGTGGCCGCCCGGTCCGCTGGTACCCGGGTGGTGCCGGCGTTCGACGCGTCGAGGGTGACAGTGGCCGGGGGTGCGCCTTCGACCGTCACCGTGAGGCGGGCCGCGTTCGGCGGGGCGATCACCCGCACCTCGCCGGTGGCGGGACGGGCACCGTCCTCGGTCCGGACCCGCCAGCCGATCGGTCGCTGGTCGGCGCCCTCGGCCGGCAGCAGCAACCGTAGGTCGATGTACCAGCCGGTCCGGTCGTCGCCGTGCATGGCGTACGCGATCACTCCACCCCCGGCCGGTTGCACAGTGAGCAGCGCGGCGGCCTGCCCGTGATCGCGGCCCGACCACCGCACCCGTACTGTCGTGCCGCCGGCCGCGAGCTGGCTGTTCTGAAGTGCCGTGTGGACGAAGTTACGGAGGTTGGCCTCGTCGATCGGCGTACCTCGGTCGGGTTGACGAGCACCGATGAGCAGAGAGTCCATCTCCGGCCCGGTCGGGTCGAGCCCGGCGTACGGGCCGCCGCCCAGACCGCCCTGGAAGAACACCCGTTCGCCGCGGCTGACCCGGACGACGGGTTCGTGCGGCAGGGGTTCGGGCGGCAGTACGGCGAGCCCGACTCCGCCTCCGTCCCCTCGGGCGATGTCCTGGTACTCCAGGGTGCCCCTCGACGTGTATCGAGGGTCGCCACTGATCGTCACAGTGGATTCGGGCGGACCGACGGCGACCGCGAACCCGGCCCGGTCGGGGTAGGCCCGCATCAGCGTCATCACCGGGTCGTCGTCACCCTCGCTGTGGCCGCTGTACCGCATCTGCTGGGCACTGGCCCCGGCGGGACCCACGTACCAGACCAGCGCCTCTCTGGTCAGCAGGCCGAACCGCAGCGGCACCGCGACCAGCGCGACCCGGTGGCCCGGCTGGTCACTGCCGTAGATCAGACGGATCCGGTCACTGTCGCCGATCTTCCAGGCACCCACCGGGGCGTCGATTCGCACCGGCGGATCGGCGGTGATCCGCGCCCGTAGCGTGTCCAGCCAAGCTTGATCTCCGGCCAGCGCGCCCCGTGGTGGTGCGTCGAGCAGCGCCGTCGGAGTGGCTGCGACCGCGATGCCCGGCGCCCATCCGGGCAACGGAACCACGTTGGTCTGGACCCCGACGAGCGCGACCCCGACCGCGGCGGCCAACGCCGTGCGGATCAGCCGCGTCCGCCGGTGCCGTCGCTCCCGGCGGGCGAATCCGGGCCAGGGATCCTCGGGTACGTCAACGCCGTGCGCGGCCTGCCGCAGCGCGGGACCGAGCGTCGAATTGGCGAAGCTTCCGGTCATGCCAGTTCCTCCTCGAGCCGTGCCGGGGACTGCGCCGCGGGTGGGGCGAAGTCGCTGCGCAGTCGGGCCAACCCGCGCGACGCCTGGCTCTTCACCGCGCCGACGGAGCAGCCGAGGACCTTGGCGGTGTCCGCCTCGCTGAGATCCTCGAAGTAGCGCAGCACCAGCACCGCCTGCGTCCTGGGCGGTAATCGCCGTAACGCGGCGAGGAGGAGTTGCCGCTGCTCCACCTGCACGTACGCGTCATGAGTCGGCTGGCTGTCGGAGGTCAGCAGCGGCACCTCCAACGGCCGCCGTCGACGCCGCCAGGAGATCGCCGTGTTCACCATCGCCCGACGTACGTAGACCTCGGGCGCGTCCCGGCGCAGCACCCGCCCCCAGCGCCGATGGGTCTTCTCCAACGCCGACTGCGTCAGGTCCTCGGCTGTCCCCCGGTCACCGGTCAGCAGGTAGGCCGTTCGGAGCAGCGATCCCCACTGTCGTTGGACGAACAGCCGGAACTCTTCGTCGTCCTCGTGCCGACTCACGCCACCTCCAGGTCGCGTCCACCTCGCGTCAGTGCGGACGCAGGGTGAGACGCCACCGGGGGTCTCCGGGGTTGAGTGGAAGATCGCTTGCCGGGCTCACGCCTCCGGTTGGTGACCCGTGGACGGCCCATCGGACTCAGCCTGACGCTCGGCCAACCAGGTGGCGTGTCCCTTGAGCAGGTATCCGATCCAGTAGACCGCGAAGAGGATCAGGAAGCACGCGAAGAACACTCCCGAGACGATGATCGCGAGAACGAGCGCACCCCCGCCGTCGCTCAGCCCGTGGATCGCGAAGCCGACGAGGCCCAGGAGGAAGAAGAAGACCATGTAGAGCGGCAGTGTCGAGCCGTCGGCCGGGTGGGATGCCCGAGGCGACCACGGGACGCGAGGGTCGTTGCTGATCATGCGGGGAGTATGAGCGGCGCGCTCAAGGGGTGGGGTCCCGCTCCGCACGCGAGGGTCGTTGCTGATCATGCGGGGAGTATGAGCGGCGCGCTCAAGGGGTGGGGTCCCGCTCCGCGTCGACTGCTGAGGGTCGATGCGGAGCGGGACCGTTGGCGGGCCTACGGGTTAGAACCCGCCCCACTGCTTGGCCGAGCACTTCCAGGTCTTCCCGTTGTCCTGCGACACGCAGAACACGAGGATCTTGCCGAGGATCGGGAGGTTGACGGTGAAGAGGTGGCCCTTGGTCTTCGCGTAGACGACGCCTGACTTCTCGGCGACGTCGGCCAGCGCCCACTCGGGGTCCGGTCGGTCCACTGTCGCCACCCGGCGCAACGACGTGATGTCCCTGCCGTCGAGGAGCGTCCTGATCTCGTCCGCCGACGGCTCGCCGTCGCCGATGAGCGTCTGCACGCTGGACGGGCCGTCGACGGCGACACCGTTCGCCTTCTCGAAGGCCGCCTTCGTCCCGCCGACCGTGGTGCCGCCGGCCAGGTCGAGGGTGAGGATCAGCTCGCCGGTCCGGCGCGACAGCAGGCATTCCCAGACGGACTTGCCGGACGCGACGCACATGGTCAGGCACCACTCCCGGCCGCCGGAGGTCGACGAGGCGAAGAGCACTGACGTCGCCGTCCCGCCGTCGCCAGTGCCGTCGTACGTGCCGTCGGCGAGGTCGGCCATTGTCGTACCGAGCACCTCCCGGCTGCCCGGGATTGTGCCGACGACCTTGACGCCGTCGACCTCCTTGCCGGCGGCGAGCGCCGCGAGTTGGTCGCTGGTGAGGGTCCGCCCGCCGGTGTCGACGGCCAGCACCTTGTCCAGGTCGCCGACGGGCCGACCGGTCAGATCCTCGAGCTGTCGAAGCATCGTGCCCGGGGCACCGCTGTGGTCGGTGATCGTCGTCCGGGCCTCCCCCTCGGCGGCCTGCGACGGTGCGTACGAAGCCGTCAGTCCGACGATCAGAGCGGTCGTGACGATGGTGGCGCGCCTGGTGATGTCCCGCAGAGTTGTCATGCTGTCCTCATTTCCGTGATCGGTGTCGGCGGGGTGGGACGGGCTACCAGCGACACGTCACGATGTCGCCAGTGGTGTTGGGGGACCCCCAGTCGCAGTGGTCGTCGATCCACTCACCGATCTCGCCGATCGTGTCCACGATCCAGGCGAACACCGACTTGATCGCGCCCCAGAGGCTGAAGTAGACGACTGTCGTCTCGGGTGTCCCGCCGGCCTCGTCGATGACGTCCTTCGTCGACATGGCGGCGTCGGGCTTCTCGATGATGTCCAGCACCCGTACCCCGGTGTCGTCAGTGCCGGCCAGCAGCGCCTCGATCTGCTCCGGGGTCCGCTCCTTGCCGTCGTCGACCGCCACGATGGCGCGGTCGACAAGCACCTCCCGGCTTCCGCTGACGGCTTGGGCGATGCCGGCGATCTCGCCCACTGTGAGGTCGTTGCCGAGCGCGGGGCCGGTGAACTGCCGGACCGACACGGCACCGGACGGCTCGATCTGGATCTCGGCGGCCGTGATCATGTCGTCCGCCCCGAAGGGCGCCCAGGCGAACGTCCACTTCCCGCCGACGCAGCGGAACGGGCCGTGCTCCCGGCCCTCGGGCGCGGTCTCCGTGCGGAGGACCTTGCCGCGTTCGTCGACGTGCTGGACCACGCAGTCGACGCCCTTCCGTGGCGGCTTGTCGGTCTGCGCGACGGCGGCGGAGGACATGGCCAGCACCGTCGCGCTGACCACCCCGATCACCGCGAGGCGGTGTGCCAAACGACTCATCGAACGCTCCGTTCCTGATGCGGAAGAGACTGGTGTCCGAAGAGTGCCGGGCCGCGCTGAAGCGGCCCGGAAACGGCGCAGAAAGCGGCGTACGTCAGCGCAGCCGAGTGGCGTCGAGCTGTTCGAGGTCGGCGCGGATCGAGTCGGCGTCGGCATCGCCGAGCTCGTCGAGAATGGTCAGGGCTCGCCGCCACGCGGCGCGGGTGGCGGGGACGTCGCCGAGCGCCAGGTGGCTGCCACCGAGATTGACGTACGTGCCCGCCTCGGCGTACCGGTCGTTGACCTGCGTGAAGAGTTCGAGGGCATGCTCGTAACAGGCGATGGCCCGCCGGTCGTCGCCGAGCTGGTGGTGGGCGTGGCCGAGGCTGTCCCAGGTGTCGGCCTGTCCCTGGACGTCGTCCACCTCCTGCAACATCCGCAGCGCCTGGCCGCACGATTCGAGGGCGCTGTGGTATTCGCCGAGCAGCGCTTCCTGCCAACCGACCGCGTTGAGGGTGTACCCCTGCCCGGCCCGGTTCCCGGCCCCCCGAAACAGGGTCAGCGCCCGCCGGGAATGGCGCAGCGCCTGCTGGTGCTGCCCCTGCCGCTCGGCCAGTTGGCCAAGGTTCAGGCAGGTGTGCGCCCGTCCGGCGTCGTCGCCGACATCGGTGAACAGATCGAGTGCGCGCCGCAGGTGGTCGTCGGCCTCGTCGTACCGTCGGAGCCGGGAGCAGGCGAGACCGAGGCTGCGGTGCGCGTGGCCCTGCCCCGCCTGATCCCCGATGCGGGACGCGGCGGCCAGCGCGATCCGCTGCGTGCCGAGCCAGTCCTGCCAGTGCCCCTGCCGGTGCAGAAACCCGGCCATGGTCCAGGCGAGCTGCCAGGCGTGTCCCTCGAACCCGGACCGCGCCGCGAGCGGCACTGCGGCAAGCAGGACGGGGACCTCGGTGGCGAACCACGCCGCGGCGGCCGATCGGCTCCTGGGGCGTTCCGGCGTCACACCCGCCCGGGGTGGCGGGAGGCTGATCGCGCTGAAGTGCGGGTGCAGTGCCAGGTCGGCGGCGTGAGCGGTGTGCAGGCAGTGGTCGAGCAGCCGGTGGATGGCGGCCCGACGCTCGGCCGGCGGCTCGGCCTCCTCGGCCAGGTCGGCGGCGTACGCGCGCAGCAGGTCGTGGAACGCGTAGCGCCCGTACGTGTGTTCGGTGAAGAGATTCGCCCGGGTCAGCTCGGTGAGCAGGGGGCCGGTCGCCTGCCCGTCGACGCCGGCCAGGCTGGCCACGGCCGGGGCGGAGACGTCCGGGCCGGGATGCAGGCTCAGCAGCCGGAACAGCCGGGCTGCGGCCGGGCTGAGCGTCCGGCACGACCAGGAGAAGACCGCCCGTACGTCGGTGGCCTCGTCACCTGCGCGGAAGGCGTCCAGGTCGCCCAGCTCGCCGGCGACGGCGGTCAACGAGAAGTGTCTGTTGGTGGCGGCTCTGGCGGCCACGATGGCCAGGGCGATGGGCAGCCGGGCGCACCGGTCGGCGATGGTGTCGGCCGCGGCGGGTTCGGCGGCGACCTGGCGCTCCCCGAGCCGGCGGACCAGCATGTCGCGGGCTTCGCCGGGGCTCAGCAGGGCCAGGGGCACCGGTTGGGCGCTTTCGGTGACGACCAGCGGGATGAGCTGGTCGCGGCTGGTGACGATGGCGAGGCAGTCCGGTGAGCCGGGCAGCAGCGGCCGGACCTGCTCCGCGTCGCGGGCGTTGTCCAGCACCACCAGCAGTCGCTTGCCCGCCACCGTCGTGCGGTACAAGCTCGCCATGGCGTCCAGGTCGCGGGGCATCCGGGCCACCGGAACGCCGAGCGCCTCCAGGAAACCGTGCAGCGCTCGCGCCGGTTCGGTCGGTGTGGCCGCCGGGTCGAAGCCGCGCAGGTTGACGTAGAGCTGCCCGTCGGGGAAGCGCTCGGCCGCGCGGTGCGCCCAGTGCACGGCGAGGGCGGTCTTGCCGACGCCGGCCGTCCCGGACACCACGACGGCGCCGCCCCGGTCGATCATCGCGTCGAGGGCGGCGAGCTCCGCGTCGCGTCCGGTGAACGTGGGTACGGGGGGAGGCAGTTGCGCCGCGACCCGCGTCGGTGCCGCCGCGGCCGGTGCGGCGATGGCGGTGTCCTGGCGCAGGATGGCGCACTCCAGGTCGCGTAACCGCGGACCCGGGTCGAGGCCGAGGTTCTCCCGCAGGTTGTCGCGCAACCGCCGGTACGTGGCGATCGCCTCGCCCTGTCGGCCGTCGCGGTACAGGGCGAGCATCAGCTGGGCGTGCAGGTGTTCGTCGAAGGGGTGTTGTCGGACGAGCCGTTCCAACCCGGGGACGAGGCCGGCGTGCTCACCGACGGACAGCCGGGCCTCGGCGAGCGACCGTTCGGCCTCCAACCGTAGGCGTGCCAGATGTTCTGCCTGTTCCTCAAGCCAGGCCGACCCGGCCACGTCGGCCAGCGGTGGGCCCCGCCACAGTGCCACCGCGGCCGTCAGGTGCTTCACCTGCTCGTTGGGGTCCGTCGAGCGCCGGGCCAGCTCGATGAGGCGCTCGGCGGCCTGGACATCCGTGGAGTCCGGCCCGGTGTCGAGCAGATAGCCGGGCTGGCGCGCCACGATCGATCCGGGCTCACCGAGCACCCCGCGTAGGTAGGAGACGTGGCGTTGCAAGGTGTTCGCCGCGGTGGCCGGTAGCTGGTCGCCCCAGACCACGTCGACGAGCCGGTCGATGCTGACGACACGGCCCGCGTGCAGCGCCAACGTGGCCAGTACCGCCTTGCGGCGTACACCGTTCACCGCCTGCGGAGCGCCGGCGACGACCACCTCCACCGGCCCGAGCAGCCTGACCCGCACGCCCGTTCCAACCATCGAGATCACCGAATCAGGCTAAATCTCCGCCCCGGCATGCTCGATCCGATCGTCGCGCACTGGACACGATCCACGGGGCACCAGAGCCGGACTCCGGGAGCTACCCTCTAGCGCACTACGGCAGGGAGGTGCGCCGATGAGCCGTCGGCTGCGGCGCGTCGCGATGATGCTGCTCGGCGCGGTGTTGCTGGGTGCGGTCGGCCTCAGCCTCGGTTCCTGGTACGGCGGTCGCGGCGTCACGCCACCCACCGGCGATCAGGCACAGCGCGCGGCGGCGCAGCTGCTTCCCGGTGCGGTGCCGGTCGACTCGGGTCAGGTCGTGCACGGCTACCGGTGGGGCGTTCATCTCGCTGCCGACGACCTGGGCTCGGGCCGGACGTCCTTCCGGTACGACGATGGTGACGACTGTGGGCTCTCGGAGCAGCTGCGGCGCAACGCCGCGAGGCAGGGGTGGGAGGGTCTTCGCCGCGTACCCGGCTACCTGTGCGACGGCTGGCGGGCTGAGCGCGACGGACAGACGTTCACGCTCGACTACTCGGCGAGCGGGGCAGAGCTGACCATCGCATCGGCCGCGCCCGGCACGTTCCTCGCCAGCACTGTCGCTGGCACCCTCACCGGTGCCGCAGCCGGCGCGGCGCTGTTCGGGTGGGTGGGACGGCGGCGTCGACCCGTACCCCTGCTGGTTGGCACGCTGGTCACGGTTGGCCTCCTCCCGGGCGCCGCCCTCACCTGGACGGCCCTGGGTCCGGGCATCGTCACCGAGCCGGTCTGGCCCGTCTGGCCCGCTCTCGCCCCCGTGCTCGTGCCACTGTGGATCGTGCTCCTCCTGGTCGGCGTGTACGCCTTCCCGAAACGCGAGACCGGGACCAGGTACGGCCGTAGGCTGATCCCCCGCCCAGAAGTCGTCGATGGAGAGCGCTGTGACCACACGTAACGGCAAGGTGATCGCCGACCAGACCGTCTCCGCCGACGGATACTCGGCCGGGCTCAACCAGACCGAGGAACGCCCGTTCGGCGACGACGGCGGTGACGGCGGGGGCCGTGGACTGCACGCCTGGATGTTCGACCACGCCGAGGAGAACCAGGCCGAGCTCGACCAGCTCACCGACGCGTCGGCGGTCATCATGGGGCGCAACATGTTCGGCCCCGTGCGCGGTGCATGGGATCGGCAGTGGAACGGCTGGTGGGGTGACGACCCACCGTTCCACAAGCCGGTGTTCGTGCTCACCCATCACGCACGCGAGCCGCAGCCGATGGAGGGCGGCACCACCTTCCACTTCGTCACCGACGGCATCGAGTCGGCGCTCACGCGGGCCCGTGCGGCGGCCGATGGCGGCGACATCCTGATCCACGGCGGTGCGACCACCATCAACCAGTACCTCGCCGCCGGCCTCGTCGACGAGCTGCGGCTGCACCTGGTGCCGTTCACCCTCGGCACCGGTGTGCGGCTGTTCGACGGCGTCCCGTCGCTGAAACTGGAACAGGTGACGGCACGGGCGGCAAGCTCGGTCCTGCACGTCACCTACCGCGTGCTCTCCTGAACCGACGGAGGATGCGTTGTCCGCCATCGCGTCACTGACAGTGGTCCCCAGGGACAGCATCGTTGAGCTGGCCCGCCTGGCCCGCACATCGCCGTCGTCGTTCCGCGCGTACCTGGCCGAACACGGGCGCAGTGCGCGGCAGGAGTACGACTGGTCCGGCTACTGCATGCTGTACGTCCTGACCTATCTGGAGGAGCGCGGCATCGACCTGGATCCGCCGGAGTTCAACGCCGAGTCGGAGGCCATCAACAGCGCCTACGGCCTGACCACGCTCATCACTCCCGCACCAGGGTTACTTGATCAGCTCGATCCCGGCGCGCACCGCGCGGAGGATCTGGCGGCCCACTTCGCCGAGATGGGGATGGACTTCGAGGAGAGTGGCCCGGCCGGGCTGGACGGGCTGAGGCTGTTGCGCGACTGCGTCTCCGACCTCAGCGACCACCAGGTGTTGCTGCTGCACATCGGCTGAGGCCGACTCCTTTAGGCGGAGGACGCTGCCTGACCCACAGGCCGGTTTGGTTCCGGCGACGGTGGGAACCCGCGGCACCGGCAGGCTCTTGGGTGACCACCGTGGGGAGGCTCATGCGCTGGTTTCGCGCGGCTCGCGGCGTCTCCACCGAGGGCACAACCAGGGCCAGCAACCCGATCGGTGCGGAACGAGATCCGAAGCGGGCAGTCACCTTCAGTGACGCGGTCATTGCCATCGCCGTTACCCTGCTCGTCCTGGAGATCCAGCCGCCGGAGGACACCGAGCACCTGCTCCGCGGCCTCACCGAACTGTGGCCCTCATACCTGGCGTACGCGATCACCTTCCTGCTGATCGGTCAGATGTGGGTGAACCACCACGTCATGTTCGACCACATCCGCTCCGCCGACCGCATGCTGCTCCTGCTCAACACCCTGCTGCTGATGGTGATCGCGTTTCTGCCGTTCGCCTCGTCCCTCCTGGCCCACGCGTTCGAGTCGGGCCACGGCAAGCGGACCGCACTCATCTTCTACGGGGCCACCTACGAAGTGGCCGCCATCCTCTTCAACGTGATCTGGGAGTACGCCAGGCACGGCCGTCGTCTGCTGACCTCCACCACCGACGACGACACCGCACGGGCGATCAGCAGACGCTTCCGCCCCGCGCCGTTCTGGATCGTTGTCGGGACCGCACTGGGCGCTGTTCATCCGGTCGTGGGCCTCGTGGTGGTCATCGCGTTCATCCCGTTCTACTGGCTGCCGATCAGAGGCGAGGTCGGCAGCATCAAGCGCACCCGCGAGCAGAGTCACGGTGACCAGTAGCCACGAACCAGCCGCCCCGTCACCCCGGCGACTAGCGGGGCCGAAGGTCGCGGGGGGTGAGCGGCCGACCCGCCGCGTCCTGGACGGCGACTGACACCGAGTTCTTGCCAGCCCAGTCCGGGCCGGGCGGTGCGGCCTGCACCACGAAGCGCCGGGACCCGTCGGAGCCATGGACCTCGAGGGGCACCAGTTCGGCGTTGCGGAAGCGGACCTGGACATCGCCGCCGTCCGCTGCCACCTCGGCTCGGGCGGCCGCGGCGGGGAGCATGCCGAAGATGATCGGGGCGGCGGCGCCGCGGAGCGTACGGACGCTGATCTCGTAGTTCTGCAGAACGCCGGACTCGGTGCAGGTGCGTTCCACTGTCGCGCCGTCCTGACGCAGGTAGAGACACTCGCCCCAGGTGCTTTCCCGAACCTGGACCACCGACCAGTTCACGCCGCTGGTCGTGCCTTCGGTGAGTAACCGGGGACCGGTGACGCTCGGCCGCCGCCCGTCCCAGCCCTCCCAGTTGAGGCCGCCGACCACGGCAAGCCCACCGAACACCACCACGGCGGCCACCACGGTACGGAAACGGCTAGTAGACAAGCAGATCACCGCCTTGCGCGTCGTGCAGCCGCAGCGACACGACCTCGACCCGGTCGCCCGCATCGGGTACGTACACGGCGTAGACCCGGTAGGCATCGTGACCCGATGCGATCGTGGTCGCCTCGCGTGGCGTCCCGTCGCCAAGGGTGATCTGGATCGACGTGGCGGCGGCCGGCACGATGCCATAGAGGATCGCCTCCGGCAGGCGCCTGCCCAGACGTTCCGAATGGACCTGCTCGACCCGCCCACCGGCCAGCCAGCCGTCGCCGTCTGCCACCCGGGGCCAGGCGCAGTCCTTGCCCGCCTCCCGCCAGTTGACGTACGGGTCGGAGAACGTCTCCCGTTCAAGTTTGGCGCAACGCACATCGAACGAACCGGTGACCCGGAGCCGATAGTTGTCGCCCTCGTCGAGGGTGAAGAAGGCGACGTTGCTCTTCCACCGGTCACCGATGGCGACATAGGTCCAGCCGGAGACCGCCAGCAGAACGAGAAGGACGATGAGACCCCGGCGTACGGCCCTGCGCGGTGCGGCGGTCATGCGGCGCTCCTCGGTGGGTGTGACGCACTCACGGTAGCGCCGACGCACCACCTGTCCTGTCAGCTCACCGTGCCCGGCCAGACCGTCACACGAATCTTCCACCCGCCGCTCATCGGTTCGACGAACTCGACGGCTGCGACATGCAGGTCGCCCTGCGTGCGAACGCAGTACCGACTCCCCTTGACGAATCTTGAGTTGCCCGTCGCGAAGCTGTTGAGCAGCGAGAGGCAGTCCTGTCGTTGTGGTGCGCTGGGCCGGGGCCACTTCGCCAGACCGGGCCAGGCCGGGTAACTCGTCATCAATGTGCCGGCGTCGTAGATGTCGATGCTCGGGTCCGGGCCCGTGGCGACCTTCGGTGGGTCCGCGTCGAGGTCGACGCCGTTGTTGGTGAAGAGCAACTCGTACGGTCCCGCGCCCGCGCCTTCCACCGGAGCGGCACGCGGTGGTGTCGCCTGGGCACCGGCCGTTCCCGCCGAACGGGGCGCGATGGAAGGCGTGGCGGTGGTCCCGGTGGACGTCTGCTGACCGCCGTCCGCGCCGAACCCGCCGATCTGATGCACGAAGGCCGCGGCACCCACGATCGCGGTGATCAGGGCCGCGACGGCGGTGAGCATCCCGGCCATTGTCTGCCAGAACGGCTCCCGTCGACCGGAGCCGTGCTGCGGATCGGTCACGCTTCTTCCCTCCGCCACCTGGCACTCGCGCTGATCATCGCACGACCGTGCCACCCGTCGATGCCTCCGGACAACGGCTTCGACGTGAAGGACATCGACAGTCGTCAGATGCCCATAGTGGGACACACGGTGTGGCCGTCAGGTCGTCTGCACCTACCAGAGTCGGACGACGCCGCCGAACCGTTTGGCCAGTACGTCGAGACCCCACAGCCCGACCGTGGGTGACGCGGCTGCCTAACCGTGCGCTTGACCGGCCTGCCCAGAGTCAGGATGAGTGCGGCCAGTGCGTCCGCGTCTCCCACGCCGGCCGCTGAGGCTCGTCGTTGTGCACGACGATGTCGGCGTGCTGGGTCGGCCGGGCCGTAGCGAGGTAGAGCTGCTGGGAGGGGATGTAACGCTCCCGCCAGCGCCGTTCGACGTGGGCCCGGGTCGACACCCGGCGCTCCCGGACCACGGCACGATCCACGGTCTTGTCGAATGCCGTCGACACGAAGACGCGCAGCTCCCACCGGTCGACCAGTTCCGGGCGCAGGAGGAAGACGCCGTCGAGGACGAGCACGGCGTCGGTCGGGGCGGTCACGACCGGCGGGGACAGCACGGCATCCGTTGCGCTGTCGTAGACCGCGGGTTGGAAGCGTCGATCTCCGCCCGGCCCCAGCGGGTCGAGTAGAACCCGCTTCAGCGCCTGATGGTCGTGGGTGTCGTGGTAGCAGCCAACGGCTGAGTACTCGCCGCGCGGATAGCGCTGCGCCCGAGGAAAGAGGAAGTCGTCGATCGTGGCGCGGATGACCTCGCGGCCCTGTGCGCGCAGGACGACGGCCAACTCGTCGGCGAGAGTGGTCTTACCAGCGGCGGGCGCTCCGTCGACGGCAACCCGCGTCGGGTGGCCGACTGCGACGGCCCCGACTGCCTCAGCCAAACGAGTGATCAGCTCGTCGCGGGTGCCTTGAACCATGTCCGGCCCCCTCCTCACGTCACCGCTCGCCGGTCGGGCCGGGATTGGCGCCCTCGTTGAAATCGGTCACATCACGTAGGGTCTTCCGATGGTCGCACGGTTTCTGGCGTACCTCCGCCCGCCGCTTGTCGTCTGCGGACACCTGGTTGCTCTGGTGTTGCTCGTCCTGGACGCGCGCCGTGAATGGAGTGCGTACGGGCTTGTCGTGCTCCTCCTGTTGCTTGGTGCGCTCGCCGCGATACCAGCGGCGCTGGTCGACTGGCCAGGGTTCCGGGTGATCAGCCTGATCGCACAGACCGTCGGAGCCGGCGTCATCGCGTTGGCTCTCCATGACTCGGCCGACAAACGGGCTCTCTGGGTTTACGTGCTGTCCGCCCTGGCGGCGGTGATCTCACCGATCAGCCGACCAGGGCTTGGCCGGACGACAGTGATCGGCGTGGGGACGGCGCTGGTGCTCACAATCGGCGTGTCGGCTCCAGCACTGGCCTGGGGTGGTAGCCAGCCCGAGGCGGTGGTTTGCGTGCGGGAGGGGCAGTCCGCTGAGGAGCTGATTAGCGAGAGCCACCGTTTCGACCCGAACAACGTGGTTGCGGGCTTCGGGTCGGAAGGGCCGCAAGCGCCGTGCCTGGAAGTGCTGTTCGATCCCGGTGCCACCGCTGGCGACGCCGACGACGTCGTCCGCCGCTACTCCGTAGACCCGAGGGTTACGTCCGTCAGCCGGACACGCTGACGCTCACCGCACAGGTGCGCCAGTTCGCGAGTGCCATGAACCATGTCAGCCGCCCTGCCGGCTCAGGGGCGGCAGGCGGTCTTGATGGTGTCGACCCATCGAGCGCGTCGTTGTCTCCGTCGTGCAGCTCTGCACGGATGCCGTCCCAGTCCTGGAAGCCGCCCATCAGCCCTCCCCTCCGTTACCTCTCGAAGGCAAGGCAACCCTCGCACGCGATTTCGGCGACAGGATGTCGTTCTCCCACCACCGCGTCCAGGCAAGGGTCGATATCCGTGGCAGCCGCCGTCAGGACGGTGCGAGCAGTCGGATCTCGCAGCGGATCCCGTTGGCCTTGGCGAGCCGACCATCGCCGGTCACGAGTGGACAGGCCAGCAGCTCCGCTGCCGCGACATACGCTGCGTCGTAGGCCGTGACATTGCTTCGCAACTGCCACATCCGGTCGAGCAATCGCAAGACGTCAACCTCGTCGATGACCAGTGAAGGCAGAGCATCGACGGCCTCTTGAGCGCGGGCAGGGCTCAGTTTTCCGCCGAGGGCTTTGCCTCTGATCACCGACATGACTTCCACCAGAAGATGACCTGGCGCCGCCCAGTGCGGATCTGCGTAAAGTTCCGCCCGCGCCGCGTCGCCTACCGGCCCGTCGTCGACGAGAGCATCAGCCAGGACCGAAGCGTCCACGACGATCATGCGGCACTACCCCTCGGCCCTCGCTGCTCCCGCTGGTCTGTCAGCTCCGCAGAGCTCTCCCCCGGAAGGGCTCGAGTGCCATCAGAACGGCCGGCGAAGCGATCAAGGGTCGCTGTGTTGCGCAGACGTCGAGCCTGCGTCTCCACCAACTCCAGCAGGTACGCCTGGAGCGACTGCCCGCGTTCCTTGGCCTGGGCAGCCAAGGCATCTCGCACCTCTTCAGGCACGTCCCGAATTTGGATAGCAACCATGCATTCATTATGCATGCATGAATGCCTCGCTACCTGGAAGAAGGCCCTCGCGCCGTCGCCGGCAGCGGGATTTGACCAGGAAGTTTGTGTGGTGGGGCGGAGGTACCACCATGCGAACCACGCCGCCACCATCCCTGGTGATCCGCTGATCCTGATTTTCCAGGGCGCGGCGTCTGGCGACCTCGACCCCGAGCAGCCAAGGCCGCTGACGCATGCGGCCAAGCAGGCTAAACTAATCCCTTAGCTAAGCGAGGAGGTCACGCCATGTCGGCTGAGGCTGTGCACTACAACATGCATGATGCCAAGACCCATCTGTCGCGCATCATTGAACGGGTGGAACACGGCGAGGAGATCATCATCGACCGGGCGGGCACCCCGGTGGCGAAGGTCGTACCGCTGGTCCGGCGGGCCAACCGCACCGCAGTCGGCTCCCTCGCCGGACAACTGGACCTCTCCGGTGACTGGGACTCAGCACAGACCAACGCCGAGATCGCCGACGACTTCGGCATCGGCGCATGAACCTGCTGCTGGATACTCACGTCGCGCTCTGGGCCATCACTGGCGACCCGACTCTCGGTGCCGAGTTGCTCGACCGACTACGCCACGAGCCGGACATCTTTCTCTCCCCGGTCACCCTTTGGGAAATCACCATCAAACAAAGCACCGGAAAACTCACCGGACCCCCTGACCTCGCAGAGCGGGTAAGGGACATGGGCTTTCGAGAACTCCCGGTGACCTACGCCCACGCCATAGCCGCCGGCCGCCTGCCATCGCATCACCGCGATCCCTTCGACCGCATGCTGGTGGCACAGGCAATCACCGAAGGTCTGACCCTCGCCTCCCGCGACGCGTCGATAGCGTTGTACGACGTCGACGTCCTCAAGGTCTGACAGACAACTCGGTCAACGCCTGATACCCGCGAGAGGCCCAGGCCCAACTCGCCCACTGGCCGCCGAGCGGCGTCGGTCGCTTAGCCCCGGCGCACGCCGTGGCCTGCAGCTTCTCGGGTCTCCGACCCCTCCGGTTGGGTATCCGTTTCGGTGGGGCGGGCGGGGCTCGAACCCGCGACCGAGGGATTATGAGTCCCCTGCTCTAACCGGCTGAGCTACCGCCCCGAAACACCGCGCCGGATCTTATCCCGCTCGGCGATCAGCAGCCAGCATGAAGCCGGCCGGTGCCCACGCCTGCGCCAGCACGATGGGCAACAGGAATATAACAGCGTGCTCGGGTACGACCGTCAGCCGGCGCGCAGCTCGTCCAGTACGGCGCCGGCGGCACGCCAGCCGCTGGTGAGAGCACCTTGGATCGATGGGCTGTCCCGGTGGTCACCGGCCACGAAAAGGCCCTCCCCCAGCGCCACCGGCTTGCGCAGCCGTCCCTGCGGCGGTGGCGCGGCGGGTAGCGCCTCGGGAATGGCCACTGTGGTGAGGTGGGTCCAGTCGGCGGTGGAGCGGCCGTACAGCCGGGTCAGCTCGGCCCGGATGGTCGGCTCGGGTGGGGCCGTCGGGCCGACCACCGAGGTGGCGATGAGGTGCCGTCCGGTGGGCGCGTACGTCGTGGTGGCGTTGCTGAGCACCACGGTGTTGGCGACGAGTTCGCGTCGGTCGCCGTCGACGAGCAGGATCGGCTCGGTGAGCGGCGGCTCAGGGGCGCTGTGGTAGTAGGTGGTGTAGCTGTGCATGCGTACCGTCGCAAGGGCTGGCAGCAGCGCGGCCGCGGCGGGCGGGTCGACGGCGACCACGACGGCCCGGCAGTGGATGTCGCCGGCCTGGGTGCGGACCCGGCCCGGGGTGACCTCGGCGACCGGGGTGTTCAGGTCGAGCAGGTCGGCGGGCAGCGGCGCGGCGACGGCCCGGGGCAGCGCGGCCATTCCTTCGGCGGGCAGGCCGATCCGGCCGCGGGCGAAGGAGCGCAGCACCATCGCCAGCACGTGGCTGGAGGTGGAGAGTTCCCGGTCGATGAACACACCGGACAGGAACGGTCGCAGCAGCTCCTCGATGATGGCGTCGGAGAGGCCTGCGCGGCGCAGCGCGGTCTCGGTGCTGGTTTCCGGCGCGTCGAGCAGCCGGGACGCGGGGAGGGTGGCGCAGCCGGTGGCGAGGGCCGCGAAGCGCAGCCGGTCGAGCAGGGAGCCGACCCCGGCGAGCGCGGTGCCGGGCCCGCTGGTGGGCTCGCGCAGCGGGTTGACCAGCCGCAGCAGCTTGTCGCCCTTGCGGACCAGCACGCCGGAGGTGAAGTAGCCGAGGTTGAGCTGGTCGGTGTCGAGCAGCGTGCCGAGCCGGGGGTAGGCGGTGTTGAGCACCTGGAAGCCCCGGTCGATGAGGTGACCGTCGACCACGTCGGTGGCGACCCGGCCGCCGAGCCGACCCTCGGCCTCCACCAGCCGCCAGGGCACGCCGGCGCGGTGCAGCCGGCGGGCGGCGGCGAGGCCGGCCAGGCCGCCGCCGACGATGACCACATCGGTTTCAGCCAGCACCGCGCGCCTCCCGCTCACCGTTCGCCCGGGACAACCGGCCCGGCCACCAGATCTTCGGCCCGATGTCGTACGCGAGTGCGGGCACCAGCAGCGACCGGACGATGATGGTGTCGATCAGTACCCCGATCGCGACCGCCGTACCCAACTCGACGAGCACCACGAGGGGCAGGACGGCGAGGGCGGAGAACGTCGCGGCGAGCACGATGCCGGCGGAGGTGATCACCCCGCCGGTGACGGCGAGGCCGGCGAGCACTCCGGCGCGGGTGCCGCGCTTGACCGACTCTTCGCGGACGCGGCTCATCAGGAAGATGTTGTAGTCGATGCCGAGCGCGACCAGGAAGACGAACGCGAACAGCGGGAACGACGAGTCCACGCCGGGGAAGTCGAAGACGTCGCGGAACAGCAGCGCGCAGAGGCCGAGGGTCGCCGCGAAGCTGAGCAGCACCGTGGCGATCAGCAGCAGCGGGGCGAGCAGCGCGCGCAGCAGCAGGGCCAGGATGACGGCGATGACCGCCAGCACCACCGGGATGATGACGTTCTGGTCGCGCTTCGCGGCGTCCGAGGTGTCCACGTTGATCGCGGTGAAGCCGCCGACGACCGCGTCCGCGCCGGGCACCCGGTGTACGGCCACCCGCAGCTCGCGGATGGTCCGCTCGGCGCCGTCGCTGTCTGGTGGGTCGGCCAGGGTCGCCTCCAGTTGCACCCGCCCGTCGACGATCTTCGGGGCGGCGTTCTCCTGGGGTGGGCCGGTCTGCGGGCCGGCGGTGAGGGGGCGGACGTCGGCGACCCCGGGCACGTCAGTCGCCACCTGGGCGACCTGTCGGGCGGTCTGCTCGGTGGTGAAGATGGTGGCCGGGCTGCCGGTGCCGGCCGGGTAGTGCCGGGAGATGACCTCCTGACCGTCGACCGAGTCGGTGCGCTGGGTGAACAGGTCGGACTGCCCGAGGGTGGTGGCGCCGAGCTGGGTGAGGCCGAGGGTCAGCAGGGCCAGCACGACGGCGGTGCTCAGCCAGATCGGGCGGGCGTGCCGGGCGACGAAGCCGGCGACGCGGCTCCAGATGCCGTGTTCGGCCCGAGGGTCGGCCTGGTCGGCTCGGGGTCGTCGGGGCCAGAATGCCCACCGTCCGCCGAGCACCAGCAGCGCGGGTAGGAAGGTGAGCATCACCAGCAGGGTGGCGGCGATGCCGATGGCGGCGACCGGTCCGAGCGCCCGGTTGGAGTTGAGGCTGGACAGCAGCAGGCAGAGCAGGCTGACGATGACGGTGCCGCCGGACGCGATGATGGCCGGCGCGGCGCCCTTCCAGGCGGCCTTCATGGCGTCCCATGGGCGCTCGTGCCGGTGCAGTTCTTCCCGGTAGCGTGCGATCAGCAGCAACGCGTAGTCGGTGCCGGCGCCGAAGACCAGCACTGTGAGGATGCCCTGGGCCTGCCCGTTGAGCTTGACCACGTCCGCGTCGGCGAGCAGGTAGACGAAGACCGAGGCGAGGGCGTACGACATCCCGGCGGCGAGCAGCGGGAAGATCCACAGGACCGGGCTGCGGTAGACGACCAGCAGGATGACAAGCACCACGACCAGGGTGACCAGCAGCAGTGGTCCGTCGATGGCGGAGAAGACCTCGATCAGGTCGGCGAGCAGACCGGCCGGGCCGGAGACGTCCACGGTGAGGCCGTCCCGGTCCCCGCCGGTGATGTCGCGCAGTTGCTCGACGACGGTGCCGATCTCCTCGCCCTCGGCGTCGTCCACCGGTACGACGACCTGGAGTGCCTGGCCGTCGTCGCTCGGGATGGGCGGGGGCAGTGGGGTGACCACTCCGGGGATCTGGGCGAACCGGGCGGCGTCGGCGCTCACCCGTTGCCGGTCCGCGTCGGTGATCCCGGTGGGCCGCTCATAGACGACCAGAGCCGGGATGGTCTGCCTGTCGACGAACTCGCTGGCGAGGTCCTGGGCTCGGGTCGCCTCGGCGTCGGTGGGCAGGAAGGCGGCGTTGTCGTTGGTGGCGACCTCGCTGAGGCGTCCCGCGTACGGGCCGGACACGCCGCCGATCACCAACCAGGCCAGCACGACCGCCACCGCGATCAGCGTGGCCCTGCCGCCTCGTCCGGACATCCGCCCCTCACACCTCAAGGTTCGACGCGCTCTGAGCGCGGCCACCATCGCCCATCCTGCCGCCCAAACCCGTCGAGACAGTGCGAATCCGGCATACCGTCAGCGTCGATCAAGGAGTTGTGGTGGTGGATGAAACGCGCAAAGCAGGGTGCAACCGGCACCACAACTCCATGATCGACCCTGCGGATGGGGGCAGATACGAAGAAACGCCCGTCGGCCTGAAGCCGACGGGCGTTGGGTGGAGAAGCTCCCCCGATTGGACTCGAACCAATAACCTGCCGGTTAACAGCCGGCTGCTCTGCCAATTGAGCTACAGGGGATCGTGCACCGCCTGACATCGGATCTCGCCGACGCCGTGCGACGGGACAAGAGTACAGGACTTTCCCCCGTGGCGGTCCAGTGGGTTCCACCCCGGCGCCGGTTGATCAAGAGGCGCAGGTCAGGGTCCGCGACGCATCGACAAACAGGGTAAATCGCCATCCCGGCACAACCATGCTTGAGCGGGGAGCAGGATGGGTAGTTAGCTGCGGACAGAGGACGCAGGCGCGAACAGGTCGCCTTCCGACGGGGCAACTCGCCGGGGCGACGGCGCGTCAGGTACGGAAGGAGCCGCCATGCGCGGAAAGATCATGTTTCTTGGCGGGCTGGCTGCGGGATTCGTCCTGGGCGCCCGTGCCGGCCGGGAGAAGTACGAAGAGCTCGTGGTCCGGGGCCGCAAGGTGCTTGACCACCCGACCGTCCAGGAGGCGGCCGGGGTGGCACAGGCCCAGGCCAACAAGCTCTACAGCGAGGGCAAGGACAAGCTCGGCCAGACCAAACTGGGCGAGAAGCTGGGCAACGGCAACGGCAGCACCGGCAAGCAGGAGCTGACCGCCGCCGACGACGCGTTCGCCGGCACGCCCGCCACTGTGGGCGCCAAGGCGGGCACCAGCACGGTCGGCACGACCTCCGGGTCGCCGTCGTCCACGAACCCCCGCACCAAGCCGTCCGGCTCGGGCACGAACGCCAGCACGCTCTGACCAATCGCACGTCGACGGGCCGGTCGCCGCAGGGCGACCGGCCCGCGGTCTGTCCGACGCGCGGTCAGTCCTTGCTGCTGAACGCCGCGTCGAAGGCGGCGCTCGGTGCGTCGAAGGCGAGCCGGCGGACGAACTGCAACGCCTCCGGAGCGCCGACCAGCCGGTCCATTCCGGCGTCTTCCCACTCGACCGAGATCGGGCCGGTGTAGCCGATCGCGTTCAACGCGCGGAAGCAGTCCTCCCAGGGCACGTCGCCGTGGCCGGTGGAGACGAAGTCCCACCCGCGCCGCAGGTCGGCCCAGGGCAGGTGCGAGGCGAGCCGGCCACGCCGGCCATCGCCGGTACGCACCTTCGCGTCCTTGCAGTCCACGTGGTAGATCCGGTCGGCGAAGTCGAAGATGAAGTTCACCGGGTCCAGCTCCTGCCACACGAAGTGCGACGGGTCCCAGTTCAGCCCGAACGCGGGCCGGTTGCCGATCGCCTCCAGCGTCCGCTTCGTCGTCCAGTAGTCGTACGCGATCTCACTGGGGTGCACCTCGTGCGCGAACCGCACTCCCACCTCGTCGAACACGTCGAGGATGGGGTTCCACCGGTCGGCGAAGTCCTGGTAGCCGCGCTCGATCATCGACGGCGGCACCGGCGGGAACATCGCGAGGGTGTGCCAGATCGACGAGCCGGTGAAGCCGACGACGGTCTTCACTCCGAGCTTCGCCGCCGCCCGCGCGGTGTCCTTGATCTCCTCGGCGGCCCGCTGGCGAACCCCCTCGGGCTCCCCGTCGCCCCAGATGCGGCCGGGCAGGATGTCCTGATGCCGCTCGTCGATCGGGTGGTCACAGACCGCCTGACCGACCAGGTGGTTGGAGATCGTGAAGACCTCAAGGTTGTGCTTCGCGAGGGTTTCCTTCTTGCGCTCGACGTACGAGTCGTCGGCGAGCGCCTTGTCGACCTCGAAGTGGTCGCCCCAGCAGGCGATCTCCAGACCGTCGTAGCCCCACTCGGAGGCGAGCCGGCAGACCTCCTCGAACGGAAGATCGGCCCACTGGCCGGTGAAGAGCGTGATGGGTCGCGCCATTGTCCTTCTCCCCTGATGTGATGGGGATTCCTTGTGCGGACCGGGGCGAGGGTGACCGGACGTGCGTGGCACCCGGACGGTCACCGGTGGGTGCGGAGCACACCTGAGCCCGGCGGGTTGCGCCTCCCACCGGGTCACCGGCCACCAGCACGGTCGCCGACCCCCACCCTATTTCCGCAGTGCCCCATCGGGGAAGCCCCGCAGACGGCCGATCATCCGATCATTTCCTCGGGCGCGGGCAGGACAGCCCGTACGGTGAAGCCGCCACCGGCGCGCGGGCCGGCGGAAAACGTGCCGCCGAGCCGCTCGGCGCGCCTGCGTACCCCGAGCAGACCTCGACCGGCGCCCTGGGTGCTGCCGCCGGACGGAGCGGGACCGGCGCCCTCGTCGCGGACTTCGATGCTGATGCCCGCAGCGTCGTAGCGCAGGCGGACCCCGACCGGGGCGCCCGGCGCGTGCCGGCAGGCGTTGGTCAGCGCTTCCTCGATGATCCGGTACGCCACGACGTCGACCGGGCCGGGTAGCGGACGGGGTTGCCCGGCCATGGTCCACCGCACCGGTTGACCGGCGGTGAAGCCCTCCACCAGCGCGTCGAGGCGGTTCAGGCTGGGCGCCGGCTGGGACGGGTCGTCGGGCTCGTCGGGCCGGCCCAGCGCACCGAGCAGCTGATGGCCTCGCGCCAGCACCGTCCCGCGCCACTGCGCGAACAACCCCATGCAGGTCAAGGTACGGCAGCCCGCTGTGAGCCGGGCGGCGGCGTCCACGCAATGTGCCTGCATCCGGGTACCCCGGCAGCGGCGCGGGGGCCAGCCCTACACCGAGGCCCGACCTTTCCGACAAGCCCGCACACCTCGCATGCGGCGCCCGGCGAGATGGCGACCCGGCAGACAAATTGGTGCGAGCGTGATGCCTCTGAGTCATCTTGATGACTCAGAGGCATCACGCTCGTTGGAGACACCGCTCGTCGCGCTTCGACGGTGCGACCGGTCGACGGGGGACGTCGGCCGGGCACGTCGGCGGTCAGGCCGGAGGGGCCGACGACGTGAGCCGCGGCCCCTCCGCTGTCAGGGGGTCAGGGGGCAGTCGGTCAGGGCAGGGTCCACTTCTGGTTGGCCGCGTTGAGGCAGGTCCAGAGGTGCACGGCGGTGCTGTCGGCGGAGTTGTTGCCGGAGACGTCCAGGCACTTGCCCGACGACGGGTTGCGCAGCGTGCCGTCGGACGCGGCAGCCCAGTTCTGTGCGCCGCTGCCGTTGCAGGTCCAGAGCTGGATCTTGGTGCCGTCGGCGGTGCCGCTGCCGTTGACGTCCAGGCACTTGCCGAGCGCCTTGATCGTCGAGTTCGGCGTCACGGTCCAGGTCTGCGAGGCGCTGCCGTTGCAGGTGTAGAGCTGGATCTGGGTGCCGTCGGCGGTGCCACCGTTGCGCACGTCCAGGCACTTGCCGGCCAGACCCTTGATCGGGCCCACCCCGTTCGTGCCACCTCCACCCTTGACCAGGGTGAAGTCGTCCAGGTCGAAGAGCCCCGTGCCGCTACCGGTGAAGGTGAGGTAGAGGTTCTGGGTGCTGGACGGGACGTTGGACAGCGCCGCGGAGACGTTGGCGTAGGTGCTCCAGCTGCCGGTGTTCGGCACCGCGACAGTGCCGAGCACCGGGCCGGTGGCCGAACCGGTGCGCACCTGGATGGCGCCACCAGCGCCGCCGGAGACGACCCGCGCCGTGAACGAGGTGACCCCGGCCAGGTTGACCCCGTTGTACGCGGCCCAGTCACCCGGCTCGATATAGCCGAGGGTCTGCCCGCCGTTGGCGCCCGCCTTGGTGAACGCGGAGACCCCGTTGGCCGAGCTGAAGGCCTCGGCCTGGATCGTGGTGTTCCCGGTCGGCGGCGGGGTGCCGCCCAGCTCCTTGATCCGGATGTTGCGGAAGGAGGCGTCGTCACCGGTGCCGTGGTTCTGGATACCGATGTGACCGGCCAGCGACCGTACCGGGTTGGTGTTGGTGAAGTCGTTGATCTTCACCCCGTTGAGGAAGATCTGTAGCCGCTCGCCCTCGACCAGCAGCTCGTAGGTGTTCCACTCCCCCGGCGCGTTCAGCGCCGCGTCGCGGGCGGCGATGTCGGCGGACTTGTAGGTGTATACCGCGCCGGTGGTGCGGTCGGTCGCGTCGGTGGCGTCGATCTGGATCTCGTAACCGTTGTCGACCGCCGACCACGGGTCACTCGACGGAGGGAACCCGATGAAGATGCCGGAGTTGTCGTCACCGGCCAGCTTCCAGTCCATCTTCAGCGAGTAGTTGGTGAACTGCTTCGCGTTGTACCAGTACAGACCCATGCCGCCGACCGAGGTCAGGGTGGCGTCGGTGTTGGTGAAGCTGCCCGGGCCGGCCTGTGACCAACCGGCCGTCGAGCCGTTGAACAGCGGGGTGTAGCCGGTCTCGGGCCGGCAGTCGGCCTTGCTCCGGCCCGAGGCGTACCGGATGCCGCCGAGCAGGTGGTTCCGGAAACCCGACTCCGCGTACGACGCCTGGGTGTGCCCCGCGCCGGTGTAGAAGGACCGGCCGCCGCTGTAGCTCTTGCACCAGCTCAGCGGGTGGTCGGCGCCCATTCCGCCGCCGGAGTACGACGACTCGTCGAGGGTGGCCAGCACGTGGGCGCTCGACCGGGCGTTGGTGCGGTAGTTGTACCACTCGTCGGTGCGGGTCCAGGTCTGCGGCAGGTGGGCGGTGGCCGCGTGGCCCCGGTCCTCCACCTTCATGTTGGCCTGCTGAATCGCGGGGTGCGAGGCGAACCACGCCCCGACGAGGTTGCCGTAGAACGGCCAGTCGTACTCGGTGTCGGCTGCGGCGTGCACACCCACGTATCCGCGGCCGGAGCCGATGTACGACTCGAAGGCGGTCTGCTGGCTGGCGTTGAGCACGTCGCCGGTGGTGTTGAGGAAGACGACAGCCTCGTACTGGTTGAGGTTGCTCGTGGTGAACGCGGCGGCGTCCTCGGTCGCGGTGACCGTGAAGTTGTTCGCCGCGCCCAGGTCCCGGATGGTCTGGATGCCGACCGGGATCGCGTCGTGCCGGAAACCGGCGGTCTTGGAGAAGACCAACACGTCGTACGGGGCGTCGGCGGCGCTGGCCGGGGTGGCTGGGGTGGTGCAGGCGATGACGGCGAGTGCGGCCATTGCCGCACCGAGGACGGGTCGCAGACGTCTGCGCATATCGCTCTCCTAACTGCGGTTAGGAGGGGCCCCTCGCCTCACACTAGGCGTGCCGAGGGGCCCCCACCTGTCAGCTCAGGGCAGGATCCACTTTTGGTTTGCGGCACCGCTGACGCAGGTCCAGAGGTGGACCGCAGTGCTGTCGGCGGAGCTGTTGCCGGAGACGTCGAGGCACTTGCCGGACGCCGGGCTACGCAACGTGCCGTCGGCCTGGGCCACCCAGTTCTGCGCGGCGGTCCCGTTGCAGGTGTAGAGCTGGATCTTGGTGCCGTCGGCGGTGGCGGCACCCGCGACGTCCAGGCACTTGCCCAACGACTTGATCGTCGAGTTCGGCGTCACGGCCCAGGTCTGCGCCGCGCTGCCGTTGCAGGTGTAGATCTGGATCTGCGTGCCGTCGGCGGTGGCGGCGTTGCGCACGTCCAGGCACTTGCCAGCCAGGCCCTTGATCGGCCCGGCCCCACCGGCCGGGGGCGTCCCGGTCACGAAGGTGAAGGCGTCCAGGTCGTAGAGCGCCCCGGTGCCCGACCCGGCGAAGGTCAGGTAGAGCGTGGTCGTGCCGGTGGGCGGGTTGCTGATCGTCCCGGTGACAGTGGTGAAGGTTTCCCAGCCGCCGGTCACCGGGACCGTGGCCGAGCCGAGCACGGTGCCGGTGGCCGAGCCGGCCCGGACCTGGAGGGTGCCGCCGGCGCCCGCCGAGGAGACCCGGGCGTTGAACGAGGTCACGTTGCCCAGCCGGTACGGCTGGAACGCGATCCAGTCGCCGTTGTTGATGTCGCCGACGGTCTTGCCACCCTCGGCCGGGGTCTTGCTGAACACGTTGATCCCCGACGAGGTGCCGTAGAACTCGGCCTGGCGGTGCCGCGGCGGCAACGTGTGCTGGGTGTGCGTGGTCAGCCCACCGGCGTCGGTGTACTCGGCATCGAAGATCGCGAAGATGTTCGCCGCGTCGTCGTGCTCACCGTCGACCGGGATGGTGATCGAGCCGGAGCAGCCGGTCTTCGAGGTGATCTGGTGGCCGTGCTGGTCGTGGCCGAGCACATAGGTCATCTTGACCTTCGTGCAGTCGATGGTGCCGTCCTCCGGGTCGGTCACCGTGATGCTGTACGGCACCGTGTCCCCGAAGCCGAACAGCTGACCGTTGCCCGGGTTGTTGATCGTGACGGTGGGCGCGGTGTTGCCGACGCTGATCTGCACGCTGCTGCTGCCGGTGGCGCCCTGCGGGTCCCGCACGGTCAGCGTGGCGGTGTAGGTGCCGTTGGCGCTGTAGGTCTTCGTCGGGTTCGCGGCGGTCGAGGTGGTGCCGTCACCGAAGGCCCACGCGTAGGTCAACGTGCCACCCTCGGGGTCGGACGAGCCGGCCGAGGAGAACGTCACTGCGAGCGGGGCCGCACCTGAAGTGCGGTTGGCGCTGGCCTTCGCGGTGGGCGCCCGGTTGCCGCCGCCGACGTAGTCGAAGCGGTAGAGCGCGGAGTTGGCGTCACCGTTGAAGTAACCGGTGCCGTAGTCGAGGACGTAGTAGGCGCCGTCCGGGCCGAACGCCGAGTCCATCACCTGCTTGCCGACCCAGGGGAAGGTGTCGATGGTGCCCCGGGAGCCGTCGGAGTTGACGTGGATCGGCTTGATCCAGCCCCGGCCGAACTCGGTGGCGAAGAACTGACCGTCGAACGACTGCGGGAACTTGGTGGTGGAGGTCGACGAGGCGTTGTACCGGTAGACCGGGCCGCCCATCGGCGACTCGGAGCCGCCGCCGAACTCGGTCGGGGTGCCGGCGTCACCGGCGTACCGGATCCAGGCCGGCTGGGCCGGCGGCAGGGTGGTCAGGCCGGTGTTGCGGAACGAGTTGTTGGTCGGCCCGCCGGTGCAGTTGTACTTCGCGCCGCTGGCGCTGGTCGCGAAGTCGAACTCGTTGTACGTCTCGGTGCTGGTGTTGGTGCCGGTGCAGTACGGCCAGCCGTAGTTGCCCGGTGCCGCGACCCGGTTGAACTCCACCTGGCCGGACGGCCCGCGGGTGGAGCTGGTGGAGCCGGCGTCCGGCCCGTAGTCACCGACGTAGACCACCCCGGTGGCCTTGTCCACGCTGATCCGGAACGGGTTGCGGAACCCCATCGCGTAGATCTCGGGCCGGGTCCTGGCCGTGCCGGGGGCGAACAGGTTGCCTGACGGGACGGAGTACGTGCCGTTGGCGTTCACCTTGATCCGCAGGATCTTGCCGCGCAGGTCGTTGGTGTTGCCGGCGCTGCGCTGCGCGTCGTACGCGGGGTTGCGGTTGGTCCGCTCGTCCAGCGGCGAGTAGCCGGACGACTCGAACGGGTTCGTGTCGTCGCCGGTGGACAGGTAGAGGTTGCCGGCGGCGTCGAAGTCGATGTCACCACCGACGTGGCAGCACACGCCCCGGCTGGCCGGGACGTCGAGCACGTCGACCTTGCTGGACTGGTTGAGCGTGAAGTCCGAGTTGAGGGTGAACCGGGAGAGCCGGTTGACGCCGTCGAAGGCCGAGAAGTCGGTGCCGGTGGCCGGTGCGTCGCCGCCGGGGGTGGAGAGCGGCGGGGCGTAGTAGAGGTAGATGTAGCGGTTGCTGGCGAAGCCCGGGTCGACCCCGACGCCCTGCAACCCCTCCTCGTCGTGCGTGTAGACCGAGACGGTGCCGATCACGGAGGTGGTGCCGTTGGCGTCGGTGCGGCGCAGGGTGCCGTTGCGGGCGGTGTGCAGGACCGAGCGGTCCGGCAGCACCGCCAGCGACATCGGCTCACCCATGTCGGTCACGCCGCGAGCCAACTCGACCTGCTGGAAGTCGCTGGCGACGATCGTGTGTGCCTGGGCGGGGGCCGAGCCGGCGGCGAAGGTGACAGTGCCGGCGGCGACCGCCAGCAGCAGCGCGGATCCGGTGGAGAACCATCGTCGGGACCGTTGTCGGGGAGCGTCCTTCATTGACATCTGTGCTGTCCCTTCCTGACGTGTGACTGCCAGGCCGGGCGCGCGCCGTCGCGCCGGATGCCGTAGCGGTGGTGGGGGGTCGATGGGTTACCGCGCCGCCGGTTCACCTCGACGAAACATCTTCGTGTTGGTCACGACACTAAGTCGCACGTGTCGATGTGTCCATACCTTCCGGCGGTTCAGCATCAACTTTTGTCGATTTGATCGAAAGTCGCCGGTCAGGCGCGTCGGTCGATGGCCTGCCCGGCCAGCGCAACCAGGGCCGCGCGGGCCTCGTCGGCCACCACGGCGTTCTGCAGCGCGGCGAGCGCGGCCTCGGTCCGGACCCGGATCATCTGCTCGATCCGCTCCCGCGCGCCGGTCGCCTCGATGATGTCGCGCAGCTCCGCCGCGCCCTCGGCGTCCAACGCCGGGTTACCGAACAGCTCCCGCAACCGGATGGTCTGGGGCCGGTCTGCGGCGCTGCGGGCCAGCGCCATCATGACCGTGGGCTTGCCCTCACGCAGGTCGTCCAGGACCGACTTGCCGGTCACCGCCGGGTCGCCGAACACGCCAAGGACGTCGTCGCGGAGCTGGAACGCGTCACCCAGCGGGTCACCGAACTCGCCCAACGCGGCGATCAGCTCCGGCCCCGCGCCGGCCAGCGCCGCACCGATCTGCAACGGCCGGGTGACCGTGTACCGGGCAGCCTTCATCCGGATCACGGTGAGCGCGCTGGCCACCGAGCCGTCGCCCACCCCCGAGACCAGGTCCAGGTACTCCCCCGCGATCACCTCGGTACGCATCAGCGCGAACACGCCGTACCCCCGGTGCACCTGCTCGGTGCTGAGCCCGCACTCGTGGAACATCTGATCCGACCAGGCCGCGCAGAGGTCCCCGCAGAGCAGCGCGGTGTTGCGGCCGTACGCCTCGGGGTCACCGCGCCACGACGAGCGGGCGTGCAAGTCGGCGAAGAGCCGGTGCACCGACGGCTCACCCCGGCGGCGGTCGCTGCCGTCCAGGATGTCGTCGTGGATCAGCGCGAACGCATGGAACAGCTCCAGGGCCGCCGCAGCTACCACGATCGGGGTGCCGTCGGCCGCCCCCGCGCCGCGCCAACCCCAGTAGCAGAAGAGCGGTCGTAACCGCTTGCCACCGGCCAGCACGAACCGTTGCAGCGCGGTGAACACGCCCCGCGGCGCCCCGTCCGGCCAGTCCGGGCCCTGTCGGCTGAGAAACCCGGCCAGCTCCGCGTCGAAGCGTGCCCGCAGTTCGCTGGCGTCGGTGGGCGCGACGGTGACCGTCATGTCCGCTCCCCCGAGCCGCTCGCGCCGTCAACGCCTAATCCGGCCAGCTCCAGCAGCAGCGCCTTGACCTCGGTCGCCGCGATCTTGTCCCGGGCCGCGGTCGGGTCGGAGCAGAGCAGCACCGGGCCGTCCGCCGGGTCGGCCGGCAGCCGGCCGTGCGAGCCGCGAACCGCCTGCGCACCGGCGTCCAGGCCGACAGCGCTCATCAGGTACCGCATGCCGAGCTTCTTGCGGGCCAGGGCCACCCCGGCGCGAGCCTTCGCGGCACCGGGGTTCGCCGGGTCGAAGAACAGCTCCGCCGGGTCGTAGCCCGGCTTGCGGTGGATCTCCACGAGCCGGGCGAAGTCCGGTGCGTTGGCGTCGTCCAACCAGTAGTAGTAGGTGAACCAGGCGTCCGGCTCGGCCACCAGCACCAGCTCACCGGCGCGCGGATGGTCGAGCCCGTGTGCGGCCTTGCCCTCGGCGTCGAGCACCTCGGCCACCCCGGGCAGGCCGGCGCAGAGCTTCGCCACCGCCGGCACGTCGGCCGGATCCTTGACGTAGACGTGCGCGATCTGGTGGTCGGCGACAGCGAACGCCTTCGACGTCCACGGGTCGAGGTACTCCATGCCCGCCTGGGTGTGCACCCGCAACAGGCCCTCGGCGCGCAGCAACCGGTTGACGTCCACCGGCCGGGACACGTCGGTGATGCCGTACTCGGACAGCACCACCACTGTGGCGTCCCGGGCCCGGGCGGCGTCCAACAGCGGGCCGAGCACCGCGTCCAGCTCGGCTGCCGCCGCGGCGGCCTGGGCCGACGAGGGACCGAAGCGTTGCAGGTCGTAGTCCAGGTGCGGGACGTAGACCAGGGTCAGGTCGGGTGACACGTCGGCGAGGATCTGCTCGGCGGCCTGGCAGATCCACTTCGACGACGGCAGGGCGGCGGTCGGCCCCCAGTAGGTGAAGAGCGGGAAGGTGCCCAGCCGCCCGGTGAGCGCGTCGTGCAGCTCCGGCGGGTCGGTGTAGCAGTCCGGTTCCTTGCGCCCGTCAGCGTAGTAGACCGGGCGTGGCGTCACCGTCCAGTTGACGTCGGCGCCCATGGCGTACCACCAGCAGACGTTGGCCACCGTGTAGCCGGGTTCGGCCCGGCGAGCGGCCTGCCAGAGCTTGTCCCCGCCGACCAGCGCGTTGTGCTGCCGCCACAGCAGCACCTCGCCCAGCTCCCGGAAATACCACCCGTTGCCGACGATCCCGTGCCCGCTGGGCTGCTCGCCGGTGAGGAAGGTGGACTGCACCGAGCAGGTCACGGCGGGCAGCACAGTGCCCAGCTCGGCTCGGAAGCCGCCGTCGGCCACCCCGCGCAGTCGAGGCATGTGGGCCAGTAGTCGGGGTGTCAACCCCACCACGTCGAGGACCACCAGTCGCCGGCTCATCGCGTCACTCCCATGCTCACGGTTCGGTCTGTGGTCAGGCCGAGGCCGACCAGTTCGTCCCGGGCGAACGCCAGCTCCGCGGCGATGCCGGCGGCCAGCTCCGCGTCGGTGCCGGGCCGTCGTGCGGCCGGCAGCACCCCCCAGGTGTACGTCTCGACGTCGAGGTGGTCGCAGCCGGCGGTCGGGCCGTCGAAGAGCGCTCTCAGGGCCGCACGAAGCACCGGCAGGGTCGAGCCGAGCGGCTCCTCGGGTGGGGCGTGCAGCGGCACGTGGTAGTGCACCCGCCACGGCCCGGGCAGCGCCCGCTCCAACGCCTCGTCCAGGTCGTCGGCCGCGTACGTCGGCTCGGCCGGGTCGGCCAGACCGGCGCAACCGGCGCCCCGGGTCTGGTGCAGGAAGCGCGGCTCCACCCAGCGGCGCAACGCCTCGGCGTCGCGGGCCGGGTCGGCGGCCTCGACAGCGGCCGAGACCTGCACCTTCACCACCGGCAGTCCGGCCGCCCGCAGTCGGTGCAGCGCCTCGGCCGGATCCTCCCAGGCGCAGGCCAGGTGAGCGAGGTCGACGCAGACACCCAGCCGTTCGGTGTCCATCCCGGACAGCAGCGCGGCCGCCTGACCGGTGCTCTCCACCACACAGCCGGGCTCGGGCTCGAAGGCGACGCGCACCTCACGGCCGGTGTCGCGTTGCACGTCGGCCAGGCCGGCGGCGAGCTGGTCCAGTCGGCCTCGGGCCGCGTCGGCCCGGCCGGTGTCCCACGGTTGACGCCAGGCCAGCGGCAGCGTGGAGATCGAACCCCGGGCGGCGTCGTCGGGCAGCAGGTCGGCGAGGACCCGGGCCAGGTCCAGGGTGTAGGTCAGGCGCCGCTCGGTGGTCCAGTCCGGGTGGTACACGTCCTGCTTGACCACCGGGGCCTGGAAGGCCGCGTACGGGAAGCCGTTGAGGGTGACCACCTCCAGACCGCGCGCGTCCAGCTCGGTGCGCAACCGGCGGCGTAGCGTCTGGTCGGCGGCCAGCTCGGCGGCGACCGGGGCGGCCAGCCACAGGCCGAGCCCGAGCATGTCGCTGCCGAGCGCCTCGCGGACCGGCACCGCGTAGGTGTCCAGTTGACCGAGGATCCCGGCGAGGTCCTCGGCCGGGTGCACGTTGGTGCAGTAGCCCAGGTGGACGGTCTCGCCGCCGGCATGTCGCAGCCGCATCAGCTGCCGCCGCGTAGGATCGAGTTGCCGGTCTGCGGGTCCACGGCGGCGGCGGCATCCAGGTCGCTGAGGTCGAGCCGCCCCGACTGCCCGTAGAACTCCACCGGGTTTCGCCACAGCACCTTGTCGACGTCGTCGTCGCTGAAGCCGGCCGCGAGCATCGCCTCGCCGGTGGCTCGGGTCAGCAGCGGATCGGAGCGCCCCCAGTCGGCTGCCGAGTTGACCAGCATCCGTTCCGTGCCGTACTCCCGCAGCAACTCCACCATCCGCTGAGGCGTCATCTTGGTGTCCGGGTAGATCGAGAAACCCAGCCAGCAGCCACTGTCGCGGACCAGCTTCACTGTCACCTCGTTGAGGTGGTCGACGACCACCCGACCCGCGTCGATGCCGGACTCGGCGACCACGGCGAGGGTCCGCTCGCAGCCGCGCGCCTTGTCCCGGTGCGGGGTGTGCACCAGCGCCGGTAGTTCGTACGCCACCGCGAGGGCGAGCTGCGCCGCGAACGCCTCGTCCTCCTCGGGCGTCATCGAGTCGTACCCGATCTCGCCGACCGCCACCACCGCGTCCTTGTCCAGGTAGCGGGGCAGCAGGTCGAGGACCGGCCGGCAGCGCGGGTCGTTGGCCTCCTTGGGGTTCAGCGCGATGGTGGCGAAGTGGCGCACCCCGAACTGCCCGGCCCGGAACGGCTCCCAGCCGATCAACGAGTCGAAGTAGTCGGTGAACGAGGCGGCGCTGGTGCGCGGCTGACCCAGCCAGAATGCCGGCTCCACCACCGCGCGCACCCCGGCAGCGGCCATCCGTTCGTAGTCGTCGGTGGTGCGTGAGGTCATGTGGATGTGGGGGTCGAAGATGCGCATTCACGCCTCCCGGGGCAGTGCGGCGGTGAGCCGGTCGAGCAGGTCGGTGGCGTCGGCGGGCAGGTCACGGCCGGCGGCGTGTCGTTCCGCCGCCAGCGCGGCGAGCATGGCGGTCAGCTCGCTGTCGGCCCGGGAGTCCAGGTCGGCCACCCCGGCCAGGGGTACGCCGCTGAACACGCACTTGAGCACCGCCTGCCGCCAGGCGGCCTGGTCGAGGTGCCGGGCATACGGGCCGAGCGCGGCGGCGACCAACCGGGTGTCGTTGGTCCGGATCGCGTCGTGCAGCAACGGGACCGCGTCGGCGCCGATCGGCAGCAGCGGCAGGGCGCGCAGCACTGCTCGTCGTTCGGCCGCGTCACCGTGCTGGTAGAGGCGCTCGGCGTACGCCGCGTGCTCGCCGGGCAGGCTGGTGAGCAGCAGCACCCGGGCCGCGTCGTCGGCGGTCCAGCCGGGGGCGTCGGGCAGCGCGGCCCGCCCGCAGCGTCGGCCGACGGCGGGAAAGAGCCGGGTGATCGCGGTGGGCTCGGTGGTGACCCGGCGCAGCGCCGTGTCCAGCCAGTCGGGATCGGGTACGCCTCCCAGCGCGGCCCGTAGTGAATCCGGTGTCATCCCGTCTCCTCCCCTTGTGCTACTCCCGGTGCCGGTGCCAGTGCCACGCCACCCTTTGCTCTGCACCTACATGTGCACCGGGGCCTCTTTCGCGGCTGTCGCCTCGACGGGCGATCCCTCGGCCGCTGGCGCATCGGCGGGTGCAGAGCAAAGGGTGCGAGTGGCGTGGCGATCGGTGGCCGCGGCGGCACGCAGGAACTCGATCGACCGGGCTGCCACGGCCGGCGCGGCGTGCGAGTCGCGGGGCAACTCCACGGCGACCAGGCCGCGGTAGCCGGCGTCGCGCAGGGCGGCCAGCACCGGCGGGAAGTCGATCTCGCCGACGCCGAACTCCAGGTGCTCGTGCACGCCTCGGCGCATGTCGTCGATCTGCACGTTGACCAGGTGGTCGGCCACCTCGGCGACGCACTGCGGCACCGGCCAGGGCTCCAGGCACCGACAGTGGCCGATGTCGAGGGTGATGCCGAAGCGGGCCGGGTTGTCCAGTGCGGCGTGCAGCCGACGCCAGTCGGCGATGTCCTGCACCAGCATGCCCGGCTCCGGTTCGAAGCCGAGGGTGACGTTCGCGGTGTCGGCCGCGTCGGCCACTGTGGCGCAGCCGGCCACCAGCCGGTCCCAGGCGCACTGCGGTGACACCGACTCGGGTCGGACACCGGCCCAGAACGAGACCGCCTCCGCGCCCAGGTCGGCGCCGATCCGCACGGCCCGGCGGAGGAACTCGATCCGCCGGGTCGGGTCGTCGTGCAGCAACGTCGGGGCGTGCTTCTGCCACGGGTCGAGCAGGTAGCGGGCGCCGGTCTCGATGACCACCGCCAGGCCCAGCGACTCCAACCGTCGACTGACAGCGGCGACCCGGCGGGTGAGCGCGGGCGCGAACGGGTCCAGGTGGTCATGGTCCAGGGTGAGCGCCACCCCGTCGTAGCCGAGGTCGGCGATGACCGCGAGCGCGTCGTCGAGACGGTGGTTGGCGAACCCGTTGGTGCCGTACCCGAGGCGCAGCGTGGTGGCGTCGGTGGCCGGCGCACCGGGCCGTGGCTCGGGGACGCTCATGTCGGGGAGACCTTCCGGGCCAGTCGTCGACCCAGCGGCGCGGCCGCCGCGACGGCCACCCCGAGCAGACCTGCTCCACCCCTTGCGGTGAGCGCTCCCTGGAGGGCCGGCAACCCGGTGATCCCGGCGCCGACGGCCGCGCGGACCCGCTTGGCCGACGGGTCCCGGACAACCTCGACCTGGGCCGCGCCGTACCGGGCGGCGTACCACCCGGCCAGCACCGCGGGTAGCAGCGCCGCGATCGTGGCCGACCGGCTCCGACCCGCGCGCACGCCGGTCTCGTCGACGGTCTCGGCCCGGTCGGTGGCCCCGGCGGGGTTCGCGGTGCGGAAGGCGCCCGGAACAGCGACGGCGGCACTGGTGGCGACCAACGCGGTGCCGGCGAGGGTGCGCATCGGCAGGGTGGCGTCGGCGCCGGTGACCTCCCGGCGGGACAGCGCGGTGACCGTCCAGGTGTGCGCGGCGACGGTGGCCGCCGCCGGCAACGCCCGGGTGATCCGACCGCCGGACGCGCCGAGCAGCACGTCCAGCCCTCGGCAGGCGGCCATCACGGCCGGACCGGCCGCGGTGTTCTTGGCCAGCAGGTCGTACCCCCAGATGGTGGCGGCCAGCGGCACGGCGAGCGCGGCGGCGCGGCGACCGCCCACGGCGGCGGCCAGGCCCACACCGGCGGCCGTGAGGCCCGCCGCGAGACCGACCGCGACGGCCGGGGTGACCCGCCCGCTCGGGATCGGCCGCTCGGGCCGTTCCTCGGCGTCCAGACCCCGGTCGGACCAGTCGTTGGCGGCCATGCCGGCCCAGTAGAGCAGCACCGATGCGCCGGCCAGGGCGGGGGTACGCGGGCTCAGCGCGCCCGCCGCCGCGGCCCCGGCGATCACGTCACCGGGCACCGAGAGCGCGGCCGGCGCCCGGACCAGCTCGGCGAGATCAGCCAACGTTGTCATGATCACCGTCCCCGCCGTCGTGCAGTTGCCGGGTGAAGGCGGTCAGCCGGGCCCACTGCTCGCCCAGCGAGTGGGTGGGCGTGCCCAGCGGGTCCTTGAAGAAGAAGCCCAGGTCGGCCAGCGGCCCCACCTGCCCGGCGGCGTGCGCGGCGGCGGTGAGTCGGGCCAGGTCGAGCACCAGCGGCGCGGCCAGCGCGGAGTCACAACCGTGCCAGGTGAACTCCATCCGCATGCCGGTGCCGAGGAATCCACTGAAGGTGATCAGATCCCAGGCGGTCTTGAAGTCGCCCAGCTCCTCGACGTACTCGATGCGGGTGCCGCCCTGCGGGACGTAGCCCAGCGTCTCGCCGAGCACCCGCTGCTTGCTCTGCACCTTCGCCGCGTTCGCGGCCGGGTCGGCAAGGGTGGCGCCGTCACCGCCGCCGAGCAGGTTGACCCCGGACCAGGAGCCCACTGCCAGGTTGCGCATCGCGAACATCGGCGCGAGCACCGACTTGACCAGGGTCTCCCCGGTCTTGCCGTCGTGCCCGGCGTACGGCAGTCGGGCCTCCTCGGCCAGCGCGGCCAGCGCCGGCAGCCGCAGCCCGGTGGACGGGGTGAAGTCGACGTACGGGCAGCCGGCGAGCACCGCGGCGTACGCGTAGAGAGAGCTGACCGGCAGCACCTCGTCCGGGCCGTCGAGGGCGGCGCGTAGCGCGGCCGGGTCGGCGTGCGCGGGGTGCGGTCGAGGGGCCGACTCGGTGGCGGAGACGTTGACCACCACCACCCGGTCCAACTTGTGCCGCTCGCGGAAGCTGGTCAGGTCGCGGACCACTGCCTCGGCCCGCTCGGCCTGGGTGTCGCCGACCGGCGCGGGGCGCAGCTCCTGCTCGACCACGCCCAGCTCGTCGCGGAGCGCGGCGACCAACCGCCACGGGATGACACCAGCGTCCGCGAGGGCCTCGGCACGCTTGCACAGCGGAGTGGTGGCCAGGTCGTGTCCGCCGAAGACCAGGTCGGCGAAGGCCGGCAGGGCCGGGCCGCGCAGCTCGGGAAGCTCGGTGACGCAGCCGGTGGGCCCGGCCAGGCCGGCCCGCAGCGCGAGCCCCCCGACGATGCTGGTGGTCGCGACGGAACCGCGCGCTCCTACCAGCCAGACACCTGTTCGCATGGTGCTCCTTCCCCATTTCCGAGGAACCGTCGGTACCGCTAAATATAGGAATATCAGAATATGTTTCGGAAAGATACGGCCCGGTTTCGGAAAAGTTTCGGGCCGGGTGGAATGGGCCCCGTCCGCTCGCCCCGCACCGGAACAGCACCGGCTTCCGACGTCGGCGTCGGCGGCGACGACGCCGGACCGGATCCCGGCAGGTGCGAGCAGACGGGGCTGGTAGGCAGGGTCGGGTCGGCGTCTCGACCCTGCCTCCCCCGCATCCGGCCGGTCGGGGCACTGGTATGCCCCGGCCGGGCGTCTCAGGCCGCCGCGCCCACCGGAACACCGACCGAACCACTACCCGCCGGAAACCGGCGAGCGGGTGCGGTACGGGCGGGGGCGGCGGCGGGCGGTGTCATCAGGTCCTCCGGAGGTCACCGGTGGTGGCGGTCCTCCGGTGCGGCCGGGGAATCCCGGTCCGGTCGCACCGGACGACCGTCCTGCTCGTGCGCCACCGGGCCGTAGGGCCCGGCTGCACGCTCTCCGATGCCGACCTCTGTCCCGGCCACGGGGCGCAATCCGTGGCTGGTCCCTCGCCGGTCGGCTTCGGAAAGCCAGTCGGGCGATGGCGGTGCGAACACCGCCGTCGCGGATGGCCAATGGTCAGAGAGCCGCCGCGGTCAGCGTCGGTTCCACCTCGGCCCAGGAGGAGCCGAGCTCCGCCGAGCGGGCCACCGCGTCCAGCACCAGCTGGACCTGCAACGCGTCGGCGAAGGAGGGAGTCGGGTCGACACCGGTGGCGACCGCCTCGATGAAATCGCGCATCTCGTGCGTGAACGAGTGCTCGTAGCCGATGATGTGGCCCGGGGGCCACCACGCCGACATGTACGGGTGCTCGCCCTCGGTCACCAGGATGCGGCTGAAGCCCTGCTCCACAGTCGGGCGGGTCGCGTCGTAGAACTCCAGCTCGTTGAGGCGCTCCAGGTCGAAGACCACACTGCCCAGCGAGCCGTTGATCTCGACGCGCAGCGCGTTCTTCCGGCCGGTAGCGAACCGACTCGCCTCGTACGTGGCCAGGGCGCCACCGTCGAGTCGCGCCACGAAGACCGCGGCGTCGTCGACGGTGACCGTCCCGGTGGGCGCCTCGTGGCCGTCCACCGAGGCCGCCAGACCGCTCGACTCGGCGGGCAACGGCCGCTCCTTGACGAAGGTCTCGGTGACCGCGCTGACGCCGCTGATCCGCTGACCCGTGACGAACTGGGTCAGGTCGATGATGTGCGCACCGATGTCACCGAGCGCGCCGGAGCCCGCCCTGTCCTTCTGCAACCGCCAGACCAGCGGGAACTGCGGGTCCACGATCCAGTCCTGCAGGTACGTCGCACGGACGTGTCGAATCACCCCGAGCCGTCCGTCGGCGACCAACTGGCGCATCATCGTGACCGCGGGGACCCGGCGGTAGTTGAACCCGCACATCGACCGCACTCCGGCAGCCCGGGCGGCGTCCGCCGCAGCGGTCATCGCCCGTGCCTCCTCCACCGAGTTGGCCAACGGCTTCTCGCACAGAACGTGCTTGCCCGCGGCCAACGCGGCGAGAGCGATCTCGGCGTGACTGTCGCCCGGTGTGCAGATGTCGACAACGTCGATGTCATCCCGGTTGATCAGGTCACGCCAGTCGGTGGTGTACGCGTCCCAGCCGAGCGTGTCGGCGGCGTCCGCCACCTTCGCTGTGTCTCGGCCGCAGATCAACGCCATCCGGGCCCGCGCCGGCAGGTCGAACACGCGGTTCACGGTGCGCCACGCCTGTGAGTGCGCGGCGCCCATGAACGCGTAGCCGACCATGCCGACCCGCAGTTCTTTGTCTGTCGTGGACAAGGTGGGTCTCCCCCCGGTATGTCAGAACCCGAGCTTGTCGTAGCTGCTCGCGTTCTCCTTGGTGATCGTCTCCGAGGCCAGGGTCACTTCCTTGGGCACCTGCAGCTCCGTCAGGTCGCCCAGGCCCCGGCCCTGCGCGATGAGCCGCGCGAGGGAGATCGCCGACGAGGCCATCGACGGGTTGTAGGTGACGGTGGCCTTCAGCACTGTGTTGTCGGCCTTGATCGCGTCGATCGCGAGCTTGGAGCCCGCGCCGCCGACCATGAAGAACTCCGACCGGTTGGCCTGCTTGATGGCGGCCAGCACACCGATGCCCTGGTCGTCGTCGTGGTTCCAGATAGCGTCGATCTTCGGCAGCGCCTGGAGGAGCTGGGCCGCCTCGCGCTGGCCGCTGTCCGAGGTGAACTCGGCCGAACGCCGGTTCTGCACCTTGAACCCGTACGTCGCCAGGGCGGCGTTGAAGCCAGTGCTGCGCTCGACGGTCAGCGGGATCTCCAGACCGGCGATCTCGCCGATGACCGGGTTGGTGACACCCTTGTCCTTGAGCTGCTTGCCGATGAAGTGCCCGGCGGCGACGCCCATGCCGTAGTTGTCACCCTTGATCACCAGCCGCGAGGCCAGCGCGTCCGGGAAGATCCGGTCGAGGTTGACGATCGGGATGCCCGCCTGCATCGCCTGGAGGGCAACGGCGTTGACCTCCTTGCCGTCGTGCGGCAGCACGACGATGATGTCCGGCTTCTGGGCGATCAGGGTGCCGAGCGTGGAGCGCTGGGCCTCGGAGCTCGAGCCACCGTCGACCTCCTTGAACTCCACGTCGGAGTACGCGGCGGCCTGCGCCTTGGCGTTGGCGTGGATCGCGCCCATCCAGCCGTGGTCGGCGGCCGGGGCGGAGAAGCCGATGACGACCTTCTTGCCCGGGGCGTTGTTGCCCTCGGCGTTTCCGGCGGCCTTGGTCTGGGTGCTGGCGGCCGGGGTCTCGTTGCTGGTGCAGGCGGTGAGCAGAGTGGCAGCGCCCACTGCGGCTCCACCGAAGAGCAACCGGCGGCGCGACAGGTCGCGACTGTGCTGGGTCATTAATGACCTCCTGGGAGCGGGATTTGACTTATTGAGGGTGTGCGAGGCCCGGCCACCGTCGAACGTTCTCGACGTCGCCAGGACAACGGTGCGGTGCGTCAGGTTGCGGTGGTGACCCTGTTCCGCGCGAGGAGCCGAGTGACGGACTTGAACTGGAACTGCTGGACCAGGACGGCGGCGACGATGATGCCGCCCTTGACCATGTTCTGCGCCTCGATGGAGAGGCCGTTGATGGCGAAGAGGTTCGTGATGGTGGCGAAGATGATGACGCCGAGCAGCGAGCCGACGATCGTGCCCCGGCCGCCGCTGAGCAGCGTCCCACCGATGATCGCCGCGGCGATCGCGTCCAACTCGTACAGGTTGGCCATCGCCGCCTGCGCCGAGGTGGCCTGCGAGGTGAGCATGATGGCGGCGATACCGCAGCACAGACCGGAGAGCGCGTAGAGCAGCATGGTGTGCCGCCGGACGTTGATGCCGGCCAGCCGGGCCGCCTCCGGGTTACCGCCGACGGCGATGGTCCGCCGGCCGAAGGTCGTGCGGTTGAGCACCACCCAACCGGCCAGCACCACCGCGCCGAGGATGTAGACGAGGATCGGGATACCGATCACCTTGCGCGCGGCGATGTCGTTGATGAAGGTGCTGCTCGACACCTGGGTCTGCTTGTTGGAGATGGAAGCCGCGAGCCCCCGCGCGGCCACCAGCATCGCGAGCGTCGCGATGAAGGGGACCAGCCGCCCGTACGAGATGAGCACACCGTTGACGAGGCCGACGCAGACGCCGACCGCGAGGGCGGTGAAGATCATGCCGGCGGCGCCGTAGCTCTGGGTGGCCACTGTGGTGCACCAGACCCCGGCGAGCGCGACGATCGCGCCGACCGACAGGTCGATGCCACCACCGATGATCACGAAGGTCATCCCGACCGTGACCACGCCGACGACCGAGGCCAACTGGAGGATGGCCAGGACGTTGTTCCAGACCCAGTTCGGGTCGCCGTACAGGTCGGGCTTGGTGACCGCGCCGACCACGATGAGCGCAGCGAGCACCCCGATCAGGCCGAGGTTGCGCTTGGCGCCGTCGCCACCGTCACCCCGCCACCAGGAGAGCTTGCCCCCGGATCCTGCTTTGTCGCTGGCCACCGCCGTCTCCGCCGGATCCACCGGAGGCGACTGCGCCGGAAGCTGCGGGCGCTCCGGTGTCGCGGTGGGAGTGGGAGTCGCGTCGCTCATGCCGGTGCGCCTTCCATCAAGGACCCCGCCATCACGAGGTCAAGCACAGTGTTCTCGTCGAGTTCGCCGGCCGCGGCTTCGCGGACGACACGCCCTTCCCGCATCACCAGCACCCGGTCGGCCAGACCCAGCACCTCGGGCACCTCGCTGGAGACCAGCAGCACCCCCACGCCCTGAGCGGCCAATGCCCGGATGACCTGGTAGAGCTCGGCTCGGGCGCCCACGTCCACGCCCCGGGTCGGCTCGTCGAGAAGCAGCAACTTGGTGCCGCCGAGCAGCCAACGCCCGACCACCACCTTCTGCTGGTTACCGCCGGACAGCGTGCGTACCGGCCGGTCGACGTCCCGGGGCCGCAGCTCCAGGGTCTCCGCGATCCGGTCCGCCTCGGCACGTTCCTTGGCGGCGTTGGTGAAGCCGAGGCGCGCGTACCGGCCGAAGGTGGCCAGCGTGACGTTCCGGTAGATCGGCTCGCCGAGCAGCAGAGCCTGGCTCTTGCGTTCCTCCGGGGCCATTCCCATGCCGGCGCGAACCGCAGCGCCGACGCCGGGCCGCAGGACCTTCCCGTCCATCTGCACCGTGCCGGCCTCCGGGAGGCGGGCACCGTAGATCGTCTCCAGCAGTTCGGAACGCCCGGAGCCGACCAGCCCCGCGATGCCCACGATCTCCCCGGCACGCACGTTCAGCGACACGTCGGCGAACTCGCCAGTGCGGGTCAGCCCCTGCACCTGAAGCAGGTCGGCGCCGGCGGGGTCCTCGGTCGGCCGGTCCGGGAAGACGTACTCGATGGTGCGGCCGGTCATCCGGCTCACCAGGTCGCGGGTCGGGGTGTCGCGCGCCGGCAGGTTCGCCGCCGTGGTCCGGCCGTCCTTGAGTACCGTGACCCGGTCGCCGATCTCGCGGATCTCCTCCAGGCGGTGGGAGATGTAGATGACGGCGATGCCCTGCGCGGTCAGCTCCCGGATGATCCGGAACAGGTTGCCGACCTCGTCGTGGGCCAGCACCGCGCTCGGCTCGTCCATGATGATCAGTCGGGCCTCGTGCGACAGCGCCCGCGCCATGCTGACGATCTGCTTGCCGGCCGCCGGCAGGGACCGGACCATCCGATTCGGCGGGATCTCACCGTGGCCGAGCCGGCTGAGGATCTGGCGGGTGTGCCGAGCCATCCGGCCGCGCCTGACGAAACCGAAGTTGCGGTACTCGTGCCCGAGGAACGCGTTCTCCGCCACCGACAGATCCTCGACGAGGTCGAGCTCCTGGTAGATCGTGGCGATGCCCGCCTTCATGGCGGCCTGCGGGTTGGCGAACGTGGCCGGCTCACCGCGCCACTCCACCTGCCCGGAATCCGGTTGGTGCACCCCGGCCAGCACCTTGATGAGGGTGGACTTGCCGGCGCCGTTCTGCCCGAGCAGGCAGTGCACCTCGCCGGCACGCACCTCCAGCTGCACGCCGTCGAGCGCGCGTACGCCGGGGAAGGTCTTCACCAGATCGGTGAGGCGCAGGACCACCTCGCCCGCGACGGTGTCGGCGGGAGCCTCGACCAGCGGCGCCTCGGCGACGGCCTCGGCCGACGCGGTGGCGGGGTCATCCTCGGGCAGAGCCACAGTCTCCTCCTCGCTCACGACGGAATCTCGAACGGCTTCATGCGGCTTCCCCGAAGGCGACGTCGCTCGCGAGCACCGCCGCGCCGGTGACACCGGCACGGCCGCCCAGCTCGGACAGGACGACGGGAAGGTTGCCGGTGGCCAGCGGCAGTGAACGCCGGTAGACCACACTGCGGATCTCGGCGAGCAGGATGTGGCCCAGCTGGGCCAGCCCTCCACCGATCACGATCATGGACGGGTTGGTGAAGCTGACCAGACCGGCGAGCACCCCGCCGACCCGCCGTCCGCCGTCCCGGATGAGCTGGATGCAGGTCACGTCGCCCTCGACGGCGCCCTCGGCGACGTCCAGCGCGGTGACGACACCCCGCAGTGCCAGCCGCTCGGCCAGCGCCGGCGACGTGCCACTGCGGGCGGCGGCCAAGGCGTCCTTGGCCATCGCGGCGCCGCTGAACAGCGCCTCCAGGCAGCCGACGTTGCCGCAGGAGCACATCGGACCGTGCGAGTCGACCTGGATGTGGCCGATGTCGCCGGCACAGCCGTCGGTGCCCCGGTAGACCTCGCCGGTGAGGTAGATGCCGCACCCGATGCCGGTGCCGATCTTCACGAAGAGGAAGTCGTCCACCGAGTGGGCGACCCCACCGTGCCGCTCGCCGATCGCCATGATGTTGACGTCGTTGTCGACCACCGCCGGGCAGCCGTGCTCACGGCTGAGCAGCTCACGCACGGGGAACCGGTCCCAGCCCGGCATGATCGGCGGTGAGACCGGCACGCCGTCGCGGAAGCTGACCGGGCCGGGCACGCCGATGCCGACAGCGTCCAGGCGCTCGTACGCGCCGTCGACCCGGGCCTTGTGCAGCAGCTCGTTCACCCGTTGCAGGGTCACCTTCGGGCCGCTGCGGATGTCGGCTGCCTCGGCGTAGTGGGCCACCGGTTCGAGGCGGCCGTTGACCACCTCGACGTCCATCGAACTGGCGCCGAGGTCGACGGCGGCGAAGCGCAGCTTCGGGTTCAGCTCGACAAGAGTCGAGCGACGCCCACCTCGGGAAGCGGCGAGCCCCGCCTCGGCGACGTAGCCGAGCGCGACCAGGCGATCCAGCTCGGCCAGCATGCGCGGACGCGGCATCTGGAGCCGGTCGCCCAGCTCGGCCCGGGACACAGCGCCCTCGTCGCGGAGCAGCCGCAACAGGCGCACGTGCAGGGGGTCGACGGTGCGCACCTGGGCCCCCTCTTCATTGGCAGCGTTCACATCGACGCAATGTCGGTGTGTTGTGTCCGACACAGTAAGAGCGTTCCACGCCGCCTGTCCAGAGCTTCAGCCGTTCCGAGACCAACTTTTGTCCGAAAGAACAAAAGCTACTAGTCGATCAAGGAAAGGATCACGGACGGGTCGCGTCCCCTCGCCAACAGTTCCATCGACGGACACGCAAACGCCCCGCCAGCCGATCCTCGGTGGCGGGGCGATTCGCGCGGGGCCGTCAGCGACGGCCGGCAGAATTTCGCTTCTTGCGGAGCTTGCGGTCGTCGCGCAGCTCGACGTACGGCTCATCGTCGACGTCGTGACCCGCCTCGATTGCGCGGCCCCGCTCCAACTCGGCGTCGAACTCGGCCCCCAGCAGGATCGCGATGTTGCTCAGCCAGAGCCAGACCAGGAAGATGATCACCCCGGCCAGCGTCCCGTACGTCTCGTCGTACGAACTGAAGTTGCTCACGTAGAAGGCGAACAGGCCGGAGATCAACAACCAGATCACCACGGCCAGCACCCCGCCCGGGCTGACCCAGCGGAAGCCGCCGTGCCGCGCGTTCGGTGAGGCCCAGTAGAGGATCGCGAACATCAGGCTGACCAGGATCAGCAGCACCGGCCACTTCGCGATGTCCCACACCGCCACCGCCGTCGAGCCCAACCCGATCACGTCACCGACCGATTCGGCGAGACGCCCAGTGAAGACCACGATCACCGCGCTGACCAGCAGCAACACCCCGACCACCGCGGTCACGCCGAGCCGGATCGGAAGCGTCTTCCAGATCGGCCGCCCCTCCGGCACGTCGTAGATGGTGTTCGAGGCGCGCATGAACGCGCCGATGTAACCAGAGGCGGACCAGAACGCGGCCAACAGACCGATGATCGCCGCGATGCTGGCCAGGCCGCCGTTCTGCTGGGCGGTATCGATCGCACCCTCGATGATCTTCTGGATGCTGTCGTTCGGCACCGCCTGATTGACGGTGTCCTTGACGCCCTCGGTAGCACTCTTGCCGAGCAGGCCGAGGATCGAGATCAGCACCAGCAGGCCGGGGAAGATCGACAGCACCCCGTAGTAGGTCAGTGCCGCCGCCCAGTCGGTCAGGCTGTCGTCCTGAAATTCGCGGACCGTCCGGCGCAACGCCGCCTTCCAGCCACTGCCGGGCAGATCGGTGGGGCTGTCCGGGCCCGCGTCAGGCCCGACCGGCGCGTTCGCGGGATCATGCTCCCGCTCCCGCTGGGCGGAAGACTCGTCCGAGGCCATCGCCCCTCCTCTTCGTCGGTGGTGTCACCTCCGGACATGCCCCGTGAACGCGCGCACATAACCCCTACTTGTAGAGCAACCTGCCCATCCGGCGAGAGGCCACGTACAGACCGACCGCCAGCATCGCCAGCAGGTACAGCACGTCGAGCAGCCAGAGCCAACCGCCACTGCCCAGCGTGACCCCCCGGATCAGGTGCACCGACCGGTACAGCGGAGTGACCTCGACGAGCCAGTGCAGCAGCGTCGGGTAGGCCTGCGCCGGCACGAAGGTGCCGGAGAAGAGGAAGAGCGTGAACTGGGCGGAGCCCATCAGGTCGAAATCCTGCCAGCTCCGCATGAAGGTGGAGATCGCCATGCCGAGCGCCCCGAACGCGAACCCGACAAGCACCGCGGCCGGGAAGGCGGTCAACGCCCGGGTGACGCTGGTCAGGTCCAGCGCGACCATCACCCCGAGGAACGCCGCCGAGTAGGCGCTGCCCCGCAGCATCGCCCAACCCAACTCGCCCACGGCGATCTCGAACGGCCGTACCGGGGTGGCGATCATCCCGTCGTACAGCTTCATGTACTTCATCTTGCCGAAGAAGTTGAAGGTGGTCTCCGCGAGCGCCCCGGTCATCGCCGAGGAGGCGAGCATCGCCGGAGCCACGAACTCGGCGTACGAGACCAGCCGCCCGTCGGGCAGCGGCAGGTCGCCGATCAGCGCGCCGACGCCCACCCCGATGGAGAGCAGGTAGAGCAGCGGCTCCACGAAGCCGGAGAGCAGCAGCAGCCAGTAGACCGACTTCAGCGCCGCGACGTTGCGCCCGACCACCGATACCGACCGCCGGGACGCGGCGGAGACGTCGACCAGCCGGGGCAGGATCAGCGTGACCACGACACCCTCTCTGCTTGCTCCTCAGACGACGAGTTGCTCTTCAGACGACGAGCTTGCGACGGAACGCGCGCACCGCCAGCAACCAGCCGGCGACCGCCCAGGCGGCCAGGTAGAGCAGGTGCCCGACGACCGACCACTGTGCGGCGACGCCGAGGGTGGCCGCGCGGCACAGGTCCACGGCGTGCCACAACGGTGTCGCGTACGCCAGCCAGCGCAGCGCCTCGGGCAACGACTCGACCGGGAAGAACACACCGGCGAAGAGCGTCATAGGGATGACCGCGAACCGGAACAGCATCGCCAGCCAACTGTCGCTCGACACCGACGCCGCGTACGCGAAGGTCGGCGCGGCGACGGCCAGCGCGAGCAGGGCGACCACCGGCAGGGTGGCCACCGCCCACGGCGACCGCAACGCCCCGAACAGCCCGGTGACCAGGAGGAACGCCACAATCGTGGTGAGCACACGGAACAGCACGAACGCCAGGTGCCCGGCCACGATGTCACCCACCCGCAGCGGCGACGCGCCCTGCGCGAAGTAGGTCCTGACCCATTGGAAGTTGCTGAACACCGGCCAGGTCGAGTCACCGACAGTCACCTGGAGCGCGGTCGAGGCGATCAGCCCGGGGACCAACCAGTCGAGGTAACGCACCCCGCCGACGCCCTGGTCGATGTAGGCGCCGACGCCCACCCCGAACCCGAGGACGGTCAGCACCGGCAGCAGGAACGACGAGAACACCCCGGCCCGCCAGGTGCGCCGCAGACCCACCAGGTAGTGCTCGAACACCGCGTAAGCCGGCACCCAGGGGAACCGCGCCGATCCCGTCACACTCACCCGATCACCCCGCCCACCGCGCCGGCCACCACGACCTGTCTACCCAAGGGGTACGACAGACCGCCGGTCACCCTACGACGACCCCGCCGCGGTGTCGCCCGGGTTTCGCGCGGTCGGCCTGGGCCCCGTTGATCGACTCGGTTTTCAGGAATTCGCGGTGTCAGAGCCGCCCCAACACCCCGACTTCCTGAAAGCCGAGTGGATCTGGACCGCGTGGCAGCTACCTACCGGCGGACGGAGTCGGACCCGACGAACGCGCGCCACGTGTCGGGCGCGAAGACCAGCACAGGGCCGGTCGGGTCCTTGGAGTCCCGGACGGCCACCAACCCAGGCAGGTTGCTGGCAACCTCCACACAGGCACCGCCGCTGCCGTTGCTGCGAGTGCTCTTGCGCCACCGGGCACCGGTCAGATCCATGTCTCCGCCACTTCCGCGATCAGGTCGAGGGACTGCTGCTGCGATAGTGCCTCACCACGGATCGACTCCCACACCTCGACCATCTGCCGGACATACTCGGCGCGGTCGATGACCTGCCCGTGACGCTGCCCGTCCAGGAAGACCACATCTTCACCGGTGGCTGCGGTGGCGATCACGAAGGGACCATCGAGCCCAGCGTACGCACCTGCGGACAGCGGCACGACCTGGATTCGGACCCGGGGCAGGGCCGAGCCGAGCTTCACCAGGTGCCGCAACTGCTCACGCATGACTTCCGGCCCGCCGACGTGGCGGCGCAGCGCGTACTCGTCGACGACCACGCTGAGCAGCGGCGGCCGGTCCCGGGTGAGCACGCCCTGCCGATCGAGCCGGGCGGTCACCTGCTGCTCGACCTCGTCCGCCGCGAAGAGTCCGGCACCGGCCAGGATGGCGCGGGCGTACCCCTCGGTCTGGACCAGGCCCGGCACGTAGAGCGGCTCGTACCACCGCAGCGCTGTGGTCTCCTGCTCAATGCCGGCCCAGTCGCGGAACCAGGGCACCACCGCCTCACGGCTGATCCGCCGCTGGATGCGCTCGAACCGACCGTCGGCTGAGAACACGGCGTCACAACGGCGGGCGAAATCCAGACTCGGCCGGCGCTCGGATGTCTCCACCTTGGCGACCAACGCCCCGGAATAGCTCAACGCCTCGGCCAGCGCCGTCTGCGACATCCCACTGGCGGCCCGCGCCAGTCGCAACTCCTCGGCGAAGTGCTCCAGCATGGACGAACTCTCCACGGACAACCCCCGTACATTCCCGTACCGTGCCGGGCCGATTGCCGTACGCGCTGGTCGTCGGCGTGCGGAACCTCCCACAGTAGTCGGGCTCTCAGCAGACTGTCACGCAGCGGAACCGCTCACGGGATCCAGACGGCGGGCGGAACCAGGCCGGGAGCGCCCCGTGACCCCCCGATCCGGGGCGCTCCCCTCCCCACCCCCGATGGAGGTTCCCTCGTGCGACTGACCTGGTCGGCTTGTCACAGCGGCGGGCACTGATGCCCCGGTACCGCCCGCACGTCGCGGCCCGCCCGTCCTGGCGCTGCCGGGTCTGCGGGGCGGCGTGGCCCTGCTCACCGGCCCGGCTGGCACTGCTGGGCGAGTACCGAGAGGACCGGGTCGGCCTGCTCGTCTACCTCGCCACGTTGCTCTACGAGGCGGCCGGGGACCTCGCTGGGCACGACGGGCTGACCGACCGCTTCCTCACCTGGGCCAGAGCCCGTTGAGCCGCAACCGCCGGCAGATCAACGGTGGCGGCACTGTCAACGATCAGTCGCGGGCGGTCAGTCGACCAGGGTGCGGCCGGTCAGGTGCAGGAAGACATCCTCCAGGCCGCTGCGCCGGACCAGCACGTTCGCCGGCTGGAGCCCCAGCGCGGCGACTTCGGCGACCGCCGCGTCGCCGTCGGGCACGTAGAGCAGGACCCGGTCGGGCAGCACCTCGACCCGCTCCCCCAGCCCGTCGAGCTTGCCTGCGAACGGTTCCTGCGACTCGGCGGTGAAACGCAGCTCGACCACCTCGCGGGTCGAGTGCTGCTCGATCAACGCGCGGGGCGAGCCCTCGGCGACGATCCGGCCGCCGTCCATCACCACCAGCCGGTCACAGAGCTGCTCGGCCTCGTCCATGTAGTGGGTGGTGAGCACCAACGTGACGCCCTGCTGCTTGAGCCGGAACAGCCGCTCCCACACCAGGTGCCGGGCCTGCGGATCCAGCCCGGTGGTCGGCTCGTCGAGCAACACGATCTCCGGATCGTTCACCAGCGCTCGGGCGATGGTCAACCGACGCTTCATGCCACCGGACAGCGGCTCGACCTTGCTGTCGGCCCGTTCGGTGAGCTGCACGAAGTCGAGCAGCTCGGCGGCGCGCTCCCGGGCCGCCCGGCGGGAGATGCCGAAGTAGCGGGCGTAGACGGTCAGGTTTTCCCGGACGGTCAGCTCCGGATCGAGATTGTCGAGCTGGGGGCACACCCCGAGGCGCGCCCGGATGGCCGGCCCGTCAGCCACCGGATCCATGTCGAGGATGCGCAGCTCACCCGCGCTGGGTGGGGAGATGCAGCCGACCATCCGCATGGTGGACGACTTGCCCGCACCGTTGGGCCCGAGGAAACCGAACGCCTCGCCCGGGCGAACCTCGACGTCGATGCCGTCCACGGCGGTGAAATCGCCGAACCGCTTCACCAGCCCGCGAGCCTGAATCAGTGGTCGCCCCGAAGTCACCGCCCGACCCTAACCGCCCGGTCCGACACCCCTCCACGCAAATATCCGCCGGCGACCGGCCGATCACAGTGGTTTCCGTACCACCGACGGCGAAACGCCGATCGATGCCCCACCCGTCAGCCAATCGACGTGTATCGTCCTTCCGTGCCGCCCATCAGCTCGCCCGATGGTTCACAGTCACGTGCCCGACCAGCCAACTCTTCCGTTGACGGGCCCGCAGCGAGCCCCGGCGGGCCACCCCGACCGCGATCTGAAGCCGAGCCGAGCGACCCGAGCGTCGCCGAGCAGGCGACTCGGGACCTGGCCGCCCAGTTCGAGGACGAGAAACCAGGGCGGGTGCTCTCCGGGCCGGCGGGTCTGCTCCTCACCGTGGCGGCGCTGGCGGTCGGCGCTCTCGCCCTGTGGCAGGTGTTCCGCCCCCTGTCGCAGGGCAGCAAGTATTACCTGATCATCTTCCTCGCCGGCGTACTCCCGCTGGTCTTCCTCGCCTACCCGTCCGACCTGCGGCTGCCGGCCCGCCTACGCTCCCGGCGACCACGGGCCGACCGCGCCGAGGCCACCGGGAGCGACAGCGCCGAGGCCACCGGGAGCGACAGCGCCGAGGCCACCGGGAGCGACAGCGACGAGCACGTCCCGGCACCCGCGTCGGCGCGGCCCACAGTGACCGACTGGGCTCTGAGCGCCCTGGCGGTCGCGGCCTGCCTCTACCCCGTCCTCCCGATCCGGATCGGCAGCGGTGGCGGCGGCTACAACGCGTTCCTCGACCGGCAGGGCCTGCTGGTGGCGACGGATCTGGTGCTGGGCACCGTCCTGCTGCTCCTGCTGCTCGAAGCGTGTCGACGTGCCACCGGTTGGATCCTGCCGGCGGTCTGCCTGCTGTTCCTCGGGTACGGCTACTACGGCGGGTTGTTGCCGCAGTCCTGGCCGGTCGCGCACGCCGGGCTCGACTTCAGTCAGCTGGTCGACGCGTTCTACAACTCCGACAGCGGCTTCTACGGCACGCCGCTCGACGTGGCCGCCTCGTACATCGTGCTGTTCACCATCTACGGCGCGGTGCTGGAGTTGTCCGGCGCCGGGCGGTTCTTCGTCGAGTTGTCGGCCGCGGCGTTCCGACGTTCCCGGACCGCAGCCGGCCGGACGGCGGTGGCCTCGGGCTTCCTGCTCGGCACCGTCTCCGGCTCCGGCGCGGCGACGACGGTGAGCATCGGCGCGGTCACCTGGCCGCTGCTGCGCCGCGCCGGCTACCCGCCGGAGCGGGCCGGCGGCATGCTGGCCGCGGCCGGGGTGGGCGCGATCCTCTCCCCGCCAACCCTGGGTGCGGCGGCGTTCATCATCGCCGAGTACCTGGGCGTCTCGTACCTCCAGGTGCTGGGCTGGGCAACGGTACCGACGGTGCTCTACTACCTCGGCATCCTGCTCGCCGTGGAGATCGACGCCCGCCGTTCCGGCGTACGCCCGGTGGTGATCGACGTCGGCTCGCCCTGGCGGCTGCTGGCCCGGTTCGGCTACCACTTCGCGTCACTGATCGCCATCATCGTGTTCCTCGCCATCGGTGTGTCCGCGACGCGGGCCGTCGTGTTCGCCATCGTCCTCGCCGTCGTGCTCTCCTACCTGGACCGGGCGCACCGACTCACCCCGGGCCGGCTGGTGACCGCGCTCGTCACCGGCGTACGCGGCGTCCTCGCCGTCACCGCGGTCTGCGCCGCCGCCGGCATCATCACGGCGACCACCACGAAGACCGGCCTCGGGCCGCAGGCGGCGGCGCTGCTGATCGGCGGGGCGCAGGCGGCCACGTCGGACCCGACCCTGGTGCTGGTGCTCACCGCGCTGCTCGCCGCCGTCGCGCTCAGCCTGCTGGGCCTGGCCGTTCCGGTCACCGCATCGTTCGTGATCGGTTGGGTGATCGTCGGTCCGGCCCTGCTCGACCTGGGCGTCACCGCGCCGGCGGCGGCGATGTTCGTCTTCTACTTCGCGGTGCTGTCCGAGGTGTCCCCACCGACCGCGCTCGCCGCGGTGGCCGCCGCCGCGGTCACCGGCGGCCGGCTGGTGCCGACCATGTGGCAGACCCTGCGGTACGCGCTGCCGGCCTACCTGACCCCGATCGCGTTCGTCATCACGCCGGCGGGGCTCGGCCTGCTCGGCATCGGTGGCGTCCAGCGGATCGCCTTCGCCGCCGGCGTCACAGCGCTCAGCGTGGCGGTGCTCGCCGTCGCCGCCGGTGGCTGGCTGCCCGGTGTGGGCCCGGCCGGCGTACCGGAGCGGGTGCTGGGCGCTCTCGCCGGCGTCACATTGCTCTGGCTCGAACCCGTGCCGGTCACGGTCGGCGCAGCGCTGGCCGCCGTGGCGGCGGCGGGCGTGTTCGTCCGACGCGGCGCCGCCGGCCGGTCAACGTCCGGATCACCAGCAAATCCTGTGGAGGAACAACTGTGAGACGAATCGACGTACGGCTCGCGGCGGGCCTGAGCGCGCTCGCTCTCGTCGCGGTCGGTGCCGCGGGTTGCGGAGGTCAGCAGGGCGGCGCGGCCACTGACGACACGGCCAGCGAGGTCACCTGCGAGGTGACCAAGGAGACCCGCGTCGGCATCGCCACCGGCAACGCGACGGGCGTCTACTACGTGGTCGGCAACGCCCTGGCCGGGCAGCTGTCCGGAGCGACCGGCGGCAAGCTCACCGGCACCGCCGCCGAGACCGGCGCCTCGGTGCAGAACGTCGAGCAACTGGTCGGTGGCCAGTACGACGTGGCCTTCTCGCTGTTCGACACGGCGGTCAACGCGGTGGAGGGCAAGGGCAGCTTCACCGCGCCGCAGCCGGTGCAGGCGCTGACCCGCATCTACGACAACTACACGCAGGTGGTGGTCCGCAACGACTCCGGGATCACCTCGGTGGCCGACATGCGCGGCAAGCGGATCTCCACCGGCTCACCGAAGTCCGGCACCGAGGTGATCGCGAACCGGCTGTTGCAGGCCGCCGGTCTCGACCCGGCGAAGGACATTCGGGCGCAGCGACTGGACCTCACCAAGACTGTCGAGGGGATCAAGGACGGCAGCGTCGACGGCTTCTTCTGGTCCGGTGGTCTGCCCACCGGTGGCCTCACCGACCTGTTCACCACTGCCGGCGACTCGGTGAAGTTCGTCGACATCTCGCCGTTGCTGCCGAAGATGACCACGCTGAGCCCCGGCTACCAGGAAGGCACGATCGGCCGGGACGCGTACAAGACGGCGAGCGACACCCCGACCATCGTCGTGCCCAACGTGCTGCTGGTCCGCAAGGACCTTGACGCCAACGTGGCCTGCGCGATCACCCGGACGGTGTTCGACAAGCGCGACGCTCTGGCCCAGGCCAACCCGGCGGCCAAGGGGATCTCGCTGGAAAAGGCCCGCCGGACCCTGCCGGTGCCGCTGCACCGCGGCGCCGAGAAGGCGCTGAACGACCTCGGCGCGAACTGACCCGACCGGTCAGCCGTCGGCCGGAGCGGTGGCGGCGCGGGCCACACCGACCAGCCGGTCGGTGTCGGCGAGCACTGCGTCGTCGTCGGTCGGAGTGCCGGGGTCGAGTCGGACTGTCCAGGTCAGACCATCGACCCCGGCCACGCGTCGGGCCGCGACCCGCGCCGCGCCGCCGGGCACCGGCTGGTGCTCGGTGTACGCGACCGAACGGGTCACCCGGGCCCGCACCTGGTGCGGCAACTCCCCCGGGTCGAGCAGCAGGTACGTCTCGGCCGGACCGTCGGCGACCACCGTGTAGCCGTCGCGCTCGACGACGGGCTCGGCGGGGGTGACTGTCAACTGCCGGCCGGACCAGACCGCCTTGAGGATGGTGTGCCAACCGAGCCTGTGCCCTCGACCGGGCAGCCACAACCCGAGGTTGGTGGCGACCACCACCCCGTCGCCCTCACCGTTGCCGGCGGCGGCCCAGGCCACCACCCGCTCGTCGGCGGTCAGCGGCGGCCGGTCGGCCGGCGGCAGCTTCGGCTTGCGGCTGAACAGTCCCATCTAGAGGCCTCCCGCAGCCTGCTCGCGCAACGCCCGGGCGTGCTGCTCCAGGGAGAGCAGCTCACCGAAGGCGGCGAAGTACTCGTCCTTGTTGTTGACCGGGTTGATTCGCTGGATGCGTGACTTGAGGTCCCGGACCCGGGCGGTCACCGACCCGAACTGCACCCGGGCCATGGTGATCGACACGTAGCGCGGGTCCGGTTCACCGTCGATCCGCAGTGGTTCGACGGCCAACTCACCGACCAGCGCCGCTGCCGCCAGGTCCTCGCAGGCGTCGCGGACCGACTCGATCCAGACCGCGCCGCCGGTCGCCGACGCGGCACCACCGGCCGCCGCGATGGCCGTACGCACCGCGACGTGCACCGGGTGGCGGTATTCGGTGGCCTCGACCGTGTCGAACATCGGCCCGGCCAGGACCGGTTGTTGGAGGGCGAGTTTGAGCGCCTCCCGCTCGACCATCGACAGCGGGCTGTCCACCGCCGGCTCGGGGCGGGCGGAGGTTGGCCGGGCGGCGGGGGCGGCCTCGCGGGTGCCGGGCGCCGGGGTGTTGGCGGCGGCGAGCACCGCCCGCTGCACCGGCTCGATCTCCATGCCGAGGTCCATGGCGAGCTTGCGGACGTACTCCGGGCGCTTCTCCCGGTCCTTCAGGCGGGCGACCAGCGGCGCGGCGTGGCGCATCGCCTCGACCCGGCCGTCGACGGTGTCCAGGTCGAAGCGGCTGATCACGTGCCGCAGCGCGAAGTCGACGAGCGGCTCACGGCGGGCGACCAGGTCACGCACCGCCAGGTCGCCCTTGGCCAGCCGCAGGTCGCAAGGGTCCATGTTGTCCGGGCTGACCGCGATGAACGTGCGCCCGACGAAGCGCTGGTCGTCTTCGAAGGCGCGCAGCGCGGCCTTCTGCCCGGCGGCGTCACCGTCGAAGGTGAAGATGATCTCGCCGGCCACCTCGTCGCTATCGAACAGGAGCCGGCGCAGGACGGAGATGTGGTCCGCGGCGAAGGCGGTGCCGCAGGTCGCCACCGCAGTGGTCACCCCGGCCAGGTGACAGGCCATCACGTCGGTGTAACCCTCGACGATCACCGCCCGACCCTGCTTGGCGATCTCCCGCTTGGCCTGGTCGATGCCGTAGAGCACGTGCGACTTCTTGTAGATCGGCGTCTCGGGCGTGTTCAGGTACTTCGGGCCGTCGTCGTCATCGAAGAGCTTGCGCGCACCGAAGCCGATCACGTCGCCGGCGAGGTCGCGGATCGGCCAGAGCAGCCGGCGACGGAACCTGTCGATCAGGGTGCCGGAACGGGACTCCCGGGACAGCCCGGCGGTGACCAGCTCCTGGTGGGTGAAGCCCTGCTGGCGCAGGTGCTTGGTGAGCGGGTCCCAACCCTCCGGCGCGAAGCCACAGCCGTAGCGCTCGGCGGCGGCCCGGTCGAAGCCCCGGCGGGCCAGGAACTCCCGTGCCGCCCGCGCGCCGGCGGTGCTCAGTTGCGCGCTGTAGAAGTCGACGGCGGCGGCGTGCGCGGCGACCAGGCGCTGCCGCTGGCCCTGCTGCGGTCGGGGGCGCGGGGTGCCCTTGTCGTCCTCGATGTAGCGCAGTTGGATGCCGGCGCGGCCGGCCAGCCGCTCGACGGACTCCACAAAGCTGAGGTGGTCGGCGTCCATCAGGAACTTGATCGCGTCCCCGCCGGCCCCGCAGCCGAAGCAGTACCAGACGTTGCGGGCCGGGGACACGTTGAACGACGGACTCTTCTCGTCGTGGAACGGGCACAGACCCTTGAGGTTGCCGCCGCCGGCGGACTTCAGGGTGACCGTCTCGGAGATCACATCCCCGATCGAGGTGCGTTCCCGGACCAGTGCGATGTCCTCGTCCCGGATCCGCCCAGCCATGCGCCACCCCCTCGCCGTACATCCTGCCCTGCCGGACCGACGACACGCCGGCCGGGGGACGCCGGTGTGGCGGCGGCCGCTGCCGGCTGGGCGGTTCCGGCCCGCCGGCCGGGTCCGCGCGGGGACCATGACCAGATGCGCCGGGTACGTAGCCAAGCCCCCCGCCTGCCAAGATGGCTGGCCGGGCGGGTCGGGCTACCCGATCAGACCCCGGGTGCGGACGAGGCCGGACACCGGCACGCCACCTGGCTGGAGCTCTTCCTCGACCTCATCTTCGTGTACGCGCTGGCGGCGGTGGTGGCTCGGCTGGGTGACGAGCCGAGCCCGTCGCCGACCGACGTACTGGCCGTGATCGGGCTCTTCGTGGTGATTCAGTGGGCCTGGATGGGACAGGTCTACTACGACACGCGGTTCGATCCGGACGACGCGCTGCACCGGGTGCTGGTGCTCGTCGCGCTGGTGGGCGCGGGCGCGATGACACTCGGGGTCGACGAGGTGCCGGAGAGCGTCCTCCTGCCCATCGGGTACCTGATCGTGCGGGGTGTGCTGCTCCTGCTGTACCTACGGGCCCGTTCCACCAGCCCGATGGCCCGGATGGTGACGACCATCTACCTGATCGGCTTCGGATCGGGCTGGTTGATCTGGTTGGTGTCGCTGATCGTGCCCACCGAGCTGCGGCCCGTCCTGTGGATCGTCGCCATGGTGATCGAACTGTCCACGCCCTGGGTCGGGGCGCGTTGGCTCAACCGCTGGCCGGTGGACAACAGGCACCTGCCGGAACGGATCGGCCAGTTCACCATCATCGTGCTGGGTAGCGCGCTGGCCAGCCTGCTCTTCGCCGTGCCGGACCATCCCCCGCCCCACATGATCCTCACCGCGGCGTTGGCCTTCCTGATTCCGGCGGCCGTCTGGTGGGTCTACACCACATTCGTCACCACCCGCCTTCTCCAACGCCGGCTGCGCGGCGGGCAGGCGTACAGCTACCTGCACATTCCGCTCGGCGGTGCGCTGCTGCTGCTCGGCTGGTCACTCGGGCAGGTGGTCCGGCTGGTCGACGACAACGCCAACCACCTGCCGCTGGAGTTGCGGCTGCTGCTCGGCGCGTCGATGGTGATCTGGACGCTCTGCGGTCTGGCGCTGTACTGGCTGTGGACCCGGCCGAGCGCCGCCCGGTTCGCGATCGCCGTCTACGGGGTGGTCTCGGTCTCCCTGGTCACCGTGACGGTGCACCAACCGAGGCTGATGCTGTCGCTGCTCTCCCTGGCCGTCGTCGGGTACGCCGTCCTGGTCAGCCGGCGACTGGCCAAGGCCGGCCAAGCGAATCAGACGCCCGAGGGCTGAGCGGCGGCGCTCAGGCCACCCGGGCCGGCTCGGCGACGCTCGTCTCCTCGGCCGCCACCTGCTGGTTCCAGTCGGCCTTGGTGGAACGCCAGCCCTCGTCGTCCATGCCACGCCGCCAGTAGCCGGAGATGGAGAGCTGGTCGAGGGGTACGCCCCGCTCACCGCGCAGCAGCCGGCGCAACTCCCGGACGAAGGCCGCCTCGCCGTGCACGAAGGCGTGCACCTGGCCGGCCGGGAACTCCAACGCGCGCACCGCCGCGACCAGCGCCTCGCCCACCGGGCGTTCGCCACGGTGCAGCCAGGTCACCTCGACCGCCCCGGGGCTGAGCAGCTTCTGCTCCTCCGCCGGGTCGGCGATCTCCACGAAGACGTGGGCCGGGGCACCCAGCGGAAGGCGCTCCAGCGCGGCGGCGATCGCCGGCAGGGCGCTCTCGTCACCGACAAGCAGGTGCCAGTCCGCGTCCGGGTTCGGGGCGTACGCGCCGCCGGGGCCGACGAAGTGCACCGGATCGCCGGGACGCAGCGCGGCGGCCCACGGGCCGGCCAACCCCTCGTCGCCGTGGTGCACCACGTCGACGGTCAGCTCCCCGGCCAGCGGATCCCAGCGCCGAACGGTGTACGCGCGCAGCCGGGGCCACTGCTCCCGGGGCAGGTCCCGGCGGATCGCGGCGAGGTCCAGCGGCTGCGGGTATGCGACGTTCGGCTGCGGGAACACCACCTTGATGTAGTGGTCGGTGAACTCGCCCACCGGCAGGCCGACCAGTTCGTCCCCACCGAGGACGAGCCGGATCAGGTGCGGGGTGGGCCGCTCGGTGCGCAGCACCCGGGCCGAAGTGACGTTCCTGGGGCGTTCCGTCATGTCAGTTAGGTTAGCCTAAGTTGGCTCATGGTTGGCCGGGGGTGTCCCCTTGCCGACCAGGCGGGTGTGCCAGGTCACCGCCGCCGGGTCGGTGAGCGAGGCGACCTGGTCGATCACCACCCGCAATCTGGCCCGGTCGTCCGGGGCGGCCCGCCACAGCGGGACGAAGATCGGGTCGAGCCCCTCCGGGGCATGCCGGACCAGCGCGGCGACCAACTCCGCGAGCATCGTCCGCTGCCGCTCGTAACGGCCCCGGAAGCCGCTGCGACGCATCACGTACCGCAGCGCTATGCCCTTGAGTAGCGCGCACTGCGCCCGCACCAGGCGGGGCACGACCAGGTCGGCGGCGTAGCGGCGGTGCGGGCCCGGACCGAAGCGTTCCTCCGTCGCCGCCACCGCGGCGGACACGAACAGCCCGGTCACCCCGCTGGTGGTGGCCTTCAACGCGACCTGCGCGCGATGGCTGCCGTCGTAGCCGGCGAGCGGGGCGAGCAGCGGACCGGCCAGCAGGTCGACGAGCACCTCGGCCAGGTCCGCCTCGGACTCCCCGGAGTAGGCGGCGGCCACGTCGGCGCAGAGCGCGGCCCGCTCGTCGGCGTCGGTGAGCAGCGGGTGCAACGTGACATAGCCGCCGTGGATGCCGTCCTCCACGTCGTGCACCGAATACGCGACGTCGTCGGCCCAGTCCATCACCTGGGCCTCCAGGCAACGCCGGTCGCCGGGTGCGCCGGCCCGGATCCAGTCGAAGACGGCCGCGTCATCGGCGTACACCCCGAACTTGCGCTCCCCCGGCCGGCGCGGCCAGGGGTACTTGCCGATCGCGTCCAGCGACGCCCGGGTCAGGTTCAGCCCGGCGGACGAGCCGTCCGGGGCGAGCACCTTTGCCTCGAGGCGGGTCAACACCCGCAGGGTCTGCGCGTTGCCCTCGAAGCCGCCGCACGGCGTGGCGAGCAGATCCAGCGCAGCCTCGCCGTTGTGCCCGAACGGCGGGTGCCCGAGGTCGTGCGCGAGCCCCGCGACGTCCACCACGTCCGGGTCGCAGCCCAGCCGGGAACCCATCTCCCGGGCGATCTGGGCCACCTCCAGCGAGTGGGTCAGCCGCGTACGCAGGAAGTCGTCGGTGCCGGCGGTGTGTACCTGGGTCTTGGTGGCCAGCCTGCGAAACGCCGCCGAGTGCAGCACCCGGGCCCGGTCGCGCTCGTACGGCGACCGGCGATGCCCGGTGTCCTTGGGCGGCTCCTCGACCAACCGAGCCTCCGCCGCCCCCGGCTCACTTCTCACGCAGTACGCAGAACTCGTTGCCCTCCGGGTCGGCCAGCACCGTCCACTCGACGTCGCCCTGACCGATGTCGACGTGCCGTGCGCCCATGTCGACCAGGCGCTCGACCTCAGCCTCCAGATCGGCGGGGCGCAGGTCGAGGTGCAACCGGTTCTTGCGCTCCTTACCCTCGGTCACCGGCACGAAGACCAGGCCGGGCAGGCGGTCGGCGGACTGGCGGATCTCCACCTCGTCGGGCTTCTCGGTGACGACCTGATAGCCGAGCGCCTCAGCCCACCAACGGGCCAGTCGGGCCGGGTCGCGGGAGTCGACAGTCAGGCTCTCCCAGACACTCGTCATGCAGTCACCTCTTCCCGTTCGACGCGGCGCCCAATCGGCCGTGTACGAGCGAGCCAAGGTTACGCCAGCCACCACTGCCCGACCCGCTCACGACGCATCGATGAATGGCACACAACCACCGATTGGCCCCCAGTTGCCGACCGATCGCCGAGGGTTACGGTCTCGCGGTCGGAAGTCGCCACCGGTAGCGTTCCCAGCGCGGAACGTGACCAGCCGACTGACACGCAGAGCCGACCGGTGAGGGGTAACGCTCGTGGACGCAGACACGGTGATGGGACCGGAGCTACGCGGGCTGCGCCAGCGCCGACCCGACATCGCGGGCACGGTGCTCGCGGGCACCGACGGCCTGCTCATCTCCAGTGACCTACCCAGCACCGACGCCACCCATCTCGCCGCGCTCGCCGCCGCGAGTTTCGGGCTCGGGCACCGGGTGGCCGACACCGTCCGGCATGGTGAGTTCCGGGAGTCGGTCGTGTGCACCACAGCAGGCTGCGTGGTCACCTATCCGGCCGGGCGCAGCGCCCTGCTGACCCTCGTCACCGCGTCGGCGGCAGACGACCTGGAGGCGCTGCACGAGGAGGCACGGGTGGTGGCCCGTCGGGCAGGGTCGTTCCTGGACATTCGCGGCACGGGCATCGGCGCGACAGCCGTTCCGGACGCGCACGCCCCGCTGGCCACGCGTACCCCGATGGCGACCCTGCCGGCGCAGTTGCGCCGCTCGTCCCGACCGACCTGGCGTCGTCCGCCGATCTGAACGCCGGCGGCGGCCCGGTGTGCGTGGGCCGCGCGCGCCGCGGGGCCACGCGAGCGAAGAACCCCAGAGCACACTCCACCCCCCCCGACCCCCCACCTCCACCCTCCACACC